>DATNDG010000088.1:0-68014 GCA_035553515.1 Allostellaceae bacterium | reverse complement strand
GGCCATCGCGAAGAAGATCCGCGTCTGGCCGTACAGGATGACGAGCAGAACGCTGGTGATCGCCACCAGGGCGCCGAATGCGGTGAGCGATGCGGCCCAGGGCAACCCCGCGCCCTCTTCGAGCGCAAGGGACAACGGTGCGTCGCTCTCCGCGAGCTGCGCCGCCGGCAGTGTTCCCACCGCGCCGATCGAGACCAGGATGTAGATGATCGTGCAGATGACCAGCGATCCGATGATGGCCACGGGAAGGTCGCGCTTCGGGTTCTTGGCCTCTTCGCTGCCGGTCGCGACCGCGTCGAAGCCGATATAGGCGAAGAAGATGACGCCGGCGCCGCGCAGCACGCCGCTCCAGCCATATTCGCCGAACGTGCCGGCATTGGGCGGGATGAAGGGCGTATAGTTATGCCAGTCGATATAGGAGAAGCCCACCGCGACGAAGACCGCGACGATCGCCAGCTTGATCACGACGATGACGTTGTTGACCGAGGAGGATTCGCGGATGCCGCGCATCAGCAGCAGCGACAGCGCGACGACGACGAAGATCGCCGGCAGATTGATCGCGCCCGATTGAGTTGCGCCGCCGGCGAGCTTCACCGTTTCGAACGGGCCGATGGTGAGCGCCGCCGGAAAGGCGATGCCAAAATCATGCAGCAGCGACAGCGCGTATTTCGACCAGCTCACCGCCACCGCCGAGGCGCCGACCGCATATTCCAGCACGAGATCCCAGCCGATGATCCAGGCGACGAGCTCGCCCAAGGTCGCATAGGCATAGGTATAGGCGCTGCCCGAGACCGGGATCATGGTGGAAAGTTCGCTGTAGCACATGCCGGCAAAGGCGCAGCCCAGCGCCGCCACCAGGAAGGAAAGGGTTACCGCCGGCCCGGCATTGGCGCCGGCAGCGATGCCGGTGAGCGAGAAGAGTCCGGCGCCGACGATCATGCCGACGCCCAGCGCGATGAGCCCGAACGGTCCCAGGTGACGCTTCAGTCCCGGCTTGTCGGCGGCAGCGTCGAGGCTATCCAGCCGCTTGGTGACGAAAAGCTCCATGCCGCGCCCCATCCCCGGAGGAATTGGCCCGTCCTCGCTAACGCCGCCCGGAACGGGATGATTTCCAAGTCCTCCTCCGCCCTTGAGGGCGGAAAGCGCGGTGATGCGACAGACAAATCGGCTGGCTTGTGGAAGGGCGCAGGAGGGTTCTGCGGCTACTTCTTCACCATGGCCTTGAGCTTGTAGAGGAGCTCGAGCGCCTCGCGCGGTGTCAGCGCGTCGGGCTCGATGGCGGCGAGCGCGGTCTCGGCCGGCGAGGGCTCGGCGGTGCGGCTCGCCTTGGGCCGCGCGGCGGTGAAGAGCGGCAGATCGTCGGCGAGCCGGGCCAGCGCGCCTTGCTGCTCGCCCTTCTCGAGGAGCGCCAGCACCGCTTCGGCGCGCGCCACCGCGGCCGGCGGCAATCCCGCGAGCTTCGCCACATGGATGCCGTAGGAGCGGTCCGCCGCGCCCGGCGCCACCTCATGCAGGAAGACGACGTCGCCCTGCCATTCCTTCACCCGCATGGTGTAGCAGGCGAGGTTCTCGAGCTTTGCCTGGAGCGCCGTCAGCTCGTGGTAATGCGTCGCGAAGAGCGCGCGGCAGCGGTTGACCGCGTGCAGATGCTCGACCGCCGCCCAGGCGATCGAGAGCCCGTCGAAGGTCGCGGTGCCGCGGCCGATCTCGTCGAGGATGACGAGGGCCCGCTCGCCCGCCTGGTTCAGGATCGCCGCCGTTTCCACCATCTCGACCATGAAGGTCGAGCGGCCGCGCGCCAGATCGTCGGCCGCGCCAACCCGGCTGAAGAGGCGATCGACGACGCCGATGCGCGCGCGCTCGGCCGGCACGTAGGAGCCCGCCTGCGCCAGGATCGCGATCAGCGCGTTCTGCCGCAGGAAGGTGCTCTTGCCCGCCATGTTGGGCCCGGTCAGCAGCCAGAGCCGATTGCCCTGGGCGAGCTCGCAATCATTGGCAACGAAGCTCTGTCCCTGAGTCTGGCGGAGCGCCGCCTCGACAACCGGATGCCGGCCGCCTTCGATGGCAAAGCCGAGCCCATCGTCGATCTCGGGCCGGCAATAGCGCTCGGCGATCGCCAGCTCGGCAAGCGCCGCCGCGACGTCGAGCTGCGCCAGCGCGGCGGCGGCGGCGCCGATCGCCGCGGCGCGCGCTTTCGCCTTCTCGACCAGATCCTCGAAAAAGCGGAGTTCGAGCGCCACGGCGCGGTCGGCGGCCGAGGCGATGCGGCTCTCCAGCTCCGACAGCTCGACGGTGGTGAAGCGCATGGCATTCGCCATGGTCTGGCGGTGGATGAAGCGGTCCTTCAGCTTCTCCGCGTGCTGCGCCGTCACCTCGACATAGTATCCCAGCAGGTTGTTGTGACGGATCTTGAGCGAGGCCACGCCCGTCTCGGCGGCGTAGCGCGCCTGCAGCTCGGCGATCATGCGCCGGCTCTCGTCGCGCAGGGCCCGGAGCTCGTCGAGCTCGCTCGAATATCCCGGCGCGATGAAGCCGCCCTCGCGCGCGATCGGCGGCAGCTCGGCCGCGAGCGCCCGCGCAAGGTTTTGCACCAGCTCGCCATGCTCGCCGAGTTCATGCTCGGCGCGCTCGATGAGGTCGGGCCGGGCCGCCTGCTGCAGCAGGCGCCTGAGCCCCGCCGTCTCGCCCAGCGTGTCGCGCAGCGCCGCGAGATCGCGCGGCCCGCCGCGGCCCAGCGCCAGCCGCGCCAGCGCGCGCTCGATATCGGGGCAGCGCCGCAAGCACGCGCGCAGCTCTTCGCGCAACCGCTCCTCGGCGATGAAGAAGCCGACGCCGTCGAGCCGCGCGGCGATCGCCTGCGGATCGGTGAGCGGCGCGGCGAGCTGCTCGGCCTGAAGCCGCGCGCCGGCGCCGGTGATGGTGCGATCGATGGTGGCGAGCAGGCTGCCGCGCCGCTCGCCGGCGAGCGTCTCGGTGAGCTCGAGATTGCGCCGCGTCGCCGCGTCGATCTCCATCACCGCGCCGGGGCCGAGCCGGCGCGGCTGCTGTAGCAGCGGCGCTTTCCCCTGCTGCGTCAGGTTGATGTAGTCGACCAGCGCGCCGCCGGCGGCGAGCTCGGCGCGGCTGAAGCTGCCGAAGCCATCGAGCGCGCGCACGCCATAAAGCGCCTCGAGGCGCAACCTGCCATTCTCGCTGTCGAAGCGCGATCCGGCGAGCGGCGTCAGCCGCCGCTGCCAGTCGCCGAGCAGCTCGCTGAGATCCGGCCGCTGCAGCAGCCGCTCGGGCAGCAGCACCTCGCCCGGCGCGATCCGCGCCAGCGCCGCGCCGAGGCTCGCCGGGCTCACGCCCTGCAGATGGAAGGCGCCGGTCGAGAGCTCGAGCCAGGCCAGCGCCAGCTCGCCCACCGCCTCGGCGAGCGCCGCCAGATAATTGCTGCGCCGTGCATCGAGCAGGTTTTCCTCGGTGATCGTGCCCGGCGTGACGATGCGCACCACCTCGCGGCGGATGGCGGCCTTGCTGCCGCGCTTTTTCGCCTCGGCCGGATCTTCCATCTGCTCGCAGACGGCGACGCGGAAGCCCTGGCGGATCAGGCGCGCGAGATAGGTTTCGGCCGCATGCACCGGCACGCCGCACATCGGGATGTCCTCGCCCTCGTGCCGGCCGCGCTTGGTGAGCTGGATGTCGAGCGCCGCCGCCGCCTTGGCCGCGTCCTCGAAGAAGATCTCGTAGAAGTCGCCCATGCGATAGAAGAGCAGGCAGTCGGCGTGCCGGCGCTTCAGCTCCAGGTACTGCGCCATGGCCGGCGTTGCCGCCGCCGGCTCGGCCGCCGCGCCCGGAGCACTATCGGGAGCGCGGCGCGGTGCGATATCGTTCATGCGGGGTTGGGACAGTTGCGGTCGCGCGCACTTTGCGCCCGGCAACCTAGCATGGATGGAGAAAGACAGCATCATGGCCGAGACCAGCGACAAGCCGCAATTCGAGGTGGTGCGCGAGGCGGTGGCGTCCTTCGCGGAGAAGGCGCAGCTCCGCCAGGCCGTGGCGCAGCTCCTGGCCGCGGGTTTCGGCCCGTCCGATCTCTCGGTGCTGGGCACGCATGAGTCGCTTGAAGTAGCCGGCGAGGTGCCGGGTTATCAGGGCAAGCCCATCCAGAGTCTCTTCGCCGGTCTCACCGACGAGGCGTCGCTGATCATGCCCCTCACGGTAGCCGGCCTCTCGCTGCTCTCGGGCGGGCCTTTGGGGGCGGCGCTTGCGGCGCTCGCCGGTGCCGGGCTCGGCGGCGTGGCGATCAAGGAGCTGCTCGATTACGCCACCGCCAACCGGCACAGCGCCGAATTCGCGGCGGCGCTCAAGGCTGGAGCGGTGCTGCTCTGGGCGCGCGTCGCCGATCCCCAGCTGGAGCCGACGGCGGTGCGCATCCTGGAAGAAGCGGGCGGGCGCCACGCGCATATCCATGCGCGCGCGCTCAATCCGAAGCGCTGAAGATCGCCGCCGCTATTTCGCGCCGAAGGCGGTTTTGCCGGCCGACCAGAGATCGGCCGCGCCGCTCCGGACCGAGGCCTCGATGCGCGCGGCCCCGCGCTGAAACCAGTGGCTCAGCTGCTGCACCGTGTTCGATGTCGGCGATGCCGGCCGGGCGGCGATCAACACTCCGAGGCTCAGCAGGACAAGCAGGGTAAGGACACGCGGTCGCATCGGTTTCTCCTCAACCGCCGTGAACGCCCTGAGGGACGGGATGGCACCAAGACGGCAAAGCCCCGCCCGGAAGGGCGGGGCTTCTCCGTTCAGCGTCGCTCAGCGGAAGACGAAGCCGAGACTGAGGCCGGGGGCCGCATAGGTCGGCGCCGGCGCATAGCTGTAGCCATAGCTCGGCGCCGGAGCGTAGCTGTAGCCGTAGGCTGGTGCCGGGGAATAGGCATAGCCGGGGGCGGCATAGGCATAGGCGCGGTCGCGGTCCCGGTCGCGATCATGGTCATGGTCGCGCCAGACCTGCTCGTGGCGGTCGCCGTCGCCGTGGTGCCAATCGTCCTCATCGGCCATCGCCGGCGCGAGGGCGGCAGTGCCGATCACCGCCGCCATTCCGGCGGCGAGCAGGCCGGTACGCAGCGTGCGGCGAAGCAGGGGGATTCGGGTGTTCATGGGCCTCTCCTTTTCAACGAGGCTGGGGTATCTGCCAATTAGTAAGCACGCTTACTTTCTTTCATCCCCGGTCGCTGGATTACAAAGAGTTCATGCCCGCTCCGATTGTTCTTGAAATGTTCCTGACGTGCCGCTAGCCTCCCGGGTCTGGGTGAGAGCGAGGGGATGGCCATGCGCAGCTTCGAGAACGTCGACGAATTCCTGGTCGCCACATATCACCGGCATCTCGAGGATGTGCTCTGCGACGGCTGCCTTATCGGCCGGCTCGCCACTCAGTTCGGCGAGCGCGCCCGCATCATGCCGCGGCTCGTCCGCTCGACGCACGAGGCCGATGGCGGGCTTGCCAATGCCTATGAGGGCATCCTCGTCCTCGACGGCGTCTGGTACCGCTTCGCCTGTCAGGTCTTCGTCGATGCCGGCGGCGACCGCTTCCTGAGCGATGTCAGCCAATTCGAAGCCGTCGAATGGCAGGCCGGGGTGAAGATCCCAGCCTGAGCTCCGGCACGGGCGCCGATTGATCCAAGCCACGCCGAGCGGCGGCGGCTAGCGTCCCCGCGATGGACTCCGAATCCGAGAACCTGCAGCGCGAGCTGTAGCACTAGCGCGGTTCCGCCTCGCCCAGCGCGGCACCGGGCGACGCTGCTTTGACGCGCTCGGCGGCTCTCCTTAGACTGCCGCTCATACCAAAGAAAAAGGGGAGCCGCGCTGGTTCTCCCTGCCGGAGGAGTCGCCCCTTTGCCGTCCCAGGAAAAGCCTGAGATCCGTGTCACCGAGGAAGAGTCCCTGCAATTCCACACCAGGGGCCGCCCCGGCAAGCTCGAGATCGCGCCCACCAAGCCGCTCACCACCCAGCACGACCTCTCGCTCGCCTATTCGCCGGGCGTGGCCTTCCCCTGCCTGCACATCGCCAAGGATCCGGCCGCGGCCTACGACTACACCGCCAAGGGCAATCTGGTTGCGGTGATCTCGAACGGCACCGCGGTGCTGGGCCTCGGCGATCTCGGCGCGCTCGGCGCCAAGCCGGTGATGGAAGGCAAGGCGGTGCTCTTCAAGCGCTTCGCCGGCATCGACGGCGTCGATCTCGAAATCGACACCAAGGATGTCGACGCCTTCGTCAATTGCGTGCGCTACCTCCATCCCGCCTTCGGTGGGATCAATCTCGAGGACATCAAGGCACCGGAATGCTTCGTCATCGAGCAGCGCTTGCGCGAGCTGCTCGACATCCCGGTCTTCCACGACGACCAGCACGGCACCGCCATCATCGCCACCGCCGCGCTGCTCAACGCGCTCGACCTCACCGGGCGTGAGCTCAAGAGCATCAAGATGGTTGTGAACGGCGCCGGCGCCGCCTCGATCGCCTGCGTCGAGCTGCTAAAATCCATGGGGTTGCGCCACGACAACGTGCTGCTCTGCGACACCAAGGGTGTCGTCTATCAGGGCCGTACCGAAGGCATGAACCAGTGGAAATCGGCGCATGCCGTGAATACAAAGCGTCGCACGCTGGCCGAGGCGATGGAGGGCGCCGACGTCTTCTTCGGCCTCTCGGTCAAGGGTGCGGTGAGCCAGGCCATGGTGACGTCGATGGCCAAGAACCCGATGATCGCCGCCATGGCCAATCCCGATCCCGAGATCACGCCCGAGGAGGTGCTCGCGGTGCGCTCGGACGCCATCATCTGCACCGGGCGCTCCGACTACCCGAACCAGATCAACAACGTCCTGGGCTTCCCCTACATCTTTCGCGGCGCGCTCGACGTGCGCGCCTCGACGATCAACGATGCGATGAAGATCGCCGCGGCGCATGCGCTGGCGAAGCTCGCGCGCGAGGATGTGCCCGACGAGGTCGCCGCCGCCTATGCCGGACGGCGGCTGCAATACGGCCCCGACTACATCGTGCCGACGCCTTTCGACCCGCGGCTCATCTGGGCGGTGCCCTCGGCCGTGGCCAAGGCGGCGATGGACTCCGGCGTGGCGCGCCGGCCGATCGCCAACATGGAGGGCTACAAGGCGAGCCTCAAGGGCCGGCTCGATCCGACCGCGGCAGGCTTGCAGCGCGTGCTCGACGAGGTGCGCGCCAATCCCAAGCGCGTCGTCTTCGCCGAGGGCGAGGAGGAGAAGACCATCCGCGCCGCGCTCTCCTTCCGCGACAATGGCTATGGCACGCCGGTGCTGATCGGTCGCGAGGAGCGCATCCGCGACACCTTGCGGCGCATGGGGCTCGCCGCGGCTGGCGATCTCGAGATCCACAATGCGCGCCTCTCCAAGGCCAACAAGACCTACACCGATTTCCTTTATGCGCGGCTCCAGCGGCGCGGCGCGCTGCACCGCGACTGCCAGCGCATGGTGAACCAGGACCGCAACATCTTCGGCGCCTGCATGGTCGCGTGCGGCGATGCCGATGCGCTGGTGACCGGCGTTACGCGCAACTACTTCACCGCCTTCGAGGAGGTGATGCGCGTGCTCGGCCCCAAGGATGACAGCAAGGTCTTCGGCTATGCGCTGCTGCTGTCGCGCGGCCGCTCGGTCTTCATCGCCGACACCACCGCCCATCCGCGCCCCGACGCGCCGCAGCTCGCCGAAATCGCCATCCAGTCGGCGCGTCGCGCCCGGCAGCTCATGGGGCAGGAGCCACGCGTCGCCTTCCTCTCCTATTCGACTTTCGGCAATCCGCTGCGCTACGTCGATCAGCGCATGCGCGACGCGGTCGCAATCCTCGATCAGCGCCGCGTCGACTTCGAATATGACGGCGAGATGAGCGCCGAGGTCGCCCTCGATCCGGCGCTGATGCGCGAGCGCTATCCCTTCTGCCGGCTCACCGGTTCCGCCAATGTGTTGATCATGCCCGGGCTCAACGCCGCCAACATCGCTTCGCAGCTGCTCGAGAGCATGGGCGGCGGCAAGCGCGTCGGCCCGCTGCTGATCGGTCTCGACAAGCCGGCGCAGATCTTCGATCTCGGCGTCACGGTCTCCGACATGGTGAACCTCGCCGCGCTCGCCGCGCATGAGGCGATCGGCTAGCGGCAGCCCGGTGCCGACGAGCCTCTACGCGCTCCCGAACCGACGCGCCGCCTCGGCATAGCCGACACGCCGCTCGGGCGGGCCGCCATAGCGCGCCGCCGCGCGCCTTAGCGCCAGGCGGACGTCCTCGGCGCGCTCCGCCTTCATCGCCGCGTCGAGGAAAAGCTGCTCCAGCACGTCCTGCTGCGCATGGCTGCCGCCGAGTTCCGCCATCCGGCCGAGAACCGGTTTCATGAGATCGGCAGCCTCCGCGTGACGGCCCTGGCGATGTGCCAGCACCGCTTCCGAGACCGGCAGCGCTACGGCGCCAACGAGCTCGGCGATGAGCTCGCCGCTGCGCGCAAAGTCGCGCATGCCCTCCAGCAGACGCCGCGCCGCCGCCTCGCGCCCGGTCGCGGCGAGCGCCATCATCCAATGCGGCTGGGTGAAGGCAGAGAGGCAATCGCCGACCCGCTGCTCCGCCTTGTCGGCGAGCTCGATCCAGCGTTCGCCCACCTCGATGCCGAGCCGCTCGAGGCGGAACAGCATCGACGCTGCGTTCTGCACATCGATATAGAGATCGGGCTGCGCCACGGTGAGCGGCGCGGCCAGATCACGGAAGCGCCGCTCGTAGAGCTCGAGCACTGACTTGAACTCGCGCCGCTCCAGATGGAAGAGTGCGCGATGCCACCACAGATGATGGACGAAATTGTTGCCGCCGGCGAAATGCCGCTCGTGGCGCTCGAGGAGCGCGATGCCGTCGCCCGCGCGGCCCTGCATCTCCCGTAGATGCGCCATCGCGTGAAGCGCCCAGAGATCGCCGGGATCGATCGCGAGCGCCGCTTCTCCCGCCGCTTCCGCCGCGGCGCGATCGCCGCACTCCTCGCGGGCGAAGCTGAGGCAGGAGAGGATGGTGCCATAGCCCCAGAGCTCGCGCCCCCATTTCGGCAAAACGCCTTCGGCCGAGGCGCGCATCGCCTGCGGCCGCCCGAGCCAGAAATTGTTGAAATGCGCGAGACGGAAGGCGAGCAGATCGCGCGGGTTCTCCGCGACGATCCCTTCCCAGGTCGCGAGGGTCCGCGCGAGATCGCCGGCGATCCACGCCTCGAGCGCGGCCAGGTGAGCGCGTTCCCGCGCTGTCGCCCCGGCCATCGGCGCCCGGGCGCGGCGTGCCGCCTCGCTCGCCGCCGGTAGGTTCGCGCGCTTGTAAGGGAGCATGGCGAAATATCCGGCGAGGCAATGCGCCAGGCCGAGTTCGCCGTCGGCGGCGAGGCTCCGGGCGAGATGCTGCGCGGCATCGGCGCGATAGCCGACATAGGCGCCGAGCGCCTGCTCGAAGCCTGCCGCCGCCTCCGCCGACGATGTCGACAGCGCCAGCCCCTGTCGGTCCTGCAGCATCGCCTCTCCTCCGCGTCCCGCAGCTCCAGGATGCTCCCTCAATCCTAGCGGCGGACGGGGGAAAAATCGCACCTGGCGATCCGGCGTCCGTACTGAACCCCCGGCGGCGGCGCATCGTTTGCGGGGTGTTGGTGATTTTTTCGAGTGATGCAAATGGACAGCACGCCCTTCCCTATTTCCACCGCCGCGCAGCTCTTTCGCAGGCCGCGCCGTCGCGCCGGTCTCATTGCCGCATGGAAGCCGCTGGCGCAGGACGCGCGCGCGGCGATCGCCCTGTTCCGCCGCGATCGGATGCGGGAAGGGATGCTCGCGTCCTGGCGCCCGGCTGCGCCACCGGCGGCTGGGCCAGCGCCTCGCCGATAAGGCGCGCCGCCCTCTCACCCGCGCCGGGCTGAACTTGCATGCGGGCGAAGCCCGGCGGTCAGATCGTGGCCGCGCTTTCTGTCGCCTCGCCCGGGCGCGACATCTTGAGGCCCACCACCCGGATCTGGGTTTGCTTGGAAGAGAGCCAGCCATAAAGCCGGCAGGCGAGGTGGAACAGGGTTTCGCCCGAGTATTTAAGGATGAGCCCTCCCTTGGGCGGAATGCGGTGACAAATCCGCTCGGCGGACAAGACGCTGAACCCGGCGCGATGGACGAGATTGCCGATGTCGATCGGCGACCAGCTATAGAGATGCTGCTCGAAATTGAATTCGGTGTATTGGTTCTTGTGATCGTAGCAGGGAACGGTGACCACCAGCGTTCCGCCGTCGCGTAGCGCGCTGTGAGCGTCTTTTAGCGTCTGCAGCGGGTTGGGCAGCCGCGCGAGCGTATGCGACGAGATCACCACGTCGAGATTGCGGAACCCCTCGAGATTCGGAGCCGCGCGGTAGCCGAAGGTGCTCTGCGCGTGCTCGCGATATTTGGGACTGGCATCGACGCCGAATCGCTCGGCGCAGCTCAGCGCATTGAGCAGGTAGCCGCCGCCACACCAGAAATGGAGAACCGAATCCGTCGAATTGATGAAGTCCTGGAAGATCCACTTGTTCGCAACGGCGGTGAGCTTGTCATAGCGATATTCGAAGTTCTTGTGGAATTCCTTCGTCACGCGGGCTTTGCCCATGATGCCCTCCCTGTCGGGACTCGCATGCCGGTTGGAGCGAGCGACGAACCAGGACCGACGGCGATCGGCGGGCAGCGCCTTTCCGGTCGGAACTGCGGCGCATGTCGAACCTATGCGTTGAGCCCAAAGCAAACAAATTTCGACTAAGCAGGTTCCGATGAAACCAGAAACTGCCGCCGCCGTCGGGGCGGCGCTCGGCGGTTAGGCGGCGGCGCCGGCGGGTTTGCCCGCCGCCCCCGGCTGCGCCAAGATCGGCAGTGCAACCGAGCGGCGAGGCTTCACCCGAATGGGTCCGATCGCACGATGGATTTTGGGTGCGCTGGCGTTGGCGGCGCCCGGCCTCGTGGTTATCGCCGCGTTCGCGCTCGTCGGCGAGATCGGCGCCCGAGCCGCGCTGGTTTCGGGGCTGGCGACCTGGTTCGGCGTCCTCCTGGTGTTCCGCCCGCTTGCCATGGGCGTGGCTTCGGTGCGGGCCGCGCTCGACCGCATGGCGGCCGGGGAAGCTGCTTTGCCCGATATCCGCACCCTCTCGCCTTCGGTGCGCGAGTTGTGGCTTGCGCTGGGTCGCTGGGCGCGCGCCTCGCGCCAGAAGCTCGCCGCGCGCGAGGCCGAGCTCGGCGCAAGCCAGGCGGTGCTGGCGGCGCTCCCCGATCCGTTGATCCTGCTTGACGAGCGCCGGCGCATCGTGCGCGCCAATCCGGCGGCGAACGAGCTGCTCGGCATGCGTCTCGTCGACCGCGACCTCGCCGTGGCGCTGCGCCATCCGGCGGTGCTCGCCGCCGCCGATGCGGTGCTGCATGGCGAGGCCTCGCGCGTCGTCGCCTTCGACGTCACCACGCCGGTCGAGCGCCATCTGACCGCGCGACTCGCCGCGCTCCGGCCGCATACCGCCGAAGGCGCCGCCGCCGTGCTCATGCTGCACGACCTCACCGCGGTAAAGCGCAGCGAGCGGCTGCGCGCCGATTTCGTCGCCAATGCCAGCCACGAGCTGCGCACGCCGCTCGCTTCGCTGATCGGCTTCATCGAGACCCTCCGCGGGCCGGCGCGGGACGATACCGCGGCGCGCGACCATTTCCTCGCCATCATGGGCGAGCAGTCGCAGCGCATGAAGCGCCTGGTCGACGATCTCCTGTCGCTGTCGCGCATCGAGATGAACGAGCACCAGCCGCCGACCGAGCGCGTCGAGCTCGAGCGGCTGCTGCGCACCGTTGCCGATCTGCTGGAGCAGCGCTCAGCCGCGCGCGACATGCGCATCCTGCTTAACCTGCCGCCCGGGCGGATCGAGGTGCTGGGCGATGCCGACGAGCTGGCGCAGGTCTTCCAGAACCTCTTCGACAACGCCATCAAATATGGCCGGTCCGGCACCTCGATCGAGGTGACAGCGCGGCCCTCGCCGCGCTTCCTGCCGGGCAGCCGGCCGGGGGAGCGGCCGGCGGCGATCGCCGTCGCGGTGCGCGACTATGGCGACGGCATCGGGCGCGAGCATTTGCCGCGCCTCACCGAGCGCTTCTACCGCGTCGATGCGGCGCGCTCGCGCGAACTGGGCGGCACCGGATTGGGCCTTGCCATCGTCAAGCACATCCTCAACCGCCACCGCGGCGCGCTCGACATCGAGAGCGAACCCGGCCAGGGCTCGGTCTTCACCGTCCATCTGCCGCTGCCGGCGGCGAGCGGCTAAACACAACTGTCATAATACTGCAACCTTAGTGTCGTACGGATGCAACGGAGGCCCTGTAGCCAAGGGGCGTAAAGCCCCGCATCCAGCCCGACGCCGCCGCCAGAGGAGAAAGCTCGTGCAGATCCGCCCCGGGAAGAGGCTTCGCACTGGCAGCCCCGCGCTGTCGGGTAGGGCGGCCACCCTGGCCGACGGCGCTGCTCCGCCCAATATGAGCCTCGCCGCCACCGTCCGAGCCACCCGCCGCAGTTGAATTAAGCAGGCACTTCGCCATGGCCACGACCTATACCCTTCCCGCGCGCCGGCGGCTCGACCGCCAGCGGCTCCAGGACGCGGCCTTCCGTATCCTGACGCGGGTGTTCGCCTTTGGCGTGCTGCTGCTGCTCGGCGGGATCGTCGTCGCGCTGGCGGTGGGCGCGCTGCCCGCCTTCCGCGCCTTCGGCTGGGGCTTTCTCACGAGCGACGCCTGGAACCCGGTGAAGGATCTGTTCGGGGCGCTGCCGGCGATCTACGGCACGCTGATCAGCTCCTTCATCGCCATGCTGATCGGCATCCCGCTGGCGCTCGGCATCGCCGTCTTCCTCACCGAGCTCTGCCCGCCTCCGCTCCGCCGGCCGATCGGCACGCTGATCGAGCTGCTCGCCGCCATTCCCAGCATCATCTACGGCATCTGGGGCCTGTTCGTGCTGGCGCCCTTCCTGCAGCTCCATGTCCAGCCCCTCCTCATCGATACGCTGGGCGACGTGCCGATCTTCGGCGACCTCTTCCAAGGTCCGCCGCTCGGCCTCGGCGTGCTCACCGCCGGGATCATCCTCGGCGTGATGGTGCTGCCCTTCATCGCCGCGGTGATGCGCGACGTCTTTCTCACCGTGCCGCCGATGCTGCGCGAGAGCGCCTATGGCGTCGGCGCGACCACGGCCGAGGTGATGAGCCGCATCGTGCTGCCCTTCACCCGCACCGGTGTCATCGGCGGCATCATGCTGGGGCTCGGCCGCGCGCTCGGCGAGACCATGGCGGTGACGTTCGTCATCGGCAACGCGCATCACATTCGTGCTTCGCTGTTGGCGCCGGGGACCACCATCTCGGCGACGCTTGCCAACGAATTCAGCGAGGCGGTGAGTCCGCTCTACGTCTCCTCCCTGATCGCCCTGGGTTTCATCCTCTTCGTCATCACCTTCATCGTGCTCGCCGCCGCCAAGCTGATGCTGCTGCGGCTCGAGCGGCAGGCGGCCAAGTGATCGCCACCGGGCTCTACGGCCGGCGCCGCGCGCGCAACGCGGTCTATCTCGCGCTGTCGGTGGGCGCGACGATTATCGGTCTCGCCGTGCTCTTCCTCATCCTCTCGACGCTGGTCAGCAAGGGCCTCGCGGCGGTGAACGGCGATTTCTTCACCCAGTCGACACCGCCGCCCGGCGGCAAGGGCGGGCTTGCCAACGCCATCTACGGCAGCCTGGTGATGACCGTCGTCGCCACCCTCGTGGGCACGCCGGTGGGCGTGCTCACCGGAACCTACCTGGCCGAGTTCGGCGCCGGCAGCCGCATCGCGCCAGTGGTGCGCTTCGTCAACGACATCCTGCTGAGCGCGCCCTCGATCATCGTCGGTGTCTTCGTCTACGAGCTGATGGTGGTGGGGATGGGCGGCTTCTCCGCCTGGGCCGGGGCGGCCGCGCTTGCCATCATCGTCATCCCGGTCGTGGTGCGCACCACCGAGGACATGCTGCGCCTGGTGCCGGGCAGCCTGCGCGAGGCGGCGATCGCGCTGGGCGCGCCGCAATGGAAGGTGATCGTCACCGTCATCTACCGCGCCGCCCTCCAGGGCATGCTGACCGGCGTGATGCTGGCGGTCGCCCGGATCGCCGGCGAAACCGCGCCGCTGCTCTTCACCGCGGGGATCAACCAGTTCTGGTCGGTCAAGATGGACGCGCCGATGGCGAACCTGCCGGTCGTCATCTTCCAGTTCGCCTTGAGCCCCTATGCCGACTGGCAGGCGCTGGCCTGGGGCGGCGCCCTGCTCATCACCGTCACCATCCTCGTGCTCAATATCGTCGCGCGATTCCTTGCCAGCTGGAGCAACCATTCGCCATGACCGCCGACATCACCGTGACCGCCGAGGCGCCGCGCGCGCCGACTCTGGGCCGGCCGACCGTGCGGCCGCAGGAGCCCGCCGCGGCGGGGCAGACCGCGCCCAAGGTGGTGATCAAGAATGTGCGCTTCTACTACAAGGCCTTTGAGGCGCTGAAGGGCATCAATCTGGCGCTGCACGACAAGCGCGTCACCGCCTTCATCGGCCCCTCGGGCTGCGGCAAGTCGACCTTGCTGCGCGTCCTGAACCGCATCTACGAACTCTATCCCGGTCAGCGCGCCACCGGCGAGGTGCTGGTCGACGGCCGCGACATTCTCGATGCCGGGCAGGACCTCAATCTGCTGCGCGCCAAGATCGGCATGGTGTTCCAGAAGCCGACGCCGTTTCCGATGTCGATCCACGACAACATCGCCTTCGGCATCCGCCTCTATGAGCGGCTGCCGGCGAGCGAGCTCGACGAGCGCGTCGAGCAGGCGCTGCGCCGTGCCGCGCTTTGGGATGAGGTCAAGGACAAGCTGAAGCAGAGCGGCCTGTCGCTCTCGGGCGGGCAGCAGCAGCGCCTCTGCATCGCCCGCGCTATCGCGGTGAAGCCGGAGATCCTGCTGCTCGACGAGCCCGCCTCGGCGCTCGACCCGATCTCGACGCAGCGCATCGAGGAGCTGATCGCCGAGCTCAAATCCGACTACTGCATCGCCATCGTCACCCACAACATGCAGCAGGCGGCGCGCAGCTCGGACTTCACCGCCTTCATGTATCTCGGCGAGCTCGTCGAATACGACGAGACCGAGAAGATCTTCACCCACCCCCGGGAGAAGCGGACCGAGGACTACATCACCGGACGCTTCGGCTGAGAAGGGCATCGGCGACATGGCCTCCGAACACATCATCAAGAGCTACGACGAAGAGCTGCAGCGGCTCGACAACACCATCACCCAGATGGGCGGATTCGCCGAGAGTCAGCTCGGTGCCGCGATCGAGGCGGTGGTGAAGCGCGACAGCGACCTCGCTACCGAGGTGATCGAGGGCGACGTCCGCATCGACAATCTCGAGCGCGAGATCGAGGGGCTGGTGGTGCGCCTCCTGGCGCTGCGCCAGCCCATGGCCCGCGACCTCCGCCAGAGCATCGCCGCACTCAAAATCGCCAGCGATCTCGAGCGCATCGGCGACTACGCCGCCAATGTCGCCAAGCGCTCGATCGCGCTCAACCAGACGCCGCCGGTGCGGCCGGTCCACGCCGTGCCGCGCATGGGCCGGCTCTGCCAGGCGATGATCAAGGACATGCTCGACGCCTATGTCGAGCGCGATGCCGACAAGGCGCTCGCGGTCTGGCTGCGCGACGAGGAGCTCGACGAGATGTATACGAGCCTCTTCCGCGAGCTCCTTACCTACATGATCGAGGATCCCCGCAACATCACCGCCTGCACGCATCTGCTGTTCATTGCCAAGAACCTCGAGCGCATCGGCGACCACACGACCAACATCGCCGAGACGCTCTATTTCCTCGTGCACGGGACGGCACTGGCGCAGGCGCGGCCCAAGGGCGACCGCTCGAGCCTTGCCGTGGTGCGCGGCGGCGGCCGGCCCGGCGCGGGCGACGACGAGGAGGAGAACGCTTGATGCGGCCGCTCGTGCTGGTCGTCGAGGACGAGCCGGCGCTCGTCACGCTGCTGCGCTACAACCTCGAGCGCGAAGGCTTCGCGGTCAACGAGGCGCATGACGGCGAAGAGGCGCTGCTGCAGCTGCGCGAGAGCAAGCCCGATGCGGTGCTGCTCGACTGGATGCTGCCGCGCATCTCCGGCCTCGAGATCTGCCGGCAGATCCGGCGCGCGCCGGCCTGGCGCGACCTGCCGGTGATCATGCTCACCGCCCGCGGTGAGGAGACCGACCGCGTGCGCGGCCTCGACAGCGGCGCCGACGACTATGTGGTGAAGCCTTTCTCGCCGGGCGAGCTCATCGCCCGGCTGCGCGCCGTCATCCGCCGCGTGCGGCCGGTCACCACGGCGGAGACGCTGCGCTTCGGCGACATCGTCATGGACTTGTCCGCCCACCGCGTCTCGCGCGCCAACGCGCCGGTGCATCTGGGCCCCACCGAGTTCCGCCTGCTGCGCTTCTTCCTCGAGCGGCCGGGCCGCGTCTTCTCGCGCGAGCAGCTGCTCGACGGCGTCTGGGGGCGCGAGGCCGAGGTCGAGCTGCGCACCGTCGACGTGCATATCCGCCGTCTGCGCAAGGCGCTCAACGACAGCGACCGCAGCGACGTCATCCGCACCGTGCGCGCCGCTGGCTACGCGCTCGACGCCAGCGACGCCTGAGCGCCGGAAGCCTTGCTCCGCGGAGCTCTGAGGGCTAGCCTCGCCGCCCAATGAACGCTGGGGCGACACGCATCAGGGTGCCGATATCCGCGGCGGTCTTCATCGCCTGGCGCGCTGTCTTCGGGCGTTTCGGTCTGGTGCTGGAGCTTGGCTGGCTGCCGCTGCTGGTGATGCTGGCGGCGCTGCTGCTGCCGGGTTTGGCGATCCGCTACCTGGCGCCCGCCGGCCTGCTGTCCGCGGGAGGCGCGCTCGAAGACGCGGCGGCGGTGTTCGATGCCGGCGTCGCGCTGTTGGCGCTCAACGCCTTCGCCGTCCGCTGGCACCGGCTGATGCTGATGGGCGAGCTCAGCCCGCCGCCGCGGCGGGTCTTCGCCCGCGCCTGGCTGCGCTTCATCGGCTACAGCGTCGCCGTCTATGCTGCCGGCCTCGGCTTCTTCGCTCTCGTCTGGTATGCCGGTTTGGTGCGGCCGGCCGACACCGACCAGGTCGCCGCGATCAAAAGCGCCGCCGCTGCCGCCCTGGGCGTTGCGCTCTCGCTCGGCGTGGCGCGGTTTTCGCTGGTCTTTCCCGCCGCCGCCTTCGGCGCGCCGGTGGCGCCGGGGACCGCGTGGCGGGCGATGCGTGGCAATGCCTGGCGGCTGCTGCTCGCGAGTCTCTTGGGGACGCTGCCGATCATGCTGGTGACCGGCATCCTGATCGACCAGCTTCTCGCGGTCGTGCATCTTGGCCCTGCCGAGCTCATCGCCAAGCAGCCGCCGCTCGGGCTCATCCTGCTCACCGGCGTCATCGAGACGCTGCTCCGCCTGGTGCTGATGGCGCTCAGCGCCTCGATCCTGGCGGAATTCTACCGGCGCCTCGTGTTGCAGCGCGGGGAGGGTAGAAGATGACCGACACCATCGCCATCATCGCCCCGGGCGAGATGGGAAGCGCCGTCGGAAAGCGGCTCAAGCAGCACGGCGCCCGCATCCTGACCTCGCTCGCCGGGCGCAGCGCCGCCAGCATCGCCCGCGCCGAGCGCGCCGGCTTCGCCGTCATCGACGATCCCGCGCGTCTGGTCGGCGAGGCGGACCTGCTGCTCTCGATCGTGCCGCCGGGGAGTGCCGCCGCATTGGCCGGAAGCCTCGCCCCGGTTCTCGCGCGGGCGGGGCGCAGGCCCGTCTATGTTGATTGCAACGCCGTCTCCCCCGAGACGGCCGAGCGCATCGGCGCCATCCTGGCGGGCGCCCAATGCCGCTTCGCCGATGCCGGCATCATCGGGCCACCGCCTGCCGAGGGCGCGCGCACCGTTTTCTACGCCTCGGGGGAAGCCGCGGCGGAACTCGGTCGGCTCAAGGCGCTCGGCCTCGAGCTGCGCCTCCTCGACGCGCCGATCGGTGCCGCCTCGGCACTCAAGATGTCCTATGCCGGCCTCACGAAGGGCATCACGGCGCTGGGCTCGGCCATGGCGCTCGGATCCCACCGCGGCGGCACCACTGCGGCGTTGATCCAGGAGCTGCGCGAGAGCCAGCCCGCTCTGCTGCCCTATCTCGCGCGGCTCCCCACCATGTTTCCCAAGGCCTATCGCTGGGTCGCCGAGATGGAGGAGATCGCCGATTTCCTCGCCGGCGATCCGGCGGCGCAGCAGATCTATCGCGGCACGGCGCGGCTTTACCAGCGCCTCGCCGAGGGCGCCGCAACGCCCGATCGGGGCGAGCTCGCCGCCATCGCCGATTTCGCGCGGAGCGCGAAGCGGCAATAGAGCGTATGAGGTAGAGGCGGACGGACGGCGACGCGCTTGGGTTGCCGAGCCCGTCGAAGGATGGAGCGCGGAACTGCAGTCGTCCGCTCAGCCGAGCGGCTTCACCACGCGCACCAGCTCGGGATCGTCGGGATGGGCTTCAAGGGCGAATCCAAGCCTCTTCGCCAGCTTCAGCATCGGCTCGTTCTCATGCAGCACGTCGCCGATGATCTCGGCGATGCCGCGCGCGCGGGCGATGTCGATGATGCGCGTCATCAGCAGGTGGCCGAGTCCGCGGCTCTTCCAGTCGCTGCGCAGCGCCACGGCGAATTCGGCGCGGCGGTTGTCGGGGTCGGCCGAGAAGCGCGCCACCCCCAGCGCTGCGCCGTTCGCCGCGAGGCGGGCCACGATCGCCATCTCGCGGTCATAGTCGATCTGCGACAGCCGCGCCGCGAGCGTGTGCGGCAGCGCCTTCATCGGTGTGAAGAAGCGCAGCCTGAGATCGTCCGGGTTCATGTTGTGCGCCAGATCCTGCAGGATCGGCTCGTCCTCCGGCCGCACCGGCCGCAGCAGCAGGGCGGTGCCGTCGCGCAGCGTCTCGCGGCTCTCGAGCTCGCGCGGATAGGGCGAGATGGCGAGCCGCGCCGCGCCCGGGCGCGCGGGCGACGCCACCTGGATGCGTGCATCGACGGCGATGACGCCCTTGGCGTCGGCGAGCAGCGGGTTGATGTCGAGTTCGCGGATCTCGGGATGCTCGGCGGCGAGCTGCGCCACGCGGATCAGCACGGTGGCGATGGCGCCAAGATCGGCCGCGGGCTGGCCGCGGAAGCCCTGCAGCAGCCGGAAGACCCGCGTGCGCGCCATCAGCGCGCGGGCGAGCACGTCGTTAAGCGGCGGCAGCTCGAGGCTGGTGTCGCGCAGCAGCTCGACGGCGATGCCGCCCTCGCCGAACATCACCACCGGGCCGAAGACGGCATCGTCCAGCAGTCCGACGATGAGCTCGAGCGCGCCCGGGCGCCGCACCATCTCCTGCACCAGGAAACCCTGGAGCCGCGCCTGGGGCGCCGCCGCGCCGACGCGCGCCGCCATCGCCTGCGCCTCGGCGCGCACGCGCTCGGCATTGCCGAGATTGAGCGCGACGCCGCCCAGATCGGTCTTATGCGTGATGTCGGGCGAGCGGATCTTGAGCGCCACCGGGAAGCCCATGTCCGCCGCCGCTGCTGCGGCCGCATCGCCATCCGCGACGATGCGGCTCCTGGGCAGCGGGATGCCGTAGGCGGCGAGCACGCCCGAGACTTCTTCGGCGCCAAGCCAGACGGGGCCGTCCGCGACCGTGTGGGAAAGTAGCGCGCTCACTGCGGTGGCGTCGGGGACGAAGGCATCGGGACGCGCCGCCGGCGTCTCCATCAGCAGCTCCTGGTTGCGGCGGTACCGCACCCGATGCATGAAGCCGCGCACCGCGCTGTCCGGCGTCTCGTAGGTCGCGATCCGCGCTTCGGCGAAGCGGCGCCGCGCTGGTGCCGCAGCACGCTCGCCCAGCCAAGAGGTGAGCAGGTTGCGGCCGATCAGCGTGGCGGGCGGTTGCGCCCTCCAGGTGTCGATCACCGCGCGTGCCGCCTCGCTCGGCCGCGCCAGCGCCGTCGGCGCGTTCAGCACCAGCACCGCGTCGAGCTCTTGCTCTTCGAGCACGATGGAGAGCGCCTTGGCATAGCGCTCGCCCGACGCGTCGCCGATGATGTCGATGGGATTGCCGTGGCTCCACGTCGCGGGCAGCACCTGGTCGAGTTTGGCGATGGTCCCGGGCGAGAGCGTGGCAAGCCGGCCGCCTTCGGCGATGAGCGCATCGGTGGCCATGACGCCCGGCCCGCCGCCATTGGTCAGGATGGCGAGGCGGTCGCCCTGTTGCGGCCGGGTCAACGCCAGCGTCTCCACCGCATCGAAGAGTTCGGCCATGCTGTCGACGCGCAGCATGCCGGCGCGGCGGAAGGCCGCATCGTAGACGGCAAACGAGCCGGCGAGCGCCCCGGTATGGGAGGCGGCGGCGCGCGCCCCTTCGGCAAAGCGCCCGACCTTCACCGCCAGCACCGGCTTGCTGCGCGAAGCGGCGCGCGCCGCCGACATGAATTTCCGCGCATGCGTCACCGCCTCGACATAGAGCAGGATGGCGCGCGTGTCCGGATCGGCGGCGAGGTAGTCGAGCGTATCGCCGAAGTCGACATCGGCCATGTCGCCGAGCGAGACCACATGTGAGAAGCCGATGCGGCGCGGCGCCGCCCAGTCGAGAACGGCGGTGATCATCGCGCCCGATTGGCTGACGAAAGCGAGATCGCCGGGCGGCGGCGCGATATGCGAGAAGCTGGCGTCGAGCCCGATTTCGGGCACCATGACGCCGACGCAATTCGGCCCGATGAGGCGGAGCAGATGCGGCTCGGCGGCTTCGAGCGCTGCCTGCTGAAGGGCGCGGCCGCGCTCGCCAAGCTCGCCGAATCCTGCGGTGATGATCACCGCCGCCTTGGTGCCTCGTGCGCCGAGGTCGCGCACGAGGCCGGGTACGGTCTCGGGCGGCGTCACGATGATGGCGAGGTCCGGCGTCTCGGGCAGGCTCGCGACATCCTTGTAGACCGGCAGCCCCTCCAGCTCCTGGTGATGCGGATTGACCAGCATCAGCGACATCTTGGGCCAGGCACGCCGCAGATTGCGCAAGACCACCGCGCCCACCGCGCCTGCGCGCATCGTGGCGCCGATCAGCGCCACGGATTTCGGCTTGAACAGCTTGTCGAGATTGCGGACGGACATGGCGCAGGGATCATAGCGCGGCGCCGCCGATCAGCGCAGCCCGCGGGCTCGTCTGGCTGAGCGCCTCAGTATTTCTGCGGTGGCTGATAGATCGGCCGCTGCTCGACCGCCGCCGGGCGGCGTGGTGCGCTGTCGCCGCCGAAGATATTGTGCAGGAGCCCGCTGAGCCAACCGGCGGCGGTGTTCTTCGCCGCGGCCACCTGGGTGGCGAAGGTCTCGGGCGCCGAGGGCAGCGGCCGGATCGGCATGCCCTGCGTCGCCTCGACCATGAAGCTGTGCCAGGTGCGCGCCGGCAGGGTCCCGCCGGTCACATGGTTCATCGGGTCATTGTCGTCATTGCCGAACCACACGCCGGTGACGAGATCGGCGGTGAAGCCGACGAACCAGGCGTCGCGGAAATCCTGCGTGGTGCCGGTCTTGCCCGCGGCCGGGCGCGGCAGCGCCGCGGCGCGGCCGGTGCCGTGCGCGATGACCCCCGCCATCATCTGGTCGAGCTCGCCGTCGATGGCGGGATCGATCACCTGCGCGCCGCCATCGCCCTGTCGGCGATAGAGCACGTGTCCGTCGCGATCGCGGATCTCGGTGATGCCGTAGGGCAGAGCCGCGCGCCCGCCGCTGGCGAATGCGCAATAGGCACTGGTGAGATCGAGCAGCGTCACCTCCGAGGTGCCGAGCGCCAGGCTTGCGTCATGCGCGAGATCGCTGGTGATGCCGAGGCGGTGCGCGGTGGCGATGACGTTGTCGATGCCGGCGCGCTCGATCACCTGGGCCGCCACCGTGTTGATGCTCTCGGCGAGCGCCTCCGAGGCGGTGACCTCGCCGCGATACTTGTTCTCGTAATTATGCGGCGCCCAATTGCCGATGCGGATCGGCCGATCCTCGAAGCGGTCCTCGGGCGTCATGCCGTGCTCGAGCGCGGCGAGATAGACGAAGGGCTTGAAGGCCGAGCCCGGCTGGCGCAGCGCCTGAGTCGCGCGGTTGAACTGGCTTGCGGCGTAATCGCGGCCGCCCACCATAGCGCGCACTGCACCGTCGGGCGCCATGGCGACGAGGGCGCCCTGCGACGCCTTCGCCTTGGCTCCGTCCTTGTCGAGCGTGTGCCCGATCGACGCCTCGGCCTCCTGCTGCATGCGCGGATCGAGGGTGGTGGTGACGACGAGGTCGCGCCCATCCGCCTGCACATAGCTGCTGGTGAGCTCATAGACCCAGTCGGCGAAGTAGCGGTTGCCCGGACGGACTCGGCCGGCCAGCGCCAGCTCCGAGCGTTGCTTCTCGGCCGCTTGCGCCTGCGCCGCAGTGATGTAGCCGGCATTGACCATATTGGTCAGCACTTGCGCCGTGCGCTTGGCCGCTTCGTCGGCATCGCGTGCCGGGCTGAAGCGCGTCGGCGCCTTCAGCAGCCCGGCAATGGTTGCCGCCTCGTAGAGCGTCACATGGCGTGCCGATTTGTCGAAATAGCGATGCGCCGCGGCATCGACGCCATAGGTGCCGGCGCCGAGATAGATGCGATTGAGATAGATCTCGAGCAGTTGGTCCTTGGTGAATTTGTGCTCGAGCCAGATCGCCAGCAGCGCCTCGTGGATCTTGCGCTTGATGGTGCGATCGGGCGTGAGGAACAGATTCTTGGCGAGCTGCTGGGTGATGGTGCTGCCGCCCTGGACGACATGCCCGGCGCGGATGTCGGCATAGAGCGCGCGCAGCGTGCCGATGGGGTCGATACCCCAATGCTCATAGAAGCGCCGGTCCTCGGTGGCGAGCACCGCTTCCGGCAGGTAGCGCGGCATCTCGTTGAGCTTCAGCGGCTCGCCGAAGAGATCGCCATAGGTCGCGATCAGGCTGCCATCGGCACCGAGCAGGGTGACGCTCGGCCGGCGTTGCGCCTGGGTGAGGTCGATGGTCGGCGGCAGCGTGAGCGCAAACCAGCCGATGATGCCGCCGCCGATGATGACGCCCCAGAGCGCCAGCAGCAGCGCCCAGCGGAAGAGCCGCCCCGCCCCGCCGCCGCGCGGCCGGCGCGGCCCGGCGCGGCGCCGCTCGCGGCGGCCGCCATCCTCGGGCCCCTCTTCCGGGTCGTCGCGCCGTTCCCCACGTCCTCTTGCCGCCATGCGCCTTGAAGCTGCCTTCCGTTCCAAACCTGCGCGCCCGGCGTGCTTCTAGCACGAAACGTCTCGGCGGCGGGCTCCCCAAAAAGGCGAGGACTGTGGCTTTTTTTCGGTTGTTGAAGGGGTTGCGACCCGGCAATCTGTCCCGCCGCCACCGGGGTGCCCGTGTTCGCCGCGCTGATTTTCACCGCCACCTACGTCGTGATCGCGCTTGGGCGCGTGCCGGGGCTCAGACTCGACCGTGCCGGCGCAGCGCTGGTCGGCGCCAGCCTGATGGTGGCGGTGGGCGCGCTGACGCCGGCTGAGGCCTATCGCGCCATCGATCTCGATACCATCGCGCTGCTGCTCGGCATGATGATCCTGGTGGCCAATCTGCGCTTTGCCGGGTTCTTCCATCTGGCCGCGCATTGGATCGCGCGCCATGCCCGGCATCCTCTCGCGCTGCTCTTCGGCGTCACTTTCGTCTCGGGCGGGCTTTCCGCTTTTCTGGTCAACGACACGGTCTGCCTGATGCTGACGCCGCTCGTCGCGGAACTGACCTTGCGGCTGCGCCGCAACCCGGTTCCCTACCTGCTGGCGCTGGCGATGAGCTCCAACATCGGCAGCACCGCCACCATTACCGGCAATCCGCAAAACATCATGATTGGCAGCTTCTCGCATATCGCCTATGGCGATTTCGCGCGCGCGCTGGCGCCGGTGGCGGTGGCGGGGCTCGCCGTGATGCTTGTGCTGGTGGCGCTCGTTTGGCGGTGCGAATTCTTCACGCGCGCGCGGCTCGATGCGGCTGAGCCACCGCGGCTGCGCTGGAATCGCGTGCTGCTGGCGAAGGCGCTCGCGGCGAGCTTCGGGATGGTGCTCTTCTTCTTCCTCGGCCAGCCGCCGGCCAAGGTGGCGATCGTCGCCGGCTCGCTGCTGCTGCTGACGCGGCGCATCAAGCCGGAGCGCATCTATCGCGAGATCGACTGGTCGCTGCTTCTGCTTTTTGCCGGGCTCTTCATCGTCGTCGCCGGAATGGAAAAGGCGCTGCTCGGGCCGGATGTTCTCGCCTATGCCGCGCGCGTCGATCTTCAGTCGCCGGCGATCATGGCCGTGGTGGCGGCGATCCTCTCCAATCTCGTCAGCAACGTGCCCGCGGTGCTGCTGCTGAAGCCCTTTGTCGAGCATCTGGCCGAGCCGCGGATCGCCTGGCTCGCCCTTGCCATGGCGGCCACGCTGGCCGGGAACTTCACCATCCTCGGCTCGGTCGCCAACCTCATCGTCGTCCAGCGCGCCGAGCGCCACGGCATCCGCATCGATTTCTGGACCTATTTCAAGCTGGGCGCGCCGGTGACGGTGCTCACCATTGTCATCGGCGTGCTGCTGCTCGGCTGACGCGGAGTAGCGCTCGAGTCACGAGCTCGCCTGCGCGTGCCGGGCCGATTCCAGCGCCGCATCGACCGCCCTCATAAGATCGGAGACGCGATAAGGCTTCGCCAGGAAGGTCGTGCCCTCGACCGGCCAGTCGGTCATACGCTGGTCCGAGTAGCCGGTGGTGAGAATGACGGCGAGCTCGGTGCGGTGCGCGCGCGCCATGCGCGCCAGATCCTTGCCGGTCATTTCGCCCGGCATGACGACGTCGCTGAGCAGGACGTCGATGCCGTTCTCCTGCATCAGCACGTCGAGCGCCGGCTCCGCCTGCGACGCCTCGAGCACCGTATAGCCGGACTCCCGCAGCACCGACGCGGCGAATTCGCGCACGCTCGGATCGTCTTCGACGATAAGCACCATCTTGTTCCGGCTTGCCGGGCCGCGCAGGCGGACCAGCCTCGCCGGCACCTCGGTCGCGTCCTCGGCGGCAGCGGCGCGTTCGGCGCAGCGGAAATAAAGCCGGATGCGAGTTCCTTCGCCGGGCTCGCTGTCGATGGTCAAAAAGCCGCCCGACTGCCGCATGAAGCCGTAGACCATGCTCAGGCCGAGCCCGGTGCCCTTGCCGACACCCTTGGTCGTGAAGAACGGCTCGATCGCCTTCTCGCGCACTTCGGGCGACATGCCCGCGCCGGTATCGGCGACGGTGAGCGTCACATAGTCGCCGGGCGCGACCTCGCCGGCCTGTCCCTCGAACTCGTCGCCGTCGAGCGTTGCCTGGCCGGTGCTGATGGCGACCATGCCGGAATCGGCGATGGCGTCGCGGGCATTGGCAACCAGATTGAGCAGCGCCGTCTCGAGCTGGTTCTTGTCGGAAAGCGCGGTCCGCAGCACCGGAGCCGTGGTCACGAGCAGCTCGATCCGCGCGCCGGCGATGACCTTGGCGAGCTCGGCGATCTCCCCGACCACCTGGTTGACGTCCAGCGGCTCGAGCTGCAGCGTCTGCTTGCGCGCATAAGCGAGAAGCTGCTGCGTCAACTTTTGTGCGCGCAGCACGCCCGACGCGGCGGTCTTGATGATCCGGCTTATCCCGGGAACCGCGGGGCAGCGCTGCTCCAGAAGCTCGAGATTGCCGCCGATGATCGTCAGCACATTGTTGAAATCATGTGCGATCCCGCCGGTGAGCCGGCCCAGCGCCTCGAGCTTCTGCGCCTGCCTCAGCTCGGCTTCTGCCGCAGCAAGATTGTGCGCCGAGCGATCGAGGTCGTCGACCATGCGGTTGAAGGATCCCGCGAGGTCGCGCAGTTCGCGCGGCGTGCGGGCAGGGAAGGGCGGTACGCGCTCGTCGCCGCCGCCGGCGGCGATCTTGCCAGCGGTCTCGGCGACCGCGCGGATCGGCGCAGTGAGGCGGCGCGCCAGCCACCAGCTCACCAGCGCCGCGAGCACAAGCCCGGCGCCGCCGATGGCGAAGGCGACGTCCCGGGCGCTATGGGCGCGCGCTGCGATCTCGCTCAGCGGCTGCGGCACCATCACACCCCAACCGACGCCGGGCACCGCCGCATAGCCGGTGATCATCTGGGCTTTGACCGCCGGCGAGAAGAAAGTGGTGACGCCGGTCCCGCCGCGCATCGCCGCCGCAACCGGCGGCGCCTGCGACAGGTCGTGCAGCGTCGCCTCCCATTCCGGCGAGGGGTGCGCGATGATATGGCCGGCGCGATCGAAGATCGCCGCATGTCCGTGCTCACCGAACGTGATGGCTTTGCGCAGTTCGGAGAAATACCCGGCGCCGATACCGGCCACGGCGAAGGAGTGATCGTCGACCGTCTGCACGAGGAAGAGCAACGGCGTGCCGCCGCTGAGCATGAAATTGGTCATCACCGGCTTGCCGGGAGCGGCAAGCGCCTTCTCCCGCAGCAGGCGCTTCAATTCCGGCTGGGGTAGCGATGCACGCGACATCTGCGGCGCCATCCAAAGATGAAGCGTCGCATTGCGATCGTCGAAGATGCAGAGATAGCGGAAATCGAGCGAGGTCAGGAGGTCAGGCATGCCCGGCGCCTTGCCCGCCCTTTCGCCCTGGCTGACGACGAAGCGGAAGACGGCGGTGACGTCGCGCTCGTAGCGCGTCAGCGCCTGCGCGAGATGCTTGGCTATGACCAGATGTTTATCGCGCGCTGCGTCCATCTCGCGGGTCATGGCGGTGCGGTCCTCCCAGACGGCGAAGACCAGCGCCGGGATCGCCGAAACCGATAGCAGGGCGAGGAAGAGGAGCTGCTGCAGCGGCAATCCGCGCTCGATCCAGCCGTTGAGCCGCGCGCGCAGCGGTGCGCCGAGGCGCTGCCACGCTCTGGTTCGCCTGCCGCCCTCGGAGGCGGAGGCTTCATAACCGCTCAGGGTCGCGCTCACGCTGCCCTCCCTCATTCAGCTCAGTCGTCCTTGCTCTCGCCGCCTCCTCAGCGGTCGCGCATTGCGCGGCGGAACACATCGAGCAGGGGCGACAGCGCATAAAGCGCGACGGTGGTATGGCCTGTGGCGATCATGACTTCGGCCTGCATGCCGGCGACGAGTCTGATCTCGGGATGAACGCCAAGGTCGGACTGATCGAGGACAACGCGGCCGGTATAGTGCGGCTGGTCGCTCCGCTTATCGTCGGCGAGATCCGGCGCGACATAATCGAGCGTCGCCGCGAGCGCGGGCGCGACACGCTGGCGATAGGCCAGCAGGCGCACCTGCGCGCGCTGACCGCGATGCAGCAGGTAGATGTCCTCCGGCCGGATCTCGACTTCGACCAGCAGGCGGTCGCGCGCCGGCACGATATCCATGAGCCGATCGCCCGGCGCGATGACGCCGCCGATCGTGTGGACGCGCAGATCGGTCACCGTTCCGGCGACCGGAGCGCGCAGCTCCGTGCGCGCCAGCACATCCGATGCGACCTGCACCTGCTCGCGCAGCTCCTTGGCCCGCGCCTCGGCATCGCGTAGCTGCTCGGAGAGGTCCTTATCCGAATCATATTGCACGCTCGCCACCTGCGCGGCGCTCTCGGCAATCACCTGAAGGGCGCGCGCGCTCTGCGCCCGCAGATCCGCGCGCCGCCCCTCGAGATCGGCACGCGTGCGCTCGAGTGCGAGCATGTGGGGCCGCCGCTCGAGCCCCTTGGCCAGGAGCGTCTGCGAGTCCGCGGTCTCCTGCGCGATGAGCGCGAGCTGCCGCTCCAGCGCCTGGTCCTGCGCCTTCATTCCCGCCATCTCGCTGCGGCTCTGGGCCGCGCGCTCCTCCCACACCGCAATGCGCGCGCGCAACAGCGCCTGATGCGCGGCGAGGATGCGTTCCTGGCCGGTCATGATCTCGGCGATGCGCGGCTCCTGCCGGCGCGCCGCGAGCTCGGGCGGCAGCTCGATCGCCGCCCGTCCGGCGAATTCGGCGCGCAATCGCGCTTCGTCGGCGAGCGCGGCGGCGAACTGATCGACGAGCGTGTCGCGGTTGGCGCGCGCCTTCGTCGGATCGAGGCGCAGCAGCACGTCGCCCGCCTTTACCTGGCTGCCCTCGGCGACGAGAATCTGGCGGATGACGCCGCCTTCGAGATGCTGCAGCGTCTTGCGCGTCGATTCGACCTTCACCGTCCCCGGCGCGATGGCCGCGCTCTCGATCGGCGCGAGCGCCGACCAGACTGCCAGCGCGCCGACCAACGCCGCGCCGGTCGCAAGACCCGCGCGGATGCGTGGTGCGATGCCGCGGTATGCGACGGCCTCGGCCGCGTCGGCGGCTGCGTGCGCCGCGGCGGTCATGCGAGGCGCCGTCCGCCGGAAACCACCTGCGCCGGCGCCGAGCGGCGATCCGGCAGAGCGGCCCCGAGGCGGCTCAACACCTCGGTACGCGGCCCGAAGGCGCTGATTTGGCCGTGGTTGAGCAGTGCCAGCTTGTCGGCGCGCTCGAGCAGCAGCGGCTCGCGGGTGACGATGACGAGCATCGTGCCCGCCGCCTTCAAGGCAGCAAGAGCGCCGAGCAATGCGTCCCGCGCGCCGCCGTCGAGATGGAGCGCGGGCTCGTCGAGCACGATCAGCGGTGGCGAGCCGAAGAAAGCGCGAGCCAAAGCGATCCCCTGCCGCAAGCCGCCGGCCAACGCTGCGCCATCGCCCTCCACCGGCGAGTCGTAGCCTCGCGGCAGGTCGAGGATGCGCTCATGCATGCCGGCCAGCATCGCCGCCGCCGCCACCGTTTCGGCCGAGGCCTCGTCGAAGCCGGCGATGTTCTGCGCGACGCTGCCCGGGAAGAGCACGGCCTGTTGCGGCAGGTAGCCGAGCCGGCGGCCTCGCTCCCCTTGCGGCCAAAGCCCGATATCGACGCCGTCGAGCCGGAGCTGGCCGGCGCCTGGCGCGAGGCCGCCGACGAGCAGGCGGGCCAGTATCGACTTGCCGGCGGCGGAGGGGCCGAGCAGCCCCAGAACCTCGCCGGGTTCGAGGCGGAACGAAATCTGCCGCAGCGTGGGCTCGCGCGCGCCGGGCGCCAGATAGCTCAGGCCCTCGACGGTCAGGCTGCCGCGCGCGCCAGGCCGCACCGCGCCCGGCCGCGGGTCGGGCAAGGCGAGGAGTTGCTCCAGGCGCCGCCAGGCTATGCGCGCCTGGGCGAAGAGACGCGCATTGGCGATGGCGCTTTCGATCGGCGCCAGCATGCGCGCCAGCAGCAGCGAGGCGGCGACCATGCCGCCGGCGCCAAGCTCATGCCGCAACACGAGGCTGGCGCCAAGCGCGATGATCGCCATCTGCGCCAGCATCCGCACGCCGCGGGCCGCGGCCCCCGCCGCCGCGCTGCGATCCGCCGTTGCGAGCTGCGCGACCGCGAGCGCCGCACCGCGCTGACGGAGCTCCCGCTCGACGCCGTGCGACATGCCGAGCCCGGCGATGCTGTCGGCCTGCCGCGCCACGAGCTCCGTCCAGTCGGCGACCGGCGGCGCAAGGCGTTGCGCTTGGCGAAGCGGCCGGCGTGCGATTCCTTCCCCGGCCGCCGCGACCAGCAGCAGCGCCGCCGCGGCGAGCATCCCGGCGAGGCCGAGCAGCGGATGGAGGATGAAGAGGCTGGCGGCGAAGAGCAGCGTCCAGGGCGAGTCGATGACCGCCAAGGCACCGCCGCCGGTGAAGAGGCCGCGCAGGGTGGCGAGGTCGCGCAGCGCATGCGCCGTGGTCCCTGCGGGCGTCTTGCGAGCGAGCGAGAGCGCGCGCGCGGTCACGGAGGGCGAGAGCCCGGCCTCGATGGTGAGCGCCACGCGCGCCAGGATCTGCGCACGCAGCACGTCGAAGGCACCATGGAAGAGAACGGCCATCGCCGCCAGCAGGCTCAACACCAGGAGGGTATCGACGCTCCGGCTCGTCAGCACATGGTCGAAGACCAGCATCATGTAGAGCGGCGAGACGAGCAGCAGCAGGTTGAGGATGAAGCTGAAGGCGAAGACGGCGCCAAGCGCGGCGCGCTGGGCGCCGACAGCCGCTGACACGGACGAGAAGCTCATATGCCTGCCTCGCCGCTTGGTGATCCGGATCGCCGCGATGGGGCCGATCCGGATCACGATGCCGATCTAGATCACGATGTTGTGGTTCGCGTAGAGCTGGTGGAGGTCGAGCCCGTGGTCGAGCTTGAGATCGACGAGTTCCACCGCGTTGGTCGCAACATGGCCGTCGGGACTGAACAGCACATGCGTGCCATCGCTCTCGTCGACCAGCTTCAGGTAGTCGGTGATGTTGCTCGTGCCGCTGACCCAGTTGGTCTGCGCCGCGGTCAGGTTGAGCGCATCGCCATGCGCCGCGTTGAAGCCGAGCATCGTTTCCGTGTCGCCGAGCTGCCAGCCATGCGAGGGGTCGAACACGACATTGTCGGCGCCGACCGTCGAGACCAGCAGGCAATTGGGCCCGTCGGGCCTGAGCTCGTCGGTGACGCCGATCGCGTTGGGCCCGGTGCCGCCGGTCGAGATCAGCACGCTGTCGGCGCCGCCGCTCTTGAGGTCGCTGCCGTCGGCATTGCCGATCACGATGCTGCCCTGTGCCGAGCCGCGCCCCTGCTCCATGTTGACGTAGGAGTCGCCCTCCGCATTGCCGCCATAGCCGTGACCGTGCTGAAGATCGATCAGCACCGCCTGCGGGCCGTTATAGGCGGCGCAGTTGAGGCCGCCGCCGCCATTCATGTAGTCGTCGATGCCGCCGAAGAAGACGTCGCGCCCTGGGTCGCCCTGGACGTCTTCGTGGCCGGCGCTGACGTCATAGGAGCCGGGCGTGGTGAACTGCACCAGCGTGTCGCCGGCCGGCGGCGGTCCCGGCGGCCCGTTCAGCGCCGCCGAGGGACCGTGCTCCATCCATCCCGCTTGGAAGCCGTAGCCGATCTTGTCGCCGCTGCCCGAGAAGTGCAGCTCCCAACTCCCGTTGGTGGCGACATCGAGCGTGAAGCCGCCATTGCCTTCCGCCGTCTGGAGATAACCGGCGGCGGCGTGGATCTGCAGCCCGCTGACGGCATTGTAGCTCCAGGTGAGCTCGGCATTGCCGCCGTTGAACTCGCCGGATGCCATGGATGCCGCGCCGTGCGGCGCCTCGTGGGCCGGCTGCGGCAGGTCGCCCGACCGGAAATCGTCGAATACGCTATCCGCGCCTTTCGGCACGAAGACGAACGGGGTGGGCTGCTCGAAATGCAGCCCTCCCGGCGCGTCGCTGCCGGCGCTGTCGCCGCCATGACTGACATGGGCGGAACTTGGAAGAGTGAGAAAACCGATATGACCGGAGTGACGGGCGGAAGGGCTGCCGCCGTCTTCCGTGTCCGCCGATGAGGCGTGCGGCTCCGTTGCCGCAACATCGCCCGTTGCGTGCTTGTCCCTCGACATGGTTCGCCTCCCCAATCGCAGATTTCGTTTTTCGTTAATTAAATTTATTTTAGGTTGGGTTTGTGGATAACGCAAGTAGCGTTCTGTGCAAAAATCTGTGGAAAAACGCCACTCGCGGTAGAATACTATGCGTCAGCCCGGTGCCAGGGGGTATTCGCTCACCCCTTGGAGTAAAGGGCATTGAATTGAACGGCAGTAATCGTCGCTGAACTGTCATGTCGGCGGCGAGCTCTCGCCCTTTGCTTGCAAAGAGCGCGCCTCCCAGGCCGCTCGCGGCGCCGTTTAATCCAGGTGGTAATCGGGTCCCAGCCAGACCTTGGCGGCCGTGGGACCCGTGTCGCCGTCGGTCGCGACATAATGCACGGCATCGCCGCGCTTCAGCTTGGCGAAATCGGCATTCATCACGCTGTTGCGGTGAAAATAGAGCTGCGAGCCCTCGGCGGTCAGAATGAAGCCGTGCTCGCCCGCGAGATCGATCTCGGCAATCTGCCCCTGGAAGGGCACCGCATGTGTTTTGATCTCGCCCGCCTGCTGCTCTTTGAAATCGTCGAGCCGCCGCTCCGCTGCAGCGAAAGCATCGCGCAGCGAGCGCTTCAAGTCGGGATGGGCGTACTTGTCGCGCGCGTGGTGTGGCTCTCGGCTCACCGCAACCTCGCCGCCCGGCAGCTTCAGGTCGATATGGACCTCGTAGATATTACCGGTGCGGTGCTGATGATGCAGCGCCTCGACCGAGACACGGCAGCCGACCAGCCGGGGATAGCGCTTCTCGAGCTTGGCGACGCGCTCGCGAATCTCCTGCTCGACCCATTCCGAGCTGGGCAGGTTATGGAAAGCGATCTCGAGGGGGGATTGCATGCCGGACAAACGCCACCCGGCTGTGGAAAGTGATCACTCGTCAGTCATAAGTTTTCAGTCGCCGGCCTTACTCAACCGGCGACTGATCACTGACGATTGAAGGCTGACAGTTGCCTTACGCCACCGCCAGTGCGCGATTGTCCTGGCGGGTGAGGCGGGTCTGCTCGCGCATGGCGCGCTGCAGCTTCTCGAAGGCCCGCACCTCGATCTGGCGGATTCGCTCGCGCGACACCGCGTAGCGATGCGACAGTTCCTCGAGCGTCGAGGGCTCGTCCTTGAGGCGGCGCTCGAAGATGATGTCGCGTTCGCGCGGGTTGAGCTTCTTCAACGCGACGTCGAGCATCAGTCGGCGCTGCTGCAGCTCCTTGCGATCGCCGATGAGGGTCTCCTGGCTCGGCGATTCATCGGGCAGCATGTCGAGCCACTCGCTGTCGCTGTCGGCGCCGACGCCGCCCATCAGTGCGTTCAGCGAATTGTCCGCGCCGGCGAGCCGCCGGTTCATTTCGATGACCTCGGTCTCGGGCACGTCGAGCTCGGTGGCGATCTTGGTCACCGCTTCCGGCGGGAGATCGCCCTGCTCGAGCTCGGCCATCTGGCCCTTGAGCTTGCGCAGGTTGAAGAACAGCTTCTTCTGCGCCGCCGTCGTCCCCATCTTCACCAGCGACCAGGAATGCAGGATGTATTCCTGAATAGCCGCGCGGATCCACCACATCGCATAGGTGGCGAAGCGGAAGCCGCGATCGGGGTCGAATTTCTCGGCCGCCTGCATCAAGCCGACGTTGCCCTCGGCCACCAGGTCGGCCAGCGGCAGGCCATAGCCGGTGAAACCGCGCGCGATCTTTACGACCAGGCGCAGATGGCTGCCGACAAGGTGCTTCAGCGCGTCCCGGTCCTCGTGATCGCGCCAAGCGCGCGCCAGCTCCTGCTCGCGCTCGGGGCTGAGCATGGGGAAGCGCTTGGCCTCTTCGACGAAGCGGACGAGGGTAGTGTCTAACTTGTGATTCATCTCTTCGGTCTCCCGTACCTCTCCGCCTCTCTCCCAACACCGCGCCCGGGGCACCGGCTCCACGCGGGGCCGGCTCGCGTCGATTGCGGTCGGGATCAGGTCAGAGGGGCCGCCATTCCCTCGGCGGCTTCACAGAGATGGGCCCGCTGGCCCCGGTTTTCAAGGACCGATTTGGTCCTAATTCTTGGTATGCCAGACATGCGCCAGCGTAGCCCGAGAATTCAACCATTTGAAAACGCGCAACAAAACCCGATAAACCCGACCCGGCTCGACGCCGCCCCAGCGGCGCTCGCGGCCTTGTGATGGGGCACCGGTTGCCCCGGGTCTAGGGGCGGAACCCTTGGAGATCCGGGTCGAGCCGCACGCCGAAGCTGTTCAGCGCCATGGCCAGCAGGGCATACCCGCCGACGGTGAAGACGAGGTCCATGATCTCTCTTTCGCTGAAGCGGCGCCGCAGCGCGGCCCAGCTCGCCTCGCCGAGGCAGGCATTCTCCCAGAGCTCGTCGGCCGCCCTGAGCAGCGCCGCATCCTCGTCCGTCCAGCCCTCTGCGGTGGCCCCCGCTGCGACCCGCTCGATCTCGGCCGGCGCAATTCCCTCGCGCTTGGCGATTTCCACGTGCTGGCCCCATTCGTATTCGCTGCGCGTGAGCCAAGCGACCCGCAGGATCAGCAACTCACGGTCGCGCGCCGCCAGGCTCGACTTGAACAGCAGGTGATTGGCGAAGGGGAGCCAGCGCTTCATCAGCTTCGGGTAGCGCGCCAGGGTGCGGAAGATGTTGTAGACGCGTCCGCCCCGCGCAAGCGGCGCAAGCAGCTCGCGCTGCTCGGGGCTGAACTCGCTCTCCTCGAGCGGCATGAGCCGCGGTTCCGTCGGTCGCATCCCGTTTCTCCTGCCTCTTCGTCGTCCTCGCCTGCGGTTCCGCGCGCTCAGACTTTCGCCAGGATCGCCTTCTTGAGCGCGCGGATCTGCGCCTCGTCGCGGCGATAGAACGTCCATTGCTTGATGCGCTTGGCGCGGAGCAGGCCGGCCTGCGCCAGCAATCGGAGATGCCCGCTTACCGTCGGCTGGCTGACGCCGAGCTTCTGCGCGATCAGCACGCCGCAGACGCCGTCCCTGACGAGGTCGCCGTCGCGCTGCGGCGGGAAATGCGTCCGCGGCTCCTTGAGCCATTCCAGGATGAGCAGCCGCCGCTCATTGGCCAGTGCGCGCAGCACGTGCTCGATAGGCATATTGACAATTTCCTAATTAACGAAGTAGGAGTCAAGCGCTCTGGCCGGAAGGGTGCAGCATGGCCGAAGCTTCGATCAACCGACGCCGGATCGCCGCCACCGAGCGGCTCATCATGGTATGCAGGCGCCGTCCGCGTCGTCGGGGTCGAGCCCGAGGCGGCGCCGACCCTCACCCGCGCGCTTGCCGCGGGCGCGCCGGTCGATGCCGAGGCTGGCGGGATTGCTGCGGACTCGCTGGCACCGCGCCGCATCGGCGAGCGCGTCTTCCCGATCGCGCGTCAGCATGTCGAGCGCGTGGTGCTGGTCGAGGACGCCGCGATCGAAGCGGCGCAGCGCGCGCTTTGGGAAAAGCTCCGCCTCGTTGCAGAGCCCGGCGCCGCAGTGGGCGTCGCCGCGCTGCTCTCCGGCCGCTACCGGCCCGACGCCGGCGAGCGTGTCGGCGTGGTGATCAGCGGCGGCAATACCACCGCGGTCGACTTCGCGCGCCCTAGGAGGGCCGCGCCAAGCAGACCCGCGCCCTCTGGGAGGGTAGAGCCAAGCAGATTTGCGCCCGTGCCGCGCCTCGGGCAAACTGGCGTTAACAAGGCCGCGTCCAGCGGACCCGGGAGGACAGCTTGGCCGAATATCAATTCTGCCGCGTCGAGCGCGAGGGACGGCTGCTGATCGTCACCCTCAACCGGCCCGAGGTGATGAACGCGCTGCACCGCCCGGCGCATTTCGAGCTCGATGAGGTCTTCAACGGCTTTGCCACCGATCCCGAGCTCTGGATTGCGATCGTCACCGGCGCGGGCAACAAGGCGTTCTCGGCCGGCAACGATCTCAAATACCAGGCCGCGGGCAATCCGACCGGCCATCCGCCTTCGGGATTTGCCGGCATCACCGCGCGCTTCGATCTCGTGAAGCCGGTAATTGCCGCGGTGAACGGCGTCGCCATGGGCGGCGGCTTCGAGATCGCGCTCGCCTGCGACCTCATCATCGCGGCCGAGAACGCGATCTTCGCCTTGCCGGAGCCGCGCGTGGGATTGGCAGCGCTCGCCGGCGGTCTCCACCGTCTGCCGCGCATGATCCCGCTGAAGCAGGCCATGGGCATGATCCTCACCGGCCGGCGCGTCGGCGCGCGCGAGGGCAAGGAGCTGGGCTTCGTCACCGAGGTGGTGGCCGAAGGCGAGGCGCTGGCCGCGGCGAAGCGCTGGGCGGCGCAGATCCTCGAATGCTCGCCGATGTCGATCCGCGCTTCCAAGGAGACGGTCTATCGCAGCCTCGACACGGCCGGCGGCATCGCCGCTGCCTATGCGGTGCAGCGCGACTATCCCGCGGTGGTGGCGCTGGCGCGCAGCGAGGATCGGGTCGAAGGCCCGAAGGCCTTCGCCGAGAAGCGCAAGCCGCAATGGAAGGGACGCTGAAGGAGACGGCTCGTGGATCTGAAGCTCAAGGGAAAGAAGGCGATCGTCACCGGCGGCACGCGCGGCATCGGCCGCGCCATCGCCGAGCTGCTGGCCGAGGAGGGCGCGGACGTCGCCATCTGTGCGCGCCACAAGGGCCAGGTCGACGAGGCCGTGGCGGCGCTCGGCCGCAAGGGGGTCAAAGCCTGGGGCGGTTCGGTCGATGTCGCCGACACCAAGGCGCTGCGCGGCTTTGTGGCGGAGGCGGCGCGGACGCTGGGCGGGCTGGACATCTTCATCGCCAATGTCAGCGCGCTCGCGGTGACCGCCGACGAGCAGAGCTGGCGCACCAGCTTCGAGGTCGATGTGCTGGGAACGGTGGCGGGTGTCGAGGCCGCCTTGCCGCTGCTCGAGAAATCGGGCGCCGGATCGGTCGTCATCATCGGCTCCGTCGCTGCGGTCGAAGTGACCGGGCCGACACGGCCCTACAACGCGGTCAAGGCGGCTCTGGTGCCGTTCATGAAGTCCACCGCGCAGAACTACGCCCGCAAGAAAGTGCGGGTCAACATGGTCTCGCCTGGCACGATCTACTTCAAGGGCGGCATCTGGAACATGCGCGAGGAGAAGATGCCCGACTTCTTCAAGGCGGCGCTGGCGCGCAACCCGACCGGCCGCATGGGCAAGCCCGAGGAGGTGGCGGACGCGGCCGTCTACCTGGCGAGCCCGCGCGCGAGCTTCATAACCGGCGCCAATCTCATCGTCGACGGCGCCATCACCCAGCGCGTCCAGTACTAGGCCTCGCGATGAACTTCGATTTCTCCGACGAGCTGAAGCAGCTGCGCGAGGAGGCGCGGCGCTTCCTCACCGAGCGCAACGCGCTGGCCGCGGCGCGCCGCGTTCTCGACGGCGAGGGCGCGCATGATCAGGCGATGTGGCGCGAGATCGGCGAGATGGGCTGGATCGGCGCCGCCATTCCTGAGGAGTTCGGCGGCGCTGGCCTCGGCCATCTCGGGCTCTGCGTGCTCGCCGAGGAGCTCGGCGCCTTCCTGGCGCCGGTGCCCTTCGCCTCGACCGCCTATCTTGCCGCCGAGGCGATCCTGCTCGCCGGCAGCACGGCGCAGAAGGAACGCCATCTACCGAAGCTCGCCTCGGGCGCCGCCATCGGCACGCTGGCGCTTGCCGAAGGGTCGGGGGCGCTCGATCTGACGCGGCTTTCGGCCAGCGTGGCGAAGGACCGTCTGACCGGAACGAAGCAGCCGGTGCCCGACGGCGACATCGCCGATCTCGCGGTGGTGGCGGCCCAGGGCGCCGACCGCCGTCTTGGGCTCTTTCTTGTCGAGCTCGGCGGACCCGGCATCGCGCGCGAGCGGATCGCCACCATCGATCCCTCGCGCAGCCATGCGCGGCTGGCCTTCAACGGCGCCGCGGCCGAGCCGCTCGGCGCGCCGGGCGAAGGCGCGGCGCTCCTCGAGCGGCTCTTCGACCGCGCCGCCGTGCTCTTCGCCTTCGAGCAGGTCGGCGGCGCACAGGCGGCGCTCGACATGGCCAAGTCCTACGCCCTCGAGCGCTACGCCTTCGGCCGGCCCATTGGCTCCTTCCAGGCGATCAAGCACAAACTCGCCGACGTCTATGTCGCCACCGAGCTCGCGCGCTCGAACGCCTATTATGGCGCCTGGGCGCTGTCGCAGAACGCGCCGGAGCTGCCGATCGCCGCGGCGGCGGCGCGGGTCGCGGCCAGCGAAGCCTTCTCGCTTGCCGCCCAGGAGAACATCCAGACCCATGGCGGCATGGGCTACACCTGGGCTTTCGACTGCCATCTCTTCTACCGCCGCGCCAAGCTGCTGGCGCTGGCGCTGGGATCGCCGCGCGAATGGAAGGAGCGGCTCATCTCGCGGCTGGAGGCGCAGAACGACGCGGCGCTCGACGGAGCCACCGGCATCGCGCCCTGAGGAGAAGAAAGATGGACTTCGAGGATACGCCGCAGGAAGCGAAGTTCCGTGCCGAAGTGAGGGAATTCCTCGCCGCCAATGCCGAGCGCCTCGCGCCCGGCAGCGCGCAGGGCTATCGCACCAGCCAGAGCGCCTCCGGCGCGCTCGAGCGGGCAAAGGCATGGCAGGCGAAGAAATATGCCGCCGGCTTCGCCGGCATCACCTGGCCCAAGGAATGGACCGGCCGCGGCGGCACGCCGATCGAGCAGGTGATCTACAACCAGGAAGAGGCGCACTACGCCGTGCCGCGCGGCTTCTTTGAGATCGGCCTCGGCATGTGCATCCCGACGCTCTGCGGCTGGGGCACGGCGGAGCAGCGGCAGCGCTTTGCACCGCCGGCCCTCAAGGGCGATGAGATCTGGTGCCAGCTCTTCTCCGAGCCCGCCGGCGGCTCCGACCTCGCAGGGCTGCGCACGCGCGCCGAGAGGCGGGGCGACGAATGGGTGATCAACGGCCAGAAGATCTGGACCTCGGGCGCGCATTACAGCGATTACGGCATCATCGTCACGCGCAGCGATCCCAATCTGCCGAAGCACAAGGGGCTGACCTTCTTCTTCCTGAGCATGAAGTCGCCGGGCATCGAGATCCGCCCGATCCGGCAGATCTCGGGACAGTCGCATTTCAACGAGGTGTTCTTCACCGATGTGCGCGTGCCCGACGCGCAGCGGCTCGGCCCGGTGGGCGCCGGCTGGCAGGTGGCGCTCACCACCTTGATGAACGAGCGCCTGGCGGTCGGCGACGCACCGGGCCCGGATTTTCGCGAAATCTTCGAGCTCGCGCGCCGGGTCGAGCTCGAGGACGGGCCGGCGCTCGGCAATGCGGCGGTGCGCGACCGGCTCGCCGATTGGTACGTCAAGGCGCAAGGGCTCAAATACACCAAGTTCCGCACCATGACGCGTCTCTCGCGCGGCGAGACGCCGGGTCCTGAAGCCTCGATCGGCAAGCTGGTCAGCGCCTCCAAGCTGCAGGAGATCGCCTCCTTTGGCATCGATCTCATGGGCATGGCCGGCATCATGACCGATGAAGCGGCGATGCCGGCGCAGGCGCTTTTCCAGCAGGCGCTGCTTTATTCGCCGGCGCTGCGCATTGCCGGCGGCAGTGACGAGATTCTGCGCAACATCATCGCCGAGCGCGTGCTTGGCCTGCCGCAGGATGTGCGGGTCGACAAGGACCTGCCCTTCAACAAGCTGCCGACGGGAAAGCGGTAAGCCGCTTCCCCGGCGCGCCGCTCACTGCGGCGGCAGGACCTCGACGCCGTAGCGCGCGTAGACGCGCTTCACCGTGCCGTCGGCAATGAGCTGCGTGAGCGCGCCGTCGATCGCCTGGCGGAGCTGCGCATCGGGCTGCCGCATGCCGACGGCGACATTCCAGGAGAGGCCGGGCTGGCCGTTGAAGACGTAGACCAGCCGGACCTTCGCCTTGGGATGGCGCATGTTGTAGTAGCCGGCGGACGCCGCGGTGACCGCGGCGGCGTCGATCTCGTGCCGCGCCAGCATCTCGAGGAGATGATCCTCGAAGATATCCGGCACGGTCTCGATGTTGCGCTTGTTGAGCGTCATCGCGGCGATCGAGCTGGTGAGCACGCCGACCTTGCGGTGAGAGAGATCGGCCAGCGAGCTGATGTGATCGCCGGCGCGGATCGCCAGCGCCACGCCGCTGCGTCGATAGGGCTTGGAAAGCTTCAGGGGGGAGCCCTCCTCCACCTCTGGATCGACGATGCTGTCCATGACGATATCGCAATGGACGCGATACATGTCATAGCTGGTGATCACCCATTCCGGCGTTAGGCTGACGCCGAGCTGATGCGCCAGCGCTTCCGCCAGATCCAACTGGAAGCCGTGGCGCGGGCCTTTCTTGCTGGCAAAGGGCAGGGCGTTCGGATTGGCGCAGACGGCGAGCGTGCCGCTCGCCTTGATCGCGTCGAGGCCGCGCGCGGCGGCTGGAGCTGCGCAGAGCACCGCACCGAGCAGCGCGGCGAGGAAGGCGGTCGAAAGATTTCGGGGCATGGCGGTCAATCGGGTTTCAGGTTGCGGATGTAGTGGACGATGGCCTTGATCTCGCGGTCGGACAATTGCTGACCGAAGGCGGGCATGCGGCCGAACTTGCCGAATTTGATGCGGTTGACGATGAAGGCGTCGCTGCGCTTGGTGCCCATGAGCTGCGGGCCCTTGCCCGCGGTCCGTCCGCCATCGGCATGGCAGAAGCCGCAGACCGACGCAAAGAGTCCTTCGACATCCTCATCGCTCATCGGCGCCTCGTGCTTCGCCGCGGCGAGCACGGGCGCCGCGGCGAGGATCAATGCCGCGGCTGCGGCGATTCCTAGAACCGATTTTCTCATTCTTTCTGCTCCAGTCAAAAGGGCGGGGCAAATCTGCCCCGCCCTTCCAACGTCGCTCCCCAGACTATTTCAGCGCGTAGACCGTCAGCACGCCGGTATTGCGCGGCATGCTGGTGAAGGGCTCGCCGAACATCTTCGGGAAGCCGTCGGTCACCATGCCGCCCCAACCGGCGACCACGGCGACATACTGCTTGCCCTTGGCCTCGTAGGTCATGATGCCGCCATCATGCCCAACGCCGTCGGAATGCGACCACAGCTCCTGCCCGGTGCGCGAATCCAAGGCGTGCAGCACGCCTTCGGCATCCGGCACGAAGAGCAGGTTGCCGGCGGTCGCGAGCAGGCTCGCCAGCGGCGGCTCCTTGTACTTGACCGACCACTTGACCTGACCGGTCACGGGGTCGCGCGCGTCGACATGGCCCCAGGGCTTGTCGGCGCCCGGAGGCGGCACTTCGTGGAAGTCGGCGCCGATATTGAGCTGCGCCTGCGGCTCGAGGATCGGTCGCGTCTTCACCACTTTCAGATCCATGCACCACTCGTTGCCCACCTTGAAATAGGTGCCGGTGCGCGGGTCATAGGCGCCGGAATTGAAGCTGACGCCGCCGTCGATCGCCGGGCAGAGCGGCGGATCGACATGGCCGGCGGTGAAGTCACGCCGTCCGATCAGCTCGCCGGTATGCGGATCGATATCCTTGACGAAGTTGCTGTTCTGGGTGATCCGCCAGACATTGACGAGGCTGGCATTGCCACGGTTGTAGACGAAGATGTACCCACTCTTGTCGGGATGGACGACCAGCTGCTTGCCGTCCTGGTCGATCATCAGGAACTCGCCCACGGCGCTGTCGAAGTCCCAGGCATCGTGCGGCAGCTCCTGGTGATAGAATTTGAGCTTGCCGGTGTCGGGATCGAGAGCAACGACCGAGCTGGTGTAGAGGTTGTCGCCCGGCCGCGCACCCTTGTGCTGCCAGTCCTTGCCGGACCAGTCATAGAGCGGCGCGGGATTGGCGGTGCCCCACCACAGCGTGTTGGTCGAGGCGTCGTAGGTGCCCGGCATCCAGCCGCCGCCGCCGCCGGTCCGCCAGGAATTATGGCCCCAGGTCGCCCGCGACTTGGCGTCGGGTGCCACGGTGAAGAAGGTCCACTTCTTCTTGCCGGTGGTCGCATCGACCCCGAAGATCGGGCCGCGATAGGGCCATTCGCCGCCCTGCGCGCCGATCACCACCAGGTTCTTCCCGGGCAGGAACACCGGCGCCCCGGTGAAGCCGACGGTGAGCTTCTCGGAGTTGATCAGCTTGGTATCCCAGACCTGCTTGCCGGTCTTCTGGTCGAGGCCGATGAGCTGGCCGTCGACGGTGCCGACATAGACCCGCCCATCGCCGAGGGCGACGCCACGGTTATAGGGCGAGTGCGTCTGGCGCTTGATGAGCGCTTCGTCGAGCTTCGGGAAATAGTGCCAGATTTCCTTACCGGTGGCGCCATCAAGGGCATAGGTACGGCTGTAGGAGCCCGAATAATAGAGCACGCCGTCCTGAGCCAGCGGCATCGATTGCAGACCGCGCGTGTCGCGGCCGGGATCATGCGTCCAGGCGACCTGAAGACCCTTCACATTGTCGGAATTGATCTGGGTGAGGCTGCTGAAATCGTAGTCCCGCCAAGTGCCGTGGTAGGTCAGCCAGTCGGCGCCGCTCGCACCGTCGGGCGGGACCGCCTTCATCGCCATCGCCGGAGCGGCCTTCGCCGCCGGCGGCGAGTCTGCCGCCGCCTGCTGCTGCTGTGCGCAGCCGGCCAGCAACGCCCCCGCGGCCACCATCGTGGCGACCGCTACGGCCATCTTCTGGTGCATCTTCTCCCTCCTTGTTATGGCGGCAGAGAGCCCAGCGAGGCCCTCTGCCACGCGCCTTCCTTGACCCCGGGTCGAGGCAGGAATTTGGTTCTATGGAAAATAGACTAGTTAAAATCCTGGGGCTGGTCACCTACTTCCTTGGAGCGAGGGGCGGGCGACGCGCCGACTACATCGGCGTGTAGGTGCGGTCGAGCTCCACTTCGATGAGGGACGGCCCCGATTCCGCGAGCGCCTGGCGCACCAGATCGACCGCTTCGCCGAGTGCCGCGGTACGTGCTCCCTTGACGCCCAGCGAGCGTGCAAGTCCGACGTAGTCGACCGGCGGATCGGTCAGATCCATGCCGACATAGCGGTCAGTCTGCGCGGCGAAGCCCTTCATCGCGTTGGTGCGCTGCTTCAGGATGCGATAGGAGCGGTTGTTGAGGATGACGAAGACGACGCCGACCTTGTCATGCGCCGCACTCCACAGCGCCTGGCAGGTGTACATGGCGCTGCCGTCGCCGATGAGCGCCACCACCGGCCGATCCGGGAGCGCGAGCTTCGCCCCGATCGCCGCCGGCAAGCCCCAGCCGATGCCGCCGCCGCGCAAGCCGAAGAAGCTTTGCGGATCGTCGCTGCGCACGAGCTGGCGCAGTCCGGGCGAAGAGGAGATCGATTCCTCGATCACCACGGCGTCGCGCGGTAGGACCGCGCCCAGGGCCTCGAGCAGCGCCAGCGGTCGGATCGGCGATTTGGCGGCTTCGGCGCGCGCCTTGGCCACCAGCGCCTCGCGCTCGGCGGCGATCGTCTTCTGCACCGCCTGGCGCCGGTTCTGCGCCCGTGCGCGGCCTTCGCCACCCAGGCGCTCGGCGAGCAGCTGGGTGAGCTCGGGCAGGCTCGCCTTGGGATCGCCGAGGATGGCCGTCTTGGCCGCGTAGTTCTTGCCGATCTCCCAGGGATCGACGTCGAGGTGAATGATGGCGAGCCCCGGCGGCATCGGATCGACTTCGGAGGGCAGCGACAGGGTGAAAAGGTCGCCGCCCACCGAGAGCAGCGCATCATGCTGCTGCAGGATGGCGCGGATCGCCGGCGCGAGCCGCACCATCGCGCCGCGGAACAACGGGTGCGAGCTCGGGAAGGAGGCGGTGTTGGCGATGCCCTCGGCATAGACCGGCGCGCCCAGCAGCTCCGCCAGCGCCACCAGCTCGGCATGGGCGCGGCGCTGCGCCACCACGTCGCCGGCGATGATCAGCGGCCGCTCCGCCTTGGCCAGCAGCGCCGCCGCCGCTTCGATTGCGCCGCGGTCGCCGCGCAGCCCGGCAGCGATGCGTGTCGGCGCCCCGAGATCGAGCTCCGCCTCGGCATTGAGCACATCGGCCGGCAGCGACAGGAACACCGGCCCGGTGGGCGGTGCCAGCGCCGTCTTGGCGGCCCGATGGACGGCGCGCGGCAGATCCTCGATGCGCCGCACCTCGGCCGACCATTTGACGAAGGGGCGGGCGATGGTCGGCAGATCGGCCCAGAGGATCGGCTCGGAGAAATTGAAGCTCTGATCGTGCTGCCCGGCGGTGAGCAGGATCGGCGCCTGCGCCTTCTGCGCGTCGTAGAGCATGCCGAGCGCATTGCCGAGGCCCGGCGCCACATGCACATTGGCGACGGCAAGCCGGCCCGAGGCCTGGGCGTAGCCGTCGGCCATGGCCATCACCGCCGCCTCCTGCAGCGCCAGCACGTAACGCAGCCCCGGCTCGACCGCGAGCGCGTCCATCAGCGGCAGCTCGGTGGTTCCGGGATTGCCGAAGATGATGTCGACGCCTTCCTGCTTGAGCAGTTCGAGAAAGGCGCGTTTTCCCGACGTGACCGGCATCGGCGTCTCCTCCCCTCGGCGGTTTGGAGCGATGCTATCGCGGCCGCTGCGGGGCCGCCAGTGAGCGGCGCGGCCACGCCGCGCCGGCCGCAAAAATGCCCCGCCCGCCGCGACCGGGGTCGCGGCGGGCGGGGTTCGGATCAGATCGGATTGGCGCTCGTTGGAACGATGCGCCTCTAACGCAGCCGGCCGTGGCCCGGCGGTGCGCCGATGCTCAGCCCTCGCGGGAGGCTCAGATCGATTCCTTGAGTTCCTTGGCGGCGCGGAACGCCACCTTCTTGCTCGCCTTGATCTTGATCGGCTCGCCGGTCGCGGGATTGCGGCCCATGCGGGCGGCGCGCTTGCGCACCACCAGGATGCCGAGCCCGCCAATGCGGATGCGGTCACCCTTCTTCAAGTGCTTCACGACGAGATCGACCATGCTGCCGAGCACGGCCTCGCTGTGCTTCTTCGGCATCTCGTGCTCGTCGGCGACCGCAGCGGCCAGGTGCTTCAAGGTCACCGTCGACGAGCCACCCGCCTTCTTCTTTGCTGCCATAGCTATCGAACTCCCTCTCTGTGCGAAGGTAACAACGGCTTCACAGCGGCTACAGAATCACGGAGAAGCGCGTAAAGCAAGTGTTTGCATGCCGCGGCGAGCGCATTTCTTCATCGCGTGGCGCCGACTCGCGAAGCCTCAGAAACGCCCGTTTCATGGGTGTTTTCGAGTGTACACGGCGCGTGCGCGGGACGCCGCGCGCGGCTGTCCGCCTTGCTCTCCGTACTCGTGCGATGATGCCGAAGTAACCGCCGTTCTCGTCTCGGCGATTACCACATATTAGCCATGCGGAGACAGCTTCGACTCGGAAGTGACTGCGGGATCGACTTGAAAAGCACTTGGTTCAAAAAGGAATTATTAACTTCTTCACCACACTCTGTCGGACGTTCGCAATCGCTGGGAGTGTTTTCGATGCGTAGAAAGAAGCACAAGACGGCGCGCAAGTCGCACCGTCGCATCAAGTCGAAGGCCGCGCGCTCGTCCGCCGCGGTGAAGAAGTCGACCCGCCGCGTCAAGCGCGCGAAGAAGAGCCACGCCCGTCGCGGCACGGCGAAGCGCCGCGTGGCGCGCCGCCGCTCCGCCAAGCGGCGGTAAGCGCGACAGCGCAAGTTGCGGACTGCCCGGCGCCGACGCTTTCGAGCAGCGGCGCCGGGCAGTTCGTTTTTACCCCACATGGCCGTGTGAGAAATCCGGGCTAAGCTCGGCCGATGGCGCGGCTCACCATCCGCATCGATCTTGCGCCGTTGGGCGCAATCGGGCCGGGCAAGATCCGGCTCCTGGAGCTGGTCGGCGAGACCGGCTCAATCTCCGCGGCGGGGCGCGCCCTGGAGATGTCGTACCGCCGCGCCTGGCTGCTCATCGACTCGCTCAATCGGCTCTTCCGAAAGCCCCTGGTGACGACGAAGCTCGGCGGGAAATCCGGCGGCGGCGCCGCGCTCACGCCCTTCGGCCGCGAGGTGGTGCGCCGCTATCGCGCGCTCGAGGACGAGGCGCAGGCGGCGGTGCGCCCGCATCTGCGTGCGCTCGAGGCAGCGCTGGCGCGCCGCCGGCCGCCGCCCGGCAAAGGCGGAAGCGAGATGGAGTGACGTGCTCGGCCGGTGCCGCCTGGCTCAGGGCAGTACGCTGAATCCCTGCTTCATGAAGAAGGGCTTGGCCACGGGCGATTCGAGAAAGGCGAGAAATTTCGCCGCGCCCGGATTCCTGCTCGTCGCGGTGAGCGCGATCGGATAGATGATCGGCGGCACGCTCCCGGACGGGAAGGGGGCGACGATGCGCACCGCCGGCTCGGCGGCGGCGTCGGTGGCGTAGACGATGCCGAGCGGCGCCTCCACGCGCGCCACCAGGAAGAGCGCGGCGCGCACATTCTCGGCGCGCGCCAGTTTGCCCGCGACCTGGTCCCAGACGCCGAGCTTCTCGAGCGCGGCCTTTGCGTATTTGCCGGCCGGCACCGCATCGGGATCGGCCACCGCCAGGCGGTGATCCCCGAGCAGGCGGGCGAGCGGGAAGCCGGGCTTTATCTCGACGGCGATCTTGCTTCCCGTCGGTGCGATCAGCACCAGCCGGTTGCCGAGCAGGTTCTTGCGCGTCTCGGGCCGGATCAGATGATGCTGCTGGGCATAGTCCATCCAGGCGAGATCGGCGGAGATGAAGATGTCGGCGGGCGCGGCATTGTCGAGTTGGCGGGCGAGCGCCGAGCTCGCGGCATAGGAGACGGCGACATGCTCGCCGCCCTGGTGCTCATAGGCGGCGGCCGCATCGTCGAGCGCGTTCTTGAGGCTCGCCGCGGCGAAGACTAGGACTTCCGCCGAGGCCGGGCGGGCCGCCAGCAGCAGCATCAGCGCGGCAAGCGCGCATAGGAACCGTCTCATCATGCTTGCTCCTCTTCAGCGTTATATTCCATGGAATATAGCGCAGGCCCCGCCCGATGCGCCAGCCCGTGGCCGGCTGGACAGGCCGGCACCGCTCGTCGATCATGGCGGCAACAGGGAGGATGCGATGCCCGACGAAGCCGCAGCGAAGATCGTCGAGGAGACCCACACGCAGGGCAAGCGGCGGCGCCTCATCTATCCGCCGGCGATCGGCACCCTGGGCACCCCCGCCTATGCCAAGCGGGCCGAACTCTTCGACGAGCTGGGGCCCGATTGCGTCTTCATGATGGGCGACAATCCAGCGCTGCCGCGCATGCCGGAAAAGCCGACGCTGCTCGACTTCTTCCGCCACCGCTTCCATCGCCGCGGCGTCAATCATATGCTCCAAAGCGCGAGTCTCGCGCTCAGAGCCGGCATCGCCGAGAAGCTGGTGCTGGGCTGCCTGGTGCACGACATCGCCAATGTCGCTCTGGTCGGCAGCGACCACGGCTATTGGGGCGCGCAGCTCATCGGTCCCTATGTCGACGAGGAGGTGGCGTGGGCGGTGCGCTATCACCAGGCGCTCCGCTTCTTTGCCGATGAATCCGCGGGCTATGTTTATCCCGCGGCCTATCTGCGCTATTTCGGTCCGGATTACGTGCCGCCGCCCTATATCCAGGCGGCGCATCGCGAGGCGCGTGCGCATCGCTGGTACATGTCGGCGCGGCTCATCACCATCTACGACGTCTATGCCTTCGATCCCAACGCGATGGTCGAGCTCGACAGCTTCACCGACATCGTCGGCCGCCATTTCCGCCAGCCCGAGGAAGGGCTGGGCTTCGATGGCTCACCGGTGGCGCATATGTGGCGCAGCGTCATCTGGCCGAACAATTTCCTCTGAGGCGAGGCGGCATGAGCGGAGCGGAGTCCGCGCACATCGGCCGGCGCGCGGTCATCATCGGCGGCTCGATGTCGGGGCTCTTCACCGCCGCGCTGCTGCGGCGCATCGGCTGGCAGGTCGATGTCTACGAACGCTCGCCGGTGGAGCTGGTCGGGCGCGGCGCCGGTATCACCACCCATCCCGAGCTGCTCGAAGTCCTGGAGCTGAGCGGCGCGGGCACGCGCGATCTCGGCGTCGCGGTGGAAAAGCGCATCCTGATCGACCGAACCGGCCGCGTCATCGGCGAAAGCCGGCTGCCGCAGATCCTCACTTCCTGGGACCGGCTGCAGCGCCTGCTGCGCGGCTTGCTGCCCGATGCGCACTACCATCTTGGCCGCCAGTTCACCGGCTTCGACCAGGATGGCGCTGCGGTGACCGTGCATTTCGCCGATGGCGAAAGCGAGCGCGCCAATCTGCTGGTCGGCGCCGACGGGTTCCGCTCGAGCGTGCGCGCGCTGGTGGCGCCCGAGGTGCAGCCGGAATATGCGGGCTATGTGATCTGGCGCGGCGCGCCGCCCGAGGCGGCACTTTCTCCGGCGACGCACCGCGCGATCTTCCCCTATTTCACCTTCTTCCTGCCGGAGCGGCAGCAGGTCATCGGCTACCCCATCGCCGGGCTCGATAACGCGCTGAGCCCCGGGCGCCGGCGCTACAATTTCATCTGGTACCGCGTCGTCGCCGCGGACGAGCTCGCCGAGATGTGCCGCGACGCCTCGGGCCACCGCCACGACTTCTCCATCCCTCCGCCGCTGATCCGCCCGGAGATCGTCGAGCGGATGCGGCGCGACGCGCAGGCGATCATGCCGGCTTCATTCCTCGAGGTGCTCGCTGCCATCGAGCGGCCCTTCTTCACGCCGATCCACGATTTCGCCGCGCCGCGGCTGGTCTTCGGCCGCGTCGTGCTGATCGGCGATGCCGGCGCCAATTCGCGGCCGCATATGGGCTTCGGCGTCGCCAAGGCCGGCGAAGATGCGCGGGCGCTCGCCGACGCGCTCCGCGCGCATGAGGGCGCGATCGACCGCGGGCTTGCCGCCTTCGATGCGCAGCGCCAGCCGATGGGCGAGCGCATCATGCGCCACGGCCGCAAGCTCGGGACCCACCTCGGCGTCAAGCTCGAGACCGCGGAGGATCGGGCGACCTGGCGGCGGCTGCAGGACCCGATGGAAATGCTGCGCGCCATCGCCGTACCGCATTTCTTGGAAGCGGCCAGCGCCGCCTGAAGCAAAGGGACGAACGCATGACGGTGACGGTACTTTACCCCGAAGGACAGCTGTCCGACGATGCGCTCGAGCGCGACGTGTTCGGCCCCGATGTGCGGGTCGTCCGGCACGAGGCGGGCTCCATCGCCGAGCTTTCCGCCGCCGATTGCGCCGAAGTCGACGGGCTGATGATCTCGCGCTTCACCGTCACCGGCGCGGATATGGCGCGGTTTCCCCGGCTCAGGGCCATCGTGCGCATGGGCGTGGGTTACGATCGGCTCGACCGGCCGGCGGCCGCCGCACGCAACATCCTCATCTGCAATGTGCCCGATTACGGTACGACCGAGGTCGCCGACCACGCGATCGCGCTGGCATTGGCGCTGCGCCGCGGCATCATCCAGCACCACGATAGGCAGCGCCGCTCCCCGCCGCCGGCCTGGCGGCCCATTCCCGGCGATCTCGTGCGCCGCGCCTCGGTGCAGACCCTCGGCATCCTCGGCCTGGGCCGCATCGGCACGGCGGCCGCGCTCCGCGCGCGCGCCTTCGGCTTCCGCGTCGCCTTCTTCGATCCCTACCTGCCGCGCGGCGCCGAGCTTGCGCTCGGCATCGCCCGCGTCGAAAGCCTCGAGGAGCTGCTGCGCCAGACCGATACGCTCACCATCCATACGCCGCTGACGCGCGAGACCCGCGGGATGATCGGGTTGGATCAGCTCCGCCTGCTGCCGCGCGGCGCGGTGGTGGTCACCACGGCGCGCGGGCCGATCATCGATATCGATGCGCTCTATGAGGTATTGCGCGACGGCCACCTCGCCGGCGCTGGCCTCGATGTCGTGCCCGTCGAACCGCCGGTCGAGCCGCTGCCCGAACTGCTGCGCGCCTATCGCGCGCGCGAGCCCTGGCTCGAAGGCAGGCTCGTGGTGACGCCGCACGTCGCCTTCTACTCGCCGGAATCGGTGCACGACACGCGCGTCAAGGCGGCCGAGACCATGCGCGCGGCGCTCCTGACCAACCGTCCGCGCAACGTCATCACGCCGGAGATGGATTAAGCGCGACGCGAAGCGTCGTCGCTGGCGGGCGTCAGCGATTGCTCTGGCAATCGCGGGAGCCCGCACCCCCGCCGATATCGCTCCCTCAGCTCACCGCCGCGATCTCGGCCTCGCGCTCGGCGGTAACCGAGGCCCGGTGGTCGCTGCCGAGGACGCAGTAGACGGCCGGCAGCACGAAAAGCGTGAAGAGCGTGCCGATCGACATGCCGGTGACGACGACGAGGCCGATCGAGAAGCGGCTCGCCGCGCCGGCGCCCGTGGCGGTGAGCAGCGGGATAAGCCCCACCACCATCGCCGCCGTGGTCATCAGGATCGGCCGGAGCCGCACCCGCGCCGCCCGCGCAATGGCGCTGACGCGGTCGAGATCCTCGCTGCGCTGCAGATCGTTGGCGAACGACACCATCAGGATGCCGTGCTTGCTGATCAAGCCGATCAGGGTCACAAGGCCGATCTGCGTATAGATGTTGAGGCTCGCCACCCAGAAGAAAAGCGGCAGCAGCGCGCCGAACACCGACATCGGTACGCTCACCAGGATGACGATCGGGTCGCGCAGGCTCTCGAACTGCGCTGCCAGCACCAGGTAGATGATCATCAGCGCGAAGACGAAGGTATAGGTGAGCTTGTTGCCCTCGCGCGTGTACTGGCGCGCATCGCCGAAATAGTCGTGCGAGAAGCCCTTGGGCAGCGCCTTGGTCGCCTCCTCGAAGAATTTGACCGCCTGGCCGACGGTGACGCCCGGCACCAGCACCGCCTGGAAGGTCGCGGAATTGAGCTGGTTGTACTGGGTGAGCGCGTTCGGCCCGGTGCTGGTGGCGAGCGAGACCACCGTCGAGAGCGGGATCTGCTGTCCGCTCGCAGTGGTGACGTAGTAGCGCGTCAGCGCCTCCGGCGTCAGCCGGTCCGCCCGCGGCACCTGCGGGATGACGTAGTAGCTGCGCCCGGAGAGATCGAAGCGGTTGATGAAGTTCTCGCCGACCAGCACGGCAAGCGTGTCGGCGATCGACTGCATGCTGACGCCGAGATCGTTGGCCTTGGAGCGGTCGATCCGCACGTTGATCGTCGGGTTGTCGAAGCGCAGATCGCTGTCGGTGACGATGAAGAGCCCGCTCGCCCTTGCCTTCTCCTTGAGCATCTCCATGGCGTTGTAGACGGTCTCGAAATCGGCGGGCGCGCTGATCACCATCTGGAAGGGCAGGCCCTGCACGGAGGTCGGCAGCGGCGAGGGCGAGAAGATGAAGGTGGTGATGCCGGGGATCTTGCCCACCGCCTGCTGCACCAGCGGCTTCAGCTGCAGCGTCGAGCGCGTGCGCTCGTTCCAGGGCTTGGTGACGAAGCCCGAGAAGCCCTGCTGCGGCCCCTGCGTGCCGCTGATGATGAAGGTGTGATCGGTCTCCGGGAAGGAGCGATAGGCGGCGTCGATCTGGTTCGAGAACGCCTCCATGTAGTCTAGATTGGCGTATTGCGGGGCCTTGGAGAGCGCCAGCAGGACGCCCTGGTCCTCTTCCGGCGCGAGCTCGCCCTTGGTGTTGAGGAAGAGGAAGACGATCGCCGCCAGGATGGCGAGCGCGAAGACATAGACCACCGGCCGGTAGGCGAGCGCCGCGGCGAGGAAGCGCGAATAGACATTGGCGATGGCGCCGAAGCCGCGCTCTATGAGCCGGGGGAAGCGGCCTTGGAGCGCCTCGCGCTTCAGCAGCATGGAGCACATCATCGGCGACAAAGTCAGCGCGATCACGCCCGAGACGATGACCGAGCCCGCGAGCGAGAAGGCGAACTCGCGGAAGAGCGCACCGGTGAGCCCGCCGAGGAGACCGATCGGCGCGTAGACCGCGGCGAGGGTGATGGTCATGGCGATGATCGGGCCCACGATCTCGCGCGCGCCGACCAGCGCCGCCTGGAGCGGCGTCATCCCCGCCTCGATGTGCCGGTGCACATTCTCGACGACGACGATGGCGTCGTCGACGACGAGGCCGATCGCCAGCACCATGGCGAGGAGCGTCAGCAGATTGAGGCTGAAGCCCAGCGCCAGCATCACCGACATGATGCCGACCAGCGACAGCGGGATGGTGACGATCGGGATCACGACCGAGCGTGGTGAGCCCAGGAAGAGGAAAATGACGAAAATGACGATGATCGCCGCTTCGATCAGCGTGCGCACCACCTCGTTGATCGAGGATTGGATGAAGACCGTCCCGTCATAGGCGATGTTCATGGTAACGCCGGGCGGCAATGTGCGCTCGATATCCGGCTGCATCGCGCGGATGTCCTTGACGACGCTCAGCGGATTGCCCGAGGGCGTCACCTGGATGCCGAGGAAGACGGCGTGCTGGCCATTCATCGACACGGCGGTGTCGGTGTTCTGCGGGCCGAGCTCGACCCGGGCGATGTCCTCGAGCCGCACCAGGGCGCCACCCTTGGCCTTCACCACCATCTTCTTGAACTGCGCGACATCGGTGAGGCCGGTATCGGCGGTGACGTTGGTGACGGTGAAGTAGCCTTTGCGCTGCCCGGGCGCCGCCTGGAAGTTGTTGGCGCGGAGCGCCACCGCCACGTCGTCGGCCGAGATGCCGCGCGCCGCCATGCGCGCCGGATCGAGCCAGATGCGCATGGCGAAGGTCTGGCCGCCGAGGATCTCGGCCTGAGCTACGCCCGGGATCGTCGCCATCAGCGGCTGCACGACGCGCGACAGATAGTCGGCGATCGCCGCGTTCTGCACCGTATTGCTGGCGAAGCCGATATACATGATGTCGATGGTCTGGCCGGTCTGCTTGACGATCACCGGATCCTGCGCCTCGGCCGGGATCAGGAACTTGACCTGCTGCACCTTGGCCATGACATCGGTCATCGCCTTGTTCGGGTCGTAGTTGAGCTGGACATAGGCCTGGATCGTGCTCACCCCCTGGATCGAGTTCGAGGTGACGTAGTCGAGGCCCTCGGCGGTGGCGACCGCCTGCTCGATCGGCGTGGTGATGAAGCCCTGGATGAGCTCGGCCGGCGCGCCGGGATAGAGCGTGGTGATCGTGATCACCGTGTTCTCGAGCTTCGGATACTGCCGGATCGGCAAATTAAAGCCCGCCACCGCGCCGATCAGCAGGATCAGCAGGCTGAGCGCGACTGACAGCACGGGACGGCGGATGAAGAGATCGGTGAAGCCCATGGGGCTCTGGCCTCGCGCTTCTCGGGGTCGATCAGTTGGTCGGGATCTGCGCCGGCGGCGCCAGCGGGCCGTTTGCGGCGGGTGCCACCGGCTCGCCGTCGAACAGCACCTTGTTCTGGCCGAGCGCCACCACCCGGTCGCCCGCCTCGACGCCGGAGAGGATGGCGACCTTGCCGCCGAAATGCGTGCCGGTCTTGACCGGCACGCGCTTGGCCACCAGCGACGGCTCGCCCTTCGGGTCGTTCCCCTCCTGGTGCACGACATAGACGCTGTCGCCGTAGAGCGTGTGATCCACCGCCGTCTCGGGCAGGGTCACGACCGGCGGCTGTGGTGGCAGCACGACGCGCACACTCGCGAACATGCCGGGCAGCAGCTTGCCGTCGGGGTTGTCCATCACCGCTTGCAGCTTGATGGTACGGGTATCGGCCGAGATCTGCGGCTCGATCGCGTTTACCACCGCCTTGAAGCTCTGTCCGGGAAAGGCATCGACGGTGAACTCGATGTCCTGCCCCGCATGGAGCGAGGCCGCGTCCTTCTCCGGCAGCGTGAAATTGATGTAGAGCCGCGTCAGGTCGGTGAGGGTCACCATCGGCGTGCCGGGGCCGACATACTGGCCGACCTCAACCTGGCGCACGCCGAGCTTGCCGGCGAAGGGCGCGCGGATGAGCTTCTGCGCAATCTGCGCCTGGGTCTTGGCGATGCTGGCATTCGCCTGGTCGAGCTGCGACTGGTTCTGGTCGACCGTTGCCTTCGGCGCCGCCTGCCGCGCCTCGAGCTCCTGGTTGCGTTTCAAGGTGACCGCGGCATAGCGCGCCTGCGCCTGGAAATTCTTCAGATCCGCCTGCTCGGGTCCGTCATCGAGCTGCACCAGCGGCTGTCCCGCCTTGACCGTCTCGCCGGCGGTGAACGGGATCTGCGTCACCAGTCCGCCCACCTCCGAGCTCGCCGTCACCTGGTGCACCGCGGCGATGGTGCCGATGGCGGTGAGATAGCTTGGCACGCTCTGCCGCCCGGCCACGGTCATGGCGACCACCGCCGGCGGCGGCTTGTTGTGCGCGAAGAAGCTCGAGATCGCCTTGGTGCGGAAGGCGTTGAAGCCCCAAAGCCCGCCCAGCAGCAGCGCCATCAGCAGCAGCATGACGAGGAGCCAGATGGTCATCCTGCGGCTGCGCAGCGGCACCCGCCGGATCGTGATGTCGCCGCGCGCGCGGCCGGAGCTCTCCATCGGCGTCACTCCCCTGCCTCGGCCGGGCGCTCGGCGCGCAAGCCCGCCCGCACGAAGGCGAAGTAGGTGTCGTAGAAACGCTCATCGGGTATCGGCGGCGTCTCGTAGCAGCCGAGCGAATGCGTCCAGATAGCGCGGAAGGCCATCGGGCAGGCGATGACATGCGCCGTCGCCTCGACATCGACCGGGCGGAACTCGCCGCGCGCGATGCCGCGGCTCAGCACCGCGCAGAACAGGCGATGGCCGCGCTCGCCGACCTCGTGGTGATACCAGGCGGCGAGATCGGGGAAGTTGCGCGCCTCAGCGACAATGAGCTTCAGCAGACCGCCCTGGCGCGAGCGGATCACCCCCGCCCATTGCTCCAGCATGCGCCCCAGCAGCTCGGCGCACGAGCCCTGCCATTCCTCGACATCGCGCTCGCCCAGCGCGATGCGGGTGACGACGACCTCCTGCACCGCCGCCTTGAACAGCGCCTCCTTGTTGGGGAAGTAGAGATAGGCCGTGCCCTTGCTGACCCCGGCGCGGCGCGCCACATCGTCGATGCGCGCGGCGGCGAAACCCCTCTCGGCGAAGACCTCGACCGCGGCCTCGATCAGCTCTGCGGGGCGCGCGGCCTTGCGGCGGCGGCGGCTGGGCGCCGACGCCCCGGCCGAAGCGGCGACCTCCATCGGATTTCCCCCGGGATAATGACTGTCCAGTCAGTCACTCTATGCCGGGTCCCCGCCGCAGGCAAGGGGTTTTGCTGCACTGCAGCAGCCCGGAAAGCGCTCCCTCTTGCCAGGGCGGGGCCGGGCGCTTAGCTTCAGCCTGTCGTCACAACTACAGAAAGGAGGTGATCCCGTGTCTCATTGTCATGGATTGCGGTTGATCAGCATGACCGGGATCGCTGCCGTAGCAGGGGTCGCGGTCGCCTGACGCGATGTCGTCGCGGTCGCTGATGACCGCTCTCTGACAGTGGAAGGGCCGCCCTCGGGCGGCCCTTCTTTTTGAGGGGGATGCGATGACCTCGAGGCGTGAGGGCGGCTGATGCTCGACCGGCGGCGGACCGCCGTGGCGCTGGCGGGGTTCATCACCTTCCTCAACCTTTATTCGCCGCAGGCGCTGTTGCCGCTGCTGGCGAAAGAGCTCGGCGCCGGCGCGGGGGAGGTGAGCCTCACCGTGAGCGCCACCACCCTCGCGATCGCCCTCATCGCTCCCTTCACCGGCACGGTTGCCGATGTGCTGGGCCGCAAGCGCGTCATCGTCGCCGCCATGCTGGCGCTGGTGGCGCCCACCGCGCTGGTCGGGCTCTCGACCACGCTCCACGGCATTGTCTTCTGGCGCTTCGTGCAGGGCCTGCTGCTGCCGCCGGTCTTCGCCGTCACCATCGCCTATGTCGGCGACGAGCTGCCGGCGGCCGAGGCTACCTCGGTCACCGGGATCTATCTCTCGGCCAGCAGCTTCGGCGGCTTCCTCGGGCGGTTGCTGCCGGGCATGCTGGCGGAATCAATCGGCTGGCAAGGGGCCTTCCTGACGCTCGCGGCGATCACCTTGATTGCGGCGGCGGGGGTCGCCCTGCTGCTGCCGCGCGAGCGGCGCTTTCAGCGTTCGCCCGGGCTTGCCGCCTCGGCGCGGCAGATGCTGCGCCATCTCGCCAACCCGCAGCTCGTCGCGACATACGCCGTGGGCTTCGGTGTGCTCTTCACCTTCATCGCCAGCTTCACCTATGTGAATTTCCACCTGGCCGCGCCACCCTATAACCTGACCCCGGGCGAGCTCGGCGCGATCTTCGTCGTCTATCTGACCGGCGTCGGCACGACGCTCCTCACCGGCCGCGCAGTGGCGCGCTTCGGCCGGCGCAATCTCGTGGTGGCGCTCGCCGCGCTCTGGGCGCTGGGGATGGGGCTCACCCTGGTGCCGTCGCTGCCGGTGATCGTGCTCGGCCTTGCCATCGGCGCCGGCAGCGGCTTCGTCTGCCAGGCGGTGGCAACGGGCTTTGTCGCCGTCTCGGCGCGCGACGGCCGCTCCTCGGCGGTCGGCCTCTACGTCACTTTCTACTACATCGGCGGCAGCGTCGGCGGCGTCTTGCCAGGCCTCCCCTTCGCGCGCTTCGGCTGGCCCGGCGCGGTCGCGATCGTGCTGGTCATGCTGGCGCTCATCGCCGGTTTCGTTGCCCTCTTCTGGCGCGAAAACGCGGCCTGAAGCGACGACTTGACGCCGAGGGCGCCGAGGCCGCGCAGAGGACGCAAACTCTCCGCGTCCTCCGCGCATCCCTCAGCGTCCTCTGCGTTTAGAGCTGAGAACTAATGCCGGCGCCAGCGCTCGATGATCTCGCCGACGAACTCGCGGTTCTTGCGGTCGTCTTCCCAGGCCTGCGGGAAGTTCGCCGCCTCGCCGCGCGGGCGGAAATGCGGCTCGAGCTCGGCGAAGCGGATGCGCATCGGATGCGCCACGCCTTCGCCGACCGCGATCGCCTCGCGCTGACGCAAGCTGGGCAGCGCCGCCATCAGCCCCGCCGCGTCGTCGGGCAGCATGGCGCGGACATAGCCGCGGTCGCGCTCGTTGTTCATGCGCAGCGCGAAGATGGTGCTGCATTGCGACAGGATCGCCTCGTTGAGCTCCGCCGGGCGCTGCGTCACGAGGCAGAGCGAGACGCCGTATTTGCGCCCCTCCTTGGCGATGCGCGCGATCGAGCGGATGGTGGGCTCGAAGCCCGTGCTCTCGTCGCGCGGGATGTAGCGATGCGCCTCGTCGCAAACCAGCAGGATCGGGATCGCCTCGTCGCGGTCGCTCCAGAGCGCGAAGTCGAAGATGAGCCGGCAGAGCAGTGACACCACGACATTGACGATCTCCGAGGGCACGGCGGAGATGTCGAGGATGGTGATCGGCTTGCCGGCGACCGGGATGCGCAGAATGCGCGCCAGGATCTCGCTCATATTGTCGCGCACGGTCAGCCCTTCGAACATGAAGGCGTAGCGCCGGTCCTTGCGCAGCGCCTCGATGGTCGCCAGCAGGCGGATATAGGGAAGCGAGCTGTCCGGCCGGTCGAGCTTCCCCATTGCCTCGCTGATGCGCTTTTCCAGGCTGTTCATGCGGTAGGGGATCGGCGTATCGACGGTGAGCTGCGCGATCCGCTCGGGATCGTTGCCAAGAAAATCCTGCTTCGCCAGCAGGATCGCCTCCTTGATGATCGGCACCTCGCGGCTGCGCGCGATCGGGTCGCGCGAGCACAGCACCTCGCACACCTCCTCGAAGCTGAGGAGCCAGTAGGGAAGCTGCAGCGTCTCGGGGTTGATGCGCTCGGCGAGGTCGGGAAAGGCCGGGGCGTATTCGCCATGCGGGTCGAGCAGCACGACATGACCGTTGGGATGCGCGGTCAGCAGTGTGCGCAGCATTAGCGTGAGCGCGCAGGATTTGCCCGAGCCGGTGGTGCCGACGATCGCCGAATGCTTCGACAGGAATTCCTGCGACAGCAGGAAGGCGGGCCGCGCGGCGTCTTGGTGCAGCGAGCCGATGGCAAGCGTCCAGGTATCGGGCCGCGCATAGATGAGGCCGATGTCCTCGGAGTCAGCCGGAAAAACCGGCGCGCCCAGCACCGGATAGACCGAGATGCCGCGCGCGAAGCGGAGGGTGCCGGCCTGCGCCAGCGTCTCGCCGAGGAGATCGATCTCGGCGACCGCCATCGGCGCCGGCGCCGCGGCGTCGACGAAGCCGATGCTCGCGACGAAGCCGAACGCGGCCGAGGTTGCCGTCGGCACCTTTACCAGCGCGCCGAGCTGAAGCTCGCCATAACCGGCGCGGCCCTCGAAGAGCCGGCAGGAAAGCTTGAATCCCGATACGGCGACGACGCTGCCGATCTGGCCTTGTGCTGCCGCGCTGGCATTACCCGGCGCCGCCTTCATCCGCTCGCTTCCGTCCATGATCGCTCCTCGGCCGTGCCGCCGAGGCTAGGCGGGAAATCCCTGCGCAATTCTTTCCGCGGCGCGGGAGTCGCCGCGGATCAGCCTAAAATGCGCGGCAAATCCCAAGGGCGACCTTCGATGCTCTTCATCCTGAGCTTGTCGAAGGATGCACAGGCAGAGCGGCCGCTCTGAGCCATTCGGCGCGGATCTCGTCCGTGGTGCGACGCGATCCGTCGAAGGAGCGGCCGGGCAGCGCGAAGAGGAAGACGCACCGCTCGTGCCACGAGCGGGCTTGCCGGAGGTCGCGCAGGATCGCCACCCATTCATGGAGCGCGATGCGCAGCGGGTTGAAGGTGCCGATATTGCGCACCAGCCCATAGCGGCAGGGATCGGCGGGGTCTTCCGCGACGAAGCTGCCGAAAAGCCGGTCCCACAGGATGAAGATGCCGGCATAGTTGCGATCGAGATAGCGCGGATTCGTCGCGTGGTGGACGCGGTGATGCGAGGGCGTGTTCATCACCGCCTCGATCGGGCGCGGCAGCTTTTCGATCGCCTCGGTGTGGATCCAGAACTGATAGACGAGGCTCACCCCCTTCTGAAAGACGATCATCGCCGGCGGAAATCCCACCAGCGCCAGCGGCAGCCACAGCACCCAGTCGAAGATCCCGCCGGTCCAGGTCTGCCGGAGCGCCGTCGACAAATTGTAATGCTGCGAGGAGTGGTGGTTGATATGCGCCGCCCACCAGAAGCGGCTGCGATGGCTGAGGCGGTGGAAGGCGTAATAGGTGAGGTCCTCGGCGAAGAGGATGAGGAGGAAGCTCCACCAGTGATAGCCGATGTCGAAGAGCCGGAACTGCCAGACGGCGTTCAGCGCGACATAGGCGCCCGTGCCGGCGGCGAGCCCGACCACGAGATTGCCGAGCCCCATGGCGAGCGAGGCGGCGGTATCGCGCAGCTCATAGGCGGAGCGTCGCTGCGCCCGCGTCACGGCGATCTCGAGCAGCACCAGCAGGATGAAGGCGGGCACTGCAAGCTGCACCGGATCTGCGAGCCGCGGCTCGAGCGTCATGCCGCGCGCTCCTGCGGCTCGAGCAGCGCCGCCCAGCGCGCCGCCTCGCCGGGGAGCCGCAGCGCGAAGCGGCCATGCGTGAAGTCGCCGGTCTCGATGAGAAGCCGGTCCTGCTCGAGGACGACCCGGCTTATGTCGCGCCGGTCGAGGTGCCGGACCGCGACCCGGTCACCGGCGACGAAGACGATGGCGCAACCTCCTCCCGCGGCGGGGGCGATGAGCGCCGCAGCACCTTCCGCGTCGATCGCCATCTCGCCCGCGGCGAAGCCCGGCAGATCCTCGGCGAGCCGCCGCAGCGCCAGCGCGCGGTCGAGCCGCACCCGCCTTGCCCCGCCGGTAAGCCAGACCGCCGCCAGGATCAGCGCGATGCCGAAGAGCGGGATGAGCAGCGTGACCGGATTCTGCGGGTCCATCGCCGCAAGCTTAGAGCAGGTTTCTGAAACTGGAACCACCCATCGCTTCCGCGCGGGAGCCTGGGCGACGTTTTCGGCAAGCGTTGGACAGGCGCTCGCGCGTCCTTCGACGGCTCGAAAAGGCCGGCGGCGGCGCCTGTTCCACGCGGCTAGCCTGCTGCACGCACCCCTTATCCGATGAGCCGTCTGCGAACCGACAGTGACCGGCCCGGCCGCGCAGCAAGTGCAGCCGCATCGTCTGCCGCCCGCCCCGCCGCTTCATTGATCGAGATCAATCCCGGCCCCGCGCCTCGTCCCCATCGACAAGCCGCCCGGCGCAGGGCATGACAGGGGCAGGGGAGCTGCATGAGCCAAGCCGCGCCGGTGGCGCTCACCGACAGGAATCTGCGGGTTTTCGTCGCGCTGCTGACGATCCACACCAGCCTGGTGATCTCCAGCAATGCCGCGGGCTCGAAGCTCATTGCGCTCCCCGCGGGGCTCGCGGCTTCCGCAACGGTCATCAGCTACATGCTGAGCTTCGTCTTGCTCGGCTCGATCGCCGAGCTCTTCGGCCGCGCGCAGGCGCGCCTCGTCGTCAATCTCGGGCTTGCCGGCATGGCGCTCTCGGTCGCCTTCTTCGAGCTGGCCCTCCATCTGCCCGCGGCCTCCTTCTGGAAGCATCAGCGCGAATTCGCGCAGGTGCTGGGCTCCTCGCCGCGCCTGCTGCTCGGCGGCTGGACCGCCTATCTGCTCGGCCAGCATCTCGACGTCGCCGGCTTCTTCCTGCTGAAGCGCACGCGGCTCGGCGGCGAGTGGCTGTGGCTCAGGAGCTGGGGCAGCACGCTCATCGGGCAGCTCATCGACACCATCGTCTTCATCACCATCGCCTTTGCCGGGAACGCGCCGCTGCTCCCCGCCATTCTCGGCCAGTACCTGGTGAAGCTGGTGATCGCCACCTTGGCGACGCCGCTCATTTATGTCGCGGTCGGCTGGGGCCGGGGAGCGATGGCGGAGGGGCGCGGCTGAGCGATGCTGATCCTGCCGCTCTACGACGACAATCCGCGCACCACGACGCCGGTGGTGACCTATGGCCTCATCGCCGCCTGCACCGTGGTCTTCCTCTGGCAGCAGAGCCTGTCGCCGCGCGCCGGCGACGCCGCCGCCTATGCCTATGGCATGGTGCCTTCGGTGCTGTTCGGGACCGCCTCGCTGCCGTCCGAGCTCCGTCTGCTGCCGCCTTGGGCGACGCTCTTCACCAGCATGTTCCTTCATGGCGGCTGGCTGCATCTCATCGGCAACATGCTCTATCTCTGGCTCTTCGGTCGCGGCGTCGAAAGTGCCATGGGTGCGCTCCGCTATCTCGTCTTCTATCTGCTCTCCGGCGTCCTGGCCGGGCTGGCGCAAGGGATCGCCGATCCCGGCTCCGCGGTGCCGATGATCGGCGCGAGCGGCGCCATCGCTGGCACGCTCGGGGCATATCTGGTGCTGCATCCGCGCGGCAACGTCATGGTCTTCGTCTGGATCTTCATCTTCGTGCGGCTCATCGCCGTGCCGGCGGTGATTGTCCTCGGTCTCTGGTTCCTGATGCAGCTCATGAACGCGTTGGCCGCGCGCCCCGGCGAGCCGGGCGTCGCCTTCTGGGCGCATGTCGGCGGCTTCGTGCTCGGCATGCTGCTGGTGCCGCTCTTCCGCCGGCGCGGCGTTGCCATGCTGCAGCCGCGCCGCAGCGCCGCCTTCGCGGCGCATCGGCCGCGCCGCGGGCCTTGGGGCTAGGAGGGCTGCGATGGCCAATCGTTTCGCACTCGACCTCGCCGCCGCCGCACCGGTCGGCCCGCGCCGCACGGCGCTTGCCGTGCTCGCTCTCTGCTTTTCCATGGGACTTCTGGCGCGCGGCATTCCCGACAGCTTCACCGTCTTCGTCCTGCCGCTGTCGCACCATTTCGGCTGGGATCGCGCCGAAGTGGTCTCGATCTATTCCTTCTATGCGTTGTCGAGCGGGCTGGTGGGGCCCTTGGTCGGCAGGCTCTTCGACCGCTCGGGCCCGCGCACCGTCTATGGCCTGGGGCTGGGCCTGCTCGGCCTCGCCCTTTCGCTCGCCGCCTTCGCGCGCTCGCTCTGGCAGCTTCAGCTCGCCGCCGGCCTCGGCGTCGGCATTGCCGCCACCTGCCTCGGCAATGTGCCGAACATCGCGCTTCTGAGCCGCTGGTACGGCAAGCGCCTCGTCACCGCGGCTAGCGTAGTCTTTTCCGCCTATGGCTTCGGCATTCTGATGCTGACGCCGCTCTCCCAGTTCCTGATCGAACGCTCCGGCTGGCGCGGCGCCTATCACTGGATCGGCGGCGGCCTCCTCGTGCTGCTGCTGCCGCTGCTGCTTCTGCCCTGGCGCCGCTTCCGCGCCGGCCATCCCGAGCTTGCGCGCGAGAGCGCGGCGCGCACCGCCGATCTCGGCTCCGGCATAAGCTTGCTGCAGGCGATGCGCCACTCCGGATTCTGGGGTCTCTTCTGCACCTTCTTCTTCACCAGCGTCGGCATGTTCGACATCGCCGTCGAGGTGGTCGCCTATCTGCGCGATGCCGGCTTCGCGCCGATGCAGGCGGCAGCCGCCTGGGGCTTCAGCGGCGCGCTGCTGCCCTTCGGCATGATCGCAGTGAGCTGGCTCGACGGCGTCATCGGCCGGCGCCTCTCGGTGCTGCTGAGCTATGTGGTGACGCTCTCCGGCGTCATCATGCTCTGGCTGCTGCGCCTCAATCCGAGCCCCTGGCTGCTCGGCGGCTTCGTCGTCTGCTTCGGCAGCACACTGGGCTCGCGCGGGCCGCTCATCTCGACCACGGCGATGCGCCTCTTCCGCGGTCGGGCGGCGGCCACCATCTTCGGCGCCATCAGCATCGGCTCGGGTCTGGGCCAGGCGGTGGGCTCCTGGTCCGGCGGCCTGCTGCATGACTGGAGCAACGGCTACAATTTCGTCATCGGCTTTGCCGTGGTGAGCCTGGTGCTGGGCATGACGCCGTTCCTGACGCTCAAGGTGCTGCGCGAGGAGTAGGATCAGCACCCACGAAGACGCCGATGGAGCGACGCCCCACCTTACCCTCCCGCTGACGCGGGTCCCTCCCTCTCCGCCCCTGGGGGCGGAGAGGGTAGGGTGAGGTGGGGGCGATTGGTGGATAAGGCGAGGGAGGAGACATATGGAAGGATTGCTGAAGGGCCGTGTCGCGCTCGTCACCGGCGCCGGATCGGGCATCGGCGAGGGCATCGCCCGGGGCATGGCTGAGGCCGGCGCGCGCATCATCGCCGTCGACATCAAGGGCGACGCGGCCGAGCGCACCGCGCGCTCGATCGGCGGCGAAGCCCGGAGCTTCGCCTGCGATGTCGGCGATCCCCGCGCCTGCGACGCGCTCGCCGCTGCAGTGGCGCGCGAGGTGGGCGCCATCTCGGTGCTGGTCAACAATGCCGGCGTCATCCGCCGCGGCAAGGTCGAGGATGCGGCTGCGCGCGCCGACTGGGCGGCGACGCTGCGCGTTAATCTCGACGGACCCTATCTCATGACCACGGCCTTTCTCGGCCAGCTCAAATCGACGCGCGGCGCGGTGGTCAATATCGGCTCGATCCAGTCCTTCGTCGCGCTGCCCAACTCGGCCGCCTACACCAGCTCGAAGGGCGGCGTGCGCGCCCTCACCAAGGCGCTCGCCATCGAGCTCTCGCCGCAGGGCATCCGCGTCAACGCCATCGGCCCCGGTCTCATCGCCACGCCGCTCAACGCCAAGGCGCGCGAGAACCCCGACTACATGAAGAACTTCGAGGGCCGCATCCCCGTGGGCCGCATCGGCACGCCCGAGGACATCGCGCCGGTCGCGGTCTTTCTCGCCTCGGACATGGCGCGCTACGTCACCGGGGTCACGCTCCCGGTGGATGGCGGATTCCTCGCCTATTGAGGGCGGTTCGGCGGCAATTGCGCGTCATGGGAGAGCAGCCTCCTCTCGCATCCCGTCCGCGTTGATAAAGATTTTGTTACTTGCTAAATGGCAATGGCGCTGCCCTTTTTGCACGCGCCAAGCGACGGTGTGCGGTCACCCGCGCGCTTCCGTCGTTCTCCGACCAACTGCGCCGCTTTCCGCGGCCAAAGAACCGGTGAGGAAGAAATGCCTATGTCCTGTGCCACTCCGCTCTCTACCCGTCTCATGCGCCGGCTTCTGCTTGCCGGAACGGCCGCGGCTGCGCTCGGCCTCGTCGGCTCCGCCTACGCCGCAGAGCCGATCAAGATCGGCGTCATCGGCGAGGAATCCTCGGTCGCCGGCGCCTCGCTCACCAAGGCGGCGCAGATGGCGGCCGACGAGATCAATGCCGCCGGCGGCGTCAACGGCAGCAAGATCGAGATCATCACCTATGACGATCATTCCTCCGCGGCGGACGCGGTGCGCGCCTTCCAGCGCGCGGTCAACCAGGACAAGGTGAAGGCCGTCGTCGCCACCTATATCAGCGAGGTGGCGCTCGCCATCGAGCCGTGGTCGGCGCGCCTCCACATGCCGCTCGTCACCGCCGGCGCCGCCAGCACCGACATCCCGAAGCACGTCCATGACGACTACGCGCATTACAAGTACACCTTCCAGGGCTGGCTCAACTCGGCCTTCATCGCCCAGTCGATCTGCGATGCCGAGCACGACATGCTGGTCGGCCCCTATCACATGAGGTCGACGGTGGTCATGAGCGAGGATGCCGCCTGGACCAAGCCGCTCGACGAGAAATTCCTGGAATGCCTGCCGAAGGCCGGGCTCAAGGTGCTCGACCATATCCGCTTCAATCCCGACACCACCGATTTCACGCCGATCTACAACAAGATCGAGGGCGAGCATCCGGACGTGATCACCACCGGCATCAGCCATGTCGGCGTGCAGCCCACGGTGCAGTGGCATGACCAGCAGGTGCCGATCGCCATGGCGGGCCAGAGCTCGCAGGCGACCACCAGCAGCTTCTGGAAGGACACCAACGGCGCCGCCGAAGGTGTGATCACGGCCACGGCTTCCGCACCCGGCGTCGCCATCACGCCCAAGACCGTGCCCTTCACCGAGAAGTACACGAAGCGCTTCGGCGACACCCCGGCCTATGTCGGCTACTCCACCTACGACATCATCCACGTGCTGGCCGATGCCATCAAGCGGGCGGGCTCGACCAATCCCGACAAGATGGTGGATGCGCTCGAGAAGACCGACTATGTCGGCACCATCGGCCGCATCAAGTTCTACGGCAAGAACGAGCAGTACACGCACGGCCTCGAATACGGCAAGGGCCTCGTGACCGGCATCGACATTCAGTGGCAGAATGGCAAGCAGGTCGCCGTTTGGCCGGCGAATGTCGCGCAGGCGAAGCTCGTATTCCCGGCCTTCGTCAAGCTGCCGCAACAGGCCGCGAGCAAGTAAGGTCGCGCTTTCGGCGCGGAGGCCGTCCCTGGGCGGCCTCCGCAAGCCGGATGACAAGAGTATCGAGAACTAGAGTGGGGGCATGGTCGCACTGCAGATTCTGATCGACGGCTTCGCCATCAGCTCGCTGTACGCGCTGGGGGCCGTCGGGTTCACCTTGATGTTCGGCGTCTCGGGGGTGCTGAACCTCGCGCATGGCGGCATCATGGTGGTGGCCGCGGTGATCGGTTGGCTCGCCGCCGGCGATCTCGGGCTCGGCGTCTATCTCGGGACGCTGGTCGGTATCATCGCCGGCATGCTCTGCGCCTATCTCACCTATTACGTCGTGGTGCGGCCGATCCAGCGCTCGCCCGCCATTCCCCACGAAGAGACCGAGATCTTCGTGCTCACCGGCACGCTGCTCTGGGGCATCATGATTCAGGAGGCGATCGCCTATCTCTTCACCGACAATCCGGTGACGACGCGGCCGCTGATCTCCGGCGTCACCACCATCGCCGGCGTGCGCACGCCGCATAACGAGATCCTGATCGCCGTCATCTGCTGGGTGGTGATCGGCCTGCTCTGGCTGCTGGTCAACCGCACGCGCGCCGGCAAGGCGCTGCTCGCAGCCTCGATGAATCCGCGCGGGCTCACGCTGCTGGGCTTCGAGCTCTCGAACATGTATCTGCTGGTCTGGACGATCTACGGCGTGCTCGCCGGGATCGCCGGCGTGCTGCTCGCCTCCTTCCTGGGCGTCAGCTCCGCCAATGCCGGCCAGCTCACTGCCAGCGCCTTCTCGATCGTCGTGCTGGGCGGGCTCGGCAGCGTCTCGGGCTCGCTGGTGGCCGCCTATCTCGTGGGCTATCTTGAGACGATCACCGCCTATCTCGTGGCGCCCACGCTCCGGCCCATCCCGGCGCTGCTGCTGCTGGTGCTCGTCATCTATCTGCGGCCGCAAGGCCTCCTCGGCCGGCGCTGAGGGGCCGATGTTCGCGCAGATCATCCGCTCGCGCCCGCTCTGGATCGGCCTCGCCGTCGCGGGCATCGCCGCGTTGCTGCCGCTCTGGCTCTCCGCCTATATCCTCGGCATCCTCACCGCGGCCTATTATTTCGGCGTCTTCGCCATGGCCTGGGACCTGCTCTTCGGCTTCGCCGGCGAGGTCAATTTCGGCCCCACCTTCCTCATTGGCCTCGGCGCCTATACCGCCGCCATCCTCGATAATGAATGGGGCCTGCCGATCGTTGTCTGCATCATCGCCGGCGCCATCGTCGCGGTGGTCGGCGGGCTGTTGCTGGCGCTGCCGGCGCTCAGGCTGCGTGGACCCTATTTCGGCCTCGTCACTCTCGTTGCCGTGCTGCTGCTGCAGAACGCGATCGTCATCTTCGCCGGCGTCACAGGCGGCGAGATCGGCATGACCGTTCCCGACGTGCTGTCGATCGACGCCACCACCAACTACTGGTACGCGCTCGTCTTCCTCGTCGTCTGCGCCCTCATCCTCTTCGGCCTCTCGCGTTCGGCGATCGGCCTCATCCTCCAGGCCAGCGGCCAGGATGCGATCGAGGCGCAGGCGCTGGGCTTCAATGTTACCAAGCATAAGCTCGCCGCCTTCATCATCAGCGCGCTCTTCTCCGGCGTCGCCGGCGCCATGCTCGTGTTCTATCTCGGCACCGCCTCGGTGGATCAGGTGATCGACATCGGCATCGACGTGCAGATCATCATCGCCGCGGTGCTCGGCGGCCGCCGCACCATCCTCGGCGGGGTGCTGGGCGCCATCTTCCTCATCGTCGCAACCGAGTTCCTGCGCCCCTTGGGCCAGCTCAACACCTTCGTCGTCGCCGCCGTGGCGCTCGCCGTCATCCTCTTCGTGCCGGACGGCATCCTGGGCTATGCGCTGCGCCGCGGAGAGCGTCAATGAGCAGCCGCGCCCGCCTTGAGGTCCGCGGCCTCACCAAGCGCTTCGGCGGCCTCCTCGCCGTCAACGGCATCGATCTCGACATCCATCCCGGCGAGATCCTCGGCCTCATCGGCCCGAACGGTTCCGGCAAGTCGACGGTGATGAAGCTCATCATGGGGATCGAGCGTCCCGATGCCGGCAGCATCCGCCTCGACGGCACCGATCTCGCGGGCTGGCCGTCGCACCGCATCGCGCGCGCCGGCATCGGCATCGTCTTCCAGCATTCGCGCCCGCTGCACCGCCAGACCGTGCTGGAGAACATCAAGCTGGCGCTGCTGCCGGACTCGCTGCTGCGGCTTGCCGCGGCGCCGGGGGTCGACGAGCGCGCCCGCGAGATTGCCGGGCGCGTCGGATTGGGCGAGGTGATGCACCGGCGCCCCTCGACCTTGCCCTTCGCCGATCTCCGCCGCATGGAGATGGCGAAGGCGATCGCGCGCGATCCGCGCGTCGTGCTGGTGGACGAGCCTTTCGCCGGCCTCACCGGCGGCGAGGTCGCGGTCTTCTCCGAGCTCATCCGCGGCTTCCGCGCCGAGGGCCGCGCCGTGCTGCTCGTCGATCACAACGTCAAGAGCGTGGCGGCGCTGGTCGATCGCGTGCTCGCCATGTATGTTGGCGAGCGCATCGCCGAGGGCAGCGCCGACGAGGTGATGCGCAACGAGACCGTTCGCCGTGTCTATCTCGGCGGCAAGATCGAATCGGTGCAGCACAAGACGCCGGCCGGCATTGCCCGCGCGCCGCTGCTCGAAGTCGAGGACGTCAGCGTGCTCTACGGCAAGGCGCAGGCGCTCGAGAAGGTGAGCGTCAACGTCAAGGAAGGCGAGTTCGTCTCCATCGTCGGCCTGAACGGCGCGGGCAAGACCACGCTCTTCAACGCGATCTCCGGCCTCGTTCCCTATTCGGGCAAGATCCGCTTCGGCGGCGACAGCCTCGCCGGCCGGACCGCCGGCTCGATCGCCCGCCGCGGTGTCGTGCAGTGTCCGGAGACGCGCGAGCTCTTCGGCGATATGAGCGTGCGCGAGAATCTCGACCTCGGCGGTCAGCACCTCCCGGCCGAGGCGCGCGAGCGCCAGCTCGCCTGGCTCCTCGAGCTCTTCCCCATCCTGCGCCAGCGCGCGACGCAGATGTCGCGCACGCTGTCGGGCGGCGAGCAGCAGATGCTGGCGATCGCCCGCGCGCTGATGATGCAGCCGAAGCTCCTGATCCTCGACGAGCCGACCTTGGGCCTCGCGCCGGTCATCCTGGAGCAGATCTCGAAGGCGCTCGACCGGCTGCGCGAGAGCACCGACATCACCGTGCTGCTCGGCGAGCAGAACGTCACCTTCGCGCTGCCGCATGCCGACCGCGTCTACCTGCTCGAGCATGCCCGCATCATCTTCGAAGG
>DATNDG010000087.1:0-3119 GCA_035553515.1 Allostellaceae bacterium | reverse complement strand
AGGTCGCCCATCACCATCGCCTTGTCGCCCTCGGGCGCGAAGGCGAGCCACGATCCCAGCGCGAAGCCGGGCTTCAACGCTACGCCGTCGAGCGTGACCTTGAGGTCGGTGCGCGGCAGGCTCACGCGATAAACGCCGCCCGGCTGCATCGCGCCGTTCTTGCCGAGCGCCTTGCCGACATCACTCCAGTCGCGGTCGGCGGCGAAAGAAGGAGCGGTTAGAGCGACAAGCGCACAGACGATCGAAAGACGAAAGGGTAGCATCACGATCATGGTGTCCTCCTCTCTGGTGGCGAGAACGAGGCGGGCCGGAAGCCCGCCACGCCGTTCAATCCAGCTTCTGCAAAACTTTCTTGAAGGCCTCGCCCTTGACCAGCGTGACCTCCGCGACGGGCTTTGCGTCTTCGAGTACGGGGACCACGCCCACGGCGCGATAACCGCGGTTCGCCTTGACCGCTCGCGCCACCGCGTTGTCGAGCGAGATCTTTGCCTTCGCCATTGCCTGGCTCTGCTCCTTCGCGTCCTTCAGGTCGTCGCCGTCGGTGATCTTCTCCTTCTTTTTGATAGTGCCCGAAGTGTGGTCAACGATGATTTCGGAGAATTGGCCGCGCTTGGCGGTGTAGATGGAAAGCTGCAGCGCTCCATCCTCGATCTCGTATTTGCCGGAGATCGGCTTGCCTTCGCGCGCGCTCGCCTTGAGCCCACGTTCCAGCGACACTTTCGCTTGCGCCAGCGCCTTGGCGAGCGCCGCCGAGTTCTCGTCCCCTTCCGCCGCGAACGAGGGCAGCGCAGCAAGGCCAAGAGCGGCGACCGCGAGCGCCGCCAGCGCGATTCTTCTCCTCATGTGGTCCTCCGTCATTTGACGAACACCCAGTCCGGCTGCAGCAGGGGAAAGCCCGCCAAGCCGATGGCGGCGGTCGCTGCTACGAGCAGCGGATTGCTCACCCTCCAGCGAAACAGGACGCCGAGGCTGCCGATGGCGATGAGCGCCGTCAGCCAATCGCCGATGGCGATTTTGCCGAGCAGCACGGCGGCGCCAAGGATCGTGCCGATCGCCGCGGCGTAAGCGCCTTTGACGAATCCTTGCACGTTGCGGTTGGCGCGATGGCGCATGAGGATCGGCGCGACGATGAGGATCAGCAGGAAAGAGGGCAGAAAAATGCCGACCGTCGACACTGCCGCGCCCCAGAAGCCGGCGACGAGGTATCCCACGAACGTCGCCGTGATGACCACCGGCCCGGGGCTGATCATGCCGACCGCCACCGCGACCAGGAACTCGCGCCCGTCGAGCCAGCCGGTTTGCTGCACCAGGCCCTTTTCGAGAAACGGCAAGATGACGAGGCCGCTGCCGAAGGTGAGACTCCCGGCCTTGAGGAAGAAGGCGAGCAGTTGCCCCAGCGTCGCCGGAGCGGCTGCCTTGGCCGTGCCCACGCCCACCGGGGCCAGCGCCAACAGCGCGGTCGGCTGCCCGCGGCGGAACAGCGTGCCGTAGTAGAGGATGCCGATCAGCCCGGCGCCGATGAACAGCAGCGCCACCTCGGCCTGGAGCATCACCGTCACGGCGAAGCAGGCGGCGGCGATAAGCCATTGCAGCCGATCTTCCATGCCGAGCTTGGCGAGGCGCCAGCATGAGTGAAGGATGAGCGCGATCACCGCCGGACTCACGCCGTAGAAAATCGCCGTCATCCAGGACAACCCGCCAAAATGCACGTAGAGGGCGCCGAGCCCGGTGACGATCAGGAAGTTTGGCAGGATGAAGGCCCAGCCGCCCGCCCAGGCACCCCAGAAGCCGGCGCGCAGATAGGAGATGAAGATGCCGACCTGGATGGCGAGCGGGCCGGGCAGCGACTGCGAGACGGCAATGGCGTCGCGCATCTCGTCCTTGGTGAGCCAGCCGCGATCCTGAACGAGCTCCTTTTCCATGAGGCCGACGAGCGCCACCGGCCCGCCAAAGCCGAGCGCGCCGAGGCGAAGGAAATAGGCGGCCACCTCGTGCACCGGGCGGCGAGCCTTAGGCTCATGGTGCGGCAGAGTCATCAAACCTCCCGACAGATAAAAATTCGCGTTGGTCGATCGCGATCGATTTTCTGACCGAAGCAGCGCATCAGCGGCACGCGTCCAAGCGGCGCCGCACGCCGGGCCAGTCGATCGCCGCGATGAACGCGTTTACATAGGCCGCGGCCTTGGCGCCGTAATCCATGTGGTAGGAATGCTCGTACATATCGAGGGCGAGGATCGGCTCGCCACGGGCAAGCGAGTGGGCGTGGTCCGCCGCCCACTGGTTCACCAGCTTCTCGTCGCGCCGCGACCAGGTAAGCAGCACCCAGCCTGAGCCGCCGCCCAGCGCCTTGCCCATCGCGGTGAACTCGGCGCACCAGCGCTCGACCGAGCCGAAGTCGCGCGCCAGCGCGTCGCGCATCATCGCGTCCGGCTCGCTCGCCTCGCCCAGCGAGGCAAAGAACACCTCATGCAGGATCATCGAGTTGGCGGCGATCAGCTCCTCGCGCTTGAGCCCGTTCACGGTGAACACAGGCGCGCCGGCGAAATCGAGCGCGGCGAGTTGCGCCGTGATCGCATTGAGGCGCTTCACCGCGCCGCCATAATTGCTCTCATAATGGCTGAGGATCAGCTGCTCCGACATGCCCTTGATCCCGCGGGGATCGCAGGCGAGCGGCTTCATCTCATAGGCCATGCGCGCCTCCCCAAGCACGACGGATGAGAGCGAACGCATTCGAATCGCGCCGCTCGGCTGCCGCCGCCACTAGGCCGGCGCGGCTTGGTGATAGAGGCTTGGCAAATGCAAATTCCGCTCATGCGCTCAACCCTCGAGAATTCGAGTGGTGAGCAGAGCTTGGACGGCGAGCCGTCTTGGGAAAGCCGGGAGTCTGCTGGTCCCGACGAGGATCACTCTAGCGCGCCTACCATAGCGCGGCAAGGTCGCGGGCGCCGCCGGCGCCTGGGCCGTCATGCCGCGTGGGAGTGGGGCGGGAGGTGATCATGCGTGTGCGCCTCGATTGCATGGAACCTCTCGCCCGACCGGTCGGCCGGATCGACATGGATCACCACGAGCGATAGGAACTTGAGATGATGCAGCAATTGGTGGCGGACTTCCGCGGCAAT
>DATNDG010000086.1:0-4708 GCA_035553515.1 Allostellaceae bacterium | reverse complement strand
GCACGAGGACGGGGCGATGTTAGGAGCGAGGCCGCCGGCGATGCGGGCCATCGGCAAGGCCGAGCGACGCGGCAGCGCCCCGTCCTCGTGCAACCCGAAGGGACATCGTCCTTTGCCCCCGGGACTGCGTCGCTCGTCGCTCACGATGCTACGGCATCGCCGCGCTCCTCGCTCCTAGCCCGAGGCCAAAGGACGATGTCGCAGACCCGTGCTATTTCCCAGGCAGGCTCCTAAACTTCCTCGACGCCGCTCCCATGGAGGCGCGCATGAGCCCATCCGATCCGCTGGAGCGTAACACCGCCTGGCCCGCCCTGCCGCTCGCCGCCTGGCGCGACACCTATGCGACCCTGCATCGCTGGACGCAGGTCGTCGGCAAGATCCGTTTGGCGCAGGCGCCGCCGGTCAATCACTGGTGGCAGGTGCCGCTCTATGTCAGCTCCTGCGGCCTCACCACCTCGCCGATGCCGCATGGCGCGCGCTTCTTCGAGATCGAGTTCGACTTCATCGCCCATCGCCTGAGGATCGGAGCGAGCGACGGCGCCACCGACGGTTTCGCGCTTGCGCCGATGAGCGTCGCCGAGTTCCACGCCGAGCTCATGCGCCGGCTCGCCGCGATGGGGCTGGGGGTCAAGATCTGGACCATGCCGGTTGAGATCCCCGACCCTATTCCCTTCGAGCAGGATCGCCTCCATGCCGCCTATGACGCGGAGCAGGCGAACCGCTTCTGGCGCCTTCTCGTGCAAGGGACGCGCGTCCTCACCGCCTTCCGCGGGCGCTTCACCGGCAAGGTGAGCCCGGTGCATTTCTTCTGGGGCAGCTTCGACCTCGCCGTCACCCGTTTCTCCGGCCGCAAAGCGCCGCCGCATCCGGGCGCACCCGGCATCGCCGACCGCGTCACGCGCGAAGCCTATTGCGACGAGGTGAGCAGCTGCGGCTTCTGGCCCGGCGGCCCCGGCATGGACCAGCCGGTCTTCTACTCCTACGCCTATCCTGCCCCGCCCGGCTTCGCCGAGGCGCCGGTCCGCCCCGAAGCGGCCTTCTGGAGCAAGGAGCTGGGCGAGTTCCTGCTGCCTTTGGACGCGGTCCGCCGGGCCGAAGCGCCGGACGATGCGCTGCTCGACTTCCTCGAGAGCACCTACGCCGCGGCCGCCACCTTGGCACGCTGGGACCGCCCGGCGCTGGAGCGCGTCGTCTCCCGCTGACGCAAGGGCGCGGGGAACCAGCGCCGCCGCGGCGGGGCACCGGGTGCAGGGACTGCGATTCATGCGAAAGAGCGAATGCGCCGCCGCGTGCGAGCGCGGAAAGTGCGGTCGATCCCTTCTACGCCTGCACCCCTCCCGCGCCAAGGCTCGGTCCACGCGAAGGGCGGCGCGCTTTCCCCAGGGGATGCCTCATGTGAAAGATGAGAGGTTGCTTCACGTGAAACATCGCGTTTCGTGCCCCGTGAAACATTTTCCCCGTGTTTCACGCACCGTCCTCTCCCGGGAACCACCGCGCCCACGCTTTCGTTGCCGCTTCATGCAGCTCCTCGGCGTTGCACGGTTGCGCCCGCCGGAAATCGCGGCGCGAACCCCATGACCTGGCTCGACATCGCCATCCGGCTCGGCGTGGCGGCCGGCGCCGGCATGGCGATCGGGATCGAGCGGGAACTGCGCCACAAGGTGGCGGGGCTGCGCACGCATATGCTGGTCGCCATCGGCACGGCCTCGATCATGATCGTCGCCTTGCAGATGGATCAGAACGCGTCGCGCGTGGTGCAGGGCATCGTCACCGGCATCGGCTTCATCGGCGCCGGCACCATCCTGCGGGACGAGGGCCACATCGAAGGAGTGACCACTGCGGCCGGCATCTGGGCCTGCACCATGATCGGCGTCGCCGCCGGCAACGGCTATTACAAGGTGACGGTGATCGCGCTCTTCTTCGTGCTGTTCACGCTGGTCGGCTGTGTCCTCATCGAGCGGCTGCTCCACGCCAAGGATTCCGAAGTCACCAAGCGCGCCGGTGGCAGCGATCGGGGCTGAGCCGACTCGCTCAGCGCGCGAAGCGCGCCACCAGCTCGACATGCGGCGACCAGACGAACTGGTCGATCGGCTGCACCCGCTCGAGCCGGAAGCCGCCCTCGACGAGGAGCCGCGCATCGCGCGCGAAGCTCGCGGGGTTGCAGGAGACGGCGACGACGCGGACGACGCGCGAGCGCGCGATCTCGGCCGCCTGCGCCGCGGCGCCGGCGCGCGGCGGGTCGAACACCACCGCCTCGAAGCGCTTGAGCTCCTCCGCGAGCAGCGGGCGCGCCTCGAGATCGCGGCACTCGGTCGTGAGCCGGTGGAGCCCGCTCCGCCGCGCCGCTGCATCGAGCGTGGCGATCGCCGCGCGCGCGCCATCGACCGCATGCACGGTAGAGCCCTGCCTGATCAGCGCCAGGCTGAAAGTGCCGAGCCCGGCATGGAGATCGGCGATGGGCGCGCCCTGCGGAGCTCCGCCCAGCACCTCGGCGACCAGCGCCGCCTCGGCTTCGGCGCTCGCCTGCAGGAAAGCGTCGGGCGGCAGCTCGACCGCCACGCCCGAAAGCAGGACGAAGGGCTTCCGCTTGATCGCCGCCGGTACCGGCTCGCTGACGCCGGGCGCGCGCCACGCAAGGCGGTCGAGATCCTGCTCGGCGGCGAAAGCCGCGAGCGCCTCGAGCCCGGCGAGATCCGGGGCATCCGCGAGGTCGAGCAGCAGCTCGATGCCGGTCTCTGCGACCGTCGCGGTCGCCGCGCCCTTGGCCCCCTTGGGCCAGAGCGTGCCCGCCGCGGCGCGCAGCGCTTCAGCAAGCCGCACCAGCGCGGGATCGAGCACGAGGCATGAATCGAGATCGACGATGCGGTGGCTCGCGCGCGCATTGAATCCGACCACCGCCGGGCCGCCGCCGCGCGGCCGCTCGACCGCGAAGCGCGCGCGCCGCCGCGTCCCCGGCGGTATGCGGATCAGCGGCTCCGCCACGACCGATCCGAGCCCGTGCTGGCGGAGCGCCGCTCTTACCTGCGCCTCCTTCGCCTCGACATAGGCGGCCGCGGCGAGATGCTGCAGCGCGCAGCCGCCGCAACGGCCGAAATGCGGGCAGGGCGGCGGCGCCCGCGCGCCCTTCTCCAGCACCTCGACGAGCTCGGCCGCCCTGCCTTCGCCGCGCTTCTCGCCGAGCCGCGCGCGCACGCGGTCGGCCGGCGCGGTGAGCGGCACATAGAGCTTCTGTCCCCCATGCTCGGCGATGCCGTCGCCGCGCGCGCCGACGCTGCTGATGGTGAGGATCGCCTCCTCCGCCGCAGCGCGCTTCCTTCTCATGCGTTGCCGCGCTCGGCTGCGATCAGAAATTCGACATTGCCCTCGGGCCCGCGGATCGGGCTTTCGGTGAGGCCGATGACCCGCCAGCCGGGCTGGGCGGCAAGCCAGTCGCGGACGCGCTCGCACACCTCGCGATGGAGCTCGGGATCGCGCACCACCCCGCCTTTGCCGACGCGCCCCTTGCCGACCTCGAATTGCGGCTTGATCAGCGCGACGAGCCGCGCCTCGGGTGCGGCGAGCGCGAGCGCTGCCGGCAGCACCACGGTGAGGCCGATGAAGCTCGCATCGCAGACGATGAGATCAATCTCCTCGGGGACCTCCGCCCGCGTCAGGTGCCGCGCATTGACCCGCTCCAGCACGACGACGCGCGCATCCTGCCGGAGCTTCCAGGCGAGCTGGCCATGGCCGACATCAACGGCATAGACGCGGCCTGCGCCTCGCGTCAGCAGCACGTCGGTGAAGCCCCCCGTCGAGGCGCCGATATCGAGCGCCACCTTGCCCGCAGCATCGATGCCGAACTGCTCCAGCGCATGGGCAAGCTTGACGCCGCCGCGCGACACCCAGGGATGCTCGCGCCCGCGCAATTCGAGCGGCGTGTCGGCGGCAAGCCCGATGCCGGGCTTCTCCAGCCGCCTGCCCTCGCTCCACACCAGTCCCGCCAGCACCAGCGCCTGCGCCCGCGCCCGGCTCTCGGCGAGGCCGCGCTCCACCAGCAGCGCATCGAGCCGCCGCTTGTCGCTCATCCTGTCTCTCTCCGCGCGCAGCGCGAACGGCATCGGTCGGTGGATGCCGCAAAACTCTTCCTCATGCTGAGCTTGTCGAAGCACGCACCGGCCGGAATGCAGCCGGTGAGCGAAAGCTAGGCGCTCGCCGAGCTTTGGGCAACGCGCCCGAGCGCGGCAAGCGCGGCCTCGGCGATATGCCGGGCGTCGAGGCCGGCCTGCTCGTACTGCTTGGCGGGCGCGTCGTGGTCGATGAAGCGGTCGGGCAGCGTCAGCGGCCGCACCTTGAGCCCCTGCTCGAGCAGCCCGGCATGCGCCAGATGCTGCAGCACATGCGCGGCGAAGCCGCCCACCGCGCCCTCCTCCACCGTTACCAGCACCGCATGCTCGCGCGCCAGCCGCTCGACCAGATCCGTGTCCAGCGGCTTCAGGAACCGCGCATCCGCCACCGTCGTCGACAGACCCATCGCCGAAAGCTCGTCCGCCGCCTTCAGGCATTCCTGCAGCCGGCAGCCCAGGCTCAACAGCGCGATCGTGCTCCCCTCGCGCAGCACCCGCCCGCGGCCTAATTCGAGCGGCGAGCCCCGCTGCGGCAGCGCCACGCCGATGCCCTCGCCCCGGGGATAGCGCACCGCCGAGGGACGGTCCTCGATCGCCGCGCAGGT
>DATNDG010000085.1:0-2805 GCA_035553515.1 Allostellaceae bacterium | reverse complement strand
CATCGGCCTCGTCATCTCGGTGCTGCTCATGGGCTGCGCGGCGGCGCTCCTCGCCTCGCTGCTGCTGCGCCACCGCTGGATCGCCTATCTCGGCCTCCTCGTCATCCTCTATGTCGCGGCCAAGATGATCTGGGCCGGCGCCCACGAGATCGCCGTCGCCGTTCACTGAGCGCTCTCAGCCGATTCACAGAGTTCCCTGTCCCCCTTGAGGGCAGGGCAATCGCATGTGTGCCGCAGTTTCCCTCTGTCGTCATGACCGGGCCGGCCGAAAGGCCGAGTCCCGGTCATCCACGCCTCGCCATCGGCGCATTTATCGTGGATCGCCGTGACAAGCACGGCGATGACGATTTCAGTCAGGGCGCGGATTGTCACATGCGATAGCCCTGCCTTGAGGGGAGGGACGGGGAGGGGATGCCGCAGCTTCGCACGCCGTGCCTGCGTCACCCCCCCACCCCTCAAGGGGGGAGGCGGTTCCGCTTAATGCAGCAGCTGCGGCAGCTCGGCGATTGCGGTGTCGATGAGCGCGCTCTTGCGCTGCTGATCGAGCTGCTGCGCCAGCATCTGGCGCACGGCGGCGACGGCGACGTCGACCGCGGTGTTGCGCACCTCGGAGGTCGCCTTGGTCTCGGCCAGCGCGATCTTCTCGAGTGCGAGCTGCTGGCGGCGCTGGAGCGCGGCCTCGAGCTCGCGCGCCGCTTCGGCGGCGCTCCGCTCGGCCTCGCTCTTCGCCAGCGCGACGATCTGCTCGGCTTCCTTGAGCGCGTCGCGCTGCTTCCTCTGATATTCGCCGAGCATGCGCTGGGCGTCGTCGCGCAGCCGGCGCGCCTCGTCGAGCTCCGTCTTGATCTTGGTGGCGCGCGAATCGAGCATGCCGGTCACCACGCCGGCCGATTTCCAGATCACCAGGCCGATGGCGATGATGAAGGCGATCGCGACCCAGAATTCGTGGCCGCTCACGAGCTCGTGCAGCATCAGGAACGCTCCCGCATCACCGCATCGACCGCCGCCGCTGCGCGGCCGGCGTCGATCTCCGCCCCGGCAAGCCGTGCCGCCGCGGCGCGGGCGACCTCGACCGCCACCTCGCGGATATTGCCGAGCGCCACCGTCTTGGCCTCGGCGATGCGGCGCTCGGCGGCGCCGGTCTCGGCTGCCAGCTTCTCGGCGAGGCCGCGCTGCCGTTCCGCCGCCTGGGCGTTGAGCCGGTCGGTGGTCTCCTTCAGCATCTGCTGCGCCTGCTGGCGGGCCTCGGCGACCGCCCGCTCATAGGCGGCGATCACCGCCTCGGCCTCGGCCTTCATCTGCTGCGCCTTTTCCAGATCCGTGTCGATCCGCTCGCGCCGCACGCCGAGCGCCCGCGCGATCTGCGGCAGGCCCAGCTTCGCCATCAGCAGGTAGAGCACGATGAACGTGATCGCCAGCCAGATGAGCTGCGGCGGGAAGGTGGAGATGTCGAGCTGCGGCATGGCGCGGACTTTCCTGGAAGCGGCGCCGTCCTCAGAACACGAAGAGGATGAGGAAGGCGATGGCGAGGCCGAAGAGCCCGGTCGCCTCGGCGAGCGCGAAGCCCAGGAAGGCGAAGGGGGTCACCTGCGCCGCGGGATTGCGCGCCAGCGAGTTGATGAGCGCGGCGAACACATTGCCGATGCCGATACCGGCGCCGACCAGCGCGATGCAGGCAATGCCCGCGCCGATCATTTTTGCAGATGCTAAGTCCATGGTCAGTCCCTCTGGGTTGAAGTTGATTGCTTTCTTGGGTGCGCCGGAAGTCGCCGCGCGTCAGTGCAGATGGAGCGCGTCGGCGAGATAGAGCGTGGCCAGGATGGCGAAGACATAGGCCTGCAGCACCGCGACCAGCAGCTCGAGCAGCACCAGCGCCACGTCGACCGCGAGCGGCAGCACGCCGGCAATCCCGAGGACGGCGACGAAGCCGGCGAAGATCGCCAGCATGGTGTGGCCCGCCATCATGTTGGCGAAGAGCCGGATCGAGAGCGTGAAGGGCCGGATGCAGTAGGAAAGGATCTCGATCGGCACCAGCAGGACCAGCAGCACGATCGGCACGCCCTGCGGCACGAAGAGGCGGAGGAAATGGAAGCCGTGGCGCACGATGCCGATGATGGTGACGCCGATGAACACCGTGATCGCCAGCGCGAAGGTGACGATGATCTGGCCGGTGAAGGTATAGCTGTAGGGGATGAGGCCCAGCAGATTGCCGAGCAGGATGAAGGCGAAGAGCGTGAAGATGAAGGGGAAATAGGGCGCCGAGCCGTGCCCGGCGTTGGTCTCGACCATGTCGGCGACGAATTCGTAGAACATCTCCGTCACCGATTGCCATCGGTTCGGCACCAGCGCGGCGTTCCGCATGGTCAGCATGATGAAGCCGGTGACCACCACCACGGCCAGCGTCATCAGCAGCGCGGCATTGGTGAAGGAGGCGTCGACGCCGCCGATATGGATCGGGATGAGGCGCTCGATGACGAACTGGTTCAGCGGGTTCTCGGTGGCCACGTCACTCCTCGTCGTCCGACCAGTTCACGTTCTTCTGCTCTTCGCCCGTCGGCTGCTGCCGCCGGTATCCCACGGCCATTCCCATGCCCGTGACCGTCCGCCACACATTCACCATCCCGGCGGCGACGCCGAGAAAGAAGAGCCCGATCATCAGCCAGGGCGCGGTCCCCAGCCAGCGATCGAGCGCCCAGCCGATCGCCGTGCTGACCACGACGGCGACGACCAGTTCCACGCCGATGCGGAGGGCGAGCCCGAGCGCGCTCCCGAAGACACTCTGTCCGCCTTGCGCAGAAGCGCCGG
>DATNDG010000084.1:0-9607 GCA_035553515.1 Allostellaceae bacterium | reverse complement strand
TGTTCGTATGCCAAAACGTGGCGCGGACATATTCCTCGGCACTGTGGTTGACCGAGCCGTGACCAGCGAACTCGCGACCGATCGCCGGATAGACGGCGCTTTCGTCAGTCATGATGTAAGAGGCGCGATTGACCTGTGTCACAATGATAGGACGTAGGGTCGTGGCGCTTACGTTTGGTACGTGGAACGAACGAACCGAGCCGTCGCGCTCGACCAGCGCAACCACGGGCGCCTTATCAACGGGACCGCGAGCCCCATCGGTGCGACGCTTGGACTTGTGCTTGTTGCCTTCCTTGCCGCCGATATACGCCTTGTCAGCCTCCACTGTCCTGCCAGCGCCGCCAAGCGGCCCCTTGATGTTCTCGCGCAGGGACTCGCGGATGCGGTGGCACATGAACCACGCGGTCTTATAGGGCAGCCCAAGCATGCGGCTGATTTGCAGCGCGCTCATGCCCTTCTTGGAAGCCATGAGCAGGTGCGTTGCCGCCAGCCACTTGTTGAGCGGGATATGCGAACGCTCATAGAGCGTGCCGACCGTGACCGTAAACGGCTCGCGGCAGGCGTTGCACTGATAGAGGCCGGGACGATGGGACTTGCCCTGAAGGAGAGTCGATTGATCGACTGCGCCGCAATGAGGGCAGGAGCGCCCATTGACCCAAATCCGTGCCTCAAGCCATTCGCGGGCTTTGTCGGCATCGTGAAAGATCGGATTGGACAGGTCGGACATGGCTGGCTCCATCAAGTGAGCCGATTACAGCATGTTGGGCCTGTTATGTCAAGGTGATAATTGCCTCAAATGAGCGGGCAAATGTAACGGCGCCAGCGTCGCAGGGTGGCTGTCGCCGGAACGCAACTTCCCTATACTGCGCGCCCTTCAGAACCTGGTGCGGAAGCGATGGAGCGAGCGGCGGAAATCGAAGAATGGCGGCGCGGCGAGCGGGCGCGCCTCATCGGCTTGCGCCTGGCGCTGACGCCCGAGGAGCGGCAGCGCGCATCGGCGGCGATCGAAGAGCGGTTCTGGGCGCTGCTCGCGCGGCGGCCGGGACGGATCATCGGACTCTACTGGCCGGTCAAGGGCGAGTTCGATCCGCGGCCGCTGGCAGAGCGTCTCGCCGCCACGGGCCGCGCTGCGGCACTGCCGGCGGTGACCGGCGCGGGCGCGCCGCTCGAATATCGGCGCTGGCAGGAGGGCGCGCCCATGGAGCGGGGTGCCCACGGCATCGCCGAGCCGCGTGAGCGCGACCTGGTCCGGCCGGAGATCCTGCTCGTGCCGCTGGTGGGATTCGACGAAGCCTGCCACCGACTCGGGTATGGTGGCGGCTATTTCGACCGCACCCTCGCCGCGCTGACGCCGCCGCCCGTCACCATCGGCATCGGCTTCGAATTGGGCCGCCTCGCCACGATCGGCCCGCAGGCGCACGACATCGCGCTCGATTTTATCGTCACCGAGGCGCGCCTCAGAGAGGCGCGCCCCCAAACGCCATTGCTGAAGGAGGCACCATGACCGTCGATCGCAAACTGCTCGAGTCGCTGACGCACATTACCACCGCGACGATCACCACCATCCTGCTGAAAAAGGGACTGCGCAACGTCTGGATGCGCGGCGCGCGGCCGCTGCGGCCGGGCTTGCCGCGGCTCGCCGGTCCCGCCTTCACGCTGCGCTTCGTGCCGGCGCGCGAGGATCTGGCGACGCCCGAATCCTGGGCCTCGCCGAAATCCACGCGCGCGGCGATCGAGGCGATGCCGGAAGGTGCCATCGCCGTGGTCGACGCCATGGGCATCACCCATGCCGGCATCTTCGGCGATATTCTCTGCGCGCGCATCAGGAAGCGCGGCGTCCAGGCGCTGGTGACCGACGGCGTGGTGCGCGACGTCGCCGGTGTGTTGGCGACGGAGCTGCCGGTGTGGTGCCAGGGCGCCGCCGCGCCGCCCTCGGTCGCCGGCCTCACCTTCGTCAACTGGCAGGAGCCGATCGGCTGCGGCGGCGTCGCCGTCTTCCCGGATGACATCGTCGTCGTCGACCAGGACGGTGCGACGCTGATCCCCGCGAAATACGTGGCGGAAGTGGCCGAAGCCGGGGTCGAGCAGGAACGGCTCGAAGCCTGGCTCATGCAGGAGGTCGAGAAGGGCGCCTCGCTGCCGGGCCTCTACCCGCCCAACGCCGAGACCAAGGCGCGCTACGAGGCGTCGAAAAAGAAGTAGGCGCCTGCCGCGCCGCGCCCTGGCTCAAGGCCGGGGCGCGGCCGAAGTCGATCGCGCGCGATCGACGTCGGGACTGCGGTAATGCGCCTCCGCGACCTGCGCGAGGCGTGACGGCTCGAGCTCGCCCGGCGCCAGCCCGTAGAATCTCTGGAAGCTCATGATCAGCGGCCGCCACTTGTCCGGATCGATGTGATTGGGCTTCCTCTCGAGCAGCAGCGCTTCCTCGACATGGACGCGCTGGATGCGCAGCTCGAAGATCTTGGTACGCCCGCGCAGCCTTTCGTCGCCCTCGGCGAGGCCGTGCACGGATTCGACCACCGCCTCGAGCTGAACCGGGCATTCCCGGACGCGAGGCGGCGCCACGGTGTCCGAGCGCGCCGGCGTCAATCCGGAGACGCCGAACTTGTCCGGCTCGTAGCGGTAGCCGCGCGCCATCTTGCGCGGCGTGACCGGGTTCGATCCGGTGGTCAGCGCCAATCGGTTGACGGCGGCGACCTGCGCCTCGGAGGGCAGGTTCAGCACGCACTCGCCGGTGCGCAGCATGTTCTGCGGTGTCTTCGAGCTGGCGTCGAGCCCGAGGACGCACCGCCAGCCCAGCCAGAATGCCGACGACATCGGCGCGAGATTGGGCGAGCCGTCCTCGTTGAGGGTGCTGATCACCACGACCGGCGTGCCCAGGTAGAGAATCGCCGGCTCGGTCACTACATGCATATCGCCTGTCTCCAGAGCTGTTCCTGGGAGCCAATCTAGGGATCGCGGCCCCACGAACACTCCGCTTCCAGACAGTGAATTCGGCTTGCGGGCGCTTTCCCGAATTTGCCGGCCAAATCCGGAGCGCCGGCGGACCAGGGATCGCCGATATTGCGCGGGAGAGCGATGCAAACCCTTGGAGCGCGGCCATGACCACCGCAGAAGTGACTAAGACCGAGACGATCCGCTTTGCCACCGGCGAGTGCTCGCTGGGCAAGATCCTTGTCGGCGCGACGCCGCAAGGCATCTGCGCGATCTCCTTCGGCAAGGACGAGCACGAGTTGCTGCGCGAGCTTCGGCGCCGCTTCCCGCAAGCGCTGCCGATCGCCGCGAGCAGCGCACTGCAGACTGTGCTCGCCAAGGTCATCCGCTTCATCGAAGCGCCCGGGCCAGAGCTCGATCTGCCGCTCGACCTGCGCGGGACGCCCTTCGAGCGCCAGGTCTGGCAGGCGCTGCGCGAAATCCCGCCGGGCAGGACCGCCAGCTATGCAGTGATCGCCGAGCGGATCGGCGCAGCGGGTGAAGCCTATGCGGTCGGCGAGGCTTGTGCGGCGAACCCGATCGCCGTCGCCGTCCCATGTCACCGCGTGGTGCGCAAGAACGGCGCGCTGGCCGGATACCGGTGGGGCATCAGGCGCAAACGTGCGCTCCTTGCCCGCGAGGCCGCTGGCGGCAAGGGCTTGCCGCTCTTCGGCGCGACCGGCCAAGATGCGCCCGTGAGGCTACCTTAGAGCCGAGGATGACGCAGGACCTCTTCGCCGCCCACGCCGCAGCCGAGCCGTGCCGGATGCCGCTGGCAGCCGGCGCCGTGCTGCTGCGCGGCCGCGCCCTGATCCGCGAGCGAGAGCTGCTCGCGGCGATCGAGGAAGTCGTCGCGGCAGCGCCCTTCCGCCGCATGGTAACGCCCGGCGGCTTCGAGATGTCGGTGGCGATGACCAATTGCGGCGCGGCCGGCTGGATCACCGACCGGAGCGGTTATCGCTACGACCGCATCGACCCGGCGAGCGGTCTGCCCTGGCCGCCGATGCCTCCCGTCATCCGCGATCTCGCGCAGGATGCGGCCGCAGAGGCGGGTTTCGCCGGCTTCGTCCCGGATGCCTGCCTCGTCAATTGCTACGTGCCGGGCGCGCGGCTCTCGCTCCATCAGGACCGGGACGAGCGCGATTTCGGCCAGCCGATCGTGTCGGTCTCGCTGGGGCTGCCCGCCATTTTCCTGTTCGGCGGCGGCAAACGCCGCGACGCGACCCGGCGCGTGCCGCTCGCGCATGGCGACATCGTCGTCTGGGGCGGACCGGCGCGGCTCGCCCATCACGGCGTTCTCGCGCTGAAGGACGGCGAGCACCCGGCGCTCGGCCGGCAGCGGATCAACCTGACGCTCAGGAAAGCGCTGCCGTAGCCGAGCGCGGCGCGCGCCTTCAAGCGAATTTTCTTCCTCTATTGCGCGCAAAAAGTTGGTTGTTTCCGGGAATGCTCCGCGCGGACAATCGCGTGGAGCGCCGGAGAGCGACCACGAATCCTGCGTCTCTCTGCCGGACGAAAAGCAAAGAGCTGAGGGAGGACGAGAATGGTTGATCCGGCACCGGATTTCGACGCCATCGTCGTCGGCGCAGGCTTCTCCGGCATCCATATGCTCAAATCGCTGCGCGACAAGCTTGGCCTCAAGGTGCGCACCTACGAGGCAGGCGAAACCGTCGGCGGCACCTGGTACTGGAACCGCTATCCCGGCGCGCGCTGCGACAGCGATTCCTACATCTATTGCTTCACCTGGGACAAACAGCTGCTGCAGGAGTGGGAGTGGTCGGAGCGCTATCCCGAGCAGCCCGAGATCCTGCGCTATCTGGAGCATGTCGCCCAGCGCCACGATCTGAATCGCGACATGCAGTTCAACACGCGCGTCATCGGCGGCGCGTGGGACGAGGCCGGCCATGTCTGGCGCGTGCACACCGACAAAGGCGACGACGTCACGGCACGCTATCTCATCGCCGCCGTCGGCACCCTGTCGGAAGTGAACCTACCCAGGTTTAAGGGGCTCGAGAAGTTCAAGGGCGACTTGTACCACACGAGCCGCTTCCCGAAGGAGGGCGTGGATTTCACAGGAAAGCGGGTTGCCGTTGTCGGCACGGGCGCCACCGCGGTTCAGGCGATCCCCGAAATCGCGCAGCAGGCCAAGCAGCTTGTCGTCTTCCAGCGCACGGCCAATTACTGCGTGCCGGCTCGCAACGGCAAGGTCGATCCCGAGCGGGTGAAGGCGCGCAAGGCCGATTACGACAATATCGTCAAACGCATTCGCGAGAGCTTCTTCGGCCAAGAGCATTATTTCATCCCGAAATCGGCGCTCGAGGTCACCGCCGAGGAGCGCGAGCGCGAGTTCGACCGGATGTGGGACGCCGGCGGGTTCGCCTTCTGGCTCGCCAACTACCAGGACATGTTCTTCAGCAAGGAGGCGAATGAACTCTGCGCCGAATACATCCGGCGCAAGATCCGCCGCACCGTGAAGGACCCGGCCGTAGCCGAGAAGCTCATGCCGCGCGGCCATTACTACGGCACCAAGCGCCAGCCGCTGGACACGAACTACTACGAGACCTTCAACAAGGACAACGTCCTGCTGGTGGACGCGAAGGCCGACGGGGCGATCGAGGAGATCACGGAGCGCGGCATCCGCGCCGGCGGCAAAGAATACCCGGTCGATGTCATCGTCTTCGCGACTGGCTTCGACGCCATGACCGGCGCCCTGAAGGCGCTGCACCTTTGCGGCCGGGGCGGACGCGCTCTCGAGGACGAGTGGAAGGAAGGCCCGCGCACCTATCTCGGCGTCTCGGTAGCGGGTTTTCCCAATTTCTTCACCATCACCGGGCCGCAAAGCCCATCGGTACTGACGAACATGCCGGTGGCGATCGAGCAGCATGTGGAATGGATCACCCAGTGCATCGAGCGCATGCGCGAGGAGGGACGGACGGTGATCGAGGCGACGCCACAAGCCCAGGATCAATGGGTCGCGCATGTCAACGAGATCGTCGGCATGACGCTGATGACGAGCGCCAATTCCTGGTACATGAGCGCCAACATCGAGGGCAAGCCGCGCGCTTTCCTGCCCTATCTCGGCCCCGAAGGGGTGGGCGGGTACCGCAAGAAATGCGACGAGATCGCGGCCAAGGGATATGAGGGATTCCAACTCGCATAGGGGAGGAAGGAATGATCGAGAACAGCTATTACGGGCAGGAGCAGCACGGACCTTACGAGGTCCACGAGATCGGCGATCTCCCGCTCGAGGAAGGCGGCACGATCCGCGCCTGCAAGCTCGCCTATGCCAGCTTCGGCACGCTCAATGAAGCGGCCGATAATGTCATCCTGGTGCCGACCTGGTATTCCGGGACCAACAAGATCATCGAGCAGGTCTTCATCGGGAAAGGCCGCGCGCTCGATCCCGACAAATATTTCATCCTCGTCGTCAATCAGATCGGCAATGGCCTGTCGAGCTCGCCGCACAACACCCCGGGCACGGCGGGCATGGCAAACTTCCCCAAGGTGCGCATCGGCGACGACGTGCGCGCGCAGCACAGGCTGCTTACCGGGAAGTTCGGGCTCAAGAGCCTGGCGCTTGTGGTCGGCGGATCAATGGGAGCGCAGCAGACTTACGAATGGGCGGTGCGCTATCCCGACATGGTGAAACGCGCCGCGGCCATCGCCGGGACAGCCAGGAACACAGCCCACGACTTCCTCTTCACCGAGACCCTGGTGGATGCGATCAGGTCGGATCCCGGCTTCAACAAGGGCTACTACAAATCGCCCGATGACGTTCGCGAAGGCTTGCTGCGCCACGCAAAAATGTGGGCGGTGATGGGCTGGAGTACGCATTTCTTCCAGGAGAACCGCCACAAGGCGCTGGGCTTCTCGTCGATGGAGGACTTCATCACGAATTTCATGTTCGCCTACTTCGCGCCGATGGACCCGAACGATCTCCTGTGCATGGCGTGGAAATGGCAGCGCGGCGACGTGAGCCGCCACACAGGCGGCGATCTGCGCGCCGCCTTGAACCGAATCGCGGCGAAGACCTTCGTGATGCCGATGTCGTCGGACATGTTCTTCCCGCCGGACGATTGCCAGGCCGAATGGCGCCTCATCCCCGATGGCGAGTTCCGGCCCATCAAGACGATTGACGGCCATCTCGCGCTGTTCGGCGCCGACCCGAACGCGATCAGCCAGATCGACAAGAACCTGAACGATCTGCTGGCGGCGAGAGTTTGAAGGTCAGATTAGCGTGTTCTGGCCTTCTGCCGGCAAATCCGGATCAGCGATGTGAGGCTCTGAAGAGCGGGGAGGCCGCCCTTCCCCGCACCTTGGTCAATGCCCGCCATGCCCGTGGCCGTGATCGTGCCCTTGGGCTTCCGCGCGCTGCTCGCCTTCGGGACCGGGAATGGCAACGAGGCAGATGGCGACGAGCACGCTGCCCAGCACGAAACTGACGATTCCGAAAACGAAACCCATGGCACCGATCTCCTTCAGCGCGTGGCGCCGAGCCAGTTCATCATCAGGCGATTGAAGGCGTCTGGAAACTCGACGTTGGGGAAATGCCGTGCCTTGGCGATCTCCTCGTAGCGCGCGCCGGGAACGAGCTCGGCGATGCGCCGGTTGCCGGCAGGCGGTGTGCCCTGATCATCGCCGCCGCAAACGACCAGTATCGGCGTCTTGATCGAGGGCAGCTTGGGCGTGAAGTCGAAGTTGAGGATCGCCGCCGCACAGCCGAGATATCCCGCCGCCGAGGTGCCGGCGATGGTCGCATGGATCTCTTTCCAGCGGCCGGGATTGCCCGGCTTGAAGGCGTCGGTGAACCAGCGCTCCATGGTGGCATCGGCGAGCGGCGCCACCGAATTCGCCTTGGTCACCACCTCGATGCGCGGCGCCCACCCCTCCTTCGCCCCGGCCATGGTCTGCGGTGCCGTATCGCACAGCATCGCCGAAACCAGGCGATGGCCGTGCGCGATGGCGAAGGCCTGGCCGATCATGCCGCCGATCGAGAGGCCGATGAGCCGCACACGGTCGATGCCGAGGAAGTCGAGCGATGCTGCGACATCATCGGCGAGCTGCGCCATGGTGTAGGGACCTGCGACAGGATCGCTGCCGCCATGGCCGCGCATGTCGAGGCGCAGCACGCGATATCCCGCGCTAAGCAGCGGCGGCACCTGCTCCGACCACATGCCGCCATCCGAGGCGAGCGAATGGGTGAAGCAGACGACCGGGCCCTTCTCCGGTCCGGTGAGATCGTAATAGAGGCTGCGCCCCCCGAGATTGATCAACATGGCTGCTCCTCCCGTTCAGGATTTCTTTGCGTCGCGGCGCAAGAACGCCTCGATGCTGGTGGCGAGCGCCACCGGCGTCTCGTTCATCGGATAATGGCCGGCATTCTGCATCACCTCGAGCTCGGCGCGAGGATACCAGGCGAGATATGTCGCCTTCATGGCGTCCTCGGTGAGCGCTTGGTCATGGGCGCCGATGATGAGCTTGATCGGTACCGGATTGCCGACGATCTCCGCATGGAAATCGGTCTTGGCCCAGGCCTGGAGATAAGCGGCGAAGGCCTCCATCGCCGCAGTCTCGGCGGAATAGCGCGCGATACGGTCGATCCATGCCTTGGAAAGCCGGCCGCCGGTCGAGAAGTCGATGATCCCGCGGCGATTGTCGAGGTTGCGCGCGGCGCCATCGAAGAGCTTCCAGCTCTCGGGATCGAAGGGCACGCCAGAGGCGGGCACCGGCGTCACCGCGACGATCTTCTCGACGCGCTTGGGCGCATCGGCGAGGACGCGCTGCACCGCCATGCCGCCCATCGAATGGCCGATCAGGCTGAAGCTCTCCCATTCAAGCGCGTCGGCAAGATCGAGCGCATCGACCGCGATCTCCTTCATGGTGTATTCGCCGCGCTGCTGGCGCGACAGGCCATAGCCGCGACAGGCCATGAAGGCATAAGTGAATTCGTCGAGGCTCAGCGCATCGCGCATGGGATCGAAGCAGCTCTCATCCCCGAACCAGCCATGCAGCGCCAGCACCTTGAGCGGCCCGTGGCCCAGCGTCCTATACCCGATCGTCATGCCGCATACCTCCCGACCGGCGCACGATAGCCGATGAGCGCGGGGCGGCTCCACCCCCCGCCGCGGATCGCGCTCAGCCGCGCCGCAGAGGGCCGCCGGGAGAACCGGCTGCGTCCCGTGTTTAACTGTCGGTCGCACACCTCGCCAGGGGAGTTAGCTTCTGCATGGACAGACTAATCCCGATTTCATTGTGCTTCGCCGCGTTTCTCGCATTGACCAACTGCGCCTCTCCAGAGCAATTGCGTGCGCAGGACGAGGCGGCGTGTTCGAGCTATGGGTTTCGGCTGGGCACTCCGGATTTCGCGGCTTGTCTTCAGCGCGAGAACCTCGCCCGGGCGAACTACCAAAGCCCCCAGGTTGGCGTCGGCGTAGGCTTCGGTTTCGGAAGCTGGTAGGCGCTGCGCATCAATCCCGCGCTCGGGCACACCGCGTGTTCAGCGCCGGCGAGAGGACCCGGCCTCCGGTTGCTTATGAGCGGCGAGCGCCAGCAGGACGGGGCCGGTACCAAAGGGCGGCGCTCAGCCGGGTGGGGCGAGATGCATCACCGCGGCGGTGCAGCCGACGGCGAAGAT
>DATNDG010000083.1:0-85887 GCA_035553515.1 Allostellaceae bacterium | reverse complement strand
TGCGCGCGCCGCGCATCAAAGCTACGAGCGCGCCCTTGCGATCGATCCAAACCACGAAAGCGCGCATTGGAACGACGGGCTCGCGCTCTTGCTGCAAGGCGACCTCGCCTAAGGCTTCCGCCGCTGGCGCTGGAATGTCGCGGCAGCCAAACGTTTCGGCACGCCGGAATGGCGCGGCGAGGAATTGAAGGGCGCCGCCATCCTCATCCATTCCGAGCAGGGCTTCGGCGATGCGATCCATTTCGCGCGCTACATCCCGTTGGTCGCTGCGCGCGGCGGGCGCGTGATCTTCGAAGCGCCGGCCGAGCTGCACCGGCTTTTCGCACACCTCGACGGCGTCGAGCAGGTCGTGGCGTTCGGCGATCCTCTGCCGGATTTCGCCTGGCAATGCCCGCTCTTGAGCCTGCCGCTCGCGTTCAATACGACACTGCGGAACGTGCCAAACAAGGTGCCTTATCTCAGCGCCGAGCCCAACGCGGTCGCCGAGTGGCGCCGCCGCATCGCCGGCCCCGCGCTCAAAGTCGGTCTGGTCTGGGCCGGGCGGCCGGAGCACAAGCGCGACCGCCATCGCTCGATGAATTTGGCGGCGCTCGCGCCGCTCGCCGCGATCCCGAACGTCGCTTTCTACGCACTGCAGAAAGGCGCTGCCGTCGGCGAGGCCGAGCACGCGCCCGACGGCATGCGGCTCGAAATCCTCTCACCGCTGCTCGGCGATTTCGCCGACACCGCCGCGGCGATCATGGCGCTCGATCTCGTCATCAGCGTCGACACGTCGGTCGCGCATCTCGCCGGCGCGCTCGGCAAGCCGGTCTGGATCCTGCACGCTTACGCGCCCGATTGGCGCTGGCTCGAGAGGCGCAGCGACAGCCCGTGGTATCCGACGGCGGAGCTCTTCCGCCAGGATTCCTCGTGCCGCTGGCCGCCGGTCATTGCCGATGTCGCGGCCGAGCTGCGCGCGCTCGCGGCCGCCGATCAGGTCAAGATCAGCCGCATCGCGTAGAGCCCGGCATAAAGCGCGAGCACGCCGAGCACGACCGACGCGACGATGTAAGCGCCGGCGGCGAGCGCTTCACCGTGATTGATCAGCGTCACGACATCGAGCGAGAAGGTCGAGAAGGTGGTGTAGCCGCCGCAGATGCCGACGACGAGAAAGACGCGCGTCGATGGGCTCGCGTCCCAGCGCAACGCGAAGGATTCGGCGAATACGCCGATCAGGAAGGAGCCGACGATGTTGATGAGCAGCGTGCCCCACGGGAATTCGGTGCCGAGCCAGCGCCCGACATAGATGCCCGTCGCATAGCGCGCCATCGATCCCAGCGCGCCGCCGATCGCAATCGAAAGATAGGTGTACATCGATCCTCCCCGATGTAGCGGCGGACGACGATCAGCCCGCCTGGCAGCGTGGCGCCGCCATGCACCGTAGGAGTCATCAGCCCGGAATGGGCGGTTTTGGGGAACCCCATCCCCGTCAGCGCCTGATTAAGCCAAGCGCCGCGGCAATTCAATCGCTTTAGCCCATGCCCGGGAAGAGATGGATCGTCACTTCGAGGACGACACCCGGACCGGGGAACTCGTTTTTCGGCGGCGGCGGGAAGGGCGCGGCCTGCTGAATCATCTTGAGCGCCGTTTGATCGAGGACGTCGGCGCCCGAGGAACGCTCGAGCGCGATATTGGTCAGCGCGCCGTCAGAGCGGATCCTGATGAGATAAACCGCCGTGCCCTCGAGCGGCAGGCCGAGCGAGCCGACCGCGTTCGGCGGATAGAAGCGGTGCTGCTCGATCAGCGCGAAGAGGAGATTGAGATAGGGATCGCCTTCGGTCGCGCGCTCGCCCGGCGCGCGATTGACGGCGCCCTGCGCTGGTTTCGGCGTCGCTTCACGCTTGGCGACTTTCGGCTTCTCTTGCCGGGTCTTTTCCGGCTGCGGCGCTGGCTTCGGCAGCGGCGCGGCTTCCTTCGCCTGCGCTTCGACGGGCGGTGGCGGCGCCGGCTTCGGGGCGGCTTCTTCGGCTTTCTCGACCACCGGCGATGGTGCCGTCGTCGTCTGGTCGGCGCCCGAGACGCGTTCGTGCTGCTGCTGTTGCGGCGGAGCCGGCGGCGGCGGTGGCGGGGCGGGCTGCGCTTGCGGCGGGGGAGGCGGTGGCACGGTGACCAAGGTCACCGCGATCGGCGGGCGCTCGAGCGGCCGCGCCGGAAAGAGGTTCGGCCAATCGACGATCATCGCCGCGATCGCGAGGGCATGCGCCAGCGCCGCCGCGACGATGGCGCCGCGGCGGAGATGGTTGTTGCGCGCCTCGCGATCGCGGTCTTGCCGGAAATCCGGATCGGCGGGGAGCAGGATGGCCGGCGGCATGCCATCGGCGATGCTCATGCCGCCATTATAGGGCGCGTGCATTGCGGATTGGCTTTCCGCCCGCAAAGCGGGGCAAAATATCGCCATGGACCTTGTGGTTGATAGCAGCGGGTTTGCCGCCTGGGGCTCGTGGCGGATGCGCTGTGCCCTAGGACGGAGCGGGATCAGCGACCAAAAACGCGAGGGCGACGGCGCAACGCCGGCCGGGGCCTTCGCCATGCGCCAGCTGCTTTATCGCCCGGATCGTGAGATGCGACCGCGAACCGCGCTGCCGATTGCCGCGATTGCGCCCCAGGACGGCTGGTGCGATGCGCCGCGCGACAAGGCCTATAACCGGCCGGTGCATTTGCCGTATCCGGCCAGTGCCGAGCAGCTATGGCGCGACGACCATCTCTATGATCTGCTGGTCGTTCTGGGGTACAACGACGGCCCGGTCGTGCCGGGGCAGGGGAGCGCGATTTTTCTCCACCTCGCGGCGCCAGATTTCGCGCCCACCGTCGGCTGCGTCGCGCTCGGCCGCGACGATCTCCTAACCGTCATCGCCACTGCCGACACGGCTTCGCGGGTGATTGTCGCGGGTTAGAGCGCCTAAACCGGGTTTCGCGCGCCGAAAATCGCGGTCCCGACCCTAACATGGCTTGCGCCGCAGCCAATCGCGGCCTCGAAATCGGCGCTCATGCCCATACTGAGGCCTCTAAGGCCGTTTTCCCGGGCAATATCGGCCAGTTTCATGAAAAACGGCACCGGATCCTGGGCTTCGGGCGGTATGCACATCAGCCCCTCGACATGCAGCTTCCAGCGGCTGCGGCACTCGGCGATGAAGTCTCCGGCCGCCTCGGGGGCGATGCCGGCCTTCTGCGCCTCGCCGCCGATGTTGACCTCGATGAAGCAATCGAGCATCCGATTCTGCCGCGCCATTTCCTTGGCGAGAGCCTCGGCGAGCCGCGGCCGGTCGACGGTTTCGATGACATCGAACAGCGCGACCGCCTCCTTGACCTTGTTGGTCTGGAGCGGCCCGATGAGGTGGAGACGCAGATCGGGGTGGCGCGTCTTGAGCGCCGGATATTTCGCCTCCGCCTCCTGCACCCGGTTCTCGCCGAAGACGCGATGCCCGGCAGCGAGCGCGGCCGCGACCGCCTCGGCCGGATGGGTTTTCGAGACCGCGACCAAGGTCACGCTTTCGAGATCGCGCATCGCCGCCCCGCAAGCAGCGGCGATCCGCGAGCGGATGGCGGCGAGATTATCGGCGATGGCAGCGTGATCGGTCATGGCTCCCGACCCTGGCAAAAACCGCGACACCGGGTCAAGTTGCCGCGGGGCCGGCAGGACGCTATGAATTTTCAAAGCCTTCCGCTGCCGCAACGATGTAGAATCGCGCGGGGCAGCGGCGGTGCAGGTAATGCCGCGGGGATTAGAGGTAAGGAGCATTCGATGGCGATGCATTTCTCGGGGATGAGCAGCAAGATCGCGCTGATGTTCATGGGCGCCGTCTTTCTAAGCGGCTGTTCGAGCTGGTTCGATTCCGACCGCTGGCATGGCCAAGATCCCGATGCTCAGCGCCGCGCCGCCGATCCCTATGGCAATGATCCGCGCTGGAGCAATCCCGATACCTATTCGGATTATCGCAATCGTCCGGGCGGCGGCGCGCCGAACAGCATCCTCGATACGATCTTCTCGCCGGGCAAGCCGGACGCCTCGGGTGGTGGTGGCGGCAGCGGCATCGCCGTCAACAGCTTCCTCTGGCATGCTTCGCTCGACACCGTGTCGTTCATGCCGCTCGCTTCGGCCGATCCCTTCGGCGGCACCATCATCACCGATTGGTACAGCCCGCCCGACAGCCCGAAAGAGCGCTTCAAGCTCAACATCTTCATCCTCGGCCGCGATCTCAGGGCCGATGGCGTGCGCGCCCGTGTCTTCCGGCAAAACATGGCGCCGAGCGGGCAATGGGTCGACGCGCCGGTCGATCAGGCGACCGGCACCGACCTCGAAAACGCGATCCTCACCCGCGCGCGCCAAATTCGCATGAGCACGGTCGCCCGCTAAGCGGCCGCCGCATAACCGAAGTCAAAGAGGAGCCGAGCTAGGCTCGCGCGATGGCGCGCTACAACGCCAAAGAAACCGAAGAAAAATGGCAGGCGACGTGGCGCGAGCGCGGCGTGTTTCACGTCGAGGCCGATCCCGCGCGGCCGAAATATTACGTGCTCGAGATGTTTCCCTACCCCTCGGGCAAGCTCCATGTCGGCCACGTCCGCAACTACACGATGGGCGACGTCGTCGCGCGCTATAAGCGCGCGCAGGGCTTCAACGTGCTGCATCCGATGGGCTGGGACGCGTTCGGCCTCCCGGCCGAGAACGCCGCGATCGCGAGCAAGGTCCACCCCAAGGATTGGACGCTGCAGAACATCGCGGTGATGCGCGAGCAGCTGAAGCGCATGGGGCTCAGCTACGATTGGCGGCGCGAGATCGCGACCTGCCACCCCCAATACTACAAGCACGAACAGAAGATGTTTCTCGACTTCCTCGCGGCGGGCCTCGCCTACCGCAAGGAGAGCTGGGTCAATTGGGACCCGGTCGAGCACAGCGTGCTGGCGAACGAGCAGGTGATCGACGGCCGTGGCTGGCGCTCGGGCGCGCCGGTCGAGAAGCGCCTGTTGTCGCAATGGTTCCTGAAGATCACCGAATATGCCGACGATCTCCTCGACGCGCTGTCGAGCCTCGAGCGCTGGCCCGAGCGCGTGCGCATCATGCAGGAGAACTGGATCGGCCGCTCGGAAGGTGCGCGCGTCTTCTTTCCGGTGAAGGGGCGCGACGAGCCGCTCGAGATCTTCACCACGCGGCCCGACACGCTCTACGGCGCCTCGTTCTGCGCGCTGTCGCCGAGCCATCCGCTGGCCGCCGATCTGGCGCGGACCAATCCCGCGCTCGCCGAGTTCATCGTCGAGTGCAATCGGATGGGCACCTCGGAGGCGGTGCTGGAGACGGCGGAGAAGCGCGGCTTCGATACCGGCGCCAAGGTGATGCACCCGCTCGTGCCGGGCTGGGAGCTGCCGGTCTACGTCGCCAATTTCGTGCTGATGGAATACGGCACCGGCGCGATCTTCGGCTGTCCGGCGCACGACCAGCGCGATCTCGACTTCGCCCGCAAATACCGCCTGCCGGTAAAGCCGGTGGTGCTGCCGCCCGGCGCCGATCCCAAGAGCTTTTCCGTCGGCGCCGAGGCCTATACCGACGACGGCACGATCTTCAATTCGGATTTCCTCGACGGGCTCAGCGTGCGCGACGCCAAGCGCGCGGTCATCGAGCGGCTCGCGCGGACAGGTGCCGGACGCGGCACCATCGCCTATCGCCTGCGCGATTGGGGCGTGTCGCGTCAGCGCTACTGGGGCTGCCCCATCCCGGTGATCCATTGCGCCAAATGCGGTATCGTGCCGGTGCCCGAGCGCGATCTGCCGGTGCGGCTCCCCGACGACGTCACCTTCGACAAGCCGGGCAATCCGCTCGACCACCATCCGACCTGGAAGCACACGACCTGCCCCGGCTGCGGCGGCAAGGCGGAACGCGAGACCGACACGCTCGACACCTTCTTCGAGAGCTCCTGGTACTTCGACCGCTTCTGCTCGCCGCGCGCGGCCAGCGCTTTCGAGCGGCGCGACGTCGACTACTGGATGCCGGTCGACCAGTATATCGGCGGTATCGAGCATGCCGTGCTGCATCTGCTCTATTCGCGCTTCTTCAGCCGTGCACTGCGCGACTGCGGCTATCTCGACGTGAAGGAGCCGTTCGCCGGCCTCTTCACCCAGGGCATGGTGTGCCACGAGACCTATCAAGACGCGTCGGGCCAATGGCTCTTTCCCGAGGAGGTGCATCGCACCGAGGCGGGCGCGATGGTCGATGCACAAGGCCGCGCGGTGACCGCCGGCCGCATGGAGAAGATGAGTAAGTCGAAGAAGAACGTCGTGGGGCTCGAAGCCATCGTCGATGGCTACGGCGCCGACACGGCGCGGCTCTATCTGCTCTCCGACAGCCCGCCCGAGCGCGATCTCGAATGGACCGATGCCGGCATCGAGGGCGCGTGGCGCTACGTCAATCGGCTCCACCGGCTGGTGACGGAGCCGACGGTGGCGCCGGCGCCGCGCGGGACGCCGGTGCCGGCGGAGCTCTCGCCGGCCGCCGACAAGACGCGGCGCGCCATTCATCGCAGCGTGGCCACGGTCACCGAGCATATCGAGAAATTCCGCTTCAACAGCGCGGTGGCGCGTATCCGCGAGCTCACCAACCTGCTGGAGGAGCTGGGCGACGGCCCCGGCGCCGCCGCCGTGATGCGCGAAGGACTCGAAGTGGCGGTGCGGCTCATCGGGCCGATGATGCCGCATCTGGCCGAAGAGCTGTGGCGGGCGCTCGGCCACGAGCGGCTGCTCGCCGACGAGGCGTGGCCCGAATTCGATCCCGCGCTCATTGTCGAGGACACCGTGACCATCGCCGTGCAGGTGAACGGCAAGCTGCGTGCCACGGTCGAACTGGCGCGCGATTGCGGCCAGGCCGATGCCGAGGCGGTCGCGCTGGCGCAAGCGACGGTCCAGCGCGCGATGGAAGGCAAGCCGCCGCGCAAGATCATCGTCGTGCCGAACCGGATCATCAATGTCGTGGTGTAGGGGGATGCTGCGGTAGCTGCCCGCGCGCTTCGACAAGCCCGGCATGAGGAGGAGACTTGATGGCACGAAGAAAAGTCCTCATCCTGGGCTTGTCGAAGGACGCAGCGCCCTTGATCCCGATTCGTGCAAAAAATCCGCGCCCGTTAAAAGGCCATGCCCTGCTGTCGCGCCGCGCCCTCCTTGCGGCGGCGCTGCTGCCGCTTGCCGGCTGCGGCTTTCATCCGCTCTACGGCGAAGCCGCGCAGCGGCGCGAGAATCCGGAGCTCGCCAGTATCGTCGTTCGGCCGATCAAGGATCGCTACGGGCAGCAGCTTGAGCTTGCGCTGCGCGAGGCGCTCAATCCCCAAGGCGTCGACGTCAAGCCGCGCTTCGAGCTCGAGGTCGCCATCACCACGATACGCAGCGACCTCGGCATCCAGCGCGACGCGAGTTCGACGCGCGCGCGCATCGACTCCTATGCCACGATGTATCTCTCCGAGTTTCCCAGCGGCAAGCGGATCTATACCTCGCGCGCTCAGTCGACGAGCGCGTTCAACATTCTCCAGGACGGCTATGCGGCGCAGGTCGCCGAGGAGGATGCGCGCACGCGCACCGTGCGCGAACTCGCCGACGAGATCCGCACGCGGCTCGCGCTGTTCCTGCGCGACCAGCTCACGGCGCGTCGCGCGGGCTGATCGGTCGTGAAGCTGCCGCCGGCGCGCCTTGCCGGATTTCTCGCGAAGCCCGATGCGGCGATCCGCGCCGCGCTGTTCTACGGTCCCGATGCAGGGCTGGTGCGCGAGCGGGCCGACCGGCTTGCGATCGCCGTGGCACCCGATCCCAAGGATGCGTTCCGCGTCGCCGATCTCGCCGCCACCGCGCTTGCCGGCGATCCCGCGCGGCTCCATGACGAGGCGGCCGCGCTGTCGCTCACCGGCGGAAGGCGGCTGGTGCGCGTGCGCGACGCGGGCGATGCGGTGGGCGCGCTCTTCCAGCGCTTCCTCGGCGATCCGCCGCCCGGCGACAGCGTCGTCGTGGTGGAAGCGGGCGATCTGCCGCCGCGCTCGAGCTTGCGCCGCGCCTTCGAGGGCGCCGAGAACGCCGCGGCGATCGCCTGCTATGCCGACGACCGGCGCGCGCTCGAAGAGCTGGTGCGCGAGGTGCTCGGCGGGCGCGGCATCGAGGTCTCCGGCGAAGCGCAAAGCTATCTCGCGCAGCATCTCGGCGGCGACCGGCTGTTGAGCCGCCGCGAACTCGAGAAGCTCGCGCTCTATGTCGGCGACAAGGGCAAGGTGACGCTCGCCGAGGCGACCGCCTCGGTCGGCGACAGCGCTCAGCTCGGTCTCGACGATGTGATCTTTGCCGCCGCCGAAGGCAATGCGCCGGCTCTGGAGCGCGCGCTCGACCGCGCCTTCCAGGAAGGCGAGATGCCGGTGACCGTGCTGCGCGCGCTGATGCGGCATTTCCAGCGGCTGCATCTGACGCAGGCGCGCATCGAGAGCGGGCTCGGCGAGGAAGAAGCGCTGAGGAGCCTCCGGCCACCGCTCTTCTTCAAGCTGCAGGACCGCTTCCGCCGCCAGCTTCGCCTGTGGCCCGAGCGGCGCGCGCGGGCGGCGCTGGAGCTGCTGCTGCAAGCCGAGCTCACCGCCAAGCGCAGCGGACCGCCGCCCGAAGCGATCTGCCGCGACGCGCTGCTGCGGATCGCCCGCGGCGCCGCCGCTTCCGCGCCGCGCCGCTGATGAGCAAGCGCGAGCTCGACAAGCTGCGGCGCATCTGCCTCGCGTTCCCCGAAGCGGAAGAGCGCGAGACCTGGGAAGAGAAGACCTTCCGCGTGCGCGACAAGATCTTCGCCATGCACATCGCCGCCGACGGCGATGGGCGGCCGGCGCTCTGGTGCAAGGCGCCGCCGGGCAATCAGACGCATCTTGTCGAGGCGGATCCCGGGCGCTTCTTCGTGCCGCCCTATGTCGGCCACAAGGGCTGGATCGGCATGTGGCTCGACCGCAAAGTCGATTGGCAGGAGGTGACGGTGGTGGTGACGCGCAGCTATCGGCTCACCGCACCGAAGCGCCTGGCCGCACAGCTCGGCTGAGCGCCAAGCGCTCAATCGCGGCCGATCCAGGGACGGTCGTTGGGGACGATATGGGCGCGGCGCTGGGCGCAGCGCCGGCATTTCATCCGGGCCTGCAGCGTGTTGAGGTCGAGCTCGCCCGCCAGCGCCATGAGATTGCGCGGATCGAAGCGCTCGCCATGGCCGCAATTCAGACAGAACGCCCAGAGAAGCCGCTGCGCCCGGCAGGCATCGGACAAGGATTCGATCGGCCCGATCCAGTGTCGCATAAGGAACAAATTAGGAACTTGCGCCGAGCGAGTCGAGTCGAATACAGCGGAAAGGGTAGGCGGCGCCGCGCTTATCCTATTCGGCGATTTCCCGGCAAAGGGGTCTAGCCGGCAAGCTCCTTGAGCCAGGCGAGGATGGCCGGCGCCGCCGCGCCAGGCGCATCGAAATGACCGGAGGCGAGCGTCACATAGCGATTGAGCGGGTTGGGCGGCGCCTTGGCAAAGGCGTAATCGGGACCGAGCTGCGTCCGGTCGGCGTTGCCGGCGAGATAGAGCAGGGGCGCACTGAGCTTCGCCGCGTTCGGTGGGATGACGCCGATGGAATCGGTGCCGAAGAAGCTCGCATAATCGCGCGCCCGTGCGCGGACCGAAATCGGCGCGCCGACATTGACGTCGATGAAATTGCCGCGCTCATCGCCTTTGCCGGCGGCGATCATCGCCTGCGCCTGAGCGAGGCTCGCTGCGATGGTCGGATTGTGCACCATGCGCTCGGGGGAATGCGCCGGCGCGATGGCGATGATGCCTTTCAATCCGGCATGACGCGCACCATAGGCGATGGCCGCGGCGCCACCGAGACTCTGTCCGGCGATGACGATCGCGCTGGCGCCTCGTGCACGCAAGCGCGTCACCGCCTCGTCGATCTCGGCGATACAATCGGCATAGCTCTTGTCGTAGATGCGCGCGCGCGACCAGCACATTTCCGGCCGGTCGACGAGATATCCCGCGGCTTCGAGTTGGGCCGCAAGCCCGTCGATGCCGCGCCCGGGCGAGCCGGCCTTGCCATGCATCAGCACGATGCCGAGCCGCTCCGCCGCCGCCGCCGGCATGGCCAAGGCGATGCTCAGCAACAGCAGCAGAAAACTTCGGCGTAGCAAGACTGCGCTCAAACGGGACGCGGCGTCAGGTTGTTGAGGCGGCGCAGCACGTCGTCGAGCTGCTCGAGCGTCTGGTAATGGATGCTGAGGATGCCGCCGCTCTGGCCGTTGAAGACGATCTGCACCTTGAGCCCGAGGAGCTGCGTCAGCTCGCGCTCCAGCACGGCGGTGTCGGCGTCGCGCTTGCCGGCCAGGCTCGCCGGCTTCTCGAAATCCTCTTTCTGTCGCGACTGTGCCTGGGCGAGCCGCTCCGCCTGGCGGACGCTCATGCCGGACCCCGCCATCCGGCGCGCGATCTCGAGCGGATTCTCCATGCCGATGAGGGTGCGCGCATGCCCGGCGCTGAGCTTCCCCTCGCGCACCAGCTCGCGCACCTCGTCCGGCAGACTCAGCAGACGCAGCTGGTTGGCGATGTGGCTCCGGCTCTTGCCCAGCGCGCGCGAGAGATCCTCCTGGGTGTGCTTGAACTCGTCCATCAGCCGGCGAAAGCCCTCGGCCTCTTCGATCGGGTTCAGGTCCTGGCGCTGGATGTTCTCGACCAGCGCGATCTCGAGCGCCTCGCGGTCGCCGAGCTCACGCAGCAGCACCGGCACCTCGTGCAGCTGCGCCGCCTGCGCCGCCCGCCAGCGCCGCTCGCCGGCCACCAGCTCGAAATGCCCCTCGATGTCGGGATGCCGGCGGACCAGCAGCGGCTGCAGAATGCCTTGCGCCTTGATCGAGTCGACCAGCGCCTGCTGGCTCTCGGGATCGAAATGGCGGCGCGGCTGGAAGCGGCCGGGATGGATCAGCTCGACCGGCACCGGCCGCGTGCCCCGCGGCGCTTCGGTCGCGCCGCCCTCCCCGCCTTCCTCGCCCAGCAGAGCCGAGAGACCGCGGCCCAGGCCGCGGCGCCGTGCGTCGTCCATCATGCCGCCGAGAGCCGCGACCGCTCGCGCCGCAGCACTTCGCCGGCCAGGTGCACATAAGCCTGCGCGCCGGGGCAGCGCAGATCATAGAGCAGCACCGGCTTGCCGTGCGACGGCGCCTCGGAGACGCGCACGTTGCGCGGAATTACCGTCTCGTAGACCTTGTCGCCGAAATGGTCCCGAACGTCGGCAGCGACGAGATCGCTCAAATTGTTGCGTTTGTCGAACATGGTCAACACAACGCCTTGGATCTCGAGCGTCGGATTGAGGTGCCGTTTGACGCGTTCGATAGTCCGGATGAGATGGCTCAGCCCTTCGAGGGCATAGAACTCGCACTGCAGCGGCACCAGCACCGCTTGGGCGGCGACCAGCGCGTTCAGCGTGAGCAGGCCCAGCGAGGGCGGGCAATCGATCAGCACATAATCATAAGGGAGATCCCTGCCCGCCAACGCCTCGCGCAGCCGGTATTCGCGCCGCTCCGCCCCCACCAGCTCAATTTCGGCACCGGAAAGATCGACCGACGCCGGCACGACGACGAGCCGCGGCACCGTGGTCGACACGATCGCCGACCCGACCTCCTGCTCGCCGATCAGCACTTGATAAGACGTGATGCCCCGCGAGTGCCGCGGGATGCCGAGGCCGGTGCTGGCATTGCCCTGCGGGTCGAGATCGAGCAGCAGCACCTTCTTGCCGACCGCTGCCAGCGCCGTCGCCAGGTTGACGGCGGTGGTGGTCTTGCCGACCCCGCCCTTCTGATTGGCGATTGCGATAACGCGGGCGGACGGTCCGCCGTCAGGGAGCGGCAGATCCAGGGGAGCCGGCGCGAAGCTCACGGGCGATAGCCTCCAAGCGCAGAATACAGCCGGACGAATCGGTCCGGCTCGGCTGGCGGTCCGCTCGGATATGCCATGTTTTCGCCGCCGCGGTCAATTCTTCCTCAACCATACGCCCTTTGAGGAAGAGGCAGATGCTGTGCGGCCCCAGGAAACGCTCGGAAATCGCCAGCAGCTCCGGGAGCGGCGCGAGCGCGCGGGCGGTCACGACATCGGCCACGAAGTCCGGCACCCGGTCGATTCGCCGCGGATGAACCACCGCCGGCGCGCCGGTCACCCGCACCGCCTCCTGGAGAAAGACCGCTTTGCGCTGGTCGGATTCGACGAGATGGACCTCGGGCACTCCCATGATCGCCAGGACCAGCCCGGGGAGCCCGGCACCGCTGCCGAGATCGACCAGGCGGCGGGCCTCGCGCGGGATCAGCGGGAAAAGCTGGGCGGAATCGAGGATGTGGCGGCGCCAGACATCGCCGATCGTGTCCCGCCCGACCAGATTGATCCGGCGATTCCACGCGGCGAGGAGTTCGACATAGGTGCCGAGCCGGTCCAATGTTTCACGTGAAACATTGGCGAGCTTGGCGAAGCCCCCCGCCCCGAGCGCCGGCCGGGTCACGCCTCGACCGGCGCCGGATCGCGCCGGACATAGCGCAGTAGCGCCACCAGCGCGGCCGGCGTCACTCCCGAAACCCGCGAGGCCGCGCCGAGGGTTTCGGGCTGGGCGGCGCGCAGCTTCACGCGAATCTCGGTCGAGAGACTGCCGATCGCGTCGTAATTCAGGTCGCGCGGCAGGCGCAGCGCCTCGTCGCGCCGGAAAGCGCGGATATCCGCCTCCTGACGCTCGATGTAGCCGGCATAGCGCGCATCGATCTCAAGCTGTTCGGCGATGTCGGCCGGAATCGCGGCGAGCTCCGGCCAGAGCCGCGCCAGCGCCGTCATATCCATTCCCGGATAGCCCAGCAGCTCAGCGGCGCTGCGCCTCACCCCGTCGGCATTGACCGTGACCCCCCGCGCGCGCAGCGCCGAGGGGGTCATCGACAGATTTCTCAGCTTTTCCCTGCCCTCTTCCAGCGCCGCGCGCTTCAGCTCGAAGGCGCGCGCCCGCTCCGGACCGACGCAGCCGAGCCGGGCCCCGAGCGGGGTCAGGCGCTGATCGGCATTGTCGGCGCGCAGTACCAGCCGGTATTCGGCGCGCGAGGTGAACATGCGGTAGGGCTCGTTGGTGCCGCGCGTCACGAGATCGTCGATCAGCACGCCGACATAAGAGCTGGCCCGGTCGAGGGTGAATTCCGCGCCGCCCGAAGCCGAGAGCGCCGCGTTGAGCCCCGCCACGAGCCCCTGCGCCGCCGCCTCTTCATAGCCGGTGGTGCCGTTGACCTGCCCGGCCAGGAAAAGCCCGGGCAGCCGCCGCGTCTCCAGGCTCGGCCGCAACTCCCGCGGATCGATAAAATCATATTCGATGGCATAGCCCGGCCGCGTCATGCACGCCCGCTCGAGGCCGGGAATGGTCGCGAGCAGCGCGAGCTGCACCTCGCGCGGCAGCGAGGTCGAGATCCCGTTGGGATAGACGGTGTCGTCTTCGAGCCCCTCGGGCTCGAGAAAGATCTGGTGACGCTCGCGCTCGGCGAAACGCACCACCTTATCCTCGATCGACGGGCAATAGCGCGGGCCCACGCTCTCGATCTGACCCGAATACATCGGCGAGAGATGGAGATTGGCGCGGATCACCGCGTGGCTCGCCGGGGTGGTCCCGGTGATATGACAGACGCGCTGCGGGGTGGTGATCCGCTCGGTCAGGAAGGAGAAAGGCGGCGGCGGCTCGTCACCCGGCTGCACCTCGAGCCCGGCCCAGTCGATGCTCCGCCCATCGAGCCGCGGCGGCGTGCCGGTCTTGAGCCGCCCCAGGCGGAAGCCGGCCCGGCTCAGGGTCTCCGAGAGGCCCAGCGACGGCGCCTCCCCCACCCGGCCGGCCGGGATCCTTTCGCGACCAAGGTGGATGAGACCGCGCAGGAAGGTGCCGGTGGTCAGCACGACCCGGCCGGTGCCGATCGCCTCGCCGCTTGCCAGCACCACCCCGGCCACCCGGCCTTCGGCATCGAGCGCCAGATCCTCAGCCGCGCCTTCGCGCAAGGTCAGATTCGGCTGCTCGGCGAGCAGCGTCTGCATGGCCTGCCGATACAATTGGCGGTCGGCCTGCGCGCGCGGTCCGCGCACGGCCGGACCCTTGCTGCGGTTGAGGATGCGGAACTGGATACCCGCCCGGTCGATGGCGCGGCCCATCACGCCGTCGAGCGCATCGATCTCCCGCACCAAATGGCCCTTGGCCAATCCGCCGATCGCCGGATTGCAGGACATCTCGCCAATAGTTGCTAGCTTATGGGTCAGCAGCAGGGTGCGCGCGCCCAGGCGCGCGGCAGCAGCAGCCGCTTCGCAGCCAGCATGCCCGCCGCCGATGACGATCACATCATATCCCGCCATGGCCGCACTTTAAGTGGCCGCCTGAGGCGCGGCCAGAGCAAACTCGGCGCCGCATCCGAGAGCCGCAATGTTTCACGTGAAACATCATCCAGTGCTGATAGCCTTCCGCAGCACCAATAGTTGAGCGGCTCATACTTGTTTTGTTCTATGGTAGTGCGCGGCCATTATGGGGAAGACGAAAACTCGCCACGCATTTCCCGTCGCTTCGATGGACAATAAAATATTCACAATGTATGAATCCGTATACAGCGTCCAACTCACAATATTCGCAAAATAACCATTTGCTACTTACCTATACAAAACTCTCGAAAAATGATATCCAGCATATCCTCAACATCGACACGGCCGGTTATTCTGCCGAGAGCGCGGGTCGCGGCGCGAAGATCTTCGGCGGCGAGTTCGGGAAGGCTGGCCTCGGCAAAACGGTCGAGCGACGCGCGACAGGCCTCCAGCGCTTGGCGGTGGCGCGCCCTGGTGATGGCCGGGGTCGCGCCCGGGGCAAAGCGCCGGGCGACCTCGGCGCCAAGCCGCTCCAGCAGCGCCTCCATCCCTGCCCCGGTATGCGCCGAAAGCCGCAGCGCCGGCCCGGCACCCAGCGCGTCCGCCCAGGCGGCGCCGTCCGGCGGCGCAAGATCGATCTTGTTGGCAACCAGGATCGTCGCACGGTCGATGAGCCCGGCCAGCGCGCCGGCTTCCTGCGGACGGCTGGCATCGACCACGACGAGGCGCAGATCCGCCGAAGCGGCGCGGGCGCGGGCGCGCCGCACCCCTTCCGCTTCGACCTCCTCCGCGGCCTCGCGCAGTCCCGCCGTATCGGCGAGCACCACCGGATATCCGCCCAGATCGAGCGCCGCCTCGATGACATCGCGGGTGGTGCCGGCGCTCGCCGCGGTGATCGCCACCTCGCGCCGCGCCAGGGCGTTCATCAGGCTCGATTTACCGGCATTGGGTGGGCCCAGGATCGCCACCGCCACGCCATCGCGCAGCCTTTCGCCGCGCCCGTCATCGGCCAGATGGCGGGCGATCTCCTCGCGGAGCGCCGCTGCCTCGACGGCAATCCTCTGACGGAGATCGCCAGGCAGCCCTTCCTCCGGAAAATCGATCTCGGCCTCGAGCTGCGCCAACGCGCGCAGCAACCGCTCGCGCCAGCTCTCGTAGAGCCTGCCGAGCTCGCCCTCGAGCTGGCGCAGCGCCTGACGCCGCTGCGCTTCGGTCTCGGCTGCCACGAGATCGGCCAGGCCCTCCGCCTCGGTCAGATCGAGCCTACCGTTCTCGAAGGCGCGGCGCGTGAACTCGCCGGGCTCGGCGAGACGCAGACCCGGCAGCCGCGCAAGCGCCGCGAGCAGCGCCGCGATCACCGCGCGGCCGCCATGCACATGGAGCTCCGCCACCTCTTCGCCGGTGAAGCTGCGCGGCGCCGGGAAGAGCAGCATCAGCCCGTCGTCGAGGATCTCGCCGCTTGCGGGATCGCGCAACCGCGCAAGGCTGGCGCGGCGCGGCGGCGGCAGCCTGCCGGCGAACGCGCGGAGTGCGCCTCCTGCGGCGGGTCCCGAAAGGCGCAGTACGGCGATGCCGGCGCGGCCCGGCGAAGTCGCAAGCGCGAAGATGGTGTCGGTCACGAGGCGAGTGCGTCGCGCAGCGCGCGCGCGGAGTCAATCGGGATTTCGCCGAAATACCGCGCAGCCTCTGCGCGGCGCGCATCGGATCAGCGCTTTTGCACCCGCGCCAGCCAATCGGCAACCGCGTCGCCGCTGCTCATATCCGCCTGAATGAGCCCGTCGATCATGAAGGTCGGCCACACATGGATGCCGTTCTGGCGGGCATATTTGGCGTGCCACTTCACCTCGCGATCGAGATCGGGGATGGCGAAGGCCTCGGCAAGCTTGACGCCGCTATAGCGCTCGATGCGGCGGACGATGTCGTTGGGCGTCGCATCCATATTCGATCCGCTGCAATGGCGATCGAACTCGAATTCCTCGCGATGCGCGGCCACCGCCGCCATGACGGATTTCGCCACCGCCTTGCCGCTTTCGAGGGTCGAGGCGGCGAGGATGCAGCGCACGATCACGCCCGAATACATGTGCCAGGGCTGGGAATGGAGGCGGATCTTGATGGTGAGGCGATCCTCGCCCGCCTCGGCCAGCAGCTCGTCGAGCTTGCCGAACGCCTTTGCCGAAAACGGGCAGGTCGGCTCCAGGAACACCTCGAACAGGCCGGGCCCATGGCCCCAGACCAGCGGATCGGCACGCCATGCAGACTTCATCGGATCTTTTCCCACCGCCTGGACGCAGCTGGCCGATCATGCCACTCCACACGGCGCTGCGTCCATTCGAGCCGCAGATCGGCAGTGCCTCAGTTTAGGGTGTAGCCGCTAGGGGCGCCCGTTCCTCGCTCTCTCGGCTTCCAGTTCCCGGATGAGCTTTTCGTAGCCCTCGGCAATCTCAAGCATGATCCGGCGAGCGGAAGGATTGATCATGGACTCGGCATGGGCTCGCGCTTCCTCCGCCCGATCTCGCCATAGCTTCAGCTTGTCTTCCATCGCGCCTACCCCACGATCAGATCGCCCATATCGGGCGCGGGCACCTCAGCAGCTTCAATCAGATCGACACCATCGCCCTCGACCGATCGCATTCTTCTTCGCGCCGATCCTCGCGCCCAGGATGAGTCAGGTTTCTTTGTGCCACGAAGAATTCTCCTCATCCTGAGCTTGTCGAAGGACGCACGGCTGAACTGCAAAGTCGGTTGCCTGCAATCCTCACCGCCTGATCGCCCGTCAGGTCTTTCTCGACAGCCAGTCGATTACGTCGCTGGCGCTGCGGTCCGGCGGGAACACGGGGTAGAAGACGTGCCGCACAACCCCATCATCGATGACCAGCGTAAAGCGCTTCAGAAGCGTCATGCCGCTCGTCTCGAAGGTCGGCAGAGTCATTGCGCGAGTGAGCTTCAGGTGCTCGTCCGAGAGAATCGCGAACGGCAGATGCAGCCGATCGGCCGCCTCTTTCTGATAGGCCGGGTCTTGTGTCGAGAGGCCAAAAAGATGCTGGACGCCCAACCGCTTCAACTCGGCGAAGTGATCCCGGAAGGAACAGGACTGCGGCGTGCAGCCCCGTGCACCCGGGATCATGTCCCAGCCGGGCGGATTGTCTATTCCCGGCCGCCCGGTACGGGGATATGCGTAAACGATGCACCGCCCTCTCAGCGCGGCGAGATCGACCACCCGCCCATCCGTCGCCTGCAGCGGCACGGAGACCACTTTCGTCCCCGGTAGGTGGCGGGTCGCGCCGTCATCGACCGGCGCCGGAATGGACGACCAATCCGGAGCATCCGTTGAGGCTTTTGGGTCCGCCATGGTGCCCTTCTCAGTCTGTGCGATCACGCGCTTGTTCTTCAATCGTTTGCGCATGAGTATAGCCACGGCTTCGCAATCGCGACTATCGCCTCAGCGCGAATGCAGGAGAGCCCTCTCCGCTCAAGCGGAGAGAGTTTCCTTGAGGCTCGCCCGCGGGGGGCGGGCGCTTTTAATGCGACGCCGTACCGGTCGCCGGCGTTGCGCTCGAGCCGGCGCTGGCGCGGTCGGCATTGGCTGGCGGCACGCTCGAGCCGCTCATGCCGCTGCTGCTGCCGGCCCAAGCCTGCATCGATTTCAGCTCGGCTTCGGTCTTGCCGATGGTGAAGCCGCCCTTCTGCGTATCCCAGTGGAAATCGCTCACCGGGAGGGCGACGTTGTGCGCGCCGATGCCGAGCACGCCGCCGGCGCCGACGACGAGGCGGTCGATCGTCTTGCTGTTAGGCTTCATCAATACGGTATCGATGCGGCCCACCTTCTTGCCGTCGCTGCCATAGACCGCCGTGCCGACGATCTGCGACACGTCTTCCTGATGCAGCGGATTGACCTTCGGCGCCTGGTGCGTCGTGGCACTCGGCCCGCCCAGGGTGCGCGTGCTGGTGGAAGGTGAACTGGTTTGCGCCAGCGCCGGCGCCGCCAGCAAGGCCAGCGCCGAGGCCGCAGCCAACAGGGTGCTTCGTCTCATGGAACACCTCTCTCGTCAGTTGTCCCTCTTGGGATAACAAGCGAAAGAGCAGCGGCATTCCGTTCAACGCAAGCTCCTGGCCATCAGCCGTGAGCTGCCTGATCCGGCATGAGCTCGCGTGATGGTTGGACGACCAACTGTCCTCGATCAGCCCGCATCCGACCGCCGACGGCTGAAATTTTTCTACTTCTGCTCCGGCTGCAGCATCAATCGCTCGACGCGGCCGCCCTCGACGAGGTGCTTCTGCAGGATCTCGTCGATATCGGCGGTGCTGCGATAGCTGTACCAGACGCCTTCGGGATAGATCACCATGGTGGGGCCGAGCTCGCAGCGATCGAGACAGCCAGAGGCGTTGATGCGCACATCGGCAAGCCCGAGCTCCTTGGCGCGCACTTTCATGTAATTGCGCAGCTTCTCGCTGCCCTTCTCGCTGCAGCAGCCGCGCGGATGGCCGGGCGGCCGGGTATTGGTGCAGCAGAAGACGTGCTGGCGGTAGAAGAGCCGGGGATCGGCGGGCATCGGCGGTAAATCGATGGGGTTGGCGCGGGTGGCGGGGCGCACAGTATAGTCGAATCCGGCCGGGTGCAATGCGCCGCGGCCGGCCACAGCCGTTTGCTTCTCATGGACAGAAACGCGCTCGCCGACGAAACCAGCCCCTACCTGCTGCAGCACAAGGACAACCCGGTGCATTGGCAGGCCTGGAGCCCCCGCGTGCTCGCCGCCGCCCAAGCGGCCGACAAGCCGATCCTGCTCTCGGTCGGCTATGCCGCCTGCCATTGGTGCCACGTCATGGCGCATGAGTGCTTCGAGGACCCGACGATCGCCGGGCTGATGAACACGCTCTTCGTCAGCATCAAGGTCGATCGCGAGGAGCGGCCCGACCTCGATGCCATCTACCAGCACGCGCTGGCGCTGCTCGGCGAGCAAGGCGGCTGGCCGCTCACCATGTTCCTGACGCCGAAGGGCGAGCCATTCTGGGGCGGCACATATTTCCCGCCGACGCCGCGCTGGGGCCGCCCCGGCTTTCCCCAGGTGCTGCGCGCCATCGAGAACGTCTATCGCCACGAGCCCGACAAGGTGGCACAGAATGTCGGCGCGCTGAAGACGGCGCTGGCGCGGCTTTCCTCGCCCGCTTCCGGCGACGCGCTCGGCCTCGAAGAGACCGACCGCATCGCCGAGCGGCTCGCGCTCGAGGTCGATCCCCTCAACGGCGGCATCGGCGACGCACCGAAATTCCCTCAGCCCGGCCTCTTCGAGCTCTTGTGGCGCGCCTTCAAGCGCACGCGCCAGGAGCCGTTCCGGCGCGCCGTCGAGCTCACCCTCGACCACATCTCGCAAGGCGGCATCTACGACCATCTCGGCGGCGGCTATGCGCGCTACAGCGTCGATGCGCGCTGGCTGGTGCCGCATTTCGAGAAGATGCTCTACGACAATGCGCAGCTCGTGGCGCTGCTGTGCCTGGTCTGGCAGGAGACCAATCACGGGCTCTACGCCATGCGCGTCGCCGAGACCGTGGGCTGGGTCGCGCGCGAGATGCTGACCCCCGAGGGCGGCTTCGCCTCGAGCCTCGATGCCGACAGCGAGCATGAGGAAGGCAAGTTCTATGTCTGGAGCGCGCCGGAGATCGACCGCCTCCTCGGCGCCGATGCCGAACGCTTCAAGCAGTTCTACGACGTAACGCCGGAAGGCAATTGGGAAGGCCACACCATCCTCAATCGCCTCGGCCATATCGCGCTCGCCGATCCCGCGAGCGAGGCGGCGCTGGCGCATAGCCGCGCCGTGCTGCTGGCGGCGCGCGCGCCGCGCATCAGGCCCGGGCTCGACGACAAGGTGCTCGCCGACTGGAACGGACTGATGATCGCCGCACTCGCCGAGGCCGCCTTCGTGTTCGAGCGGCCGGACTGGCTCGATCTCGCGCGCAACGCCTTCGATTTCGTGCTGCGCGCGATGAGCGACGGCGAAGGCAGGCTCGCCCATGCCTGGCGCGCCGGGGTGAAGCGCGGCGCCGCGGTGCTCGACGACTACGCCAACATGGCGCGCGCGGCGCTGGCGCTCTTCGAGACGACGGGCGACGACGCCTATCTCGCCCGGGCAACGCGCTGGGTCGAGATCGCCGACGCGCATTACTGGGACGAGGCGGGCGGCGGCTATTTCTTCACCGCCGACGACACAGAGGCGCTCATCACCCGCACCAAGACGGCGCAGGACAATCCCAACCCGTCGGGGAACGGCGTGATCGCCGGGGTGATGGCGCGGCTCTTTTATCTCACCGGCGAGGCGCGTTATCGCGCGCGCGCCGAGCGCACCGTCGCCGCCTTTGCCGGCGACCTCCGCAAGCACATCTTCGGCTTCGCGGCGCTGATCAACGCCAGTGAGCTCATCGGCAACGCGCTGCAGATCGTCATCCGCGGCAAGCGCGGCGCCGGCGACACCGAGGCGCTGCTGCGCGCAGTCGCAGGCGAGAGCCTGCCCAATCGCGTGCTGGCGGTGGTGCCGCCCGAGAAGGACCTGCCGCCTGGCCACCCCGCCTCGGGCAAGGGGCAGATCGGCGGACATGCCACTGCCTATGTCTGCGCCGGGCCGGTCTGCTCGCTGCCGATCACCGATCCCGCGGCGTTGGCCGCCGATCTCGCGGCACGGCGCTGACAGCGATGCCGCGCCTCTCGCTCGAAAGCCCGCTCGGCCGCCTCACACTCTTCGAGGAGGACGAGAACCTCACCGCGCTCGATTGGGGTGGCAAGCGATCGAGCGGCGAGCCGACGCGGCGGCTGCTCGGCGCCAAGCGGCAGCTTGACGCCTATTTCGCCGGCAAGCTCAAAGCGTTCGACCTGCCGCTGAAGCCGCGCGGCTCGCCCTTCGAGCTGCGCGTCTGGCAGCTCATGTGCGACATCCCCTACGGCGAGACGCGCAGCTATGGCGATCTCGCCGGGGCGCTCGCCGCGGGACCGCGCGCCGTGGGTCAGGCCTGCGGCCGCAACCCGCTGCCGATCCTCATTCCCTGCCACCGCGTGCTGGCGGCCGGCGGCGCGCTCGGCGGCTATAGCGGCGGCAAGGGAGTCGACACCAAGCGTCAGCTCCTCATCCTTGAAGGCGCCTTGCTGGTCTGAGCGGCGTGACGCTGGTGGCGGCGCGCACGACCGGCGGCGAGCGCCGCAGCCGCGGCTCGGCGCTCACCCAGCGGCCGCTCAGCTCGCGGTGGAATCCCTGCTCCGCCGCGTAGCGCTCCGCCTCCGCCTCGGCCGGTGTTTGCAGCCACTCGACCCAGGGCCAGAGCAGGCTCCGCGTCATCGGTACGAACCACAAGCTGAGCCGGGCGACATCGGGTGACAGGGTCATCGTGACACACTCGCACAATACGACGCGCAGCATGCGCCCGCCCCGCGGCCCGCAGCGTGACGGCGCTCACAGCAAAAATCGCGAGCGGCCGAGTCTTGCGGTTGCGATTCTACCGTGCGGCACGGGGCTGCACGTCCCTCTCGCGTCCTTCGACAGGCTCAGGACGAAAAAGTTTCTTGGTGGCCCTGGCAAGCACCTTACTCGGTTCACCTCAACGTCGCCGTCCCGCGCTATCGCTCCGCCGCGGTCAGATGCTCGACCAGGGCGCGTGCATGGGCCGGAAGATCGCCGAGGCTGCGCACGCAGATCCGCAGGTGACGCAGCGCCCAGGGATCGCTCAGCGGCACCAGGCGGATATCCGCGGTGCCGCGGCAGCGGCGCGCGGTGCGCAGCGGCACGACCGCCACGCCGATGCCGCTCTCGACGATCCGGCAGACGGCGTCAAAGCCGGGGAGCCGCAGCCGCAGCTTCAGCCGATGCCCGGCGCGTGCCGCCTGGTCGTTCACATGCTCCTGCAGCGCATTGCCGGCGGCGAGACCGACATAGTCCTGGTCGAGCGTCTCGCGGAACGCGACCCGCCGACGGCGCGAGAGCGGATGGCCGCGCGGCACCACCAGGACGAGGCGATCCTCGGCGAAGGGAAAGGTCAGGAGTTCCGCCGCCGGGTCGACGGCATCGGCGATGATGCCGATCTCCGCCTGCTCCGCGGCTACCGCACGCACGATGGCGCCGCTCGCGCGCTCCTCGAGATCGATGTCGATGGCAGGGTGGGACGCCAGGAACTCGGCGAGCGCGGCGGGCAGAAACTCCGCCGCCGCGGCGCTGTTCGAGAGGACGCGCACGCGCCCCCGCAGCCCCTCGGCATATTCGGTGAGCTCGCCGCGCATGCGCTCGAGCTGCTGCATCACCAGCCGCGCATGATGGAGGAGCGCCGATCCTGCCGCGGTCGGCCGCACGCCGCGACGCTGACGCTCCAGCAGCTTCGCACCCAGCGCCGCCTCCATCGCGCGGATGCGCTCGCTCGCCGAGGCCAGCGCCATGGCCGAGCGCGAGGACCCATGGGTGATGCTGCCGGTCTCGGCGATGTTGAGAAAGAGCCGAAGATCGACGAGATCGAAGCGGAGCGGCGATTTCACGGGGGCAAGCTGCCTTCGGCTGTTCCTGAGGCAAGCTTAGCAGCTTCCGCATTGCGCGTCGCGTGCGGCGCCCGCATCGTCGCGCCTCATGGAAAGCGCGGAACTCGCCACGATCTTCGTCGCCCTCACTTTCACCCTTGCCGGCCTCGTCAAGGGCGTCATCGGCATGGGGCTGCCGACCATCGCCATGGGGCTCCTCGCCGAGGCGATGGCCCCCGCCGAAGCGGCGACGCTGCTGCTCGTCCCCTCCTTCGTCACCAATCTCTGGCAATTGGCCGCCGGGCCCGATTGCCGCGCGCTCATCCGCCGACTCTGGCCAATGCTGTTCGGCATCGGCATCGGCACCTTGGCGGGCTCCGGGCTCCTGGCCGAGGATCAGGGCGGACGCGCCGCGATGGCGCTCGGCGGCGCGCTCATCCTCTATGCGCTGCTCGGCCTCGCCAAGGTCCGGCTCGCCGTGCCGCGGCGATGGGAACGCTGGCTCGGCGCGCCGATCGGCCTTGCTACCGGCCTCGTCGCCGCGGCGACCGGCGTCTTCGTCATCCCGGCGGTGCCTTATCTAAGCGCGCTCGGACTGGAAAAGGACGAGCTGGTGCAGGCGCTCGGCCTTTCCTTCACGGTCTCGACCGTGGCGCTGGGCGGAAGCCTCTTCGTCGGCGGCACGGTCCAAGGAGGCGTCGCCGGCAGCTCGCTGCTGGCGCTGGCGCCGGCGCTCATCGGCATGGTGCTGGGGCAGCGTCTGCGCGCCTTGGTCGATGCGACGAACTTCCGGCTCTGCTTCTTCCTCGGCCTCCTCGCGCTCGGCGCCGATCTGCTGGCGCGCCCGCTGATGTAGGGCGGGGCAAAGCGCTGCAATCCTATCGCGCGTCCTTCGACAGGCTCAGGATGAGGAGATTTCTTCGTGGCCCCCGCTAAGGGCCATCCTCGATTCACCTCATCCTGAGCCTGTCGAAGGACGCACTTTGGCTTTGCAGCCTTCCGCCTGGGCCGGAGCTTTCGGCCGGGCTACACTCGCCCCGGCATCCCCCGACGCCGGAGCAGCCTCGTGCCTGTGCGCGTTCAGCTCCGCATCGTCCTTTGGTTCACCACGATCACCGTGGTGGCGAGCAGCATTTTCGGCCATCTCGAAATGCGCGCGGCCGGCGGCGGGCCCGGCTCCGGCTATCTGCGCGGCGCGCTGGTCGGCGCCATCGTCTGCCTGGCGATCACGTTCTTCGAATTTCTGAGCAACCAGCGCTGGGGAGGATGGTTCCGCCGCCAGCCTTTCCTGGCGCTGCTGCTGCTCCGCTCGCTGGTCTATCTCGCCATCCTCCTGCTCGGCCTCACGGCCGGCCACTTCCTGCTGCCTACCGCGCGCGACAGCGGCGGCTTCATCCGCGGCTCCGACCTGATCTTCTCCGCGGCGCTGGCGGTGGGCTTCAACCTGCTCTACAGCGTCAACACGCTGCTCGGCCCGGGCGTGCTGTTCAATTTTGCGGCCGGGCGCTATCACCAGCCGCGGCTCGAGCCCCGCGCGCTGCTCTTCATCGATCTCCACTCCTCGACGGCGATCGCCGAGCGGCTCGGCGAGACGCGCTTCCTGGTGTTGCTCAACCGCTACATCGCCGATCTGACGCTGGCGATCGCCCAAGAAGGCGGCGAGATCCACAAATATGTCGGCGACGAGATCATCGCCACCTGGCGGCTCGCGCGCCCCGGCGCCGCGGCGGCGGCGATCCGCGCCTGCTTCGCGGCGCGCGCGCGCCTCGCCGCGCGGGGGGCCGACTACGAGCGCGAGTTCGGGCTCAGGCCCGAGTTCCGCGCCGGGCTCCATTGCGGAATGGTGGCGATCGGCGAACTCGGTGTGCTCAAGATGGAGATCGCGCTGATCGGCGACACGATGAACACCGCCGCGCGCATCGAGCAGGCCTGCCGCGACACCGGCCATGCGGTGCTCGCCTCAGCGGCGCTCCTCGAGCGCGTCGGGGATCTTCCGACCGGTATTGTGGCGCGCGCGCTCGGACCGGTGGCGCTTCGCGGCAAGGGCGAAGCGGTCGCACTCTACGCGCTGGCCGGCGCTCAGGGATAAGCCGATGGACCTCGAGCGGCTCATCGCCGAACTGCCTGCGGCCTCGCCGGCACGCGATCTGGCGCCGGGACAGGCGCTCTTCCGGCAGGGCGACCCGGTCAGCGCGATCTTTGTCGTCGAGCATGGCCGCCTGCGCCTGGTGCGGCATACGGTCGATGACCGCAAAGTGGTGCTGCATACGGCCCGGCCGGGCGAGCTGCTCGCCGAGGCGGCGCTGTTTTCCGCCAGCTATCACTGTGATGCCGTGGCCGACATCGCCTCGCGCGTCCGGGTGCTGTCGAAACCCGACCTCCTCGCCGCCTTTCGCACAAATTCGGCGGTCGCGCTGGGCTTCATGGGCGTCCTTGCCCGAGAGATCATGACACTCCGGACGCGCCTCGAGCTGCGTAGCATCCGCTCGGCACGGGAAAGGCTGCTGCAGCATCTGGCGATCGCCGGCGGCCGAAGCCGCATGGCACGGCTCGACGGCAGCTTGATGGATCTCGCCGCCGAACTCGGCATGACCCATGAGACCCTCTATCGCACGCTGGCCGATCTCGAAGCCGAGGGGATCCTCGAGCGGATCGATGGCGGCTTGCGCCTGCTTAAGTGCGTATGATCCGGATCATATGACGCTGGCCGCGCCGGGCGTAGGGTTCCTTCCTTCAGCAAGGAAGAGCCCTCATGAAGACAGGCATAGCAGCCATTGCCGGCGCCGCTTTCATCGCTCTGGCCGGCTTCGCGACGGCGCAGACCATGCCTGGATCGCCCGCCGCCGGACACGCAATGGACTCGCACGACGCAACCATGTCCGACATGAGCGGCATGCATGAGATGCACCGGCATGGCGCGACCTCCGCAGCCGTCCCGACCGAGCCCGGTCAAGGTGCTTTCGGTGCGATCCAGGAAATCGTCCGCATCCTCGAGACCGATCCCAAGACGGATTGGAGCAAGGTCGATCTCGAAGCGCTGCGCCAGCATCTGATCGATATGAACGAAGTGACCTTGCGCGCGGCGGCGACGGAGCGCCCGATCGAGGGCGGCGCCGAATTTGCCGTCACTGGACGAGGCCGCACACTCGTCGCCATCCGGCGCATGGTCACGGCGCAGGCGCAAATGCTCAACGGTCGGAACGGATGGGCGGCGAAGAGCGCGCCGCTCGCCGATGGCGTGCTGCTGACCGTGACTACGCAGAACCCAGGGGAGGTTGCGCATATCCGCGGCCTGGGCTTCATCGGCCTCATGGCCACCGGCTCCTATCACCCGCAGCATCACCTCGCCATGGCGCTGGGCGAGCGTATGGTTCACTGAGCATTATCGCCGCGGCTCGATCATGCGCGAAAGGCTGACCAGCGCGGCGACCACGGCAAAACCCGCCGCGGCCAGCAGCGAGGCGGTCGTCGCGTCATTGCCGAAGAGGCCGAACATCAGCGCCACCAGCGCGGCGCCGATGCTCTGGCCCAGCAGCCGCGCCGTGCCGAGCATGCCGCTGGCGCCGCCGCTGCGCTCGCGCGGCGCCGAGCCGAGGATGGCGCGGTTGTTGGGCGACTGGAAAAGCCCGAAGCCGGCGCCGCAGATCGCCATGCGCCAGGCGATGTCGAACGCGGCGGGCGAGGCCGGCAGCAGCGCCAGCAGCAGCAGCCCCACCGCGAAGCAGGCGAGGCCGAGCCCGCCGAGAATGCCCGCCGGGTAACGGTCGGCGAGCCTTCCGGCGAGCGGCGCCACCACCGCGGTGGTGAGCGGCCAGGGGGTCATCAGCAGTCCGGTCGCGACCTGGCTGAGGCCCAGATGGTCCTGCAGATCGAAGGGCAGCGCGACATAGGCCAGCATCTGCGCGATGAAGGAGGCGATCGATGTCGCGATCGAGAGGCGGAAGAGCGGGATGCGCAGCAGATCGACCGGCAGCAGCGGCGAGGTCTGCGGCAATTGCCGGAGCACCAAGGCGACGCCGGCGACGAGCGCCGCCACGGCCTGGGCGCCGGTGACCCAATAGTCGGCACGGTGCCCGGCGCTGTCGATCGCGGTCACCAGCAGGCCGAAGAAGAGCGCGTTCCAGAGCGCGCTCGCCCAATCGAAGCGACGGCGCGCGCGGCGCGTCACCGGCAAGGTGCGCGACGCCGCCAAGGCGACGATGCCCACCGGCACGTTGATGGCGAAGAGCCAGGGCCAGGTGCCGACCGCGAGGATCGCCGCGGCGACCGTCGGCCCCACCGCCGCCGAGATCGCCACCACCACGGCGTTGATGCCGATGCCGTAGCCCAGCATGCGGCGTGGATAGATGAAGCGCACCAGCGCGCCGTTGACGCTCATGATGCCGGCGGCGCCGATCCCTTGCAGGATGCGCGCCATGGTGAGCGTCGTCAGGGAATCGGAGAGCGCGCAGGAGAGCGAGGCGAGGGTGAAGACCAGGAGCCCCACCCAATAGACGCGGCGGAAGCCCAGGATCTCGCCCAGCGAAGCGAGCGGCAGCAGCAGGGTGGTGACCGAGAGCTGATACGCGTTCACCACCCAGATCGAGGCCGCCGGGCTCGCCTGCATGTCATGCGCGATGGTCGGCAGCGCGATATTGGCGATGGCGCCATCGAGCACCGACATGGTGATGGCGAGCGCCACGGTGAGGATCGCCCAGCGCCGCTGCGGCAGCGGCAGGCCGTCGGGCTCTTCGGCGGGGAAAGTCATCGGCGGCGATTATTGCCAAGCGCCGGCGCGGAAAACAGGGCGGCGGGCGGGAAAGCGGCGTCGGTGGGCCCGTCTTCCGTCGCGCCGGCCCCGCCGCTAAGGTGTCGCCCTCGCCTCATCGCTTAAACAACACCGGTCGGGAGGGATTATGACCGAGGTGACGATCCGCGCCGCCGATGGTGGCAGCTTCAAAGCCTATCTTGCCACGCCCAAGAGCGGCAAAGGCCCGGGCATCCTGCTCATCCAGGAGATCTTCGGCGTCAACAAGGTGATGCGCGACCTGGCCGACGGCTATGCCGCGCAGGGCTATGCCGTGATGTGCCCCGATCTCTTCTGGCGGCAGGAACCCGGCATCGACATCACCGATCAGAGCAAGGCCGAATGGGACAAGGCCATCCAGCTCTATCAGGCCTTCAATCTGCAGAAGGGCGTCGACGATCTGAAATCGACGCTCGCGGCGCTGCGCCAGCACGCCGCCTGCTCGGGCAAGGTCGGGTCGGTCGGATACTGCCTCGGCGGCATGCTTGCCTATCAGATGGCGACACGCAGCGACAGCGACGCCAATGTCGGATATTACGGCGTCGGCATCCAGGATCTCACCGGCGAAGCGGGCAACATCAGGAAGCCGCTGCTGCTGCACATCGCCGGCAAGGACGAGTTCGTGCCGCCGAAGGCGCAGGCGAAGGTCAAGGCCGCACTCAGCGGCAATCCGCAGGTGGCGATCCACGATTACCCCGAGCAGGACCACGCGTTCGCGCGCGCCGGCGGGCAGCATTACGACAAGGCGGCGGCCGATCTGGCCAACCGGCGCACCGCCGAATTCTTCAAGAAACATCTCGGCTGAGAGGAGAAGCCTGACATGCCCCACGCCATCCGATTCCACAAAGCCGGCGGACCCGAAGTCCTGCAATGGGAGGAGGTTCCCGTCGGCAAGCCCGGCCCGGGCGAGGCGCGCGTGCGCCACACCGCGATCGGCCTCAACTATGTCGATACTTATGTGCGCAGCGGCCTCTATCCGGCACCGCTGCCGAGCGGCCTCGGCGCCGAGGCCGCCGGCATCGTCGAGGAGGTCGGCCCCGGCGTCAGCGACATCAAGGCGGGCGACCGCGTCGCCTATGGCAACAGCCCCGTGGGCGCCTATTCGGAAGTGCGCGTGATGCCGGCGGACCGGCTCGTCGTGCTGCCCAAGGGCATCAGCGACCAGCAGGGCGCGGCGATGATGCTCAAAGGCATGACCGCGCAATATCTCATCCGCCAGATCCACAAGGTGAAGAAGGGCGACACCATCCTCTTCCATGCTGCCGCCGGCGGCGTCGGCCTGATCGCCTGCCAATGGGCGAAGTCGCTCGGCGCCACGGTCATCGGCACGGTCGGCAGCGAGGAGAAGGCGAAGCTCGCCAAGGCGCATGGCTGCGACCACCCGATCATCTATACGCGCGAGGATTTCGTCGAGCGCGTCAAGGAGCTGACCAAGGGCGAGAAGGTGCCGGTGGTCTATGACAGCGTCGGCAAGGACACCTTCATGAAGTCGCTCGATTGCCTCCGGCCGCTCGGCATCATGGTGAGCTTCGGCCAGGCCTCGGGCCCGGTCGGCCCGATCGAGCTCGGCATCTTCGCGCAGAAGGGCTCGCTCTTCTTCACGCGGCCGACGCTCAACACCTATGCCGCCAAGCGCGCCGACATGGTGGCCATGGCGCAGGATCTCTTCAGCGCGGTGACCTCGGGCGCGGTCAAGATCGAGGTCAACCAGACCTATGCGCTGAAGGACGCAGCACAAGCCCATCGCGACCTGCAGTCGCGCAAGACGACCGGCTCGACCGTCTTCACGCTCTGAGACGCCGCCGGTTGCCCGCTCCCGGTCGCGCGTGCGACCGGGAGCCGGTGACCGGGGATTGACAGGCTTCCTTCGGACGCAACTTCCTCCTTCGCGGCCCTGTTAAGTTCAGCAAGAGATCAGGAACCGAAACAGGAGCCAGGCATGAAACGCGTCCTTCTCGCGGCGATCGCGCTCTCCTGCGCGTTGCCGCTCGCCGGACAGGCGCAACCGGCGAAAGCCCCCGTTTACCAGCAACCGCTCAGCGCGAGCGCCGTCGAGGACGTGCAGGGCCGCCTGCAGCAACTCGGCTATTACAACGGCCCGATTGACGGTGTCTGGGGCGACAGCACCCGCGAAGCGGTCGAGCATTTCCAGAACGCGCGGCATCTCGCGGTTTCCGGCGCACTCAACCAGGCGACGGTGACGGCGATGGGTCTCGACCCCGATCGCCTGATGGCGCGCGGTTACACGCCGCAGCCGCAGCCGGCCCCGCGCGTCGCGACGGCGACGCCGGCGCGCGTCGGCCCCGTCACCACCCACGCGGTCCAGCAGCAGCTCGGCCGGCTGGGCTTCTATCGCGGGCCGGTCGACGGCGTGTGGGGCCGCAATACGCATCTCGCCATGGCCGATTTCCAGCACCGGCACGGCCTCGCCGCGACCGGCGAGCCGTCCCGCGATTCGCTGGTGGCGCTCGGGCTGAAGCCGGAGCAGTTCATGTCGGGAAGCTCGGTGCCGCCGAACGATGACGCCGACCATCTGAACCAAACGGAGCTCGAGCGGATCTACCGTTAGGCGTTCCAGGCCAGCGCCCGCCGCGCGCGCCCCCTGCTGCGCCGGGCGCTGGTGCCCTCCGGGCGGCCTGGCGCTAGACTGGCGGCGCACCATCCGAGGTTCGCCGCCATGGCCTCTCTCCCCGAGCTCCGCCGGCTGATGCGCTACAATGCCTGGGCGAACCGGGTCATCTATGACGCGGTGGCGGCGCTGCCCGAAGGCGAGGCGGTGAAAGAACGGCCGACGCTGTTCAAGACCATCGTCAACACGCTCAATCACCTCTATGTCGTCGATCTCATCTGGCAGGCGCATCTCGAAGGCCGCCCGCACGGCATTCCGGCGCTCAACGCCGTGCTCCATCCGGAGCTCGCGGAGCTCCGGCGGGCACAGAACGACATCGACGCCTGGTACATGAGCTGGAGCGACGCGCTCACCGAGGCGGCGGCCGAGGGGACGATCCGCTTCACCCTCATCGGCGGCAATGAGGGCGAGATGCGCCGCGCCGACGTCCTCTTCCACCTCGTCAACCACACCAGCTATCACCGCGGCTTCGTCGCCGACCTCTTCTTCCAGATCCCGGCCCGCCCGCCGCTCACGGATTTCCCGATTTTCCTGAGAGAGGGCGGCTGAAGCCGCGCTGCAGGAAGCGGCGGCGTCCTTCGACAAGCTCAGGATGAGGGGGATCGAGCGTGGCATCTGGTAGATGCCACAAGGAAACGTCCTCATCCTGAGCGTGAGCGGAGCGAGCAGTCGAAGGACGCAAGGGCGGATGTGCAGCGGGGAGACGCTTGCCCGCACGGTGCGGCTCTCGCGGTTGCTGACGCAACCGCTGACGCCGCCGCTGACGAGCGCCTGACGGCGCTCGCTAGCACGCTGACGCCGCCTAGGACGAACGCGCGCTGCGCGTTCGCCTAAGTATTCATCGCGTCGAAGAAGTCGGCGTTGTTCTTCGATTCCTTGAGCTTGCTGATGAGGAATTCGAGGCCGTCCTGCGGGCCCATCGGCATCAGCACGCGGCGCAGCACCCACATCTTCGAGAGCACGCCCTTGTCGACCAGCAGCTCTTCCTTGCGCGTGCCCGACTTGGTGATGTCGATCGCCGGGAAGCTGCGCTTGTCGGCCACCTTGCGGTCGAGAATGATCTCGGAATTGCCAGTGCCCTTGAACTCCTCGAAGATCACCTCGTCCATGCGCGAGCCGGTGTCGATGATCGCCGTCGCGATGATCGTGAGCGAGCCGCCCTCCTCGATGTTGCGCGCCGCGCCGAAGAAGCGCTTCGGCCGCTGCAGCGCGTTGGCATCGACGCCGCCGGTCAGCACCTTGCCCGAGGAAGGCACGACGGTGTTGTAGGCACGCGCGAGCCGCGTGATGCTGTCGAGCAGGATCACCACGTCGCGCTTGTGCTCGACGAGGCGCTTCGCCTTCTCGATCACCATCTCGGCCACCTGCACGTGGCGTACCGCCGGCTCGTCGAAGGTCGAGCTCACCACCTCGCCCTTCACCGTGCGCGCCATGTCGGTCACCTCCTCCGGCCGCTCGTCGATGAGCAGCACCAGGAGATAGACGTCGGGATGGTTGGCGGCGATGGCATGGGCGATGTTCTGCAGCATCACCGTCTTGCCGGTGCGCGGCGGCGAGACGATGAGCGCGCGCTGCCCCTTGCCGAGCGGGGTGATGAGATCGATGACCCGCGTGGTCAGATCCTTCCGGGTGGGATCGTCGAGATCGAGCTTGATCTTCTCGTCGGGATAGAGCGGCGTCAGGTTGTCGAAGTTGATGCGGTGCTTGAGCTTGTCCGGCTCGTCGAAATTGATCTCGTTGACCTTGAGCAGCGCGAAATAGCGCTCGCCGTCCTTGGGCGCGCGGATCTGGCCCTCGACCGTATCGCCGGTGCGCAAGCCGAAGCGGCGCACCTGACTCGGGCTCACATAGATGTCGTCGGGGCCGGGCAGGTAATTGGCCTCGGGCGAGCGCAGAAAGCCGAAGCCGTCCTGCAGCACCTCGAGCACGCCGTCGCCATAGATCGCCTGGTCGTTGTCGGCGAGCGTCTTCAGGATCGCGAACATCATGTCCTGCTTCCTGAGCGAGGACGCGTTCTCGATCTGCAGCTCCTCGGCGAAATGCAGCAGCTCTGCCGGTGTCTTGCGCTTGAGTTCCTGGAGGTTCATCGGGGTGTAAGGGCCTTGAAGGCTGAAAAGGCGGGAGGGTCTTAAGTGGGGCCCGCAGAAGCCGCGGGACTTGTGGCGGAAAGGGCGATCCGGCCTGGCGCGCGACCGACGCTGCGGCGTTCCGGGTGAGTGCCTAAAAGCTGGAGACGCCGCGATCGGGGCGATTTCACCCTTATCGAAAAGCGGCTGCCGAGTCAAATGGGTTTGATGGGGCGGCGGTGCAAGGGGGCGCGTCCCACGCCGCCCGGCCGGCCCTGTTTTGCGCCTGCATCAGGCTGTAATATACTGCGGGACTTACAGATATTTGGCATTCCTGCGGGAATTGCACAATGCTGCCGGTCTAAAGGGAGAAAAATACGATCATGCCCCGTACGACACTGCTTCTTGCTGCGGCCGTCCTCGCCTCGCTCGGCACGCTTCCGGCGCCGCCGGCCCGGGCAGCGGCCCCGAAGACGCTGACGGTCTTCGCCGCCGGCACCCTCGCCGTGCCCTTCCGCGCCGCGAGCGCCGCTTTCGAGAAGCAGAATCCTGGCGTCACTGTCGAGGCGGAGTTCGGCGGCAGCGTCAAGATGGCGCGGCAGATCACCGACCTGCACCGCACGGCCGACGTCATCGCCGTGGCCGACTACAGCGTGATCCCGAAATACCTCTTCGGCGGCAACGGCAAGGAAGCCTATGCGAGCTGGTATGCCGGCTTCGCGCGCAACGCCATCACCTTCGTCTATACCGACAAGAGCAAGTTCGCCGCCAAGGTCACGCCCAAGAACTGGTACGAGGTGCTGGCGCGCAAGGGCGTCGAGATCGGCCGCTCCAATCCCGACACCGACCCCTCGGGATACCAGACGCTGCAGATGCTCGATCTGGCGCAGCAATTCTATCACCGGCCCGGTCTCGCCAGCGCGATCCTCGCCAATGCGCCGGCGACCAATATGCGCGACACCGAGACCTCGCTGCTCTCGGCGCTGCAACTGGGCCAGATCGACTATCTCGCGATCTATCGCTCGGATGCGCTGCAGCACCATCTGCACTTCATCGCGCTGCCGCCCGAGATCGATCTCGGCGACCCCGTCCATGCCCCGGCCTATGCCAAGGCGATCGCGCACACCAAGAACGGCGATCTGAAGGGCAGGCCCATCGTCTATGCGATCACCATCCCGAGCGTCGCCAAGGAGCCGCAATGGGCGGCGCGCTACATCGCCTTCCTGCTCGGGCCTGACGGCCAGAAGATCCTGGCGGCGAACGGCTTCGGCACGGTGCATCCGGCTTATGCCGTGGGCGTGGAGAAGATGCCGGCCGACCTCCAGAAGCTGGTGACGCCCTGGCCGCCGGCGTAAGCACAGCGGCGGCGGCGCGGCGCGGCGCGGCATCGCCGGCGCGCTCGACCAGCCTGCTGCTGGTCTTCTGGCTCTTCGGCGGACTGCTGCTGGGCTTCATCCTGCTGCCGTTGCTGCGACTGGCGCTGAGCCAGACGCCGGAGGCGCTGGCGCGCGTTGCCGCCATGGGCGATGTGCGCCACGCGATCCTCCTCAGCCTCGAAGCGGCGCTCATCACCGCGCTCTTCTCCGGCCTTCTCGGCGTGCCCTTGGCCTATCTCCTCGCCCGCGCGCGGTTTCCCGGCAAGGCGGTGGTGGCGGCGGCGGTCGATCTGCCGCTCGCCGTGCCGCACACGGTGGCCGGCATCGCCCTCCTCTTCGTGCTGGGACGCCAGGGGATCATCGGCGCGCCGGCGCTGGCGCTCTTCGGCCTCAGCTTCTGGGGCACGCTGGCCGGCATCGTCGCCGCCATGCTCTTCGTCTCCATCCCCTACACGGTCAATGCCGCGCGCATCGGCTTCGAAGCGGTCGATCCGCGGCTCGAGATGACGGCGCGCAGCATGGGGCTGGGCCCCTGGTCGGTGCTGCGCCACATCACCCTGCCGCTGGCGCGGCGCGGCATCATCACCGGCCTCACCTTGAGCTATGCGCGCGCCATCAGCGAGTTCGGCGCGGTCATCATCCTGGCCTATCGCCCGATGACCGCGCCGGTGATGATCTACGAGTTCTTCCTGCGCTTCGGCCTCGACGACGCGGCGGCGATGTCGGTGCTGCTGCTGGCGATCTCGCTTCTCCTCTTCATCCTGCTGCGCGCGCTGGCCTTCGGCCGCCTCGCCGCGCCCGGGGCGGGACGGTGAGCGGCGCGGCGCTTGCCCTCGAGCATCTCTCGCTCCGCCTCGGCCGGTTCGAGCTGCGCGACATCGACCTGGCGTTGAGCCCGGGTGAGATCCTGGTACTGCTCGGGCCGAACGGTGCCGGGAAGTCGGTGACGCTCGAGACCGTCGCCGGGTTTCACCGCCTCGAGGCGGGCCGCATCCGTCTCGGCGGCCGCGACATCACCGATCTCGCGCCCGAGCACCGCCGCATCAGCCTCCTCTTCCAGAACTTCGCGCTCTTCCCGCATCTCACCGTCGCCGGCAATGTGGCGCTGGCACTCCGCGCCGCCCGCCGGCGCGTAAACGGGACGGTGACGGCGCTGCTCGAGCGTTTCGCCGTGGCGGACCTCGCCGACTGTCTGCCGGAGACGTTGAGCCCGGGCGAAAAGCAGCGCGCGGCGCTTGCCCGCGCGCTTGCCGCCGCGCCGGAGCTCTTCCTCTTCGACGAGCCCTTCTCGGCGCTCGACGGCCCGACGCGCGCCGGCCTGCGCGACCGGCTGAAGCAGTTCCTGCGCGAGAGCGGCATCACCGCGGTCTTCGTCACCCACGACCATGCCGAGGCGCTGGCGCTCGGCGACACGCTGGCGCTGCTGCGTGCCGGCGCCATCGTCCAACGCGGGCCGGCGGTCGCGGTCTATCGCCGGCCGGAAACCGTCTTCGCGGCACGCTTCCTCGGCGTCGAGAACATCCTCGAGGCGTGCTTCGCCGGAAGCGAGGACGGGCTCTCGCTCGTGGCGATCGGCGAGACGCAGCTCCGCGCCGAAGCGCGTGCATCGATCGATGCGCGCAGGCCGCTGTCGCTCGGCATCCGCGCCGAAGACGTCGTTCTCTCGCGCGGCGAAGGCGCTGGCGATGCGGCGAACCGGCTCGGCGCCACGGTGACCGCCGTGGCCGAGGGCGGCGCCCTCACCCGCGTCACGCTCGATTGCGGCTTTCCCTTGACCGCCGCACTCCCTCGGCGCGAAGCCCTGGCGCTGGCGCCGCAGCCCGGCATGAGGGTCTGTGCAGAGATCGAGCCCGCCGCGGTGCAGCTCCTCGGCTGAGCCGCTCAGCGTCTCAGGTGACGGCGCGTTCGGCCGGCCGGCGCGCCGGAACCCGCACGGTGAAGCAGGAGCCGCGGCCGAGCTCGCTCTCGACGCTGATCTCGCCACCCATCAGCTGGCAGAGCTTGCGGCTCAAGGCGAGGCCGAGCCCCGAGCCGCCATGGCGACTGGAGCTGAAGGCCTCGAGCTGGCTGAAGTTCTGGAACAGCTTCGGCAAATTCTCGCGGCTGACGCCGATGCCGGTATCGCGCACGGCGAGCTCGATCCACTCGCCGTCCGATCGGCGGTCGCAGCCGGCGACCAGAATCACGCGGCCGGCGCGCGTGAACTTGGCGGCGTTGCTCAGCAGATCGAGCGCCACCTGCCGCAGCTTGACGGCATCGCCGATGACCATGCGCGGGCCCGTGCCGCGCTCGACGACGAAATCATTGCCGTTCTCGCGCATCAGCGGCCGGCAGGTCGCCGCCACCTCGTCGATGAAGCCCGTGAAATCGAAGGCTGCGAGCGCAAGCTCCATCTTGCCGGCTTCGATCTTCGAGAGATCGAGCACCTCGTTCACCAGCGTCAGCAGATGCCGGCCGGCGGCGGCGATGCGGCCGAGATCGGCGATCTGCTCGCTCCTGCCCTCGGCCACGGCATCCTCGTAGAGCATCTCGCTATAGCCGATGACGGCGTTGAGCGGGGTGCGCAATTCGTGGCTCATCCGGGCGAGAAACTCGGATTTGGCGCGGTTGGCCGCCTCCGCCTCCTCCTTGGCGCGCCGGATGGCGGTCACATCCGTCCACAGCCCGACCCTTCCGCCGCCCGGCGGCGAGCGATAGGCCACCATCATCCAGCGCCCGTCCTGCAGAGCGTAGCTCTGCTCGGCATCGCTGCCGTAATGCTCGAGCAGCGCCTCGAGCGTGATCGGCGGCTCGCCCGGCCTTTCGGCGTGGAAGCCGGTCTCGATCTGCCATTCCGCGATGCTGCGGTAGGTCGCGCCGCGACAGACCGGCGTATAGCCGTCGCGCGACTGGAGATCGGTGAAGGCCTGATTGAACGCCGTCGCCCGGCCCTCCGCGTCGTAGAGCACGAAGGGCTGGGTGATGAGCGCCACGGCCTCGTCGAAGCGTTGCTGCGCCAATCGCCCGGCCTGCTCGGCCTCGACCTGCTGCGTGATCTCGGCGCCGACGCCGCGATAGCCCCTGAAGATCCCGTCGCCGTCGAAGATCGGCGTCGCGCTCACCTTGAACCAGCGCGTCCGGCCGTTCGCCTTTCGCGAGTAGACGAAGTCGCGGTAAGGCTGCTTCGCCTTGTGGGCGAGGATGGCCATCTTTCCCATGCGCGGTTCGATCGACACCCCGGGCAGGTCGGAGAGGCGCTTGCCCTTGATCTCTTCGAGGCTCGTGCCGAACAACGCCTCGTAGCCGGGCGAGACGTAGCTGTAGCGGTACTGCTCGTCCTGCTCGAAATAGTAATCGGCGGCAATCTCGAACAATTGCCGGAAGCGCTGCTCGCTTTCGCGCAAGGCGCCGTCGGCCTCGGTCCGGCCGGCCGCTCCCTGATCCCGTTCCGCTCGCTCGGACAGGCGCTTGCCCATGGTCCTCCTGCCGGCAACCGTCTGCCGCATCGCTGCTGCGCGAGCCTATCACCCGGCAGTTAAACAACGGTTTATCAAGCGTTAACCATGCCCGGCCGGCAACCGGCTCGGGAATATGCCCCGCTCTCTAGAACGGCTTCACCACCACCATGATGACGATGAAGATCAGCAGCAGCGTCGGTACCTCGTTGACGAGGCGGTAGAAGCGTGCCGAATGGCGGTCGCGGTCGTCGGCGAAATCCTTGCGCCAGCGTGCGAGCAGATGATGCACGATGGTGAGCGCCAGGACCGCGCCGAGCTTGCCGTAGATCCAGAAGCGGTGCCAATCGACCACCCCCGGGGTCGAGGCCAGCAGGATCCCGAAGAGATAGGTTGAGATCATCGCCGGGTTCATGATGCCGCGCAGCAGCCGTCGCTCCATCACCTTGAAGGTCTCGGAGGCGCCGGAGCCGAGCGCCGCCTCGGCGTGGTAGACGAAAAGGCGCGGCAAATAGAGAAGCCCCGCCATCCAGGCGATGACGCTGACGATGTGGCACACCTTGATCCAGGGATAAGCCGCCTCGAGCCAGCTCATGCGGCGCTCCCTGCGCCGGCGGTAACGCAAAGGCAGCGCGAGAAGTCGGCCGGGCAAAGCCGCTCGCCCGACGCCGGGCAAGGGCCGCTGCGCGCGCCTCGCACCAGCCGCGCCAAGCCGTCGATGAAGGCAGGTGCGACGCCGACCGTCGACACGCGCTCATAGCGCGGCACCCCGGCGCGCTCGGCGAGATGGCGATAGTCGATGTCGAGCTCGACCAGCGTCTCGGAATGCTCGGAGACGAAGGCGACGGGCACGACGATGAGGCCGGTCTGCTCCTGGCCGGCGCGGCGGATCTCGTCGTCAGTGCCGGGACCAAGCCAGGCGAGCGGACCCACCCGGCTCTGATAGCAGACGGTGCTGTCGAGCGACGGGAGAGCGAGCGCGCGGCGCAGCGCCGCGGCGGTACGCTCCACCTGCCATTGATAGGGATCGCCCGATGCCACGATCTTCTGCGGCAGCCCATGCGCGGAGAAGAGGATGCGGCGCTTCAGGCCGGAAGGCCAGCGCGCCAGGACGGCGCGGATCTCCCCGGCGAGCGCGGCGATGAAGCCGGCCTCCTCGGGATAGCAGCAGAGCGCGCGCATCGGGACGGCAAGCCCCGCTTTGAGCGCCGCACGCCGCCAGTCGGCCAGCGAGGACTGCGTCGTCGTGGTCGAGGCCTGCGGATAGAGCGGCAGCAGGACGATCTCGTCGGGGCGCCAGGCCTTCACCGCCGCCGCGGTCTCGGCCGCGAAAGGCCGCCAATAGCGCATGGCGATGAAGACGCGGGTGTCGTCGCCCAGCGCCGCCTCGAGCGCGCGCGCCTGCGCCTCGGTATTGGCGAGAAGCGGCGAGGCGCCGCCCAATCGCTCATAGATCGCCCGGGCGACCGGTGCGCGGCGGCCGGCGATGAGCTTCGCCAGCAGAAAACGCAGCGGCTGCGGCAGACCGATGATGGCGCGATCGTTGAAGAGGTTGAAGAGAAAGGGCTGGACAACCTCCAGCGACTCCGGACCGCCGAGATTGAAGAGGATGACGGCGGTGCGGCTCATCGGGGCGCGAGCGGCTGGCGCAGCAGCGCCACCAGCTCCGCCACATGCTCGACCGGGGTGTCCGGCACGATGCCATGGCCGAGGTTGAAGATGAAGGGACCGGCGGCGAAGGCCTGGCGGATCGCGGCGACGCTCTCCGCCATGGGCGGGCCGCCGGCGGCCAGCAGCAACGGGTCGAGATTGCCTTGCACCGGGCCGATCGATTGCAGCGTCTTGCGCGCAATCTCCGGCGGCACGGTGCTGTCGAGGCCGAGGGCGGTGACGCCGCTGCCGCTGAAATAGGCGCGGTACATGAGCCCGGCGCCACGCGGAAAGCCGATCACCGGCACGCGCGGATGGTTTTCCTTGAGCGCCTGCACGATGCGCCGTGTCGGCTCGATCACGAAGCGGCGGAACTCGCGCTCCGGCAGCACGCCGGCCCAGCTGTCGAAGAGCTGCACCGCCTCGGCGCCGGCGGCGATCTGGCCGCTCACATAGATCACCGTCGCCTCGACCAGCAGGTCGATAAGCGCGCCGAAGCCCTCGGGATCGGCGAAGGCCCAGCGCTTGACGCGCGAAAAGTCGCGGCTGCCGCCACCCTCCACTATGTAGCTCGCCACGGTCCAGGGCGAGCCGGCAAAGCCGATCAGGGCCCCCTGCGGCGGCAGCGAGGCGGCGACGCGCGCCACGGTATCGAAGACCGGCGCCACGCGCTCCGGCAAGCCAGCCAACGCCAGGCGGCGCAGCTCGCCCGCGTCACGCACCGGCTCCAGCACCGGGCCCTCGCCTTCGCGGAACTCGAGCCGCTGGCCGAGCCCATGCGCCACCACCAGGATGTCGGAGAAGAGGATCGCCGCATCAAGCCCGAAGCGCCGCACCGGCTGCAGCGTCACCTCGGCGGCAAGCTCCGGTGAAAAACAGAGATCGAGGAAGCCCGGCACCTGCTGGCGGAGCTCGCGATATTCCGGCAGGTAGCGCCCGGCCTGACGCATCAGCCAGACCGGCGGCAGCGCCGAGGCTTCGCCCGCCAGCGCGCGCAGCAGAGGCTTGCCCGAGCCGGCCGGCAACGCACCCATCGTTCCGGCACCCGGCTCCATCATGGTTCGTTCCGCCGGCCTCGTGCTGGTTTCTTCCGGACCTTCATGCCGTCCTCTTACCCCTTCCTTCTTAGAATCTAAAGGTAGAGGTAGAAGGTTGTAGGCGGGATCATGGGGATTGTTTCCCGGTGGCGTTTGATCCACGAGCCGGGCCTTTCCCCTGAAAGCTGTGGCCGGAGCGTGTATAACAGCGGGGTGAAGCGGCAGTAACGCGTGCGACAGAGGCGGTAAAGCGTGAAGAGCGATACCGTGAAAAGCGGGGATCGAAGGCGGCCCGGCCGGGTTTTTCCCGGGTTTGGACGAGGCCGCGGAGTCTTTTCCCTAGGTGCGCCGGTGGCTATGCCGGATTCAGCCGAGCGGGGAGCGAATCGCGCTTTTTGCAAAACCTCTGGATATGTCGCGGTTTCGCCTGGATTTCTCCACAGGCCGAGCGGGATAAGCGCGTGACCCGCTTTCACCTCCACCTCGTCTCGGATTCCACCGGCGATACCGTTCATTCGGTGGCACGCGCCTGTCTTGTCCAGTTCGAGGATGCCGAGGCGGTCGAGCACATCTGGTCGATGGTGCGCACCAAGAGCCAGATCGAACGGGTGATCGCCGGGGTCGAGGCCAACCCGGGCGTCGTACTCTATACCCTCGTCAACGAGAATTTGCGCGGGCCGCTGGTCGAGGGCTGCCGCAAGCTGCAGGCGCCGGCGATCCCGGTGCTCGACCCTGTCATCGGCGCGCTGGCAACGTTTCTCGGGCGACAGAGCCGCGGCCTGCCCGGCCAGCAGCATCTGCTCGACACCGAATATTTTCAGCGCATCGATGCGATGACCTTCGCGCTCAATCACGATGACGGGCAATCGGCCTGGGGGCTCGAGGAGGCCGATGTGATTCTCGTCGGCGTCTCGCGCACGTCGAAGACGCCAACCTGCATCTATCTCGCCAATCGCGGCATCAAGGCGGCGAACGTGCCGATCGTGCCCGGCATGAGCCTGCCGCCGGAGCTGTTCGACGCGACGCGGCCGCTCATCATCGGCCTCACCAATGATCCCGAGCGGCTCATCCAGGTGCGCCGCAACCGCCTCACCATGCTGCATCAGGACGATCGCAGCGACTATACCGATATCGAGGCGGTGCGCGCCGAAGTCGCCGAAGCGCGCCGGCTCTTTGCCGAACGGCACTGGCCGGTGATCGACGTGACGCGCCGGTCGATCGAGGAGACGGCGGCGGCGATCCTGAAGCTGATCGCGCGCCGCCACGGCCAGGAAGGATGACGAGGCTTGCCGCGGCGCCGCTGGTGCTCGCTTCGGCAAGCCGCGCACGGGCGGCGCTGCTGGAGCAGGCCGGGCTCACCGTCGCGCGCGATGCCGCGGCACTCGACGAAGCCGCGGTGAAGTTGCGCAGCCGCCGCGAGGGGCAGGATGCCGCAGGCTGCGCCACGCGGCTTGCCGAGGAAAAAGCCCTGCGCGTGGCGGAGCGCCATCCCGCCGCGCTCGTCATCGGCGGCGACCAGCTGCTGGTGCTGGGCGATCAATGGTTCGACAAGCCGGCCGATCGCGCCGCGGCGCGCAGCCAGCTCCTACGTCTGCGCGGCGCGCGGCACGAGCTGATAACCGCGGCGGTGGTCTGCCGTGACGGCGTGGTGCTGTGGCGCCATGTCGAGCGGCCCGCGCTCCTCATGCGCACGTTCAGCGAAAGCTTCCTCGACGCCTATCTCGCCGCGGCGGGCGACGGCATCCTCGCCGCGGTCGGCGCCTACGAGATCGAAGGCCTCGGCGCGCAGCTCTTCGAGCGCGTCGAGGGCGACTACTTCTCGGTCCTGGGATTGCCGCTGCTGCCGCTGCTCGGCTTCCTGCGCAGCGCGGGGGCGCTTGCCGCATGATCCGCGCCGGCGTCATGGGCTGGCCGATCGAGCATTCGCGCTCGCCGCTGCTGCATGGCTTCTGGCTCCGGCATTACGCGATCGACGGCGATTACGTGAAGCTGCCGGTCAAGCCGACGGAGCTCGCCGCGGCGCTGCGCGGTCTCAAGGCGCAGGGCTTCGCTGGCTGCAACCTCACGCAGCCGCATAAGGAGGCGGCGCTGGCGCTGGTCGATCGCACCGATGCGGCGGCGCGCCGCATCGGTGCGGTCAACACGGTCGTCGTCGGAGAGGATGGCAGCCTCGAAGGCCGCAACACCGACGCCTTCGGATTTCATGCCAATCTCGCCGCGACGGTTGCCGATTGGCGCGCCGATGCGGGGCCCGCGGTGGTGCTGGGCGCCGGCGGCGCGGCGCACGCGGTGGCGGCGGCGCTGCTCGATCACGGCGCCGGCGAGATCCGGCTCCTCAACCGGCATCGCGCCCGTGCCGAGGCGCTCGCGGCCGCGTTGGGCGGCCCGGTCTCTGTGCTCGACTGGAGCGAGCGCGATGCGGCGCTCGACGGCGCGGCACTGCTGGTCAATGCCACCAGCCTCGGCCAGAACGGACAGCCGCCGCTCGAGCTCACGCTCGACGCGCTACCGCGGCGCGCGGTGGTGAACGACATCGTCTATGTGCCGCTCGAGACGGCGCTGCTCAACGCCGCGCGCGCGCGCGGCAATGCGGCGGTGGACGGGCTCGGCATGCTGCTGCATCAGGCGCGTCCGGCTTTTGCCGCCTGGTTCGGGATCATGCCGGAAGTGATGCCGGAGCTGCGCCGCCTCGCCGAAGCGAGCCTCGCCCCATCATGATCATCCTCGGCCTCACCGGCTCGCTCGGCATGGGGAAAAGCACCGTGGCGGCGATGTTCCGTCGCCTCGGCGTGCCGGTCCATGACAGCGACGCCGCCGTCCATCGCCTGATGGCGCCCGGCGGCGGCGCCGTGGCGCAGGTGGAAGCGGCGTTTCCGGGAGTCACCCGGCGGGGCGGCGGTATCGACCGCGCGGCACTCGGCGCGCGGGTCTTCGCCAACGAAGCAGCGCTGAGGCGGCTCGAGCGCATCCTCCATCCGCTGGTGCGCCTGAGCCAGCAGCGCTTCCTCGCCGCCGCGCGCCGCCGCCGCGCGGGCCTCGTCGTGCTCGACGTGCCGCTGCTCTTCGAGACCGGCGGCGAGCGGCGCTGCGACAAGGTGGTGGTCGTCTCGGCCCCTGCCTTCCTGCAGCGCCAGCGGGTGATGAAGCGGCCGGGCATGACCGAGGAGCGGCTTGGCGCCGTGCTGGCAAAGCAGATGCCCGACGCCGAAAAGCGCCGCCGCGCCGATTACGTCGTGCCGAGCGGCCTCGGCCGCGCCGAGACATTCCGCCGGCTGCAGCGGATCGTCGCGGCGCTGCGCGAGGCCGACGCTTGCACCGACGAGTCCCGCTAAGGCAGACTGAGCGCCATGCGCGAGATCGTGCTCGACACCGAAACCACCGGGCTCGACCCCGCCGACGGCCATCGCATCGTCGAGATCGCCTGCGTCGAGCTCTTCAACCATGTGCCGACCGGCCGCGTCTTCCACCGCTACGTCAATCCCGAGCGCGAGGTCGCGGCCGAGGCCGTGGCGGTGCATGGGCTTACGGCCGAGTTCCTGGCGCAGCACCCGCCCTTCGGCGCCATCGCCGGGGAGCTGATCGCCTTTCTCGGCGAGGACCGCCTGGTCATCCACAATGCCGAGTTCGACCTGGGCTTCCTCAATGCCGAGCTGAAGCGGCTCAACCGCCCGGCGCTCGCCTGCACCTTCGAGGACACGCTGCTGCTGGCGCGCAAGCGCTTTCCCGGCGCCCAGGCGAGCCTCGACGCGCTCTGCCGCCGCTTCGCCATCGACCTGTCGCAGCGCACCAAGCACGGCGCGCGGCTCGATTGCGAGCTGCTCGCCGCGGTCTATCTGGAGCTGGTCGGCGGCCGTCAGCCTGGGCTCGACCTCGCCGTGGCGATCGGCGGCGGTCGCGCGCTCGATGCGGTGGAACGGCCCGCCCGCCCACCCCGCCCGCACGCCGCGAGCGCGGAGGAGCTGGCCGCGCATGCGGCGTTTCTCGCAAAACTCAAGGAGCCGATCTGGCTCGCCGGGGCTTCTCAGTCTCCGGCCGTCAGTTCCCAGTAGCGCTGGGCTGACGACTGAGAACTGACTCCGGGCGCCTCAGGCCGTCGCGATCGGCGCGCCGGGCTGCGTGGTCTGCTGGCGGCGCAGGATCTCGGCGAAATCGACGGGGTGGATGAGCAGCGGCGGGAATCCGCCCTCCCGTGTGGCATTGGCGACGATGCTGCGCGCAAAGGGGAAGAGCAGGCGCGGCGTCTCGACCAGCAGCAGGATCGGCAGCACCTCCGCCGGCGTATTGCGCACCGTCACGACCGCGGCATAGGTGAGCTCGGCGACGAACACGGTCTCGCCGGCAATCGCTGCATTGGCGCTGACGGTGAGCATCACCTCGAACACATCCTGCGCCAATCCCTGCGCCTTCACATCGACGCCGAGCTGGACCTCGGGCGGGTCCTTCTGCTGCAGCAGGCTGTGCGGGGCGCGCGGGTTCTCGAAGGAGAAATCCTTGATGTATTGCGCGTTGACGATGAGCTGCTGCCCGGCCGCTGCATCGCCGCCGGTAACCGTCGTGCCGTTATCCTGAATCGACATTAACCACTCCTGCCTCGCCGCGCGGGTGGCTAGCACGGATGCCCCGGCGGGCACAACCCCAGGACCGGCAGTCGGCCGGCAAATGCTTGATCCGAGGACGACTGCGTCGTGAACCGGATCCTGTCGCTGATGGTGTTTCAGTTCGCGCCGGGCGCGGCACCGGTGACGGCGCTCGATGCAGAGCGGGTGGCTGGTCGACGCGCGCTTGCCCTTTCGCCGCCGTCGCCCTATCTACGAGGGGGCTCAAGCGGCGCAACCAGTGAAGCAGGCATGGGCGACGGTTACCAATTCATAGAAATTGTCGTATTCGCCGTGATCGCCGGGCTGCTGGTGGTGCGCCTCAGAAGCGTTCTCGGCCGCCGCACCGGCAGCGAGCAGCGCCGCGATCCCTTCACGGCGAAGCCGCAATCTCCCGAGATGCCGCCGCAGAAGGTGGTGCCGCTGCCGCGGCGCAACCGGCTCGCGCCGCCGCCGCCGTCCGGGCCCCTGTCGCTCGGCCAGGCGCTCGACCAGCTCAAGGCGGCGGACAAGAGCTTCGACGAGAAAGCCTTCCTGGGCGGCGCGCGCTCCGCCTTCGAGATCATCGTCAACGCTTTCGCCAAGGGCGACAGCGCGACTTTGGAGCCGCTGCTGAGCCATGAAGTCTATGCCTCGTTCGCCGCGGCGATCCGCGAGCGCGCGGCGCGGCACGAAACCCTGTCGACCAATCTGCTGACGCTCAAGACCGTCGACATCGCCGAGGCCAATCTCGCCGCCGACATCGCGCAGGTGACGGTGCGCTTCGTCTCCGACCAGATCAACGTTACCCGCAAAGCGGATGGCACGGTCGTCGACGGCAATCCCGACCAGGTCGAGGAGAAGACCGATCTCTGGACCTTCTCCCGCTCGGTGAACTCGCGCGACCCCAACTGGACGCTCGTTGCGACGCACAGCCCGTGAGCGCGTTGCGGCGCTGCTGCTGCTCGCCGCTCTCTTCGCCTGCACCCCCCGCCCGCCGCCGCCCGACCATCTGACGCTGAAAGAGGCGCGGTTTGCGGATCTGCCGGAATGGCAACAGGATGCCACCGCCGCGGCGCTACCGGCCTTCGCGCGCTCCTGCGCGGTGCTGGCGAAGGCGCCGCCGGCGACGCGGCTCGGTGTCGCCGGCCGCGCCGAAGATTGGCGCGCGCCCTGCGCCGCGCTGCCGCGGAGCGCCGATGACGCGCAGGCGCGGCGCTATTTCGAAAGCTGGTTCCGGCCCTGGCAGGCGGGCAACAACGGCGCGGCGGAAGGGCTCTTCACGGGATATTACGAGCCCGAGCTCAAAGGCGCGCGCCAGCCGGGCGACGGCTTCGACACGCCGCTGCTGCAACGACCCAAAGATCTCGTTACCGTCAATCTCGGCCGCTTCCGGCCGGAATTGCGCGGCGAGCACATCGCCGGCCGCGTCGAGGGCGGGCGGCTCGAGCCCTATGCGACGCGCGGGCAGATCGAGAGCGGCGCGCTCGGCCAGGAGGCCCAGCCGCTGCTCTGGGTCGCGGATCCCGTCGATGCCTTCTTCCTGCAGATCCAGGGCTCGGGCCGCGTCGTGCTGCGCGACGGCAGCACGATGCGCGTCGGCTATGACGGGCAGAATGGCTGGCCCTATGTGGCGATCGGCCGGCTGCTGATCGAGCGCGGCGCGCTGACGCGCGACGCGGTCTCGCTGCAATCGATCCGCGCCTGGATCAAGGCGCATCCGGCCGAGGGCAAGGCGCTGATGGACGAGGATGCGTCCTATGTGTTCTTCCGCCGGCTCGCGGGCGACGGGCCGCTCGGCAGCGAGGGGGTGGCGCTGACACCGGGCCGCAGCCTCGCGGTCGATCGCCGCTTCATGCCGCTCGGCGCGCCGGTCTATCTCGATGCCGGCGACAGGCTGAGGCGGCTGATGGTGGCGCAGGACACCGGCGGCGCCATCCGTGGGCCGGTGCGCGGCGACGTCTTCTGGGGGCCGGGCGCCGAGGCCGAGGCCCGCGCCGGGGCGATGAAGGCGCGCGGGCGCTATTTCCTGCTGCTGCCGAAGAGCGTGACGCCGAGCCCCTGAGGCGGCGGCGCGGGGCTCATTCCGGCAGCTCGTAGCCGATTGCCGCTTCGATCTCGAGGACGCGCTGCACCGCCGGGCGCGCCATCATGCGGGCGTGATGCGCCTCGAGCCGGGGAAAGGTCGCCGGCGGCGGCTTCAGCGAGCGGGCGAGGCGCCAATAGAGGCGGAAGAGGTGGATGTCGGCGATCGAATAGCGCGCCAGCGCCCAATCCCGCTCGCCAAGGCGGCGATCGGCGATGCCATAGACCTGCTGTGCGTAATCGAGGCCGCGGCTCCGGGCGGGATGAAGCGTCGCGGCGATGAAGGACATCCAGGAGATCGCCTGCGCCTCGGCCTCGATGTCGTGCGCGGGCAGCAGGCCTGCTTCGGGAAAGCGCCGCGCAAGGTAGAACAGGATCGCCGCCACTTCGCTGAGCGGCCTGCCGTCGACCAGCAGGACCGGCACCTTGCCCTCAGGGTTGAGCGCCAGGTATTCGGCGCTGCTCACGCCGCGCGAAGGAGACCGGCTGCGCCGCGAAGGGGGCGCCGATCTCCTGAAGCGCGATATGCACCGCCATCGAGCTCGAGCCTGGCGCAAAATAGAGCGTGAGCATTGGCATTCTCCTGCCGCTTCACTATTGGGCGCGCTTCCGTGCCGTGCTCGCGAAACTTTGTAAAAATTTGACTGAAGAGAGGCCGCGACGTCTGCAACAGAAGCGCCGCTCGGCCGTTGTCCTGGCCGAGCCGCCCCCACCGCCCGCTCCCGTGGCCGGGCCGCGGCGGCAGGTTCCGGCCGAGCCGAGGCCATGAGCCGCGGGGAGGATTTGCCGGGCGGATGCCGTATAATCGCCTATATTGAGTGCACCTTCGGCTCCGGAAGGAAAGGATGATGGTAAAGCTGCTTTTGAACAAGGCCGCGCCGGCGGTGGTCGGCCTGGCGCTGGCGCTCGGGTTCGCCGCGGCGCCGGCGAGCGCGCATGTGGTGGTCGGCGTCGGAATCGGCCTGCCGCTCTATGCGCCTTACCCTTATCCCTACTACGCCTATCCGCCGCCGCCGGTGGTCTACGCCCCGCCGCCGGTGGTCTATGCGCCGCCGCCCGTGGTGACGGCCCCCACCGCGCCGACCTTCGTGCAGCAACCGGCGGATGTCTGGTACTACTGCGACAATCCGCGGGGCTATTACCCCTACGTCAATTCCTGCAACACTCAGTGGCATCAGGTTCCGGCCACGCCGTCGAAGTGACAAGGAGGCTTCTTCCCGTGAAGCGTGTTCAAGCCACCCTTGGCGCCATCACCTCGCTCGCACTCCTTGCGGGCTGCGCGACGCAGCCCTTGGGCCCGCGGATCGCGGTGATGCCGGCGCCGAACAAGCCCTTCTCCGTCTTCCAGGAGGACGACGTGATCTGCCGCAACTTCGCGCAGCAGCAGAGCGCCGGAGTTGCCGAGCAGGGCAACAGCTCGCAGGTTGGCACGGCGATCATCGGCACGGTGCTCGGCGCCGGCCTTGGCGCGGCGCTCGGCGGCGGCCAGGGTGCGGCGATCGGCGCTGGCGCTGGCGCGTTGGGCGGCACGGCGGTTGGGTCAAACCAATCGGCGCGCGGGCAATTCACCGCGCAGCAGCTCTACGACAATGCCTATGCGCAGTGCATGTACTCGCGTGGCAATCAGGTGCCAGGCTTTGTTCAGCCGGCGAGCGCGGCACCGCCACCGCCGCCGCCGCCCCCGGGCGCTCCGCCGCCGCCACCGCCGCGGTAATCGAAGCTGCCGCGTAGCGAGGCTGCGCGACGCCGGCGCGGCCACCAAAGCTTGCAATCCCCGTCCGGGCTGACCATGCTGCGCGCGAGCGAACAAGAGCGGGATCGCCCGCCCTGCCCGAGGACAGAAGAATGCCTGCAGCGCCGATCCGCGTCGGTCTCTTCGTCACCTGTCTCGTCGATCTCTTCCGTCCGAGCGTCGGCTTCGCCGCGGTGAAGCTGCTTGAGGATGCCGGCTGCACGGTCGAGGTGCCGCAGGCGCAGACCTGCTGCGGCCAGCCGGCCTATAATTCCGGCGACAAGGCCGACACCAAGGCGATCGCGCGCCAGGTGATCGAGGCCTTCGAGGGCTTCGACTACGTCGTGGTGCCCTCGGGCTCCTGCGGCGGGATGATCCGCAAGCACTATCCCGAGCTCTTCGCCGACGAGCCGGCGATCTTCCAGCGTGCACAGCATCTGGCAATGCGCACCTACGAGCTCATCTCGTTTCTCGCCGACGTGCTGAAGGTCGAGCGTGTCGAGGCGCGCTACGAGGGCGTCGCGACCTATCACGATTCCTGCTCGGGGCTGCGCGAGCTCGGCGTCAAGGAGCAGCCGCGCCGGCTGCTGGCGAGCGTCGATGGCCTGCGGCTGCAGGAGCTGCCCGGCGCCGAGGTGTGCTGCGGCTTCGGCGGCACCTTCTGCATCAAATATCCCGAGATCTCCGAGCGCATGGCCGCCGACAAGGCGGCGGATATCGTCGCCAGCGGCGCCGACACGCTGCTCGCCGGCGACATGGGCTGTCTCCTCAACATGGCGGGCAAGCTGACGCGGCTCGGCAAGCGCGTACGCGTGCGCCATGTCGCCGAGGTGCTCGCCGGCAGCGCCGAGGCGACGGCTCCCATCGGCGCGGCACCGGAGCGAGGCTGATGCAGCCGACCAGCCACGCCTTCAAGGACAACGCGCACCAAGCGCTCGGCAATGCCAATCTGCAGAAGGCGCTGGCGCTGATGCGCAGCGGCTTTCCCGCCCGCCGTGCCGCGGCCGTGGCGCGGCTTCCGGAATTCGAGGCGCTGCGCGACCAGGGCAAGGCGATCAAGGACCACGTGCTCGAGAATCTCGATTTCTACCTCGAGACCTTCGAGAAGAACGTCAAGGCGCAGGGCGGGCACGTGCATTGGTGCCGCACGCCGCAGGAGGCGCGCGACACGGTGCTGGCGATCTGTCAGCGGCTCGGCGCCAAGACGGTGACCAAGGGCAAGACGATGATCGCCGAGGAGATCGCGCTCAACGATCACCTCGAGCAGAACGGCATCACGCCGGTCGAGACCGATCTCGGCGAGTACATCATCCAGATCCGCAAGGAGTATCCGAGCCACATCATCGCCCCAGCCATCCACCTGGTGAAGGAGCAGATCGCCGAGAGCTTCCGCGAGACGCATCGCGACCTTGACCCGGCGCGGCGGCTCGAGGAGGCGCCGACCCTGGTCGCCGAGGCGCGCGCCGTGCTGCGCCAGAAATTCCTCGCCGCCGATGTCGGCATAACCGGCGCCAATTTCTGCGTCGCCGAGACCGGCTCCACGGTGATCGTCACCAACGAGGGCAATGGCGACCTGACGCAGACGCTCACCAAGGCGCATATCGTGCTGGCGAGCCTCGAGAAGGTCGTGCCGACACTCGAGGATCTCTCGACCATCCTGCGGCTGCTGGCACGCTCGGCGACAGGCCAGGAATTCTCGACCTACACCACCGTCTCGACCGGGCCGCGCCGCCCGGAAGACACCGACGGACCGGGCGAATTTCACGTCGTCTTCCTCGACAACGGCCGCAGCGCCATGCTCGGCACCGAGTTCCAGGACATGCTGCGCTGCATCCGCTGCGGCGCCTGCATGAATCACTGCCCGGTCTATGCGACCGTCGGCGGCCACGCCTATGGCTGGGTCTATCCGGGGCCGATGGGCGCGGTGCTGACGCCGACGCTGGTCGGCGTCGACGAGGCTGGGCACCTGCCCAACGCCTCGACCTTCTGCGGCCGCTGCGAGAGCGTCTGTCCGATGAAGATCCCGCTCCCCGGCATGATGCGCCATTGGCGCGAGCGCGAGTTCGAAAGGCAGCTCTCGCCGGCAGCCTACCGCTACGGCCTCGCGCTCTGGGCGTTCCTGGCGCAGCGCCCGCCGCTCTACCGCTTCGTGACCGGGCTTGCCTCCCGCCTTCTCGGTTGGGCGGGCGGCCCGCGCGGGCGCTTCCGCTCGCTGCCGCTGGCGCAGGGCTGGACGGCGGGCCGCGACATGCCGGTGCCGGAAGGGCGCAGCTTCATGAGCCTCTGGGCCGAGCGGCAGAAGCATCGGAGCGCGGCGTGAGCCAGTCGCGCGAGCAGATTCTCGGGTCGATCCGCCGCTCGCTGAAGCGCGGGCCGCTCGACACCGGCGCCCGCAGCGAGCTCGAGGAGCGCATCGCCGAGCATCGGCGCAACCTCGTTCCGGCGCGCGCCGCGGCGCTGCCGCACCCGGCGCAGGTCGATCTCTTCCGCGCCATGGCTGAGGAGGTGCAGACCACGGTGATGCGCGTCGCGCGCGTCGAGGACGTGCCGGCGGCCGTCGCCGATTATCTGAGCCAGCGCAACCTGCCCTCGCGCCTCGTCATGACGCCGGATCCGCAGCTCGACGGGATTCCCTGGCAGGAGCGGCCGATGCTCGATATCCGCCGCGGCCGCGCCGAGGATGGCGACCAGGTCGGCGTCACCGCGTGCTTCGCCGGCATCGCCGAGACCGGCACCTTGATGCTGGTCTCGGGAGCGCAAAGCCCGACGCGCAACAATTTCCTGCCTGACACGCATATCGTCGTGATGCGCGGCCGGCAGGTGGTGCCGAGCTACGAAGAAGGCTGGACGCGGCTGCGCGACGCCCAGCGCGGCGCCGATGGCCGCGCGGCGATGCCGCGCACCGTCAACTTCATCACCGGACCGTCCCGCACCGGCGATATCGAGCAGCGCCTTGAGCTCGGCGCGCACGGACCGCGGCGGCTGCACATCGTGCTCATCGATGACGAGGCGGCGTCCTAGCGGCGACGAACGCGCGCTGTGGCGTGCCGCCATGCGCGATGTCGAACCGCTCGAGCCGGCGGCGGGACCGCCGCCGCCACCATCCCAACCCGAGGCGCCGCCGCGCATGGCGCGGGAGCCGGCGGCCGCCGCACCCGCCGGGCGTCCCGCCGCTTCCGGGCTCGACCGGCGCAGCGCCCAGCGCTTGAAACGCGGCGCGCTGCCGCTCGAAGGCCGGCTCGATCTCCACGGCATGACGCGCGAGGAGGCGCATCGCGCGCTCCAGTCCTTCCTCGCGCGCGCGCAGGAAGCCGGCAAGCGCTGCGTGCTGGTGATCACCGGCAAGGGCGGCGGCGAGCGCGGCGGCGTGCTGCGCGCCGAGGTGCCGCGCTGGCTCGACGAAGGGCCCAATCGCGGCCGCGTGCTCGCCAAGGCGGCGGCGCAGCCGCGCGACGGCGGCGCCGGTGCGCTCTATGTGCTGCTGCGGCGGAAGCGATGACGCCCTTCGGCGAGCGGCTCCGGCAGCTCCGCGCCGAGCGCGGCATCAGCCTGAAGCAGATGGCCGAGGCGCTCGGCGTCTCCGCCGCTTATCTCTCGGCGCTGGAGCATGGCAGGCGCGGCCGACCGACCCACGCCATAGTGGTCGCCATCTGCGCGCAGCTCAACATCATCTGGGACGAGGCGGACGAGCTGCATCGCCTCGCGCGCCTCTCGCATCCGCGCATCACCGTCGACACCGCCGGCCTCTCGCCGGCAGCCACCGAGCTCGCCAATCTGCTGGCCGAGCGCATCCGGAAGCTGCCGCGCGATCGGGTCGACCTGCTGCTCGATCTCTTGAAAAGCGCGCCCACCCAGCCGCTGCGCCGCCGGCGCCGCAACGGCCCCTGAGTCAGCCGGGCGCGGACAGCGCCGTCTCGGCGTCGATCGCCTGCGGCTCCTCGAGCACGACGCGGCACAGTTCCTTCAGCGAGATCACCAGCGAGAAGGCGACGTCGCGCGCGAGCTTGCCATGCTCGAAGATATGGCCCGCGAGCACCATGTCGACGCGATCGCCGCCGTTCGACAGCGGCAGCGAGATGCGCCGCACCCGCATCGGTGCCGGGCGGCCCTCGAGGGTGAAGCTGTTCTCGGTGTAGATCGGCACGGCGCGGCGCGCCATCTCCTCATAGATGCCGAGAACGTAGTCGCGATAGCCGGCACGCTCGGTCAGCACCTCGTCAATGAACCGGCCGGTCGGCTCGCGCGCGCTGCCGCGCCAGAATACGTCGCCAACCCGGCGATAGCGGAAGCGCGGCGCGTCGGCGTTCCAGATCACGTCGAGCAGCATGGTGTGGGGCCAGCTCTCGCCGGGGATCTCCAGCGGATCGATATCGGCGCGGCGCGGCAAAGCCCGGCCGCGCTTCTTGCTCAGCCAGTGCCGATAAAGCCCGTCGAGCGGCTGGTCCAGCAGCACGCCTGGCACGTTCGCTTTCTCCTTCTCCGTCCCGGAGGTTGTGCTTCTCTCCCCAGGAGAGCCGGAGCATACCCCGTCTCCTTGGAAGCGCGGCGAAATTCGCCGGCAATTTGCCTAAATTTGTAGGAGATTTATCTCCAGAGAGCTGCGATTTCCGCTTAAACTTGCCGCGGCTTTTGGGCATCGAGGGGCTCTGCCGTATGGGTATTCGTGTCCTCGTCATTGACGACAGCGCCGTCATGCGCCGCCTCGTCATGGTGACGCTCAACGACGCCGGATATGCCGCCTACAGTGCCAGCGACGGCAAGGAAGGCGTGCGGCTCTGGCAGGAAACCGAGCCCGAGCTCGTCATCACCGACATCATGATGCCCGAGCGCGACGGCATCGAGACGATCATGGAGATCCGTCGCCACCGGCCGCGCGCAAAGATCCTGGCGATGACCGGCTTCCGCCACAGCGGCAGCGTCGATTTCGCCGAAATGCTGCAGCGGCTCGGGGCCGACGGCGTGCTGGTAAAGCCGTTCGACCCCGAGGTGCTGCTCACCCGGGTCGACCGGCTGATCAGCCGCGAGCCGATCGAGCTCACCGCCGCCTGACCGCGGCAAATCTGTGGGCAACCCGGATTTAACCGCGCCTTAAGCATTCTCGGCCATGCTGCCGAATATGGCGCGACGGCAGAAAGAGGGCGGCGGTGTCGCCGATGCGGCAAGCGCAGACGGGTTGCGCCAGGCCGACCTTTCCCATCTCCATCTCCAGGACATGACGGCTGGCGAGCGCGCCGAGCTGCGCCGCCGCTACGACGATTTCGTCCGCCATTTCGGCCGCGACGGCGTCGCGCCCTCGCGTTACCCGGAGCCCAAGCGCCACATCCGCAAGTGGACGCCCGGCGCCAAGAGCTGAGCGTGCGCCGGGAACTCGGCATCGCGCCTCCTCAGTGGATCATGCCGTCGAGAACCGCCGTCCAGGAGCGCAGCCCGTAGCGAAAGGTGAGCCGCAGCCTGCCCGCGTCCTCGCCCTCGCCGCGTTCGGCCACGCCGTAGATCGCCCCCCGCTTCAATTCGCGCCAGAAAGTCTCGGTCGAGAGGCCGAGCTTCTCGGCGACGAGCGGCGCATCGCCGACGACGTCATCGGCGATCTCGACGGTCTTCTCCGGGTGGAGGCTCATCGGACGAGCCCGATCTCGCCGCTCATCTGAGCGTGATGATCGCGGCCGTGACCACGACGACGGCGTTCCAGACCAGCATGTTGATCATGGTGCGGATCATGGCGCGGTCATCGGCGCCTTCGGCCTTGAGCAGCCGGCACACGAAGTTGCCGGGGAAGAGAAAGACCTTGAGCAAAGCCTGAATCATGCCGCTCTCCTCTGGCGGTCGGATGCCGCCGCACGAGCGAAGATTACCGTCGCTTGACGATGCGGGACGTTGCGCCGGCGCAAACACGCAGCGCACCGGGCGACGTCACGACGGACGGTCTCCGCCGGGCAGCGGCTGCCGCCGCGTCCGCGGCGGCAAGGCGCGACCTTCGCGCGCGGCGATGCCGAGCTCGAGGCTCGCGGCGATCCGATAGGCGCGCTCCAGGAAGTGATGAGCGGCCTCGGGGCGGCAGAGTTCGGCAAGGGTTTCGGCGAAAAGCGCGAGCCATTGGTCGAAATGATGCGCTTCGATCGGCAGTCCGAAATGCGCCACCAGCGGCTGGCCGTGATAGCGCCCGCTCATCAAGGCGACGGACGACCAGAAATCGCACATCCGGCGGATATGCGCTTCCCAATCGTCGATGCGCGTGGCGAAGATCGGGCCCAGAACCTCGTGGCGGGCGACGCGGCCATAAAAGCTCCGCACCACGCGCTCGATCAGCGCCTCGTCGATCCCGGTGCGCTCCGAGATATCGGCAGCGAGAAGATTGCGCCGCAATGCCGCGGCGCCGGCATCGGTGCTCATCCTCTGCCTCGTCAAGCCCTAGAAAAAAACAGCGGCGCCAGGAGGGAGATCGGCGTGCGCCGCCGAAAAGATGTATATAATGTGCATATTAAAAGGTCAAGCTCCCGCCGGTCGGGCTTTGTGCCGGTGCCCGGCACGGCCGATGAGCAGGCGAGCTAGCGCGTCGCGGGACAGCCGGCCACCGGCGGGCCGTGGTAATCCGCGCCGCCCGGGCGATCCTGATGCAGCGCGTCGGCGCAGGGCGTCGCCACGCCCGGCGCCAGCGCGCCCGGCGGAACACTGCTGCCCTCGGCCGGAGGCACGGTGCTGCCGACCGTGCCCTGCGGCACGCCATCGCAGGTATAGACCGCGACTTCGCCCTCCGGCGCCGCCTCGGTGCCGCGATATTGCGCGGCATGGCCGTATTGCGCGCAATAGTTCTGCGCTTCGGCGCTGGTCGCCGCGGCATCGTTGTTCGGCACCCGATAGGAGACGCTGGGCGGGGCCGAGCTTACCGGCTGGGGCGAGCCGGCGCAGGCGGCAAGCGTGGCGCAGGCGGCGGCGAGGAGCGGCAAGGCGAGGCGCATGGCAGGGGCTCCTGACGAAGCTTTCCCTCGCGAAACACGAGGCCGCGCGCCGGAGTTCCGGCCCGCGGCGCGCAATACATATGTCAGCGCTGTTCTTTATCCCTTGCCGCAGCGGTTTTGCAGCGGCCGCGGCTGCTCGCTATCACTGCGCCGCCCATGGCGAGCGTGCTCACGATCCTTCTGCCGGTCTTTGGCCTCATCGCGCTCGGTTATGGCATGGCGTGCACCCGTCTCTTCACCCGCGAGGGGGTGCGCGGCTTCGGCAATTTCGTCTATTACCTGGCGCTGCCGGCGCTGCTCTTCCGCGGCGCCGCGATCGACCAGGCCGGCGCGGGTGGCGATCCCCGCGTGCTCGCGGCCTATTTTCTCGGCGCGGTGGCCCTCTTCGCCCTGGGCATGCTGATCGGCCGCTGGCGCTTCGGCCTCGATCTCAAGGCGCAGGGCGTTCTCGCCATCAACGTCTCCTTCGGCAATACCGTGCAGCTGGGACTGCCGCTGATGCTCGCCGCCTTCGGGCCGGCGGCGCTGGCGCCGATGACGTTGATCATCGCGCTCCATTCGATGGTGCTGCTGACGCTCGCGACGCTGGTCATCGAGCTCGGCCGCGGCGGAAGCGGCGAGCTCGGCCGCAGCCTTCACGCCACCGCACGCGCGCTCCTTACCAACCCGATCATCGGTGCGATCGTGCTGGGCTTCTGCTGGCGCAGCACCGGCTGGCCGCTGCCGCGCGCCATCGTCGATTTCGTCGAGTTGTTGGCGGCGGCGGCAAGCCCTTCGGCGCTCTTCGCGCTGGGCGCCGCGCTCGCTCAGTTCCGCTTGGGGTCGGGCGCCGGCGAAACCGTCGTCATCGTCGCGCTGAAGCTGCTGTTGCAGCCGACGGTCGTCTGGTTGTTGGGCCGTGCCCTGGGCCTAGCGCCGCTCGACCTCGCAGTGGCGACCGTGGCGGCGGCGCTGCCGATCGGACTCAACGCCTTCATCGTGGCGCAGCGCTACGGCGTCTATGTCGACCGCTCGGCGGGCGCGGTGGTGCTGTCGAATATCGTCTCGGTGGCGACGCTCGCGGCGGTGCTGGCGGCCTTCGCCGGGTGACGGCTAGAGGATGAACTTCGAGAGGTCGGCGTTCTTGGCGAGACTGCCGACATGCTCGCGCACATAGGCGCGGTCGATCAGCACGCTGCTGCCGGGCGGCCTGTCGGAGGCGGTGAAGCTCACCTCTTCGAGCAGGCGCTCAAGCACGGTGTGCAGCCGCCTCGCGCCGATATTCTCGACCGTGGTGTTGATCTCCTCGGCCAATGTCGCGATCTCGTCGATCGCTTCCTCGGCGAAATCGAGGGTGAGGCTCTCGGTGCCGATCAGCGCCTTGTACTGCTTGATGAGGCTCGCCTCGGGCTCGGTCAGGATGCGGCGGAAATCGTCGCGCGTCAGCGGCTTCAGCTCGACGCGGATCGGCAGCCGCCCTTGCAGTTCCGGCAGCAGGTCCGAAGGCTTGGCGAGATGGAAGGCGCCCGAGGCGATGAACAGCACGTGATCGGTCTTGACCGCGCCGTGCTTGGTCGCGACCGTGGTGCCTTCGATGAGCGGCAGCAGGTCGCGCTGCACGCCCTCGCGGCTGACATCGCCGCCGATGCGCTGCTCGCTGCGGGCGCAGATCTTGTCGATTTCGTCGAGGAAGACGATGCCGTTCTCCTCGACCGCGGCGATCGCCTCCTTCACCACCTTCTCCTGATCGAGGAGCTTGTCGCTCTCCTCGGCCATGAGCACCGCATGGCTCTCGCGCACATTCATGCGCCGCGGCTTGGTCCGGCCGCCGAAGGCCTTGCCGAAGATGTCGCCGAGATTGAGCATGCCCATCTGCGCCCCGGGCATGCCCGGGATCTCGAAGGTCGGCAGGCTCGCCGCGGCATTCTCCTGCACCTGGATCTCGATCTCGCGGTCGTCGAGCTGCCCCTCGCGCAGCATCTTGCGGAATTTCTGCCGCGTGTCGGCGGCGGCGTTCTGCCCGACCAGCGCGTCGAGCACGCGCTCCTCGGCGAGGAGCTCGGCCTTCGAGGCGACTTCCTTGCGCAGCCGCTCGCGCGTCATGGCGATCGAGATCTCGACGAGGTCGCGCAGGATCTGCTCGACGTCGCGGCCGACATAGCCCACTTCGGTGAACTTCGTGGCTTCGACCTTGATGAAGGGCGCCTGCGCCAACCGCGCCAGCCGGCGCGCGATCTCGGTCTTGCCGATGCCGGTCGGGCCGATCATCAGGATGTTCTTGGGCAGCACCTCCTCGCGCAGCTCCGGCGGAAGCTGCTGGCGCCGCCAGCGGTTGCGCAGCGCGATGGCGACGGCGCGCTTGGCGTCGTTCTGACCGACGATGTGACGGTCGAGCTCGGAGACGATCTCGCGCGGGCTGAACGAAGTCATAGGCTTTCGAAAGTGACCTTGTCATTGGTGTAGACGCAGATGCCGGCGGCGATTGCCATTGCCTTCCGGGCGATCGCCTCGGCGTCGAGCGGCTGATCGACGAGCGCACGCGCCGCGGCGAGGGCGTAGCCGCCGCCCGAGCCGATGCCGATGAGCCCGTCCTCGGGCTCGAGCACGTCGCCCGTGCCGGAAAGGATGAGCGAGACCTTCTGGTCGGCCACCGCCATCATCGCTTCCAGTCGCCGCAGATAGCGGTCGGTGCGCCAATCCTTGGCGAGCTCGACGCAGGCACGCGAGAGCTGGCCCGGATGCTGCTCGAGCTTCGCCTCGAGCCGCTCGAAGAGGGTCAGCGCGTCGGCGGTGGCGCCGGCGAAGCCGGCCACCACCGTGCCGTTGCCCAGCCGGCGCAGCTTCCGGGCGTTCGATTTGACGATGGTCTGGCCCATCGATACCTGGCCGTCCCCGGCGATCACCACCCTGCCATCCTTTCGGACGCAGAGGATGGTCGTACCGTGCCAGCTTTCGGGTTGGGCGTCGCGCATGGGGCCTGGGTGGCGGAGGGGCTGGCAGAAGATGTGGGGTGGAGGGGGGCCGGGTCAAGCGCGCCGTCCTCGATGGTTCTCAAGGCGCCTCGATCTCAGAGGTGGTGCTGCAGGACCTCATTCACCGTCGCGGTGAGCAGCGCGAGGTCTTCGAGATCAATCGTGAAGGCCGGAGTGAGGTAGACGATGTTCCCGAACGGCCGAACCCAGACGCCGGCTTCCACGAACGCCCGCTTGAGCGCGTTGAGATCGTCAATGCGATCGAGCTCGACGACGCCGATGGCCCCGAGGACGCGCACATCGCGCACGCGGGAGAGACGGCGGCAGGGGGCGAGGCCGCGCGCCAACGCGGTCGAGATGGCGGCGATCTGCGCCAGCCGCGGCTCTTTCGCGAAGAGCTCGAGCGATGCGTCGGCGGCCGCACAAGCGAGAGCGTTCGCCATGTAAGTAGGGCCGTGCATCAGCGCCTTTGCGGGATCGTCCGACCAGAAGGAATCGAATACCGGGCGGCTCGCGATCGTTGCCGCAAGCGCCAGGGTGCCGCCGGTCAGCGCCTTGGAGAGCGTTACAATGTCGGGCGCGACGCCGGCCTGCTCAGCGGCGAACATCGCGCCGGTGCGGCCGAATCCGGTAAAGATCTCGTCGAAGATCAGCAGCAACTGGTATCGGTCGGCCGCGTCGCGCAGACGGCGCAGCACGTCGGGCGCGTGAAACTTCATGCCCCCCGCGCCCTGTACAAGCGGTTCGACGATGATGCCCGCGAGGCGGTCGGCATGGCGCTCGAGGAAGCGCTCGAAGGCTCCAATGCTGGGTTCGTCGCGCGGCAAGTCGATAATGTCATGCTCCGGAAGCAGGCCCTGAAACAGCCGGTGCATCCCCTCCTGCGGGTCGCATACCGCCATGGTCGCGATCGTGTCGCCGTGATAGGCGCCGTTGAAGGCGAGAAACCGGCTGCGATGGCGCAGGCCGCGGTTGAGCCAGTACTGGGTCGCCATCTTCATCGCGACTTCGACCGCGACCGAGCCGGAATCCGTGAAGAAGACCCGCTCCAGACCGCCGGGCAGCAGGCGCACCAGCCGTTGCGCGAGGGCGAGTGCGGGCTCGTGCACCAAGCCGCCGAACATGACGTGCGGCATCACCTCGAGCTGCGCCGCCACGGCTCTCCGGATCGCCGGATGATTGTAGCCATGACACGCCGTCCACCATGACGCGATGCCATCGACCAGCTCCCGCCCATCCGCCAGCACGATGCGCGAACCGTGGGTGCGCGCCACCGCCAGCGGCGCCGGCGTCGTCTTCATCTGCGTGTAGGGGAGCCAGATATGGTCAAACCCGGCTTGAAACCAATTGGGCCGCTCGCGGGACACAGGTCAACTCCGCTTCGGTTTTATGATCGGACACACGCAAAGCGACATCGAAGATTGCAAAACGGCGCGCCGGGCCGGGATGTCCACTATATTCGGCCCGTCACGACAGAAAAGTCATGTTACTTCGCGCGAGGCTTCATGCTCTCCCTTGATACCTTCGCCATCCGCAAACTCGCCGAGCTCGATGAACGCGGCCTGCGCCGCTCCCTGGCCGGTACGGCAAGGGAGGACGGTCCCTGGCTGCTGCGGGACGGCCGGCGCATGCTGTCCTTCTGCTGCAACGACTATCTCAACCTCAGCACGCATCCGGAAGTGATCGAGGCCGCGATAGCCGCGACGCGCCGCTACGGCGCCGGCGCCGGCGCGTCGCGGCTGGTCACCGGCAACCATCCGCTTTATGCCGAGCTGGAGGCGCGGCTTGCCGCGCTCAAGGGCACCGAAGACGCGTGCGTCTTCGGGTCGGGCTATCTCGCCAATATCGGGATCATTCCGACCCTCGCCGGAAAGGACGCGCTCGTGCTGGTGGATGAATTGGCGCATGCGTGCATCTGGGCGGGCGCCCGGCTCAGCGACGCAACGGTGCGGCGCTTTCGGCACAACGATGTGGCGCATGCCGAGGAAGTGCTGGTCGCGGAACGGCAGCGGCACCGGCACGCCTTGATCGCGACCGACGGCGTCTTCTCGATGGACGGCGATCTGGCGCCGCTTTCGGCGCTTGCCGCGCTGGCGCGGCGCCATGATGCCTGGCTGATGTCCGACGACGCCCATGGCATCGGCGTCCTCGGCGGCGGGCGCGGCTCCGTGCATGTGGAGAATCCGCCCGCCGAGGTGCCGCTCCAGATGGGGACGTTGTCAAAAGCGGTCGGCGCCTATGGCGGATATCTCTGCGCCTCGCGTCCGGTCGTCGACCTGATCCGCACGCGCGCGCGCAGCTTCATCTACTCGACCGGCCTCGCACCCGGCACGGTGGCGGCGGCGATTGCGGCGCTGAACGTGATCGCGCGCGAGCCCGACTATTGCGCCTTGCCGCTCACCAAGGCGCGAGCCTTCGCGCGCGCAACCGGATTGCCGCAGCCGGCAAGCGCGATCGTGCCGCTGATCCTGGGCGATGTCGACGGGACAATGACGGCGTCGCGCGTCCTGGCGGAGGCGGGCTTCCTTGTCGCGGCGATCCGCCCGCCGACCGTGCCCGAGGGCACGGCCCGGCTGCGCTTCACGTTCACCGCGCGCCATCCCGACGAGGAGGTGGCGCGCCTGGCCGCGATGGTGCGCGACCGCATCCTGGCGCCGATCGCATGAGCGCTTTCTTTGTCACCGGCACCGGCACGGATGTCGGCAAGACCTTTATCGCCACCGGCCTCATTCACGCGCTGCGGCGCGCCGGCCGCGAGGTCGAGGCGCTGAAGCCTCTGGCGAGCGGCTACATCGCCGCCGACCCGAGCGGCGATCCCGAAAGGCTGTTGGCGGCGCTCGGCCAGGACGCAACGGCCGATGCGGTCGCGGCGATCTCGCCCTGGCGTTTCCGCGCACCGCTTTCACCAGACATGGCGGCGGCGCGCGAGGGGGCGTCCCTCGATGTCGACCGCGTCATCGCATTCTGCGGCGACAGGGTCGCACGGCGCCGGGACGTCCTGCTGATCGAAGGCGTGGGTGGCGTGATGGTGCCGCTGCACGGCCGGCTGACCGTACTCGACTGGATGGCGGCGCTCTCCCTGCCCGTCGTCCTTGTCGCGGGCAGCTATCTTGGCACATTGAGCCATACCTTGACCGCCATAACCGCGCTCACCGCCCGCGGCCTCGAATTGGCCGCTCTCGTCGTGAACGAAAGCCCGGGGAGCACGGTCGATGTCGAGGAAACCGCCGCGACCCTCGCGCGCTTTGTCGCCGAAGAGCGAATCGTGACGCTGCCGCGTCTCCCGCGACCGGAGACCGTCCACCCGGCGTTCGATCGGATGGCGCGCGCCTTCTGAGGCTGTCCGTGCTGTCGGCCGTCCGGGCCAGTCGCGGCACCCGGCGCGGCTCGTTCAGATCGCTTCCGGCGGCCGAAGCCCGCCTCGGCTTTCGCTCATGGCATATGGCGGCCGAGACGTCACCCGCCTGTCTTTTGGTGCTGCGTCGAGCGTCTGGCTACACGACCTAGCCGGGCGCAGCCGGTCTTGCTAAAAGAGCGCCGCCGCCCCATTTGGGCGGCAAAGAGATTGGCAAGGAGCATCCCTGTGGCCCAGGCCCGGTCCTCGGTGGTCGCCGCGCCGCAGCGCAAGGCGACGGTCGAGCGCGCGACCAAGGAGACCCGGATCCGCGGCACCGTCAATCTCGACGGCGCCGGCGTCTATGACGTCGCGACCGGCATCGGCTTCCTCGACCATATGCTGGAGCAGCTGTCGCGCCACAGCCTGATCGATCTCGCGCTGCGCGCCGAGGGCGATCTCCACATCGACTTCCACCACACCACCGAGGATACCGGCTATGTCGTCGGCGAGGCGGTGGCAAAGGCGCTGGGCGACCGGCGCGGCATCGCGCGCTGGGGCGATGCGCTCATCCCGATGGACGAGACACTGACGCGCGTCGCGCTCGACGTCTCGAACCGGCCCTATCTCGTGTGGAAGGTGACGTTCTCCAAGCCGAAGCTCGGCGAGATGGACACCGAGCTCTTCAAGGAGTGGTTCCAGGCCTTCGCCCAATCGGCCGGGGTCACGCTCCATGTCGAGAATCTCTACGGCGAGAACAACCACCACATCGTCGAGTCCTGCTACAAGGGCTTGGCGCGCTCGCTGCGCCAGGCGGTGGCGATCGATGCGCGCCGCGCCGATGCGGTACCGTCGACCAAGGGTATTCTTTAAGAGCCGGTGATGATCACCGCCATTATCGATTACGGCTCGGGCAACCTCCGATCCGCCGCGAAGGCATTCGAGCGCGCGGCACGCGAGGCCGGGCTCGACACCGAGATCCGCGTGACCGCCGACGCCGAGACGGTCCGCCGGGCGGAGCGCGTCGTGCTGCCGGGCGTCGGCGCCTTTGCCGACTGCCGGCGCGGCCTCGCCGCGGTGCTGGGCATGGAAGCGGCGCTCGACGAGGCGGTGCGGCGCCGCGGCCGGCCCTTCCTCGGCATCTGCGTCGGCATGCAACTCATGGCCGAGCGTGGCCGCGAGTTCGAGACGGTGGCCGGATTGGGCTGGATCCCCGGCGAGGTGGTGGCGATCGCGCCCGACGACGCCGCGCTCAAGATCCCGCATATGGGCTGGAACGAGCTCGCCCACCGGGCGCCGCATCCGCTCTTCGCCGACATCGCGCCGGGCGAGCACGCCTATTTCGTCCACAGCTACCGCCTCGCCTGCGGCGAGCGCCGCGACCTCCTCGCCACGGTCGAGTATGGCGGCGAGATCGCCGCCGCGGTCGGCCGCGACAATCTCGTCGGCACGCAGTTTCATCCCGAGAAGAGCCAGGCGACCGGGCTCCGCCTCATCGCCAATTTCCTGCGGTGGCGGCCGTGACCGGCACGCCCAAGACCGCGGTCGAGCGCCTCGAGGCGTTCTCCGGCACCGATCTCAACGATCTCTGCGATGCGGCGGAGGACGCGATCAAGGCTGGCGGCGGCTTCGGCTGGCTCTCGGCGCCGCCGCGCCACATCATGGAATCTTATTGGCGCGGCGTGCTGCTGGTGCCGGAGCGGCGGATCTTCGTCGCCCGGCTCGACGGCACGATCTGTGGCTCGGCGCAGCTTGCGCGGCCGCCGCGCAACAACGAGGCGCAAGCCTTCGCGGCACAGCTCACCAGCAATTTCATCGCGCCCTGGGCACGCGGCCATGGGCTGGCGCGGCGCATCGTCGTCGCGGTCGAGGAGGCGGCGCATGCGGGCGGCTTCGCAGTGCTCAATCTCGACGTGCGCGCGACGCAGGAGGCGGCGATCCAGCTCTACGAATCGCTGGGCTATGTGCGCTGGGGAACCCATCCCGCCTATGCCCGCGTCGAGGGCCACACGATGCCCGGCTATTTCTACTACAAGCGGCTCATCCCCGAAGATCAGGGCCCGGCATGATCCTCTACCCCGCCGTCGACCTCAAAGGCGGGCAGTGCGTGCGCCTGCTGCGCGGCGAGATGAGCCAGGCGACCGTCTTCAGCGACGATCCCGCGGGCCAGGCCCGGCGCTTCGTCGCCGCCGGCTGCCGCTTCCTGCATGTCGTCGATCTCGACGGCGCGTTTGCCGGCAAGCCGATGAACCGCGCCGCGGTCGAGGCGATCGTCGCCGTTGCCGGCGTCCCGGTGCAGCTCGGCGGCGGCATTCGCGACCGCGCCACCGTCGAAGCCTGGCTCGAGCGCGGCGTCCGCCGCGTCATCCTCGGCACCGCCGCGCTTACCGATCCGGCGATGGTCAAGGCGGCGTGCCGCGCCCATCCCGGCGGCATCGTCATCGGCATCGATGCGCGCGGAGGGCGCGTTGCGGTCGAGGGCTGGGCCAAGGAATCGGAGCGCCAGGCGCTCGACCTCGCGCTTGAATTCGAGGATGCCGGCGCCGCCGCCATCGTCTACACCGACATCGAGCGCGACGGCGCGCTGGCGGGGGTCAATGTCGAGGCGACGGCGGCTCTCGCGCAGCGGCTCACCACCGAGGTGATCGCCTCGGGCGGCGTTGCCTCGCTCGAGGACCTGCGCGCGCTCAAGGCGCATGAACGGGACGGCATCGCCGGCGTGATCTGCGGTCGGGCGCTCTATGACGGACGCCTCGATCTGGCCGCCGCGCTCGCGGTGGTGGCGGGCTGAGCCATGCTGAAGATGCGCGTCATCCCCTGCCTCGACGTCAAGGACGGACGCACGGTGAAGGGCGTCAACTTCGTCGACCTCATCGATGCCGGCGATCCCGTCGAGCAGGCGAAGCTTTACGACCGCGAAGGCGCCGACGAGCTCTGCTTCCTCGACATCACCGCCTCGGCGGAGAACCGCGACACGCTTTACGACGTGGTGGCGCGCACGGCCGAGCAGTGCTTCATGCCGCTCACCGTGGGCGGCGGCGTGCGCAGCGTCGAGGATATCCGCCGGCTGCTGCTCGCCGGCGCCGACAAGGCGTCGATCAACACCGCCGCGGTGGCGCGGCCCGAGCTGGTCAGTGAGGCGGCCGAGAAATTCGGCAGCCAATGCGTCGTCGTTGCCATCGACGCCAAGGCAGTGGGCGCCGGGCGCTGGGAGGTCTTCACCCATGGCGGCAGGCGCGGCACCGGCCTTGACGCCGTCGACTGGGCGTGCCGGATGGCCGGCGTCGGGGCCGGCGAGATCCTGCTCACCTCGATGGATCGCGACGGCACCAAGGCGGGCTTCGACATTCCGCTGACCCGCGCGGTCGCCGATGCCGTCGGCGTGCCGGTGATCGCCTCGGGCGGCGTCGGCACGCTCGATCATCTCGTCGAAGGTATCCGCGACGGCCATGCGACGGCCGTGCTCGCCGCCTCGATCTTCCATTTCGGCAGCTTCAGTATCGCCGAAGCGAAGGCGCATCTCGCCGCCGCCGCGATTCCGGTCCGGCGCTGAGCCGGCGCCGCGGAGCGCCTAGTCCGCGCGTCGCGCCGCGCTCTTGCCGAAGAGCAGAGAGCTCAGCGCCTTCTCCGGCTTGATCAAATCGGCGAGCGTGTAGCCATCGAACACCTCGATGAACGCATCCGTCGCCTGCCGCACCACGTCGCGCAAGATGCAAGCGGGCTGGATGCGGCAATAGCCTTTGCCGCGCAGGCAGCCGAGCACTTCGAGCTGGTCCTCCATGTCGCGGACGACCCGCCCGATATTGATCTCGCGCGGCTTGTGTAACAGCCGGATGCCGCCATTGCGGCCGCGCACCGTGTCGAGATAGCCCTTCTGCGCCAGCTCGTTCACCACCTTCATCAGGTGGTTCTTCGAGATGCCGAAGCTCTTCGCGATTTCGCTGATCGTCGTCAGACGGCCCTCGTTGAGACCGGCATGGATCAGGACGCGCAAGGCGAAATCGGTATTGAGCGTGAGACGCATCAAAAATCTCCAAACCGTGCCGCCCGCCATCGCAGTGGAGTGGCGCCGATGCGGCAGCGCTTTATGCGCCGCGATGCCAGCGGCGGCAAGGCGGCGCGCGGCCGACGGCCTGCCGCGGCGGCCAGCCGAAGAACGCGGCAAGGAACCACAACGCGCCGAGCGTCGTCGCAGTGATGACGAGCGCGCGCCCGGCAGCCGCCTGCTGGTCGAGCCGGTAATAGGCGCAGAGGCGGATCGGCGCACCGAGATATAGCCCGCCGATCGCACCAAGCTTCGGGATGAAATTGGCCCAGATGAAAGCCCGCCCCAAGGGCGGCATGCGGCGCCAGCTCAGGGCGAGCGGCGCGCCGGCGAACAGCGGCAGGCTCAGGAACTTGGCGAGATCGAACAGCGGCTCGGCAAGCGCCCGGTCGAGCATCCGCGGCAGCATCCAGAATGATGTGGCGAAGACCACCGCCAGCAGCCCCGGAATGCCGAGCCAGTCGGCTTCGACGAGCGAGCGCGGCTCGGAGCTGCGCAACGCAGCGGCGAGCGCATAGCCGATGCCGATCAGCAGTGGCAGCTGCGCCAGCATGTGAAGCGTCATGTCGTGCTCGAGGAGTCCGCGCAACGGCGGCAGCCAGAGCGCGGCCCAAAGCGCCCCGGCGGCGAGCATCTGCCGCTTCTTCGGGGGCCCCATCATCGGCTCGCCGAGCGGAGCACCTCGCTCACCTGCTGCGGCGACGCCTCGGCGTCGAGCACGCGCGCAAGGCGGCCGCTGGGGTTCACCAGATAAACAGCGCCGTCGTGAATGAAGCCGCCCATTCCGTCGGGAATGACGACGACGCCGAAGCTGCGCAGCAGGGACGCGAGGCTGCGTCGATCGGCCGGAACCGCGACGCGCCAGCGCGGCGCGATGGCGCCATAGCGCTCGCCATAAAGCGCGAGGGCCTGCCGGTCGTCATGCTGCGGATCGAAGCTGATGCTGAGAAGATCGACCTCGCTGCCGAAGCTCCCGGCGCGCGCCAGCGTCGAGAGCCGCTGGAACTCGTCGCCCAGCACGCTGCAGAGCCAGGGGCAGCGCGTATAGATGAACTCGACCAGAAGGGTCTTCCCGCGATAGTCGCGCAGCGAAAAGGCCGCTCCGTCCTGGTCGATGAGCCGCGCCTGCGGCACCGGCGCCGGCCGCTCCTCGATCTGGAGCCGTCTTGCGCCGTCGCTGGTGACGACGCGAAATCCCTCCGTCCCCCAGGCGAGCGCGCCGATCCCGGCCAGCAACACGATGCCGAGCAGCGGCGCGAAGCCCGATCTCACGGCGCGCCGTCCGGCTCCTGGGCCGCCTTGCGCAGCACCGCGAGGAAGCGTCCCACCAGGAGCAGGGTTCCGGCGACGACGAGGCTCGCGCCGATGGCGCCGATCCGGTCATAGGGAAGCCAGGCGGGGAGATGCACGGCGTAGCGCCGCGGCACGCTGCTGCTGCCGGCGGACAAGAAGGCGAGAACGAAGATGGCGCCGCCGACAAGGAAAAGCCACAGCCCCGTTGGCGCCACGCCGTAGAGCGATCGCGGGCCGGCGATGTAGGTCATGAAGCCGAGCAGCATCGCCATCATGCCGAGCAGCAGGTAGGTGTGAAAATGACCGGGAACCCACTGGGTGTTATGCATGACGCTGTTGATGGCGATGGTGCCGTCGGCGATCGCCGGAATGACGCCGATCGCCCAGCCGGCGACGCCGATGAAGACGAGACCGGAGGCCGTGTCCCATTTCAGGCCGGAGCGATAGACATTGGTGAGGGCGCCGAACGCCGTCACCAGCAGGACCGGGAGCCCGCTCAGCCAGGAGATGATCTGGCCAAGCACCAGCGCCCAGGTTGGCATGGCGAAGTCCATCAGCAGATGGTGCGGATAGACGATCAGCACGAAGACGGTCGAGAGCACCCAGGCGAGATAGAAGGCGCGATTGGTTTTCCAGGCGCGATGCGTATAGAGGGGAAGGATCTCGTAGACCGCGATCACCGCCATATAGATCGTCGCGTTGATGAAGACGTGACCGAAGAAGTAGATCATGTTCTTCGCGGCGAGCGCGTTGAAGGCGAAGCTCGGCACGTAGAGATTGACCAGCGAGATCACCAGCACCGCGGCGCCCAGCAGGATGCCGAGGATGTTGACGATGCACACCATCGTCGCCGCCGCCACCGCGGGCGGCGGCCCCTCCTTCTCCGGTGCAAGGCCGAAGGCCTGGGGCGCGCCGAGCGCCTTGCCGAGGCTGCCATAGACCGAGAGGATGCCGCGCGCGACGTCGAGGTGGAACAGCAGGAAGCCGACGCCGATGACGATGAGCCCGAGCAGATAGGCGGCGGCGGCATTGATCGACCAGAGTCCGCCCGAATGCGCCGGCAAGGGAAAGAGGAAGGTCCAGGCGGCGGCGAATCCGCCGATGAAGCCGGAGCCGAGGATCAGCACGGCGCCGATCAGGAAGAACACCAGGTTCGCAACGAAGACCCCGGTGCTGACCGGCACGTGGCGGCGCACGAAATGCCACATCACCGCCGCGCCGGCGATGCCGGCGACGCCCACCATCCCGGCGCCATGCATGGTCAGGATGACGTAGAAGAGGTCGGGCGGGACGTCGATCCATTGCGCCTGGGTGAGGCGCATGGTGAGGCCGAATATCATCATCAGCAACAGCACCACGCCGACCACGGCGAGATAGGCGAGCACGGCGGTGCGGGGAGCAATCCGGCTCGGGCTTGCAACGGCTTCAACGGCCATGACGTCCTCCTGCGGCGGCGATCAATGCGCCGCGACGTTGATCTCGGTCTTCATGTCGTGATGCTCGACCCCGCAATATTCGAGGCAAAGCACCTGGTAGGTGCCGGGCTCTTTGAAGGTGTAGCGCAGCACGTTGACGTAGCCGGGCATCGCCTGGGTCTGGGCGACGATGCGCATGCCGGGATCGTAGAGCGCGAAGCCGTGGTTCACGTCCTTGCTGCTGACGTGGAACTCGGCGGTCTGGCCGACGGAGAAAGAGCTCGGCGTGATCGTCCAGGCCCACTGTTCGGCGCTGACATCGACGCGCTGCACCGGCCCGGCGGGCGGCGGCGACGAGCGCGAGACATAGGGCAGCGCCTCGAGCGAGCGGTAATTGGCGGCGACCAGAACGATCATCGCCGCCGCGAAGAGCCAGGTGCGCAGACGATAGGCGGCGGCGATGGGCGGGCCGTAATCGGCGAGCGTCTCATCGGCGCCGGCCGCGACCCAGGCGAAGACGATCGCCAGCAATCCCATGAGGACGATTGAAACGGCCCAGACGGTGTCCTGGATCACGGCAGCCTCCCCCGACGACAAAAGATGTATTTTATTTACATCTTATAGAGCCGCCCTCGCCGCGTCAACGACGTCTCTCGCGGGCAGCCGCTCCCGTGACACCCTCGCGGCGATCTGCTAGGCAGCCCCGCCCGCCCCGGAGACGCTCATGGCAGAAATCGACGGCAGCACGCTCGACCGACTCTATGCGGTGATCTCCGCGCGCCGCGGCGCTGATCCGGCGGGCTCCTACACGGCGAAGCTGTTTGCCGAGGGCTCGGCCAAGATCGCCAAGAAGCTCGGCGAGGAAGCGGTGGAGGCGGTGATAGAGGGGGTGCGCGGCGACGGCCCGCGGCTCGTCGCCGAGAGCGCCGACCTGCTCTATCATCTGCTGGTGCTCTGGGCCGATCGGGGCATCGCGCCTGCCGAAGTCTGGCGCGCGCTCGATGCCCGTGCCGGCGTCTCGGGCATCGACGAGAAGAACTCCCGCGGCAAAGGCTGAGGCGGCGATGGCCTACGATCCCGACAACGTCTTCGCCCGGATCCTGCGCGGTGAAATCCCTTGCCGGAAAGTCTATGAGGACGAGCATGTGCTCGCCTTCCACGACATCAACCCGCAGGCGCCGGTGCATATCCTGGTCATCCCCAAGGGCGCCTATGTGTCGCTCGACGATTTCTCGGCCAAGGCGTCGGAGGCCGAGCTTGCCGCCTTTCTGCGCGCCGCCGGCGCGATCGCCCGCGCCCAGGGACTCGCGGCGCCGGGCTATCGCGTGCTCGCCAATCACGGCCCCGATTCGCATCAGGAAGTGCCGCATTTTCACCTGCATATTTTTGGCGGCCGACCGCTCGGCAGAATGATTTCAAAGGCTTAGACAGGATCGGCCGGCGCCCGGCTTGGTTGACGATCTCTTAACGATCGGCCGCTAGCATCGCCGTTTCAATTCGCCCGAGGGGCGGAAAGAACGGCGTTTGCCGCTGGAGAGAAGCCGCGCCCGATGGCAAAGCCCGATCGGTCCACCGCTCCGGTCCCCTGTGCCGACGCTCCCGCGCCGGATGAAGGCGAGCGCCTGCGCGCCTTCGCCGAGATCGGCTCCGACTGGTTCTGGGAGAAGGACGCGCAGCTGCGCTTCACCTATATGTCGGCGGGCATCGACGGGCAGAGCGCCGCCTTTGCCGATGACTTCCTCGGCAAGCGCATCGACGAGGTGCGGGTGCCGGGGTTCGAGGAAGTCGACTGGCGACCCCTGCAGCAGCTGCTGGAGCGGCGCAAGCCCTTCCGCGAGTTCCGCTTCATCCGCCGCGGCGTGCATGGCGGCCTGCGCCATCTTGCCGTAAGCGGCGTCCCGGTCTTCGACGCGCTCGGCCGTTTCCAAGGCTATCGCGGCACCGGTCGCGACCTGACCAAGGAGACGCTCGCCGAGGAGCGGGCGGCGATCGCCCAATCGCGCCTCATCGATGCGATCGAGGCGATTCCCGAATGCTTCATGCTGCTCGATCGCGACGATCGGCTGGTGCTGTGCAACACGCGCTATCGCGAGCTGCACCAGAAGATCGCCCATGTGCTCATCCCCGGTGCGTCCTTCGCCGAGATCGTCCGCGCCAGCGCCTATGCCGAGCTGCCGGCCAAGGCGAAGGGGCGCGAGGAGGAGTGGATAGCGGACCGGCTGCTGCGCCACAGCGCGCCGCGCTTCGCCGTCGAAGAGCGGCAGATCGGCGAGCGCTGGTACCAGATCAGCGAGCAACACACCCGCGATGGCGGCACGGTGGTGGTGCAGACCGAGATCACCGCCGTGAAACGCCGCGAGCAAGAGCTCGCCGAAACGACCACGCTGCTGCGCACCACGCTCGAGCACATGGAGCAGGGGCTGCTGCTGGTCGACAGCCGTTTGCGCCTCAGGATGTGGAACGACCGCTGGGTCGAGCTCATACAGATCCCGCCGGCACTGCTCGGCACCGGGCTGCCGATCGAGCCGATCCTGCGGCTCGCCGCCGAGCGCGGCGAGCTCGGCTCCGGCGATATCGATGCGCTGACGCAAGACCGCATGCGCATGTTGCGCGACGGCGTTGCTGGCATCGCTGAATTCCATCCGCCGAACGGCCGCATGATCGAGATGCGGCGCAATCCGATGCCGGATGGCAGCATGCTGTTCACCTTTGCCGACATCACCGAGCGCAAGCGGGTCGAGGCCGATCTGCGCCGCGCCAAGGACGAGGCCGAGCTGGCGAGCCGCAGCAAGACCGAATTCCTCGCCAATATGAGTCATGAGCTGCGCACGCCGTTGAACGCCATCATCGGCTTCTCCGACATCCTGCTCGGCCAGATTTTCGGGCCGCTGGGCGATGCGCGCTACGGCGACTACGCGCGCGATATTCGCGACAGCGGCCTCCACCTGCTGAACCTGATCAACGACGTGCTCGACGTCTCGAAGGTCGAGTTCGGCAAGGTCGAGCTGATCGAAGAGGCGGTGGACGTCGTGGCGATCGTCGAGTCCTGCGCGCGGCTGATGCGCGACCGCGCCGATTCCGCCGGGCTGCGCCTGGTGCAGGAGCTGCCGGCGGGCTTGCCGCAGATCCAGGGCGACAGCCGACGGCTGAAGCAGATCCTGCTGAACCTGCTGTCGAATGCGGTCAAGTTCACGCCCTCGGGCGGCCGCGTGACCATCCGCGCGCACCAGGACCGGCAGGACGGGCTCCGCCTGGTGGTCGAGGACACCGGCATCGGTATCGCCCAGGCCGATCTCGAGAAGGCGATGCGGCCCTTCGGCCAGATCGACAGCCGGCTCGCCCGCAAGTACCAGGGCACCGGCCTCGGCCTGCCGCTCGCCCGCTCGATGGCCGAGCTGCATGGCGGCAAGCTCGAGCTGGAAAGCGCGCCGGGTCAGGGCACGACCGCCACCATCTGGCTGCCGCCGAGCCGCGTCCTCTATCCGGCCAACCTGCCGCGCCCCGCGGCCCAGGGCTGAGGCGCAACCAATAAATAGCAGATTATTTATGTTATTACTGTGTGATTGACAGCCCCCCTGTTGTTGATTAAAAGAGGGGCCAGCGCCGATTTGAGCTTCAGCTTGCGGGCGCTTTAGAAATGCGGCTAAAGCGAGGTCCGGATTCCGCCCCGCCTTGGCCGTCGACGCTGAGGCGGATTTTTTGTGCCCGAAGGGCGGGAGCGCAGCATGGACCGGAGGAACGAGGAGCAGGAAAAGCGGGCGGGGGTGCTGGCCTGGCGCTATGGCGCGCTTGCCGGCGAGTCGCTGCTCGCGCCGCTGATCGAGCGCGAGTTCCGCGGGCGCATCGCGCTGCTTTCTTCTTTCGGCAGCGAATCGGCGCTGCTGCTCGACATGGTCGCGAGAATCGACCGCAGCGTGCCGGTGCTCTTCCTCGACACTGGCAAGCTCTTCGGCGAGACCTTGCGCTATCGCGACACGCTCGCGGCGCGCCTCAAGCTCACCGATCTCCGCAGCATCGCCCCGGATCCCGCGGAACTTGCGCGCCGCGACGGCGACGGCACGCTTTGGCGGCGCGACCCCGATGCATGCTGCCGGCTGCGCAAGGTCGAGCCGCTCGCGCAGGCGCTCGGCGCGTTCGATGCCGTGATCTCCGGCCGCAAGCGCTACCAGGGCGGCGCGCGGCGCGACCTTGCGGCGATCGAATGGGCGGCCGATTCGATTCGCGTCAATCCGCTGTGGAGCTATGATCGTGCGCGCATCGAGCGCGAATTCGCCGAGCGCGACTTGCCGCCGCATCCGCTCGAGGCGGAGGGCTTCGCCTCGATCGGCTGCGAGCCCTGCACCGAGCCGGTCGCGTCAAGCGAGGATCGCCGCGCCGGGCGGTGGCGCGGCCTGGAAAAGACCGAATGCGGGATCCATCTCACTGGAGTCGCGGAGGCCGCATCCTGAACCGCGCAACATTGCCGGCAGACAAGGCGATGATCGATGGCTGAAATCGGCCTGCTGCATGCGTTGTCGGGCTTCGTCGTCGGCATGCTGGTCGGCATGACCGGCGTGGGCGGCGGCTCGCTGATGACGCCGCTTCTCATCCTGCTCTTCGGCGTGCATCCGGTGACGGCGGTCGGCACCGATCTGCTTTACGCAGCGGTGACGAAAAGCGCTGGCACGCTGGTGCATGGGCTCGGCCACACGATCGACTGGCGGATCGTCGGGCGGCTTGCCGTCGGCAGCGTCCCGGCGACGGCCCTCACCCTCCTCGTCATGTCGCGCATCGCACCGACCAGCGGCGCGGCAGGCCAGATCATCAGCGCCGTGCTGAGCGCGGCTCTCCTCGCGACGGCCGCGGCGCTGATCTTTCGCCGGCACCTCTTGTCGCTCTTCCGCCGCGCAGGCGAGCTCGAGGAGCGCCGCGTCCGGGCGCTCACCGTCGCCATGGGCGTCGTGCTGGGCATCCTCGTCTCGATCTCCTCGGTCGGCGCCGGCGCGATCGGCGCCACCGCGTTGATTTTGCTCTATCCACGGCTTCCCGTCGCACGCATCGTCGGCTCCGACATCGCGCATGCCGTGCCGTTGACGCTCGCCGCCGGGATCGGCCATTGGATGATGGGCTCGATCGATTGGCCGCTGCTCGGCACGCTGCTCCTCGGCTCGCTGCCCGGCATCGTGCTGGGCAGCCGCCTCGCCAGCCGGGTACCGGAGACCGCGCTCCGCCTGATGCTCGCCGCCACGCTTGCCTTCGTCGGTGGCCGCCTCGCCTTTTAGGCCGGGGAAGTTGGCTCCCATCGCTTGCCGCGGCGACGGAAGCCATGGACAGTTGCAAGCGAACCGCTCTACACATCTGCCATGTTGGGTCGCCGCTCCCTGTTCGGCCTCAGCCTAGCCGCTCTTGGCGGCTTGCCGCGCCTTGCCCGCGCCGAGACCGCAGCGCCCGAGCCGGCGGCGACGCTCGCCCCGGACGTGAAGCGCATTCTCGACCGCGGCCGGCTGGTGGTCGCGGTGGCGGGGTTCCCGACCCCGCCTTTCGTCACCCCCGGCCCCGATGGCAAGCCGCAGGGAACGGACATCGAGTTCGCCCAGGCGATGGCCGAGGCGCTCGGGGTCGGCATCGAGTTCGACCAGCGGGCGCGCAATTTCAACGAGATCGTCGAGGTCGTCATCCGCCGCGAGGCCGACCTCGCCCTCTCCAAGGTGAGCGAGACGCTCGACCGCGCGCTCCGGGTGCGCTTCTCGCAGCCTTACCTGGTGCTGCGCCACGCGCTGCTGCTCAATCGGCTGCGCTTCGCCAGGCTCGCCAAGGGGCGCGACGCCGTCGAGGTGGTCAAGGAGCTCAACGCCACGATCGCGGTCGTCAGCGGCACCGCCTATGTCGAATATGCGAAGCGCTTCTTCCCCAACGCCACGATCCGCGAATACGTCCACTGGGAGAAGGGCGCGGTCGATGCCGTGCTGCGCGGCGAGGTGGTCGCCGCCTATCGCGACGAGCTCGAGGTGAAGCACGTGCTCGCCGCGCGTCCCGAGGCGCCGCTCGAGCTGCGGCCCGCCATCCTCACCGACACGCGCGATCCCATCGGCATCGCCGTGCCGTGGGACAGCACGCAGCTCCTCGGCTGGATCGATTTCTATCTGCAGAGCACGGCCAAGCCGCTCGGCATCGACGCGCTGCTGGCGCGCTACGACAAGTCTGGCGGGCCCAAGCGGGCGGACGACTGAGCATGCGCCTTCGAATTCGGCTTCGGCAGCACCTTTATTCGAGCTGGATGGTCGCCGGCGGCTTCCTCGTGCTCGGCCTCTATCTCGGCGTCTATCACAAGGGCGCCGCGCGCGCCATCGCGCCGCTCGGCGATCTCTATCTCGATCTCCTCAGGATGTGCATTCTGCCCTACCTGCTCGCCGTGGTCACGGTGAGCCTCGGCAGGCTGCTGCGCTCGCAACATGCCGGCGGCCAGCTGCGCCGGATCGTCATCGTCTTTGCCGGCGGCGTGCTGCTGGCAAGCGCCGCAGGCACCGCGGCGGGCGTCGCGCTCGGGCCGGGGCGCAATTTGCCGCCCTCCGCGCTCGCGGCGCTCGGCAGCCTGGTGAAGCAGGCGGCACAGTCGGGCGAGCTCGATGTGTCGCTGAGCGCGCCGAAGGTCGTGGTGGAATCGCCGCCGCTGCTGCGCAGCATCGCCGATACCGTGCCGTCGAACATCTTCCGCGCGTTGAGCGACGGCGCGGTGATCCAGGTGCTGATCTTCGCGCTGATCTTCGGCGTCGCGCTCGCTCTGGTGCCGCAGCGCAACAGCATCATCATGACGCGCGCGCTCGAAGCGGTGTATGGCGCGTTCCAGAAGATCATCAACTGGGTCAACTATCTGCTGCCCTTCGCGCTGTGCGCGATGATCGCCGATCATGCGGCGCACAGCACCGGGCCCGGTCCGTTCGAGGCCATGGCCGTGTTTCTCGTCGGCTTCATCGCTCTGGCCGCCGCCTGGCTCGTCGGCTGCAGCCTCGTCGTCTGCTGGCGGAGCCGACAGCCCTACATCGCCTCGATCATGGCGCTCAAGGAGCCGCTGCTGCTCGCCGTCGCGACGCGCAGCAGCCTCAACTGCGTCCCCGCTTCGGTCGATGCGCTGCATCAGAAACTCCATTTCGAGCGCAAGAGCGTCGAGCTGGTGGCGCCGCTCGCCGTCACGCTCTGCCGCTACGGCCCGCTGCTCTATTACTCCTTCGCGACGGTGTTCGCGGCGCAGCTCTACGGGGTTGCGCTCGATGCGCATAACCTGGTGATGATCGTGCTCACCTCAGCGCTCGCCGGCATCGCCTCGATCGGCACTACGGGCGTGCTGGGGCTCACCCTGATGGCGCTGCCTTTCGGCGCGCTCGGCCTGCCGATCGAAGCGCCGCTGGCGCTCTTCATTGCCATCGACCCGCTGCTCGATGCCACGCGCACGCTCTGCATCGTCTATGGAAACTGCGCCGCCACGACGGTCGTCGGCAGGGTCGCGGCGCGGCACGAAGAGGTTGTGGACGCCGAGGCGCTCGCTACTTAGACGGGTTTCCGGCCAAGCCGGTTCTATTTCGCCGAGAGTAGAGAAATCTTAAACCATCCTCGGTTACGGTCGCCGGGATGGAGGGACGCGGACAACCCGGCGCCGCGGGCTGGAAGCGCCTCAGCCCGAGCGAGCTCGAAGCGGCGCTCCTATCGCACGAGCGCTTCATCGGGCGCAAGTCCGGCGGCCGTCGCGCGCAGTTCGGCTCGCTCGACCTCGCCGATGCCGATCTCATCTGCCGCGATCTCAGCGATGCCGAGCTTACCGGGGCGCGGCTCACGCGCGGGCTGCTGATGGGCGCCGTGCTGCGCGATGCGGTGCTCTTCGCCGCCGATCTGCGCCTGGCCAATCTCGACGGCGCCGATCTGTCGCGCGCCGATCTGCGCGGCGCCTGCTGCCGGGGTGCGCGGCTCAACAAGGCGATCCTCGCCAAGGCCGATCTGCGCGAGGCCGCGCTCGGCCGCTACGACGAGCGCGACAAGGTGCTGCTGGACCAGCTGCGCGGCAGCCATGTCGATCTCACCTCGGTCGAGGCGCGCGGCGCCGATCTCAGCGGCGCGAAGCTCGCCGGCGCGGTCACGGTGCGCGCCGATTTCACCGACGCGGTGCTGCGCGGCGCCGATCTGCGCGGCGGCGACCTGCGCAACGCCAATTTCACCGGCGCCAGCCTCGAGGGCGTCAATCTCGCCGGCGCCAAACTCGCCGGCGCCGTCTTCCAGGCGGCGGTGCTCACCGGCGCCGCGCTCGCCGGCGCCGATCTGAACGGCGCCGATCTGCGCGATGCGATCCTCGACGCAGACGCGCAAAGGCTGCCGGATCTGCGCCATGCGCTGCGCACCGAATACGTCGCCAAATCCGAAAGCGAGATGCGCGATCTCTTGGAGCGCCACGCCATTTGGCTCGATTCGCAGGGGCGCCAAGGCGAGCGCGCGGTGCTGGCGCAGATCGACCTGACGCACCGCCGCCTCGACGAGGTCCGGCTGGTGCTGGCGGTCCTCAAGGGAGCGCGGCTGCAGCACGCATCGCTTGCCCGCGCGCAATTCGTCATGGGCGATTTCACCGGCGCCGATCTGCGCAACGCCGATCTGCGCGGCGCCGATCTGCGCGGCGCAGTCTTCCAGCGTGCGCATTTCAACGAGGCCAATCTCAGCGGCGCACAGCTCGGGCCGCTCCGCGAGGTCGGCGACCAGCATCGCGATCTGCCGTCCAATTTCGAGCGCGCCAAATTCGGCCGCGCCGTGCTCGCCCAGACTGATCTCTCCGGCGCCAACCTCGCGGGCGCCGATTTCTCGAACGCCAACCTCGCCGGCGCCAAGCTGCAGAACGCCCGGCTCGACGACGCCAATTTCCTTGGCGCCTGCCTCGACGGCGCCCATCTCGAGGGCGTGAGCCGCGAGCGCACCGCCGGGCTGGCCTAAACTCCGCCGGCCGGTCGCGCGCGCGAAAGTTGCGCTGGTGTAGGCAAGCTTTAACATTTCCCGCTTAGCATGCGCTAGACGATGCTAGGGGACGAAGATGGAGACGCTTCAACTCGGCGATACCGCGCAGGCCGCCTGCGATACCGTGCAGACCAATGTCCGCGTGGCCGAACTGGACAAGCCGCTCGTGCTCCAGGTGGCGCAAAGGCTGCGCAGCGACGCCGCGTTCCGCGAGAAGCTCGCGGCGCTGCTCGACGATCATGCCTGCGCCGGTATGGAGGAGCGGATCAAAAAGCTGGAACAGCAGGTTAGCTGGCTGCTATCGGGTGCTATCGTGGTCCCGCGAGCACCGGTGCGCCCCGGCCAGCCCCCGTCGAACGGCGCGAGCGCGCCGAGCGCGCCCGGCCCCAAGCTGCCGCCGCCGAAGCTGCCGCCAGTGCTGGCGCCGCGCCGTCCCGCGAGCGAGATCGGCTAGGCGTCCGTCCTCGGGGGCTACCGCCGCCGGCCGGTTTGCGCTAGGAGCCCGCGCTTCGGCTCCTGGAAGCGTCCGGTGTCACCGCTCCTGCGTCCGCTCTATCGGCTCTATGAACGGCTGCTGCTGCGGCAGATCGGCGAGAAGCCGCTGCCGCGCCATGTCGGCTTCATCCTCGACGGCAATCGCCGGCATGGCCGCGCCCGCGGCATCACCGAGCCGCAGGAGATGTATCGCATCGGCGCCGAGAAGCTCGACGACATTCTCGACTGGTGCGCCGAGCTCTCCATTCCGGCGGTGACGCTCTGGGTGTTCTCGGCCGACAATTTCCGCCGGCCCGAACCCGAAGTCTCCGGCATCTTCGCCGCCATCGAGGCGAAGCTCGCCACCCTGGCGCATGACCCGCTGATCCACCGCCGTCGCGTCCGGGTGCGCGCGATCGGGCGGCTGCCGCTGCTGCCCCACTCGCTGATCGCGACGATCACCCAGGCGGAACGGGCCACCGAAAGCTATGACGGGCTCGACCTCAACATCGCCGTCGCCTATGGCGGAAGACAGGAGATCGCCGATGCAGTGCAGGAGCTGCTGCGCGATCGCGCGGCCAAGGGAGCGAGCCTTACTGAGGCCATCGCCGCCGTCACCCCCGACGCCATAGCGAACCATCTCTATACCGCCGGCCTGCCCGATCCCGATCTGATTATCCGCACCAGCGGCGAGATCCGCCTCTCGGGATTCCTGCTGTGGCAGAGCGCGCACAGCGAATACTACTTCACCGACGTGCTGTGGCCGGCCTTCCGCAAGGTCGATTTGCTGCGCGCCATCCGCACCTTTCAGCAGCGCCAGCGCCGCTTCGGCGCCTGACCGCCGCTTTCGAGCGGCGCGCGCATCCTCTTTACCAGAACGTCCTGAGGGACCGCCTTCGGCTTTCGCGACACGGCCGTGCTAGGCTGTTATCGGCGGCGCGGATCGGGACCGGTTCCGGACGGAGGATATCGAGCATGCAGCGCAGCAGCCGACGCACGGGCCTTGCCAGTGACGCGCATCGGCAGGCGATCCTCAGCAATATCCCCGACCAGGCGTGGCTCAAGGACGTAGACTCGCGATATCTCGCGGTGAACGAGGCCTATGTCGAAGCATGCGGCCTGTCCGAGGATCGCATCCTGGGTCGATTGCCGACCGAGGTGTGGAAGTCCGCGGTTGCCGAGCAGTACCTCGTGACCGACCGCAAGGTGCTCGCGACCGGCCTGCGGCAGCGCTACGAGGAGCAGCGACCCGATCGGCTTGGTCGCTTCCGTTGCTATGAGACGATCAAAACTCCCGTGCGCGACCCGAACGGGCGCATCATCGGGACCGCGGGCATCTCGCGGGACATCACCCGCCGCAAGAGGCTCGAGAGCGAGCTGCGCAAGTCGCGCGGCCGGTTGCGCGACCTGTCCGGACATCTGCGTTCGGTCCGCGAGGAGGAGCGCGCTCGCTTATCGCGTGAACTGCATGACGAGCTCGGCCAGAATCTGGCGGCGCTGCGCTTCGGGCTCGATTGGGTCGACGCGCAGCTTCTCGTCGGTCAAGAGAGCCTCGCGGCGAAGGTCGCCGAGCTGCGTGCGGTCGCCGAAGCAACGATCGCGACCATGGCGCGGATCGCAACCGAGCTGCGCCCCAGCATCCTCGACGATCTCGGGCTTGCCGCGGCGGTTGAATGGCTGGTCGAGAGGGTGGCGACGCAGAGCGGATTGGAGATAGCGCGGTCGCTCGACCTTCAATGTCCATACGACCGCGAGATCGATATTACGGTCTTTCGCATCCTGCAGGAATCGCTGACCAACGTCGTTCGGCACGCGAAGGCTTCGACGGTGACGGTGTCGCTGTCGAGCATCGGGCACGACGTCCTGCTCGCCGTCGCCGATAACGGCTGCGGCTTCGCGGCGGCCGACGGCCAGGGTCTGAATTCGGGCCTCGGCTTGCTCGGCATGCGAGAACGGGCAGCGGCGGTTGGCGGCACGTTGGCGGTGGAGAGTGCGCCAGATACCGGAACACGCGTCCTATTGCGCGTACCTGGGCGTCTTTCCCCGCGCCGCCGTCGGGGATAGTGTCATGATCGACCTGTTGATTGCCGACGATCACGCGATATTCCGGGAAGGGCTCCGACAAATCCTTGCCGCGCAAGCGGACATGCGCGTCAGCGGCGAAGCGTCGGACGGTGACGGGGTTCTTAGCCGACTGCGGCAAGGCCGCTTTGACGTCCTCATCCTCGATATGTCCATGCCGAATCGCGGCGGCGTGGCGCTCATCGCGCAAATTCGCGCACTGCACCCGCGGCTGCCGATCCTGGTGCTGAGCATGCATCAGGAGCATCAGTACGCGGTGCAGGCGATTCGCGCCGGCGCCGCCGGCTATGTGGTGAAGGCGAGTCCTTCCGCGGAGCTGCTCGAGGGCGTTCGTCGCGTCGCGCGCGGCGGGACTTACGTGAGCGAGTCCATCGCCGAGCGGCTGGTGCGAGATCTGCGTGAGCCAGAACAACGCCTGCCGCACGCCGAATTTACCGCCCGCGAATTTCAGATCTTCCACATGCTGATTGCCGGGCTGCGCGTCTCCGACATAGCGCGGGCGCTCAACCTCAGCGAGAAGACCGTCAGCACCCACAAGACGCGGATTCAGCAAAAGATCGACGCCCATTCGGTGGCGGAGATGGTTCGCTATGCGGTCAAGCATCGGCTGATCGAGAGCGGAGAGGAGCCCGTCGGGCCAGGCTAGAGAGCGATCCGGCGCCAAGCCTCGGCGGCGGTCGCGCTCGGAAAAATCCTACGGGAATATCAGGCGCCGCCGATTTCCCAGGCGGTCCCGATGCTGCAAGATCATCTTGCGAAAGCCTCTACGAGGAGTCGTCGCATGGCGCTTACGCGTCCGGTTGCCTATGGCGAGCGCGGGATGGTCGCGACGCCTCACTACTTGGCATCCGCGGCCGCTCTCGACGCGCTCAAGGAAGGCGGCACCGCCGTCGATGCCGCGTTGAGCGCCGTCGCTACCCTGGGCGCGGTGCTGCCGCATATGACCGGGATAGGCGGCGACGCTTTCTGGCTCATCTATGACGCGAAGACCGGCACGCTTGCCGGAATCAACGGTAGCGGGACCGCCGGCCGCCGCGCCTCTCTCGACGCCTATCGCGGCAGCGACGCCATTCCGGAGCGCGGTCCGCGATCGGCAATCACCGTGCCGGGGACAGTCGACAGCTGGCGACTGGCACATGGCAGGTTCGGCCGCCTGCCGCTCTCCCGGCTCCTGGCGCCTGCGATCCACTACGCCCGCGCGGGAACGCCCGTGACCGCCGGACTTGCTGCCTGGACGGCGGAGAGCGCAGCTGCGTTGCGCGAGGATGCCGGAGCCGCCGCGATCTTTCTGCCCGGCGACGAGCCTTTGCAGGAGCGCGCCCGGTTGATGCAGCCTCAGCTGGCGCACACACTGGCGCAAATCGCAGAGGCGGGGCCTCGCTATTTCTATGAGTCGACCGGCGTGTCCGTGGCCCGCTATCTCGCAGGTCGCGGTGGACTTCTGTGCCCGGAGGATTTTGCCGGCTATGCGGCGCGCTGGGTCCAGCCGATCTCGGTCCGCTATCGCGACTGCACCGCCTTCCAATTGCCGCCGCCTTCGCAAGGACTAGCGGGATTGCTGATCCTGAATTTCCTCGCTGGAGTCGATGTTGCGGCCCTTGGCGACGCATCGACCGGGTATTTCAACGCGCTCGTACAGGCGATCAAATGGGCATTCCGACAGCGTGATGCTTGGCTGACCGATCCGGACTTTCTCGACATACCGCTGGCGCGTTTGCTTGACCCCGCAACCGCCGATCGCGATCGGGTGGCCGCCATGGCCGACGTCGCGGCATCCCCCGCCGGTCGAGGCACCAAGGGCGACACCGTCTTCGTCGCGACCGCCGACGCAGAGGGCAACGCCGTCGGGGTGGTGGAGAGCCTCTATTTCGACTTCGGCGCCGCGGTTCTCGATCCCGATTCCGGCGTTCTGTTGCAGAACCGCGGATCGTACTTCTCGCTCGATGCCGCCCATCCCAACGTGCTGGCGCCGGGCAAGCAATCGGCCTCGACATTGATGGCCGGCATGCTGTTCCGCGACGGCCGTCCTTATCTCGTACATGGAACGCAGGGCGGTGAGGTGCAGCCGCAGACCAATGCCGCGCTCGTCAGTCGTGTCGTCGATTTCGGGCGCAACGCGCAGGAGGCGATCGAAGCACTGCGCTTGCTCCATGGCCGATCCTGGGGCGATAGCGCGAACCAGCTGCTGGTCGAAACGCGCGGAGACGATGCAGCAATCGCGGGCCTCGCCCGGCTCGGCCACCCGGCCCAAGCCGTCGCCTGGCCGCATCCGCGCATGGGCACCGCTCAGGCCATTCGCCTCGATTTTGCCAGGGAAGCTTTCTTCGAGGGCGGCGCCGACCCCCGCGGCGAGGGGCTCGCGCTCGGCTATTGACGCTCGCCGGAAGAGGAGAAGGCCGATGCAGCTCCTGATCAAAAACGTCCGGACCTCCGAGCACAACGAACCGATCGACATCGCCATCGACGGCGGGCGCATTGCGGCGATCGAGCGCGGCATCGGCGCCGCCGCGCAGCGGATCGTGGATGCTGGCGGCCGCGCCGCAATTCCGGGGCTGCTGGAGCCCCATCTCCATCTCGAGAAGGCGTTGCTTCATCGGCGAATGCCGGCGCGCAGCGGCACTCTCGAAGAGGCGATCCGCATTACCGGAATCCTCAAAGGCAAGCAGGAGCGGGAAGACGTGCTTGCGCGCTCGCGCCAGGTGCTCGACATGGCGGTGAAGGCCGGCACGACCGCGATACGGGCGCAACCCGACGTAGATGTGATTCAAGGCTTGATCGGCGTCGAAACCGCGCTCGAGCTCAGGGAGGAGTATCGCAATCTCCTCGACCTCCAGATCGTCGCCTTCCCGCAGGAGGGAATCCTGAAATCACCCGGCACCGTCGAGCTGATGGAGCGGGCGCTGCGCCTCGGCGCGGATGTGGTGGGCGGATGCCCTTACAACGAGCTGACCCGCGTCGACACCGAGAAGCATATCGATATCGTCTTCGGTCTCGCCCAGAAATACGGCGTTCCCGTCGATCTGCACGCCGATTTTGCCGACGACGCTTCGGATTCGCGTTTTGCCGTCGCAAGCTTCGTCGCGCGCAAGACGATCGAGACCGGATATCGCGGCCGCGTCTCGCTCGGTCACATGACGAGCCTTGGCGCGCTCACCGCGGAAGAAGCGAAGCCGGTCATCGACCTGCTGCACGAGGCGGACATCCACATCGTGACCTTGCCGGCGACCGACGTCTATCTCGGTGGTCGCAAGGACGAGCGCAACCAGCGGCGCGGGTTGACGCCTGTTCGACGGCTGCGCGACGGCGGCGTCAATGTGACCTTCGCATCGAACAACATCCGCAACGCGTTTACGCCCTTCGGCAAGGCCGATCCGCTGTTGATCGGCAACTTCCTCGCCCATCTCGCCCAATTCGGCACGCCGGAGAACCAAGCCTTCGTGCTGGATATGGGAACGTATGGCGCCGCGCGGGCGATGGGCATCGCCGACGACTACGGCATCAAGGTCGGGCGTCAGGCGGACCTCGTCATTCTCGACACCTTCGACGTGGCGGATGCCTTGCTCGACATTCCCGCCCGCTCCTGGGTCGTCAAGCGCGGGCGTGTCACCGTCGAGACGCATCATTCCTGCGAAATCCATCGCTATTGAGGGGGAGGGACGCCATGAAGAATTCAGCAACGTCGATCGGCGCCGATCGAGGGAAAATCGCGCGAAAGCCGCCGGCCGAGATCGTCGCGTCTCTGCTTGCCGTTACCACGATCTTCATTTCCATGCCGCCCTACAACCTGCCGCCCTGGGCGATCTTCATCGGTTGGGCCGGCACCTTCGCCGCCGGCGGACCGAAGCCCGACGTGCTCCGCAAGATCTGGCCCGTCATGCCGATCGGCTCGGTGACCGCTTTTCTCATCGTGCTCGGCTTTGACTGGTCCTCGCGTCACTTCAGCGGTGCCAGCTTCGTGCTGGCGCAATGCGTCATCCTGTTCTGCCTCAATACGGCACAGATGCTGTTGGGCCGCATCGTCCCCGCGCTCGGCTTCGTGCCCGGCATGTTTTTCGGTTTCGCTTCCTATTTCGCCACCTTCTATGGCGGGTTCGGTCCCAACGCACACGATCCGGTCGCCGCGCTCATCGCGGTCGTGCTGATGAACGGCCTCGGCCCGCTCTATGCTTGGCTCAACGTGAAGCTGGCGGCGCCGCACGGGCACTGATCCGACCGCACTGCGACGCAGTGGGCGGCTGAAGCAGGTAGGGCGTCACTGCTCTTTACGCGAGCGACCGTTGTGCGCCGCCCTCATCGCCCGAGCATGTCGCCGCCCAGCATGATGCGGCGATAGGAGAGCGCCTCCGCTACATGGATGCGGCGCACCGCATCCGAGGCTTCGAGATCGGCCAGCGTGCGCGCGACGCGCAGCACGCGGTGATATCCCCGCGCCGAGAGATGGAGCCGCTCTGCCGCGTCGAGCAGCAGGCGCTTGCCTTCGGCGTCGGGCGCGGCAAGCTCGTCGAGCAATTGCCCGTCGAGCTCGGCATTGGTGCGGATGCGGCGATCGGGCGGCAGCCGCGCATACCGTGCCGCCTGGCGCGCGCGTGCCGCGGCGACGCGCGCCGCCACCGCGGCCGAGCCTTCCGCCGGCGGCGGCAAGGCGAGATCGGCGGGCCGAACCGCCGGCACGTCGATGTGCAGATCGATGCGGTCGAAGAGCGGGCCCGAGATCTTCGACTGGTAGTCCTGCGCACAGCGCGGCGCCCTGCCGCAGGACAGAGCGGCGTCGTCGAGATGTCCGCAGCGGCACGGGTTCATCGCCGCAACCAGCTGCACGCGGGCAGGATAGGTGACATGCGCATGGACCCGCGCCACCGTCGCCTTGCCGCTTTCCAGCGGCTGGCGCAGCGCCTCGAGGCTCGCGCGCTGGAACTCCGGCATTAGGTAGCAAGCGGGCCTTGGGTTTTCGCGTCGCCCGCGCGCTACCAGAACGTGGAGTTCTGGCAAATGACAACCCTTAGTTGCGAAGCCCCCGGTAAGGGTGGCATTATCTGGCACATATCCCTTCGGCTGGGGGAGGGCGAGTATATGGCCAGCAAGAAGGAAAAGGTACTTACCTACCGGCGAGCGGAATGGGTGCTCCATGAAGATCAGGCGCCCGTAAGTGGTACGCTTACCGGCTTCATCAAGCAGGCAATGAATAAACTACCGGATGTGCCATCGCGAACGCTGACGCGGAGCAATGGACAGACGATAAAGCTCGCGAGCGCAAAGACCGACGCCAAGGGCGGACTCTACCTCCACATTGTGGCGGATACTCCCGGTGAGGCCGCATCTGTTGTCCCCAAGGCCAAGGGGCCAGCGGTAGAGATACAGGTTGGGACTACCGCGCCACCGCCCGACGCCGATTTTCTAGACGGCGACGGCTTCGTCTATGCGCGCGACAACGATGTGTGCTTGTGCGGTACGGCTATGCAAGACACCACGGTGCGATACTTCCTCCACCAATTTTTCTGGAAAGCGGGACTGCCGCGCATAGCATCCCAGTTCGATCTTATGAAGGTGGCGAATATCACCGCCGTAAAGCTCTTGCAGAAGCAGGGGGTAAAACAGATCGAGCTGCGCTCTACGCTCTATCAAGCAAGCGCAAACTACCATCGCCGACGAGCACACCCCCAAGGGCTATTGGGCGCGCTGAGTAAGCATTTAAGAGCGGTCGCGGGAAATGAGCATGACGTGAACAATGACGCGCTCCGTATTGAACTCACACTGAAAACCGACAAGCGGCGAACATCGGGAATAAAGCTTGGCGAGAAGCGTATTAAAGCACTCGCCATCGAAACCATCCAAAATCAAGAAGGAGACGATGACTTTGTAATCGTCACCAAAGCCGACCAGCGGATTGGCCCGGATGAAATCAACATGCGGACCAAGGTGCAGATCGACAGCGACGGGAAGACCGTCAACCGAGACAAGGCTTGGGAGGCGCTATTTCATTTTTTCAATACGCTGGATGAAGCTGGCGCGCTGGAGGAATAAATGCGCCTCCTCCTTATTGGCGCCTGTTTCCTGCTCGGCGGAGTCTCCGCATATTTTGGCCAGCCATTTATGCGGGATAATTCCGACGC
>DATNDG010000082.1:0-3116 GCA_035553515.1 Allostellaceae bacterium | reverse complement strand
TTCGCTATACTCCACCCGGCCACAATTCATCCGAGGACTTTTTCCATGCGCATCGGACTTTTCCTGTTGCTGGCCCTTTTTCTTGCATCCGGCGCCGCCGAGGCGCGGAACACCGAATACCATCTCGCCGTCGCCGACGTGCTGCACGCGGCCGACACCCAGCAAAAGCTCGGGAACGACGTCGCATTCTATTTCGGCAAGCAGAGCACGCCGTCCGTGGCCCAGCGCCTCGGCGACTACGTGACCAACCGCAAGTCCAACTCCTTCGGCAGGCCCGACCAGGAGGCCTGCCAGCGGGCGATGCTCGACGCGCTCATCGCGCTGCGCGACCGCGCCAAGGAATTGGGCGGCAACGCGGTCATCGATATCGTCAGCTACTACAAGAAGGACGCGGCCTCGAGCGAGACCGACTACGAATGCCACGCCGGCGGGTTCGTCGCCGGGGTCGCGCTCAAGGGCACGGTGGTGAAGCTCAGCGGACGCTGACGGTGTCGAGCGACTGATTTATAATCCTGCATAAACCAGCGCCGCGGTCGAGGTCGCATGAACCGTTTTTTTCTCGCACTCACGATATTGGCTTCGTTCGTCAATGCGGTGCCTTCGCGAGCAGAGTTCCATCCCGTTCGATACGCCCGCGATCCGATTTCGGACAGCTTCATGGGATCGGGGCTCGAAACTTGCGGCGGTGAAGCACTCACCCGGACGGCCGCTTGCGAGGAGCCGACGGAGCGCAGCGTGGCGCGTCAATGGCGCGAGCTCGCCGCACGCGTCCGGCGCCTGGCCGCACTCTACGAGACGGAGGAAAAAGCGTCTTTAATGGCTAAGGCCGCCGAGTACGAACGGCGCGCACAGCTCCTGGAAGAACAGCCGCCGCAGAGGAAGCAGAGCTAGACCGCCGCGCCGAGCCAGGAAGCGGCATTGCGCCATCTTTGCGACGCCTTGTGGAGCACGCTCAGGACTCCGCCTTTTCGGCGTGCTTGCGAAGAAGCTTCTCGCGTCGATCGGCGAGCATCCGCCATGTCTCCGCCATCTTGGAGATCATTTCGCGCTCTTCCGTCGTCTTGGCGCGCTTCGCCAGCGCGTCGCATTCCTCGGCGTGGCGGCGGTACTCGGATATGGTCTTCATGCTCGTTCAGCTTCGTCGGTTCGGGCCTTTGGCGCCTAGCCCTTCCGGTTCTCTTGCGACCCGACGCTCGACGGAGCGAGGGCCCGCGTCTTCGCGACCGCAGGGCATCGGCAGAGACTAAATATCGCCAACGCCCTTAGGAAGACAAACCCCTATTTCTGGCGATCACGCTGCTTCAGCCGCTCCAACAGGGTCTCGCTGCGGGCTATTGCCCATTGACTGTCGCGCAGGCGTTCTTCGAGCTGCGTCGCTTCCTCTTCGATCCTGGTGGTCAAGGCATCCAGGGCCGTGGTCGCGTCGGACCCAGCATCGACCTGCCGGCCACCCTGCCACAGTTCGAACCGTTGGGCGACGTCATTGCACGCCTGGTAAAGCAGCCGAGCGAGTACCATGGCCGCCTCATCGCCTTCCGCTTCGAAGTCCTCGCGCCCAACGATGTTGTCACTGGGACCCCGGAGGTAGATGCGGTAGGGCGGATGGGGCGCCGAATGCGCTTGCAACCAGCCTGGGCCAACCCCTTTGCGGATTTCGGTCAAACAGGTTCCTCATGTCTCGCACGGGTATCGCGCAATCCTCGCGCAACCGCCGTAAAGGGTCAACTCGATTGCGGGGAATGGTTCTTATGCCTGCTTGAGCATTCGATAGCAGCCTGAGGCATTGAGGGCTTCAACGTGGAGTGCTTCACCCGTGACCCAGCGACCGATTTGACGATATCGGCAGTCGACCGAACTCTTTTGGGTCACGATCGGCGGTTCGCCCAATACCGGTACCGGCGTAGGAGGTAACCCCAGGTGGCGGCTGGGGCAGTATTAGGGCGCGCGGAACTGCGGGACGATCCGGCCGTTCCGCCAAGCGCAAAGCCACTATCCCCAAGGCGCCCAAGATGAACCCAGCTGTTGCGGCCGACGGCGTCGGCACTCGTCATCCCGACCAATCTCACTCTCCGCGAGGCGGCACCACAACAGCTTGCCCGATCTGCGGCTTCGAGCGGCCCCTCTACGAGTTCGCGGCGCGCCATGTGACGGTCGGCAAATGCGGCAGCGAGCGCTGCGGTCATCTCTACGCGATCGGCGCGGGGAAAGACGCGGGCATTCAAAGCCACGAATGGCTGACCGAGGAGGCCCCCAAATTCGCCGAGCGGAACGAGAGGCTCGTGCGCTTCTGGCAGGCCAGGCGCTTCCTCACGCCGGAGACCGACGTGCTCGACATCGGCAGCGGCGGCGGACACATCGCCGCGGCCGCGCGCCGCGCAGCGCGCAGCGTGACCTGCCTGGAGCCCGATGCCGGCGCGAACGAGGCGCTCGCCGCGCGCGGCTTTCCGGTTGCCGGCTCGCTTGACGAGATGAAGGGCCGTCGCTTCGGCGCCATCCTGCTGACCGAAGTGATCGAGCACGTCGAGGATCCCGTATCGATGCTCCGGACCTGCGCCGATCTGCTCGCGCCCGGCGGGCGGATATTCCTCACAACGCCCTGCGGCGAGCTCGCCAGCGGCTCCCACGGGACGCACGCCTATGACACCAAGGAACACGTCCAGTTCTTCACCGAGCACTCGCTCCAGGTCGCCTGCACCCTGGCCGGCTTGCCGAGCGTCTCCTTCCTCAACCCGGGGGTCATGGCGCCGTCGGGCGAAGGTGTGGAGCGCATCAAGAGTGCCGTGAAAGCAGTTGCCAGGCCGGTCCGCGACCTGCTGTTCGGCCGCCATCACCTCGTCGCCTTCGTCGGGAGGGGCGACGAGGCATAGCGCCGGCCCGGCCACGCCTGATGAGTCCCCTAGTCGGGAATGAGACTACCAGCACGCCTTGTCTGCGGCTGCCGGATCAAACTGGTCGTCGGCCACTTCGAGAACCAAGTCGTAAGCTGACTCCGGCGCATAAAGCTCTCGGAAAGCGAACACGTCGCCGGCATTTGCGGTAGCGACTCTATCGCGCACCAACTGGGAAAGCCGGGCCAAATCTTCTAACGAACCGCAAATCCAATGATCGGTAATTTC
>DATNDG010000081.1:0-32590 GCA_035553515.1 Allostellaceae bacterium | reverse complement strand
GACGCCGGAGGAAGCGGCGCGCCAGGCGGTCGAGAACGACGTGCATGTGGTCGGCGTCTCGAGCCAGGCGGCCGGCCACCGCACGCTCGTGCCGCAACTCGTGGACGCGCTGCGCAACGCGGGCGCCGACGACATCCTCGTTGTCTGCGGCGGCGTGATCCCGCCGCAGGATTACGATTTCCTCACCGCTGCCGGCGTCGCCGCGATCTATGGCCCCGGCACCAACATCCCGCTGGCGGCCAGCGAGATCCTCCGCCTCATCGAGAAGAAGCGGCTCGCGGCTTAAAGGCAGACCCGCGAAGTGTCCTTGGCGGCCCCGTGGTTGGGGCCATCTTCGGTTCTCCTCATTCTGAGCCTGTCGAAGAACGCATCTCGTTCTGCAGCACTTGGCCAAGGGGTGCTGTGGTAGTCTGCGACATGGCCGCTGCACCGGCACCTGCGTCAATGACGCAGCGCCAAAAAATTCTCAATGATGTACATCGCTGGCGCAGCGCGCCGCCTGCGACTGCAATTCCATCAAGCGTCCTTCGGCAGGCTCACGACGAGGGAGAGTCTTGGTGGCCTCTTCGTTGGGGCCATCTTCGGTGCTCCTCATTCTGAGCTTGTCGAAGAACGCACAGCCAATGTGCAGCCGCAAAAAAAGAGAGCCGTCGGTTTCGGCGGCTCTCTTCGAGATGCAGGAGCGCGGGTCAGCCGCCGGAAGGCGGTGCCGAAGGTGGATTGCTCGCGGTCGAGCTGCTCGAGCCCGAAGCCTCATGGTCGGCGCCGCATGTGGCGAAAGCCGGTGCGGCGAGGCTCAGCAGCGCAAGCGTCAGGAACAGGATGCGCATCGGTCTCTCCTTGTGCAGAGGTCGACATCGCGCGACCATGGTGATCCCGAACAATGCAGGCGTCAACATGCCCGCCGCCGTGGCTGCCGCCGATCGCGATCTGTTGATCGCGATCTACCGCGCTTTCAATTTGCGCGATATCGGCGCCGTGCTGGCGCGCCTCGATCCCGCAGTCGAGTGGCCGAACGGCATGGAGGGCGGCCATGTCCACGGCCATGAGGCCGTACGCGCCTATTGGCGCCGGCAGTGGGACATGATCGATCCGCATGTCGAGCCGCAGGGCTTTCGCAGCGATGAGCCGGGCAGCGTCACCGTCGAGGTGCGGCAGGTTATCCGTGACCGAGCCGGCGCGGTGCTGCGCGAGCAGACGGTCGAGCATGTCTATCGCGTCGCCGACGGGCGGGTGCGGCGCATGGACATCGTCAAGGGCTAACCCTCTGTTCCGCGGGCATGAAGCTCGCTATCTATGAGGTCTATGGCGATTCTCTTCTTCATTGTCTTCATAGATCTCGTCGGCTTCGGCGTGATCATTCCGTTGCTGCCTTTCTACGGCATTCAATTCGGCGCGAGCGCGTCCGAGATCACCTGGATGATGGCGTGCTACTCGCTGGCGCAGTTCTTCTGCTCGCCGCTGCTCGGCCGGCTCAGCGATCGCCTGGGAAGGCGTCCGGTGCTGCTCGTGAGCCTTTGCGCCTCGATCGCGTCCTATCTCTGGCTGGGTTTTGCCGACGCGCTCTGGATGCTCTTCGCGGCGCGGCTCATGGCCGGCGCCGGCGCCGGCAACATCGCGGCGGCCCAGGCCTATATCAGCGACATCACCACGCCGGAGACGCGCGCCAGGGGCATGGGCATGATCGGCGCCGCTTTCGGCCTGGGCTTCACCATCGGGCCGGCCTTGGGCGGTCTCGTCGCCGGCAGCCATCCCGGCACCGCAGCGCTGGCACGGCCGGCTTTCCTCGCCGCAGGGCTTTCGAGCGTGGCGCTCCTCATCGCGCTGTTGCGGCTCAAGGAGAGCCTGCCGCTTGAAGCGCGCGCCGCGTCATCGCGGCCGAGCCGCTGGCAGGTAGCGCAGGACGTGATGGGAAGGTCCGTGCTGCGCCGCCTCATCCTGCTGCTCTTCATCACCATCACCGCCTTTGCCGGCATGGAGACGACCTTCGCGCTCTGGGCCCACAGCGCGCTGGGCTGGGGGCCGCGCGCCGTCGGCTACAACTTCCTCTATGTCGGCCTCGTGCTGGTGGTGGTGCAGGGCGGGCTCATCGGCCGCTTGTCGAAGCGCTTCGGCGAGGCGCAGCTCATCCTCACCGGCTCCTGCATGATCGGCCTTGGGCTGCTCGGATTGCCCTTCGCGCTGGCACTCTGGCGGCTTCTCATCGTCAACACGCTGCTGGCGCTGGGGATGGGGCTGCTCAGCCCGTCGATCACCAGCCTCATCTCGCAGCAGGCCGGCATCGATGAACGGGGCGGCATTCTTGGCGTATCGCAATCGGCAAGCAGCCTCTCGCGCATCCTGGGCCCGGCCATCGCCGGCCCGCTCTTCGAGGACTTCGGCCGCGGCGCGCCCTACTTCACCGGCGCCGCGGTGATGGTCCTGGTGGTGGCGCTGGCGCTGGGCCTGCCGCGGCCCGCCCGCGCCGCGATACCGGGCGCGTCGATCCCCTCATGAGGGGCGAGCGCGTCGCCGCGCCGAAGCTCGGCAAGGGCAGCGAGGTCGGGCTGCGCCAGGAGCTGAAGGCGGTGCGCCGGCTTGCGCCCTATCTCTGGCCCGCCGACTGGGGCCTGCGCGCACGCGTGCTCCTGTCGATCGCCTTTCTCGTCGGCGCCAAGCTGATCAATGTCTATGTGCCGCTGCTCTACAAGGGCGCGGTCGACCGGCTGTCGCCTGGCCACCCGGCCGTCATCTCGGTGCCGGTAGCGCTCATCATCGGCTACGGCATCGCCCGGGTCGGCGCCCAGCTCTTCGCCGAGCTGCGCGACGCGGTCTTTGCCAAGGTCGGGCAGCGCGCCGTGCGCCGTCTGGCGCTGGCGACGTTCCGGCATCTCCACGCGCTCTCGCTGCGCTTCCATCTCGAGCGCCAGACCGGCGGCCTGTCGCGGGCGATCGAGCGCGGGATCCGGGGCACCGAGTTCCTGCTCTCCTATCTGCTCTTCAACGTGGTGCCGACGCTCTTCGAGATCGTGCTGGTCTGCGGCATCCTCTGGAGTTTTTACGAGGCGAGCTTCGCGCTCGCGACCCTCGCTACCATCGTCGCCTATATCGGCTTCACTTTCGCGGTCACCGACTGGCGCATCAAATTCCGCCGCGAGATGAACGAGCGCGACAGCGAGGCCAACACTAGGGCGATCGACAGCCTGCTCAATTTCGAGACGGTGAAGTACTTCGCCAACGAGGAGCGCGAGGCGCAGCGCTTCGACACGGCGCTGCGCGCCTATGAGCGCGCGGCGGTGAAGAGTCAGACGACCCTTTCGGGGCTCAACATCGGCCAGGGCATCATTATCGCGGCCGGGCTGGTGACCGTGATGCTCCTCGCGGCAAATGGCGTCGCCCAGGGCCGCATGACGGTCGGCGATTTCGTGCTGGTCAATTCCTACCTGGTGCAGCTCTATTCGCCGCTCAACGTGCTCGGCATGGTCTACCGCAACATCAAGCAGTCTCTGACCGATCTCGAATCGATGTTCCGGCTGCTCGGCGTACGGGCCGAGGTCGAGGACCGGCCGGGCGCGCCGGCGCTTTCCGTCGGAAGCGGCGAAGTGGTCTTCGACCATGTCTCCTTCCGCTACGACCCGCGCCGGCCGATCCTCGACGAGGTCTCCTTCCGCGTGCCGCCCGGCGGCACACTGGCAATCGTCGGTCCGAGCGGTTCCGGAAAATCGACGATCGCGCGGCTTCTCTTCCGCTTTTACGATGTCGACCGCGGCGCCATCCGCATCGACGGCCAGGATCTGCGCGAGGTGACGCAGGAAAGCCTCCGCCGCGCCATCGGCGTCGTGCCCCAGGACACGGTGCTGTTCAACGACACAATCGGCTACAACATCGGCTATGGCCGCCCTGGGTCGAGCGATGGCGAGATCGCCGAAGCGGCGCGGCATGCGCGCATCCACGATTTCATCGCCGCTTTGCCCGACGGCTATCGGAGCCCGGTCGGCGAGCGCGGGTTGAAGCTCTCCGGCGGCGAGAAGCAGCGCGTCGCCATCGCCCGCGTCATCCTCAAAGCGCCGCCAATCCTCATCTTCGACGAGGCGACCTCGGCGCTCGACACCAAAACCGAGCAGGAGATCCAGGCCAATCTCGACGAGGTCTCCGCCGGCCGCACCACGCTCATCATCGCCCATCGGCTCTCGACGGTGGTGCGGGCGGACGAGATCCTGGTGCTGGACCAGGGCCGCGTCGTCGAGCGCGGCGACCACGCGGCGCTGCTGGCACAGGGCGGCATATACGCCGCCATGTGGGCGCGCCAGCAGCAGGAAGCCGACGAGCGCAACCGGGCGCTCGCCGAGGTCGCGGAGTAGCGTCATGGCGGATGGCGGCGAGAAAGAGCGGCGCAGCATCAATCTGGCACTCCAGGGCGGCGGCACGCATGGCGCCTTCACCTGGGGCGTGCTCGACCGGTTGCTCGAGGATGAGCGCATCGCCATCGAGGCGATCAGCGGCACCAGCGCCGGCGCGATCAATGCCGCGGTGCTGGCCCAGGGCCATCTGAAGAGCGGTGCTTCGGGGGCGCGCGCCGCGCTCGACCGCTTCTGGCATCGGCTCAGCGAGCTCGGCTGGATGAGCCCGGTCCATCGCGGCTGGTACGAGCGGGCGATGGGGAGCTGGAACATCGACGAATCGCCGAGCGCGATCTTTGTCGATCAGCTGAGCCTGCTCGTCTCGCCCTACCAGTCGAACCCGCTCAACCTGTCGCCGCTGCGCGACCTGTTGGGCTCGATGCTCGACTGGCAGGCGCTTACGGCACCCGCCGCGATCAAGCTCTTCATCACCGCCACCAATGTGCGCACCGGCAAGCCCCGCATCTTCGAGCGGCTCGAGCTGAGCCTCGACGCGCTCCTCGCTTCGGCCTGTCTGCCGCAGGTGTTCCAGGCGGTGGTGATCGAGGGCGAGCCCTATTGGGATGGCGGCTATATGGGCAATCCCTCGCTCTGGCCGCTGATCTATAACAGCCGGTCGCACGACATCCTGCTGGTGCAGATCAATCCGCTGACGCGCGAGGGCGTGCCGCATACTGCGGCAGAGATCACCAACCGGCTCAACGAGATCACCTTCAACGCCTCGCTCATGCGCGAGATGCGCGCCATCGCCTTCGCCGAGCGCTTGATCGAGGCCGACGGCAAGCATCCCGCGGTCGCCCGGCTCAAACGCATGCTGATCCACATGATCGAGGCCGAGGAGGCGATGGAGGCGCTGGGGGTCGCCAGCAAGATGAACACCGATCTCGACTTTCTTCTCTATCTGAAGGAATTGGGCCGGCGCACGGCGGATCGCTGGCTGGAGAAGAACTTTGCCGCGCTCAACCGCTATTCGAGCCTCGATATCCGCAAGATCTTTCTGTGACCGCGCGCCGACCTTAACCGGCCATTGACCGGCTCGCGGGAATCTCGGGCTTGTCGATCATGACAGAGCTGCAGCTTCAAAGCTTCGATCCGCGCCTTCAGCGTTTCTACGCCTACTGGAACCAGCGGCGCGGCGCGCGTGCTTTCCCCTCGCGGCGGGATCTCGATCCCGCCGATTTCGCTTACGTTCTCGGATATGTGATGCTGCTCGAGGTTCAGCACGCTCCGCTGCGCTTTCGCTTCCGCCTGCACGGCTCGGAGCTCGTCCGTCATGGCGGCTACGATATGACCGGCAAGACCATCGACGAGCTTCCTGGCGAAGAGAACAAGCGCGCGCTGCTCGAGCGCTGCCTCTCGCTGCTTGCGGAGCGTCGGCCCCAGCTCGTGCGCAGCGACCGCACGCTGGACGGGCGACCCATGCGCTACGAGGCGGTCTGGGTCCCGCTGTCCGATGACGGGAAGGTGATCAACATGTTGATGCGTGCGCTCGCTTACCTCGATCGGCCGCCGAGCAGATCAGGTCTCTCCTCTTACGAGACCGCACCGCTACCCATCGACTGGTGAGGCGCCTCGGCTCCGCGGTCGCGTCTGATCGCTCTTCCTGCGTCTGCGGCCTGCCGCGGGATTGTCGCTGGCTCTCGCGTGCCCTCGGGGGTCTGGTCGGCACCTTGCAGCGTCATTGGCCGCTCCACGCTGCCGCGGCGGGGCGTTCCGTGCTATGGACGGCCCATGGCCGGCGCCGCCCCCGATCCGCAGAAGCTCGCCGCCGCGCTCCGCGGCGGCGACCGGCGCGCGCTGGCGCGGGCGATCACCCTCGTCGAATCGACGCGCGGGGATCATCGGGAAGAGGCCGAGGCCCTGCTGGCCGCAATCTTGCCGGCTACCGGGAACTCGGTGCGGCTCGGCATCTCCGGCGCGCCCGGCGTCGGTAAATCGACCTTTATCGAGGCCTTCGGCCTGGCGGTCATCGCGGCCGGGCACCGTGTGGCCGTGCTGGCGGTCGATCCCTCCTCCAAGCGCGGCGGCGGCTCGATCCTCGGCGACAAGACGCGAATGGCCGAGCTGGCCCGGCGCGAATCGGCCTTCATCCGCCCTTCGCCGGCGGGCCGGACCCTGGGCGGGGTGGCGCGGCGGACGCGCGAGGCGATCCTGGTTTGCGAGGCGGCGGGCTTCGACGTGATCATCGTCGAAACGGTGGGGGTTGGACAATCCGAGACGGCGGTCGCCGACATGGTCGATCTCTTCCTGCTGCTGCTGGCGCCAGGGGGTGGCGACGATCTCCAGGGCATCAAGAAGGGGATCGTCGAGCTTGCCGATCTCCTGGTGGTCAACAAGGCCGATGGCGATCTGAAGCCGGCGGCGCTGCGCGCTGTCGCCGATTACCGGCACGCGCTCCGCCTGCTGCGGCCGGCTGCCTCCGAGCCGGCGGCGGTGGCCGCAGTCTCGGCGCTCGAAGGTCAGGGGATCGAGACCCTCTGGCACGATGTCGCGCGCCGGCTTGCGGCGCTGCGTGCGGGCGGGGAGATGGGCCGCCGCCGCGCGGAGCAGGCCCGGGCCCATCTCTGGAGCGAGATCGGCGAAGGGCTGATCGAGCTCTTCAAGGCGGATGCCAAAGTGGCGGCCCGACTGAAGCGGCTCGAGGCGCAGGTGGCAGGCGGCGAGCTGACGCCGACCGTCGCGGCCAAAGCCGCGCTCAAGGCCTTTCGCGGGCGGGGGTGAGCGCAGGGCTGGCCCGGCTTGACCTTTGGCCCGCCATGGCCTAGAAAACGCGCCTTCCGCACGGCCCCTTTACCCCAAGGGGCCGTCATTGCTGTTCGAGGGCGGTCATGGCGAGGCGTTGCGTTATCACCGGCAAAGGCGTTCAGGTCGGCCACAATGTGAGCCACGCCAACAACAAGACCAAGCGGCGCTTCCTGCCGAACCTGCAGACCACCTCGCTGCTCTCGGATATGCTGGGCGGGCCGGTGCGGCTGCGCCTCTCGGCGAACGGCATCCGCACGGTCGAGCACAATGGCGGCATCGACGCCTTTCTCCTGAGCACGCCGGACCGCAAGCTCACCGCGGAGGCGCGGCGGCTGAAGCGGCGGATCGAAGCCGCTGCCGCCCGCAAGGGCGAGTCGCCCGCCGCCTGACACCGGGCGCTGGCGCAATCTCGGTTATCCAGCGGTAGCTTTTACGGCGCGAAGAGGCTCGGGCCGGTCGCTTTGACCTCGGTCGCGGCGGGGAGCTGCTGCGCGCTCCAGCCACCGCCCAGCGCCTCGATCAGCGCCACGCTGGCGAGCAGCCGGCTCTGCTGAATCGTGAGGGCCGTCTCCTCGTTGCTGAGCCGCGTCGTTTGCGCGGTGATGACCGCGGTATAGGCGACCGTGCCCTGCCGATACTGGTTCAGGGTCAGCCGTTCCGCCTCGCGCGCGAGCCGCACCGTGTTCGCCTGCACCTCCGCCTGCCGTGCCAGAATACCGAGCGCCGCCAACTCGTCCTCGACTTGCTGGAAGGCGGTGAGCACGGTCTGCCTGTATGTGGCGACGCTCTGGTCATAAGCCGCCTTCGCCGCGTCGAGCTGCGCCGTGTGCAATCCGGCATCGAAGACGGTCTGCACCACTTGACCGCCCACCGACCAGAGGCTGTTCGAGGCGCGGAAGAGCTTGCTCAAGCCCGAGCTCGCAAAGCCGTAGGACCCGGTCAGGGTGAGGTCGGGATAGAAGGCGGCGACGGCGACGCCGATCTGCGCATTGGAGGACGCCATCAGCCGCTCCGCGGCAGCGATATCGGGGCGGCGCTCGAGCAGCGCCGAGGGCACGCCCGGCGGCTCGATCGGCACGCCCGAGGGCATGGGTGCGACGGCGAGCGAGAAGTCGGAGGCGGGCTTGCCGATCAATGTCGCGATCGCGTGCTCGAACTGCGCACGCTGCACGCCGACCGCGATCGCCTGCGAGCGGGTCTGCTCGAGCTGGGTCTCGGCGGTGACGACATCGGTGGGCGCGGCGACGCCGACCGTATATTGGTTGCGCGTGATCTGCAGCGATTGCGTGAAGGCCTCGACCGAGGCGTCGAGCAGGCGCTTCTGCTCGTCGGCGGCGCGCAGCTCGAAATAGAGCGTGGCGAGCTGCCCCTGGGCGGACAATCGCGCATTGGCGAGATCGGCGGCGCTTGCCTGGGCATTTGCCACGTCGCTTTCGACGGTGCGGCGGATACGGCCCCAGAGATCGACGCTCCAGCTCGCATCGGCGGTGAGGCTGATCGTGCTGTTGCTTCGGCTGGTGCTGAAGGTCCCGCCGGTGCTGGTGATCGTCGGGCCCCCGCCGCCCTGGCCGGAGTGCGTGCCGGCGCCCGTGACGGTGAGCGTCGGGAAGAGCCCGGCCTCGCCTTCGGCGACCACCGCCCGCGCCTGACGATAAGCGGCCTCGGACGCCTTGAGGTTCTGGTTCGAGACATCGACCTGCCGCTCGAGCCCGTCCAGCACGGGGTCGTTGTAGATCGACCACCAGGGGCCGCGCGAGGTCGTGTCTTCGGGCGTCGCCGCCTTCCAGCCCCGCTCCTTGTAGGCGGCCGGCACCGGCGCCGGCGGGCGGTGGTAATCCGGTCCGACAGTGCAGGCGGCCAGCAGCGCCACGGTCGAGAGGGCGATCGTCGGCTTCATTCGCCAGGCTCCGCTGTGCCGTCGCCGATGGCGAATTCCGGGTGCCGCTGCCGCCAGCGCCCACGGCTCCACAGGCGGAAGCGGTCGAGATAGAGATAGATCACCGGCGTGGTGTAGAGCGTCAGCACCTGGCTTACGATGAGCCCGCCGACAATCGAAATGCCGAGCGGCTGGCGCAGCTCCGAGCCTTCGCCGATGCCGAGCGCCAGGGGCAGCGCGCCGAACATCGCTGCGAGTGTCGTCATCATGATCGGCCGAAAGCGCCGGAGACAAGCCTGGTAGATCGCCTCCTGCGGCGGAAGGTGCTGGCTGCGCTCGACCAGGAGCGCATAGTCAATCATCATGATTGCGTTCTTCTTGACGATGCCGATGAGCAGGATGACCCCGATCAGCGCGATGATGCTGAATTCCGTGTTGAGCGCCATCAACGCCAGCAGCGCGCCGAGACCAGCCGAGGGCAGGGTCGACAGGATCGTGATCGGGTGGACGTAGCTCTCATAGAGGACGCCGAGCACGATATAGACGGCAAGGAGCGCGGCGGTGATCAGGATCGGCTCGTTGGCGATCGATTCCTGGAAAACCCGTGCCGTGCCCTGGAAGCTGCCATGGATCGAGACCGGCACGTTGAGCTCGTTCATCACGCGGTCGACGGCGGCCTCCGCATCGCTCAACGACTTCCCCGGCGCGAGATTGAACGAGATGGTCGTTGCGACGAACGGGCCCTGGTGATTGATGGCGAGCGGCGTCGTGCCGGGGCCGTAATGGCTGAAGGCGGCGAGCGGCACCAGCCTCTCGGGCGCCGTTGAGACGGCGGCTCCCGTCGAAGCGGCGCCGGCGCCATGACCGGTCGCGCCGATCTGGTTGGCGACAAGGTTGCGTGCAGCATTGGTGGTGATCTGCGCAGCCGTTGCCTTCGTGCCGGCGCTGGTGACCGTCCCGATGGTCGCATTGGTCGCTGCCGTGCCGCTGACCGAGCCGCCGACGGCACTCACGTAAAGCTCTCTGAGGGTTTCCGGGCTTTGCCAGTATTGCGGCGCGACCTCCATCACGACGTGGTACTGGTTCATTGCCGCGTAGATCGTCGATACCAGGCGCTGCCCGAAGGCGTCGTAGAGCGTGTTGTCGATCTGGCTCGTGGTAACCCCGAGGCGCGCAGCGGTGTCGCGGTCGATGACCAGGTCGGTCTCGAGGCCGTTCTGCTGCTGGTCGGAGTTGACGTCGGTCAGCACCGGCTCGTGTTGCAGCGCCTCGGCGATCTTCGGTGCCCAGGCGTAGAGCTCGTTGAGGTCGTCGCCCTGCAGCGTGTACTGGTACTGGGCATTGGCGGCGCGGCCGCCGACCCGGATGTCCTGGCCGGACTGCAGGAACAGCCTCGCGCCGGCCACGACCGACAGCTTGCGGCGCAGCCGGCCGATGACCTGATCGGCAGAAAGCTTGCGCTCCGAGAGCGGCTTCAGCGTGATGAAGACAAAGCCGGAGTTGGTCTGTCCGCGCCCACCGGTGAAACCCGTCACCGTCTGGATGTCCGGATCATGCTGGATGATCGAGATGAACTGGATCATCTTCTTGCGCATCCGCTGGAACGAAATGCTCTGGTCTGCCTGAATGCCGCCGAAAAGCATGCCGTTGTCCTGCTGCGGGAAGAACCCCTTGGGCACGACGGCGAAGAGGTGGATGTTGAGGAGCAGAACACCCATGAGAATGAGCATGGTCAGCCGCGAATGCCGCAGCGACCATTTGAGAGAATGATCGTAGATTTCCAGCAGCCGATCGAAGGCGCGCTCGCTCCAGCGATAGACCCGGCCATGCTCGGCGTTCCCATCGTGCCGGATGAGATAGGCGCACATCATCGGCGTCGTCGTCAGCGAGATCACGAGCGAGATGGCGATCGCGATCGACAGCGTCATGGCGAATTCGCGGAAGTAGCGACCGATGATGCCGCCCATCAGCAGGATGGGGATGAACACCGCCACCAGCGACAGGCTCATCGACACGACGGTGAAGCTCACTTCGCGCGCCCCGAGCAGCGCCGCCTGGAAGCGCGGCATACCCGCCTCGATGTGCCGCGAGATGTTTTCGAGCACCACAATGGCGTCGTCGACGACGAACCCGGTTGCCACGGTAAGCGCCATGAGCGACAGATTGTCGAGGCTGTAGCCCAGCAGGTACATGACGCCCATGGTGCCGAGCAGCGAAACCGGCACGGCAACGCTCGGCACCAGCGCCGAGCGGGGATTGCGCAGGAAGGCGAAGACGACGCCGACGACCAGCAAGATGGCGATCACCAGCGTGCGCTCGACGTCATGCAGCGAGGCACGGATCGTGGTGGTGCGGTCGAGAACCGGGGTGATGTCGATGTCGGCGGGTATCGATGCCTTGAGCTGCGGCAGCACCCGGTAGATGCCGTCCACGGTATCGATGATGTTCGCCCCGGGCTGGCGGTAAAGGATCAGCAGAACCGCCGGCTTGCCGCCGGAAAGCCCGCCATTGCGCAGGTTCTCGACGGAATCGACGACGTCTGCCACGTCTGACAGCCGCACCGCGGCGCCGTTGCGGTAGGCGATGATCAGCGATTTGTAATCGCTCGCCTGGCGTGATTGGTCGTTGGTGTAGATCTGCCAGCGGTGGGTGCCGTCCTCAATGATCCCTTTCGGACTGTGCGCGTTGGCGGCGTTGAGCGCCGCGCGCACGTCCTCGAGGCCGATCTGGTAGTGAAAGAGGGCTTTCGGGTTGATCTCGACGCGCACGGCCGGCAGCGAGCTGCCGCCGATGGTCACCTCGCCGATGCCGTCGAGCTGCGAAAGCTTCTGCTGCAGCACGGTGGCGGCGCTGTCGTAGAGCTGGCCCGGAGTGAGCGTATTTGAGGTCAGCGCCAGGATCATCACCGGCGAATCCGACGGATTGAACTTCTTGTAGGTCGGGTTGCTTCTGAGCGCGGCCGGGAGGTCGGCGCGGGCCGCGTTGATCGCCGCCTGCACATCGCGCGCCGCGCCGTTGATGTCGCGTTCGAGGCCGAACTGCAGTGTGATCCGCGTCTGGCCGACGGCGCTCGTCGAGGTCATCTCGGTGACGTCGGCGATCTGGCCCAGATGGCGCTCGAGCGGCGTCGCGACGCTGGTGGCGACCGTCTCGGGGCTGGCGCCGGGAAGCTGCGCCGTGACTTCGATGGTGGGAAAATCAACCTGTGGCAGCGGCGCGACCGGCAGCAGGAAAAAGGCGAGGGCACCGCCGAGCGCCACGCCCATGGTCAGCAGCGTCGTCGCCGCCGGCCGGCGAATGAATATCTCCGAGAAGCTCATTCCGCCGGGCTCTCTTGCGCCGAAGGCCCGCGCACGCGCCGTGCCAGACGGTCGAAAGCGAGATAGATCACCGGGGTGGTGAAGAGGGTCAGCGCCTGGCTGACGATCAGTCCGCCGATGATGGTGACGCCGAGCGGGTGGCGCAGCTCTGAGCCGACGCCGGTGCCGAGCATCAGCGGCAAGGCGGCGAACAGCGCCGCCAAAGTCGTCATCAGGATCGGGCGGAAACGAAGCAGCGAGGCCTGATAGATCGCCTCGCGGGGCGATTTGCCGTGCTCGCGCTCGGCGTCGAGCGCGAAGTCGATCATCATGATGGCGTTCTTCTTGACGATGCCGATCAGCAGCACGATGCCGATGATGCCGATGACGCCGAGATCGCTGCCGTCAATGATGAGCGCGAGAAGCGCGCCGATGCCGGCCGAAGGCAGTGTCGAGAGAATGGTGATCGGGTGGACGTAGCTTTCATAGAGGACGCCGAGGACGATGTAGACCGCGACGATCGCCGCCAGAATCAGCAGCAGCTCGTTCTTGAGCGAGGCCTGGAAGGCAAGTGCCGCGCCTTCGAATGTCGAGAAGATGCTCTGCGGCATCCCGATCGCCGCCTCCGCCGCCTTGATGGCGTTGACCGCGTCGCCGAGCGAGGCGCCGGTTGCGAGATTGAACGAGATCGTCGCCGACGGGAACTGGGCGAGATGGTCGATCTCCAGCGGCGCATCCGAGAGCTCGAGATGGGCTATGGCGGAGAGCTGCACCTGCCCCGTCGCGGACAGCGAGGAAGGCAGATAGATGGAATTGAAGGTGTCGAGCGTACGCTGCTGCTGCGGTGTCGCCTCGAGGATGACGCGGTACTGGTTAGACTGCGTGAAGATGGTCGAGACGATCCGCTGCGCGAAGGCGTCGTAGAGCGCGTTGTCGACGGTTGCCGGCGTGATGCCGAATCGTGCTGCGGTGTCGCGATCGATGACGATGTTGGCGGCGAGCCCGTGCGCTTCCTGGTTGTTTGCGACCTCCTCGAGCTGGGTGAGCTGCTTGAGCTTGTCGGTGAGCTTCGGGACCCAGGTGGCGAGCTCAGCCGGGTTAGCGTCCTGGAGCACGAACTGGTATTGGGTGCGGCTTACCGTTGTGTCGATGGTGAGGTCCTGGACCGGCTGCATGTAGAGCGAGATGCCGGGGACGCCCGCCGTTTCCTGCCGCAGCCGGCGAATGATGTTGCTCGCGGTCGCCTTGCGCGTGTCACGCGGCTTGAGGTTGATGAGGAACCGCCCGCTGTTCATCGTCGTATTCGTGCCGTCGACGCCGATGATCGAAGAGAGGCTTTCGACATCCGGGTCCTTGAGGATCGCGGCGGCGAGCGCCTGCTGACGGGTGGCCATCGCGTCATAGGACACCGACTGGCCCGCTTCCGTGACCGCGGCAATGAGCCCCGTGTCCTGCACCGGGAAGAATCCCTTCGGCACTACCACGTAGAGGAAGATCGTCAGCACTAGCGTGCCGACTGCGACGAGAAGCACCAGGCCCTGGTGATCGAGCACCCAGTTGAGCATGCGACCGTAGCGGTCGATGGTGGTGTCGAACCACTCCTGCGAGCGGCGGAAGAAGGCGCTCTGCTCCGCCGGCGGCCGCAGAAGCTTGGCGCAAAGCATCGGCACCAGGGTCAGCGATACCGCCGCGGAGATCAGGATGGTCACCGCCAGCGTCACCGCGAATTCGCGGAAGAGACGTCCCACGACGTCGCCCATGAACAGCAGCGGGATCAGGACGGCGATCAGGGACACCGTCAGCGAGATGATGGTAAAGCCGATCTGCTCGGCCCCCATCAGTGCCGCCTCGAGCCTCGGATGCCCCTCCTCGATGTACCGCGCAATGTTCTCGATCATCACGATCGCATCGTCGACGACAAAGCCGGTGGCGATGGTGAGCGCCATCAGCGAAAGGTTGTTGAGGCTGAAGCCCAGCAGATACATCGCAGCGAAGGTGCCGACGATCGACAGGGGCACCGACAGGCTCGGGATGATCGTTGCCGGCACGTTGCGCAGGAAGATAAAGATCACCAGCACCACCAGCACGACCGCAAGCGCCAGCTCGAACTCGACATCGCTCACCGATGCGCGGATGGTGGTTGTCCGGTCGGTCAACACGGTGACATCCGCGGCGCTCGGCAGCGAATCCTTGAGTTCCGGCAGCAGCGTCTTGATGCGGTCGACCACCTGGATGACATTGGCGCCGGGTTGGCGCTGGACATTGACGATGATCGCCGGCTCGAGGTTCATCCACGAGCCAATCTTGGTGTTCTCGGGACCGCTCACCACGCGGGCGACATCCGAGAGCCGCACCGGTGCGCCATTGTGATAAGCGATGACCAGGTTCTTGTAGTCGTCGGCGCTCTGGATCTGGTCGTTGGCGTTGATGGTGTAGGCGCGCGCCGGCCCGTCGAAATTGCCCTTCGGGGTATTGGAGTTAGCGTTCGCAAGGGTGGTGCGAAGGTCGTCCATGTTGAGGCCGTAGGCGGCGAGCTTTCGCACATCCGCCTGAACGCGCACCGCCGGCCGCTGCCCCGCATTGACGCTGACGAGCCCGACGCCGGGCAGCTGCGAGATCTTCTGCGCAAGGCGCGTATCGGCGAGATCCTGAAGCTGCGGTATCGGGATGGTCTTCGAGGTCACCGCGAGCGTCAGGATCGGCGCGTCGGCGGGATTGACCTTGGCATAGATGGGCGGCGCCGGCAGATCCGCAGGCAGCAGGTTGCCGGACGCGTTGATCGCCGCCTGCACTTCCTGCTCGGCGACGTCGAGGCTGAGATCGAGGTTGAACTGCAGAGTAATGACCGAGGCGCCGGCCGAGCTCTGCGAATACATCTGGTTGAGCCCCGGCATCTGGCCGAGCTGCACTTCCAGCGGCGCCGTAACCGACGACGTCATGACGTCGGGGCTGGCGCCTGGATAGAAGGTCTGGACCTGGATGGTCGGATAATCGACTTCCGGCAGAGCCGAGAGCGGCAGGAAATGATAGCCGACGAAACCCACCAGCATGATCGCCGCCATCAGCAGCGACGTGGCGACCGGACGCAAAATGAAGGGACGCGAAGGACTCATAAACTGCGGGCCTTGGCCTAGCGGCTCACTGGGAGCTCTGCTGGTGTCGCTGCTCGTTTGCTGCCGCGCCTTGCGGCGGATCGGTCGACGTCGAGGCTGCGGCGGCCGCCTTGGCCGGTGGCTTTGCTGCAACCAGCCTCACCTTGGCGCCGTCGCTTAGCTTGTCGGCGCCGTCTACGACCACCTTGTCGCCCGGCTGCAGGCCGGCCGTTACCGCGACCTTCTCTCCGGAACTTGGTCCCAGGGTCACTTTCTGCGCGCTGACGGTGTTGTCGGGCTTTACGAGATAGACAAAGGTGCCGGGCGACCCGCGCTCGACCGCGGCGCTCGGAATCACAGTCGCGCCGGTCATCGTATCGAGCAGAAGCTGCACGTTGACGAACTGGTTGGGAAACAAAATCTCGTCCGCATTGGCGAAGATCGCGCGATACTTCAGCGACCCCGTGGTCGGATCGATCTGATTGTCCAATGTCTCGAGCGCGCCGGTGGCGAGCTTCGTCCGTCCGGAGCGATCGAAGGCGGTCACCTGCAGTTTGGCGCCGGCAGCGGTCCGCTTCAGCACCGAAGGCAAGTCATCCTCGGGCAGGGTGAAGATCACCGAGATCGGCTTCAGCTCGGTGATGACGACGATGCCGTTGGGATCGGAGACCTGGACGTAATTGCCGGGATCGACCTGGCGCAAGCCGACTCGGCCGGCCACCGGCGCCACGATGTGGCAATAGGCAAGGTTGAGCTTCGCCGTTTCGACCTGCGCCTGGTCGATGCCGACGGTACCGGTGAGCTGCTTCACCAGCGCTTCCTGCGTGTCACGCTGCTGCTCGGCGATGGAGCGCTCGGCGACGAGGCGGGTGTAGCGGGCGAGGTCGCGCTTGGCGTTCTCGAGCTGCGCCTGATCGCGGACGAGCTGGCCCTGGGCGCTATCGAGCGCCGCCTGGTAGGGCCGCGGATCGATTTCGGCCAGGAAATCGCCCTTGGCGACCTCCTGGCCCTCGGTGAAGCCCAGCCGCATGAGCTGGCCGCTGATCTGGGTGCGCACGGTCACGGTGGCGAGCGGGGTCACCGTGCCCAGCGCGTTGAGCTGCACCGGCATATCGCCCTTCACGGCGGTGGCGGCGGCGACGGGCATGGCACCGTTCATCGCAAACCGGCCGCCGGGTGACGCCTGATGGTGCGGCCTGAGCACGATCCAGGCGATGATCGCGATCGCCAGCAGTCCCACCGCAATCCAGATGATCCGCCCCCAGCCTCGCCGCATACGCGTCTGCGGCGTTGCGGGACGGCTCGCCGGCGTCAACTCCCTCGGACGATCGTCCATGTCCTCATCGCCTGCACAACTGCTTGAACTGTCTCCGGCGGCAGCGAGGCTGATCGCGCCCCTGCATGACTGCAGTCCCCTGGGCGCGCCGCTTCAGCGGCCTGATCCGCTCGCTGTCCGGCCTTACCGTGGCGAGAGTGCCACGGTGCCTCTTTTTAGGCCATAAGGCTTGCGATCATCCCCCCGGCGTAGTTGCCGCGGCGATCCGTCGCTCGTTGCTTGAATGTTCGCGAACTCTGGCGCAGGGCGCGCTCTGCCCGCGCTCAGGGTGAAGCGGTTGCCCGCGTCGGCACCTTTGGCGGCTACTACGCCGCGCCCGCCGGCTCCCATTCCAGCGGGCCGGCGGCGCGCGAGTCGCGATAGACGACGCCGCCCATCAGCATGTCGATGGTGCGGCCATCTGCCGAGAGCGGCAACCAGACCGCCTCGAAGCCGAAGAGGCGCCGGCCGAGCGGCCGCTCGTCGACCACGCGCAGCGGCCGGCGCGCCTCGACGACACTGCGGCAGCGCTCGAGCAGGCTCGCCCGGTTGGCCAGATTCGGGAGATCGTCCACCATCTTGCCGGTCATGTCGTAGCCGGCGCGCAGCGAGAGGTCGCTGCCATGCAGCCGGAAGCGAAAGCGCAGCGGCTCGTAAAGCACGTCGAGCAGCACGACATGCCCCAGCGCGGTGCGGAAATCGAGGGGATCGAGGTCGCGCCGAGCCGGAAACTCGCGCCCGCCGCATCGCGACTCCCAGTAGGTATAGAGCTGCCGCAAGCACGGCGTTTCGATGCCGTCGGGAAGCGCCCTCATCGCGTCATCCGAAAAAATTAGCCCAGAACTCGCGCATGCTCGGCGAAACTGATGAAGGGGCGATGAAAAGACCGGCGATCAAAGTGCGGTATTTTCGCGAAATGCGAAGTATCGGGCCAAATCCGCGCCCGACCGCGCTTCTTTTGCGATTGTCTCGCCCGCGGCGATCGAGTATGCGACGCCGGACCGGCGCGGCGCCGGCCGTAATCGGGGGACTTTCGGGTAATGCCATTCACGCGACTGGGCCGGGCGGCCCTGCTGCTGTCCGCCCTGCTGTTGCTCTCGCTCGCCGGGCCGGCATGGGCGGCCGAGACCACGTCGGTCGATACCGGCGGCACCGCCTGGGTGATCACCGCCTCGGCTCTGGTGCTGTTCATGACCCTGCCGGGGCTTGCGCTCTTCTACGGCGGGCTCGTGCGGGCGCGCAATCTGCTGTCGGTGCTGATGCACTGCTTCATCATCTGCTGCATCGTATCGCTGATCTGGGGGCTCTTCGGCTATAGCCTGGTCTTCGGCGATGGGGGCTCGTTCATCGGTCCGCTCAATAAGGCATTCCTCGCGCATCTCGGCGACAAGAAGCTGCCCGGACATCTGCCCGAGATGGCCTTCGTCCTCTTCGAGATGACCTTCGCGGTGATCACCCCGGCACTGATCGTCGGCGCCTTCACCGAGCGGGTGCGCTTCCCCTTCGTCGTGCTGTTCAGCGCGGCGTGGGTCATCATCGTCTACTTGCCAGTGGCGCATTGGGTCTGGGGCGGCGGCTGGGCGGCGCAGCACAACGTGCTCGACTTCGCCGGCGGCATCGTCGTCCACACCACCGCCGGCATCTCGGCGCTGGTGACGGCCATGCTGATCGGCGCGCGGCGCGGCTTTCCGCACAATCTGACGCCGCCGCACAGCCCGGGTCTCACCATGGCCGGCGCCGGCATGCTGTGGGTTGGCTGGTTCGGCTTCAACGGCGGCAGCGCGCTCGCCGCCAATGCCAGCGCCGCGACCGCGATCGTCGCGACGCATTTCGCCGCCTCGGCCGGGGCGTTGACCTGGATCGCGCTCGAATGGCTGCGCGTCGGCAAGCCGACCTCGGTGGGTCTCGTCACTGGCTGCGTTGCCGGCCTCGCGACCATCACTCCGGCCTCCGGCTTTGTCGGGCCGATGGGCGCGATCGCCATCGGCGTCGCCGGCGGCCTGGTCTGCTTCCACGCAACACTGCTGGTGAAGCAGCGGCTCAAGATCGACGACAGCCTCGACGTCTTCGCCGTGCACGGAGTTGGCGGCATGCTGGGCTCGGTGCTCGTGGCGATCTTCGCCGCCTCCGCTCTTGGCGGTGTGGGCTACGTCGCGAGCATGGATCTGTCGCGCCAGCTTGGCGTGCAGGTGCTCGTCGTGCTCGTCGTCGCGCTCTGGTCGGCGGTGGCGACCGGCATCCTGGTGAAGCTGCTCGATGTCACCGTGGGGGTGCGGGTCAGCGCAGAGGAAGAGTATGACGGGCTCGACCTCGCCGCGCATGGCGAACGCGCTTACGATCATACCTGAGGCGGCGGCAGCGGCGGCCTCGATGCCGCCGCAGGCCTACGCTAGACCGGGCTCGATTTGGGAAAATCGGGAGCGCGCTTCTCGCGCAACGAGGCGAGGCCCTCCTGCACTTCGGGTCCGCTGAAGCCGATGAACTCCAGCGCCAGCGAGGTATCGAAGCTGGGGCCGGCAAGCCGCAGCCAGTTGTTGAGCGCGTATTTGGTCCAGCGGATGGCGGCTGGCGCTCCGGCCGCGAGCCGCTTGGCGATGCCAAGCGCCATCTCATAGGCCTTGCCATCCTCGGCGACACGCGAGACGAGGCCAATGCGCTCCGCCTCCTCACCCGAGAGCGGCTCGCAGAGCAACAGGTAGTATTTCGCCTTGGCGAGGCCGCAGAGCAGCGGCCAGACGATCGCCGCGTGGTCGCCAGCGGCAACGCCAAGACGCGTGTGACCGTCGATGATGCGCGCGCTCCTCGCCGCGACGGAGACGTCGGCGAGAAGCCCGGCAACAAGTCCCGCGCCGACGGCCGGGCCCTCGATCGCCGAGACGATGGGCTTGTTGCAGTTGATGAGGTTGTAGACGAGGTCGCGCGCCTCCTTCCACACGCGGGCGCGCGTGGTGAAGTCGCGGGTGACGGTCTCGACCATGGCGAGATCGCCGCCAGCCGAGAAGGCGTTGCCGGCGCCGCGCAGCAGCGCCACCGCGATCTCGCCATCGGCATCGACATCGCGCCAGATCTCGGCCAGCTCGGCATGCATCGCCGCGTCGGTGGCGTTGAGCTTGCCGGGATTGTCGAGGATGATCTCGAGCACGCGCTCCGCCGGGCGGGCGAATTTGAGGCGCTGATAGCGCGCATAGCGGTCGGTCATGCCCTCACCTGGAGTTGGCAGTGCCTGCGATGGCCCGTCTCGCCAGTCTCTGGGGGCCTGGAGCCGCGGTCAAGCATGGTCAATACTCTCTTAAAATCTGCAGCAAATCGCGAGGGTCGTTCACCTCCGCTTAACCGCGGCCCTGCTATCACTGGTGCGTCAATCGCGCCCGCGGGGGGCGCAAGGGGCGGGCCATGGACGAGGAATCCGTCGGCGTCATCGGAGTGCTGCTGATCGTCACTGCGCTGGTGATGAGCCAAAGCGTGCCGCAAAAGAGCTATGCGGCATCGGCGCTGGCGGGTGCCGTCTCCTGGACCAGCGTCGCGAGCCTCTTCGGCTGCGGCCAATCCGCGGACGTGAGCTGCCAAGCTTCCGGCGACGAGTAGAACACCGTTATTCCGCCGCCAGCGGTCGCGCGGCTCGCGCCTCGATTTCGGCGAGCGTCCGGTCGAGCCGGTCGCCCTCGGGGTCGGCGAGCGCGGCGATCCGCGCCGCCGCTACGGCATCGGTCGCGGTCGTCAGCGCGTAGCGGCCGGCGAGCGCCGGCCGGATCACCCGCGCCTCGATCTTGCGGCAGTTGGCGAGACCGCGCGCATGCGTCTCGCCATAGCCCTTGATGAGCCGCGCACATTCCGCGATCTCGAGCGCCAGCGGCGCGCTCTTGCCGGCGGCCTCGACGATCAGCGCGAGCCAGGCCTCGATCTGTGCCTGTTCCTCGGCGTAGCGGTGGCTCGATGGCCGCCAGCGCTTGAGGCTCGCCAGCAGTTTGAGGCGCAGGAAGCCCGAGACCGAGTTGCTCTTGACCGTCATGCCCCAATAGACCTTGCCGAGCCAGCCGCGGCGGGCGGACCAGGCGAGGATCGGCCGAGCCAGCGCCGGCGGCAGGATCGAGCACAGCTCCTCGATGCCGGGCTTGTAGAAATCGACCAGGGTGAGCGGGTCGTCGGGCTTGAGCCGCAGCTCGCGCCGGATGCGGGCGAAGCGCGCCGGGTCGGTCTTGGCTTGCGCGACGCGGATCACGTCTTCGAAGGACATGCGCACGGCAAGTTGCCGCGCCGTCTCGCGCAGCAGCCGGCCGTCGGCGCCGGCAGCGGCATCGGCGTCGCGGATCGGCGCGAGGCGCTCGAGATAGAGCCGCGCATAGCGTGGATCCTGATAGGCGGTGAGCCGGCGCAGTCCTTCGGTGACGATCTCCAGCGCTGCGGGCGGCAGGCTCGCGGCCGCCTCGCGCTCCAGCAGCTCGACGCTCCGCCGTGCCGCTTGGCGCCGCTTCTCGGCGGGGCTCGGCGCGCTTGCGCCCTGGTGCAGTGCGGCAAGCCCGGCGGCGAAGCCGCGCAGATTGGCGTCGACCGCCTTGCCCTCGGCGCGAATCGCCGCTTCGAAGACCTCGGCGGCGAGCGGCAGCCGGCCGGAGCCGGCGATCGCGCCCAGCATCACGGCATTGATGACGCTCTGCGCGCCGCGCGCGGTCGCCTCCATATCGAACAGGATATGGCTCTGCGACTGCTCCTCGATCGCTTGCAGCAGCCGGCCGATGTCGAAGCGGCCGTCGCCGGCCGCCATGCGCTCGGCGATGGCATAGATGCGGTGCGTTGAAGCGATGACCGTCGTGCGCTCGCGGGTGACGAAGCCGCTGGCGATGACGCGGCCCGCTTCGAGCAACTCGCTCGCCACGACGATATCGATATCGCCCACCCCTGGTACCAGCGACAGCACCGGACGCTTGCCGCTGAGCGTGGCCCAGGGCTCGGGCCAGATCTCGATGTAATAGGTCGTGGCACCGGTGCGCTGCGCGACGCCCGGGATCGACGTGCTCTGCACGGGCAGCCCCGCCGCGCCCGCGGCCTCGACGATCCAGTTGGTGAGCACACCGCCGCCCTCGCCGCCGAGCGCGGCGATGAGCAAGCTGACCGGGCGCGCCGCGCTCATGCCGCCTCCGCCGCCGCGCCCAGCCAGGCGAGAACGCGGCGCCGCGCGCGGTGAAGCGCCCGGTCCCAGCGGCTCGGGTTGCGGATGGTCTCGGCGCGGTAGAAGGATGGGCAGAGCACCGCCGCGTGCGCCACCTCGCCGCACAGCCCGCAGCCGACGCAGCTTTCGACGACGCTCGCCACCGGATCGGCGCGCAACGGGTCCGGGCTGGGCTTCACCGTGAGCGACGGGCAGCCCGAGAGGCGGATACAGGAATGGTCGCCGGTGCAGATCTCGTCATCGACGCCGTAGCGCGCCTTCACCACGCGCCCGCCCTTGGCGAGCTTCTCCGCCTCCTCCCCGCGCAGCCGGCGCTGACGAGCAAGCTGGCACTCGCCGTCGGCGATGATGACCTTGAGCCCGCGCTCCGCCGTCCGCATCGCTTCCTTCAGCGTCTTCAGCATCGTGGCGACGTTGTAGGTGCGCACCTTCCTCAGCCATTTGACGCCGAGCGCGCGGAGCGTGAGCTCGATATTCATGCCGGGCGCCGCGCCCGAACGGCTGGCGGCGCTCGACGGCATGTATTGCAGTCCGGTCGCCGAGGTGTAGCCGTTCTGCATGACGACCAGCACGCCGTCGCCCTTGTTGAAGAGGTTGCTGGCGACGCCGGTCACGATGCCGTTGTGCCAGAATCCGCCATCGCCCATCACCGCAATGGGCCGCCGGTCGAGATTGGGTGCGACCGCGGCGGCGCTGGCGAGGCTCATGCCGTAGCCCAGGATCGAGTTCCCCATGCTGAAGGGCGCGAACGTGGCGAAGGCGTGGCAGCCGATATCGGCGCTGATATGCGTTGGTCCGATCTCGCGCTGCATCAGCTTGAGTGCGCTGAAGACCGGCCGTTCCGGACAGCCGGTGCAGAAGGTGGGCGGACGCTGCGGCAGCTCGCCGACCGCCGCTGTTGCGTTGTGCTTGAGTCCGAGCAGTCGGTCGATCTCCGACGATATCGGCGTCGCATCGACCCCCCGGGGCGCAGCCTCGCGCAGGAAGGCGCCGAGCCCTGCAAGCATCGCTTCGGCGTTGTATTCGCCGGCCGTCGGCAGACAGCCCTTGCCGAGGACGCGCGTGTCGCTGCCGGCGCGGCGCAGGATGACGTTGATCTGCTGCTCGATGTAATCGGGGAAGCCTTCTTCTACCACAAGCAGCGTACGCTTGCCGGCAGCGAATTCCGTGACCTCCTCCGGAACCAGCGGGTAGACGACGTTCAGCACATAGACGGGCACGCGCGTCTCGCCGAAAGCATCGGCAAGCCCGAGCCGCGCCAGCGCGCGCAGCAGGGAATTGTAGAGGCCGCCCTGGACGATGATGCCGATCTCGCCGATCTCGCCCTCGAAGCGCTCGTTCAGCCCTTCGCGGCGGATGAATTCCTGGGCTGCCGGCAACCGCTCCTCGACCTTGAGCCGTTCCTGCGCGAAGGTCGCCGGCGGGTGCGCAAGGCGCGCATACTCGAAACGCGCCGGCCCTTCGATCGGCGCGAGCTTCGAATGTGCCGGCCGCACATTGTCCCTGGCGACGAATTCGCCGCTGACATGGCAAGCGCGGATTCTGAGCTCCATCATCACCGGCGCGTGACTCGCTTCGGAAAGCTCGAAGCCCTTCTCCACCAGGCGGACGATGGTCGGCAGGTCCGGCCGCGGATCGAGCAGCCAGATCGAGGACTTCATGGCAAAGGCGTGGCTGCGCTCCTGGATGACGCTGGCGCCCTCGCCATAATCCTCGCCGATGATGATGAGAGCGCCGCCCTTGACCCCCGGCGAGGCGAGGTTCGAGAGTGCGTCCGAGGCGACGTTGGTGCCGACGATCGATTTCCAGGTGACCGCGCCGCGCAAGGGGTAATTGATCGAGGCGCCGAGCATCGCCGCCGCGGAGGCTTCGTTGGTGCAGGTCTCGAGATGGACGCCGAGCCCGCCGATGATGTCCTCGGCTTCGACCAGCACGTCGAGCAGATGCGAAACCGGTGCGCCCTGATATCCCCCGACATAACTGACGCCCGATTGCAGCAGCGCCTTGGTGACGGCGAGAATGCCCTCGCCGCGGAAGACCTGGCCCGCGCCCAGGTTCAGCGCCTCGATCTCTCGTTTGAACGACCGTTCCATGATTGACCTCGCCGCTACATGTGCGACGGCAGATATGTCGCGATGATGGGGAATGCGATCAGGATAACGAGCCGTAAAATGTCCGTCAGGATAAAGGGCAGAACGCCGGAGAAGATAGTGAGGAAGCTCACCTCCGGCACCACCGTCTTGATGACGAAAACGTTCATGCCGACCGGCGGGTGGATGAGGCCGAGCTCGACCGTCATGACGATGATCACCCCGAACCAGATCGGGTCGAAGCCGAGCGACTGCACGACCGGGAAGATGATCGGCACGGTGAGGATGATCATCGCCAGCGCGTCCATCAGGCAGCCGAGGATGAGATACATCACCATGATGAGCGCCAGAACGCCGTAGCGCCCGAGGCCGAGGCTGGTGAGCAGTTCGGTGACACGCTGCGGCGTCTGGGTGACTGTGAGGAAATAGCCGAAGAGGAGCGCGCCGATCAGCACGGTGAAGATCGCCGCGGCGGTCCGCGTCGCATGCAGCAAGGCCTGCAGGAACTGCGGCCAGCTGAGCCGGCGCGTCAGGATGCTGATGATGATGGCCCCGGTCGCGCCGACGCCGCCCGCCTCGGTGGGCGTGAAAAATCCGCCATAGAGACCGCCGATCACCAGGAAGAAGAGCAGCAGCGGCGCCCACACCTCGTTCAGCGAGGCGATACGCTCGCGCCAGGAGCTGCGCCGTCCCGCCGGCAGGAAGCGCGGCCGCACCAGGCCGATGATGGCGATGGTGGCGATGTACATCGACACCGCCAGCAGGCCGGGCAGGATACCGGCGATGAACAGCTTGCCGATGTCCTGCTCGGTGATGAGGCCGTAGACGGCGAGCACGGTCGATGGCGGGAACATCGCGCCCAGGGTGCCGCCGGCGGCGATGACGCCGGTCGAGAAGGAGCGCGGATAGTCGAAGCGCCGCATCTCGGGATAAGCCACCGTCGAGAAGGTCGCGGCGGTCGCCACGGACGAACCCGAGATCGCCGCGAAGCCGGCGCAGGCGGCGATGGTGGCGAGGCCAAGGCCGCCACGGAAATGCCCGACGAAGGTATTGGCCGAGCGGAAGAGCTGGCGGCTCATGCCCGACGCCGAGACCACCGCGCCCATGAGCAGGAACATCGGAATGACGCCGAAGGAATAGTCGGCGACCGTGCGCATCGAGGTCTGGCCAATCATCTTCAGCGCCGGATAGCCGCCGACGATCCAGCCGAAGCCGGTGACGCCGACCAGGCCCATGGCCATGCCGACGGGAACGCGCAGCAGCATCAGCACGAAAAGCGCGACGAAGCCGATGATCGCGATGGCGTCGGTGCCGAGGGTCATCTCATTCGACGGATTTGAGGGGCGGCACGCCCAGCGCTTCCGGCCGGACGATCAGCCGGACGGTGCGGATGGCGATGAGCAGTACTGCGGAAACGTCGCCGAGCCAGGCGACGAAGAAGAACGGCCAGGTCGGCAGATGGAGGTCGTAGGTGAGGACATGGTCGGCGCGCGTCGTCAGCACCTTGTCGAACAGCATGACGCTGTGGACGCTCACGACCAGCAGCAGCACCAGCGTGGCGAAGACGTCGATTACCCGTTTCATGCGCGGACCCGCGGCGGTCCATACCAGGTCGACGGTTATATGCGTGCCGCGGTAGCTGGTGGCGGCGATGCCCCAGAAGATGAGTATGCCGAGCAGCAGCCGGCCGAAATCATAACTGTCCGGGATCGACCAGCTGAAGAATTTGCGCAGCATCACCGAGATGAAGATGTCGGCGGCGACGATGGCGACGAACAGCGCTGCCAGGAACTCGATGCCGTCGATGAAGCGGTCCATGCGGCTGCGCTTGGCTGGCGATTCCGGCGCGGCGGCAGGCGCGCTCATCGCCGGCCGCCCGCCGCTGCCGCAGGCAAGGACGCCGGCATCCGGGCGGATGCCGGCCGCAGCGCGTCACCTCGCCGCGTCATCGTCCGGCTCAATAGGCCGCGTGCTCCTTCTTGAGATCGGCCTTGAGCGCGGCGAGCGCCTTCTCCGGATCGGCGATGCCTGCCTTGCGCGCGCCGTCTTCCCATTCCTTGCTCAGCGGCGCCGCCGCCTTGCGCCATTCGGCGAGCTGCGCGGGGCTGATCGAGTAGACGTCGTGACCCGGCTCCTTCTTGATGATCTCGCGCCCGGCGGCCTCCCAGTCGGCCCAGGGCGCCGCGATCTTCTCCGCCCATTCCGGCGTGCAGTGGTCGTCGACCGCCTTCTTCTGCATCGGCGTCAGCGATTCGTATTTTCCCTTGTTCATCACCCAGACGAAGCCGGTGACGTAGAGCGGCACGTCCATGTGGTACTTGGTGGCCTTGTCGATCCCGAACAGGATCAGCGAGTGCCACGGAAAGGTGATGGCGTCGGCGACGCCGCGCGCGATCACGTCACGCGCCTCGGGCGCCGAGGCCTGCACATTCGTGCCGCCCAGCCGCCTCACCAGCTCGCCGATCGTGTCGTCCGCCGGGCGCACCTTGAGCCCTTTGATGTCGGCCGGCACCATGATCTTTTTGTCGCGCGAATTGAACACGCCGGGATCGTGCACGAATGCCAGGCAGTAATGGACGTCGCTCATCTCCTTTGCGGCATACTGCCGATACCACATGTCGAGCGCCTTCGAGCCGCCCTTGGCATTCGACATCAGGAAGGGCAGGTCGGCGGCCGCGAAGATCGGGAAGCGGCCGGGCTGATAGCCTGGATTGACATAGGCGAAGTCGGCGATGCCGTCCTTTGCCATGTCGTAATGGTCAACCGCCTTACCGAGCTGCTGTGCGGGAAAGATGGTGGATTTGAGAGTGCCGCCGGACTCCTTCTCGAGGTCTGCGGCCCAGGCCTCCAGCGCCGGCTGGAGCGGGTGCGACGGGGGCACCCAATGCGAGAGCTTGAGATTGACCACCGGATCGGCCGCCGAGGCGTTTGCCGCGGCAAGCAGCGCTGCGGCCAAGGCGCCGGCCAATGCAACTTTCTTCATTGTCTCCTCCCTGCAGGTTCGACATAATTGTTTGGTGTCAAACTATCAGCCATACTAACCAAATCCGGTGCCGCCCGCAACCGCGCCTCATACCAGCGACATGGCGAGCCGGCGGAGCGTTCGGATGAACTCGGCCTTGCGCTTCAGTCCCACGATTTCGTCGAGCACCCGGTCATGCGTCCGGGCATGCAAGGTCAGCTCCTCGAGCAGACTCTCTCCCTTGGCCGTGAGCGAGAGCGCGTAGCTGCGCCGGTCGGAAGCGACACGCCGGCGCTTCACCAGCGAGCGTCGCACCAGGTCGTTGAGCGCTGGCGTGAGGGTGGACTTGTCGCGCCCCGCGGCGCGGCCGAGGGCGGTCTGGGAGATGCCGGGATTCTCGCCGATGAGCGTCAGGACGGCGAAGCGCCCCGGGCGCATCTTGTAGTCGCGCACGCGCCGGGCGAAGGCCTGGAACGACGCCTCCTGCGCCAGGCGCAGATGGAAGCCGATGAATTCCGCGAGCGGCCCGAGCCGCAACGCCTCGTCCTCCGCCGCGTGCCGGTGCCCCGCCCGCTGCGTCCTGCCGGCGCCTCTCGCCATCGCCCGTGATCTCCTCCGGCGAGAGTTTTAGCACGTCCTGTCCCTGGTGCGAGTGGCGAAGCCCCGGCTATCCACCGCCGCGCGGAGAGCCTAGTCGAGGGGGCAACGCGGGAAGGGCTGCGCCTCTTCGAAGGCGTGGGCCGCGCGCAGAACCAGCGCATCGTCATACATCCGTCCGACGATCTGCAGCCCGATCGGCAGCCCCGCCTTGGTGAGACCGCAGGGAACGCTCGCCGCCGGCTGACGCGTCAGATTGAACGGATAGCTGAAGGGCGACCAGTCGATCCATTCCTTTTGCGTCGCGGGGTCACTGAGAAGCTCGCCCACGGGCAGCGCCGGCACGGCGACGCTCGGCGTCAGCAGCAGGTCGAAGCGGCGATGGAATTCGGCCATCCTGAGCGACAACGCGCTGCGCGTCACGTCGGCGCCGACGTAGTCGATGGCGCTGAGCTTCTCGCCGCGCCGTGCCGAGGCCTCGAGGCCGGGATCGATCCGGCTGCGCTCCTCGGCCGAATAAGCGCTCATTGCTTTGGCCGCTCCCGCCCACCACAGCGTGAGCCAGCCGGCGGCCGGATCGTCGAAGACATGGTCCACCCGTTCGACCTCGGCGCCGAGCTCGGCAAAACACCGCGCCGCGGCGGCCACCGCCACGGCGATCTCGGGATCGACGCGTGCATATCCGAGCGTGGGGCTGAAGGCGATCTTGAGGCCGCGCACGCCGCCCGGCAGTTCTCGCCGCCAGTCGCGCGGGTCGGGTGGCAGCGCATAGACGTCGCGCTCGTCGGCGCCCGCAATCACCGTCAGCAGCAGCGCCAGATCCGCCACGCTGCGCGCCATCGGCCCGTTATGCGCGACGAGGCCGAAGACGCTCGGCGGGTAATGGGGCACGCGGCCGAAGCTCGGCTTGAGCCCGGGCAGGCCGCAAAACGCGCAGGGGATGCGGATCGAGCCGCCGCCATCCGTGCCGAGCGCCAGCGGACCGATGCCGGCGGCGAGCGCGGCGGCGGCGCCGGCGCTCGACCCGCCGGGCGTGTGGGCAAGGCTCCAGGGATTGCGGGTGATGCCGGTGAGCGGACTGTCGCCCAGCGCCTTCCAGCCGAATTCCGGCATGGTCGTCTTGCCGAGCAGCACGGCGCCATGCTCGCGCAGCCGCGCCACCGGCGGACCATCCTCGCTCCAGTCCTGATCGCGGCGGATGAGCGTCGAGCCGCGCAAGGTCGGCCAGCCCTGCGTAAGAAAAAGATCCTTGATGGTCACCGGTACGCCGTCGAGCAGGCCCCGGGGCTCGCCCCTTGCCCAGCGGGCTTCGGACGCCCGTGCCTCGGCAAGCGCGCTTTCCCGCGCTACGAAAACAAAGGCGTTGATCGATCGCTCGAGGCGGTCGAGCCGGCGCAACAGCGCTTCCGTCACCTCGACCGGCGACAGCGTCTCGCGCCGATAGGCCTCGACCAGCTCGCCTGCCGTCAGGAAGGCGATCTCACGCTCGGATGTTTCGCTCACGCTTGTCTCCGAAGCCTCGAGTGCCACTATCGGCCAGGTGATGCCCCGCGACAAGCGGCGGCAAGCATTGCCTTCGGTCGCGGCGCTCGCAATGATAGCGGGCATGAGTGAATTGGGGCCGAACACGGCGCTGATCGGCCGGAAGGGCGGCCGCGCCGAACTCGACACGCCGGCGCTGCTTATCGACCTCGACGCGCTCGAGCGCAACCTCGCGGCCATGGCCGAGCATGCGCGCGCGGTGGGGGTGGCACTTCGACCGCACGCCAAGACGCATAAATCCCTGCGCATCGCCGAGATGCAGGCGGCTGCGGGAGCGCTCGGCATCTGCTGCGCCACGCTGGGTGAGGCCGAGGTGATGGTAGCGGGCGGCGTCCCCGGCGTGCATATCACCTCGCCGCAGGTGGCGCCGCCCAAGGTGGCCCGGCTCATGACCCTCAACCGGAGCGCCGAGCGCGGCCTCAGCGTCGTGGTCGATCATCCCGAGAACCTCGCCGCGCTCGATCGCGCCGCCAGCCGGGCGGGTCGCATGCTCGATGTCCTGGTCGATTTCTCCGCCGGGCATGGCCGCACCGGCTGTGCCGACGAAGCTGACCTCGCCCGCCTGGTGCGTGCGGCGGTCGCGTGCGAGGGGCTGGTCTTCCGAGGGATCCAGTCCTATTCGGGCAATCTCCAGCACATCGCAAAGCGCGAGGAGCGGCGCGCACGCACGCTCGCGGAGCTCGCGCGCGTCGGCGGCATGGTGCGCCGGCTGCAAGATGCGGGCATCGCCGTGCCGATCGTCAGCGGCGCCGGCACCGGCACCTTCGATCTCGACCCCGAGGCGCGCGTTTTCACCGAGCTGCAGGTCGGCTCCTATGTCTTCATGGACGTCGATTATCGCCGCGCGCTCAGCGACGGGCGCAACGCGCCGCCCTTCGAGACCGCGCTCTTCGTCGCGACATCCGTGGTGAGCGTCAACGCGCCCGGCTACGTCACCTGCGATGGCGGTCTCAAATGCTTTGCGACCGATGGCCCAGCGCCCGAGCCTGCCGCCGGCGCGCCGCCCGGTAGCCGCTACGAGTTCTTCGGCGACGAGCATGGCAAGCTCGTCCTGTCGCCGGGCATGGCGAAGCCGCCGCTCGGCACGATCGTCGAATGCGTGGTGCCGCATTGCGATCCGACGGTCAATCTGCACGATTTTTATCACGTGTTGCGCGGCGACACGCTCGTCGACATCTGGCCGGTCGACGCCCGCGGCAAGCGATGACCGGCTTCGACGCGGACTTTCGCGAGCGCCTCGGCGAGCTCATCCGCTGGCGTCGCGATGTGCGCCGCTTCCGCCGCGATCCGCTGCCGGAGGGCATGGTCGAGCGACTGCTCGCGCTGGCCTCGCTGGCGCCCTCCGTCGGCTTGAGCCAACCCTGGCGCTTCGTGCTGGTCGAGGACCCCGCGCGCCGCGCAGCGATCCGCGAGAATTTCGCCCGCTGCAACGCCGAGGCGCTGGCCGCCTACGCCGGCGAACGCGCGCAACTCTATGCCAGTCTCAAGCTCGCCGGTCTCGACGCGGCGCCGGTGCATCTCGCGCTCTTCGCCGATCGCGCCACCCCGCAGGGCAAAGGGCTCGGCCGCCGCACCATGCCGGAGATGGCCGAATATTCGGCGGTGATGGCGATCCACACGCTCTGGCTCGCGGCGCGCGCCGAGGGGCTGGGACTGGGCTGGGTATCGATTCTCGATCCGGCCGAGGCGGCACAGAGCCTCGATGTGCCGCCGGAATGGATTTTTCTCGGATATTTCTGCCTGGGATATCCGGAGGCGGACGCGGTCACCCCGGAGCTCGAGCGCCAGGGCTGGGAGCGCCGCCGCCCGTGGCAGGAATTCGTGTTGCGGCGCTAGGTATGAAGCGGTCGCGGACTCCGCTTAGGGCGCGCTCACCAGGCTGATCGAAAGCGAAAGGCCACCGACCAGGACTAAGCTCCAGGCCCAGGCTGCGTCCAAGTTAAACCAGCTCCGCGAAATGAATGTCAGACCGAGGTGGCGGTAGACGATCCATGCCAAGATGCCGCCGGCCGAGATCATCGCGGCGGAATGAACCAGCGAAACCACGACGGCCATGCCGAGATCGGCATTGATGAGCAGCCCTGCCGCGTGATGGAGTCTGTCGAGGTCCGTGGTGCGGCAGAGCCCGAGATAGATCGGCACGAGCATCAATCCCGCGCCATGAGCGATCGCCACGGCGAAGGACCAGAGGCCCAGCTGGGCCGGATGGATCCGTGCGAGCGCGCGCGGGTGGCGGCGGTTCACCAATCGGAAGACGCCGAATGCGATGACCAGAAGGCTGGCGCCGATCTGGATCGGCTGCTGCCATCGGACAAGCGCGATCAGCAACCCGAACGGCAGGATCACCAGCAGCATCGCCAGGAGGTGGCCGACCGTCAGCGGCCAAAGCGCCCGGAGGAGGGCACGCGAATTCCTTTCCATCAGCCCGGCTGAGACAGCGAGCGGCCAACCCATCCCGGGGTTCACCCCGTGATAGAGGCCGCTCGCAAGCACTGCGAGCCAGAGCCCGGCCGAACCCCAAACCAGGCCGCCCGGCGTCAAGCCGACGGATAGCAGAAAGAATCCGTGGAGCAGTCGCCGCCTTCGAGGCGGATCTGATGCGCCCGATACCCGTCGGGAAACTCGACGCAGTAGTCCTGCGCCAATTCCAGCCCGCCCTTTGCGCCGGCATTGGCCATGACCTCGATCGCCGGCACTCCGTCGGGATAGAACTGGTTGTCCCATGTGGAATAGAGCGAGTTCGTCCAGTAGACGCGTCTCCCGTCGCGGCTGATCTCGACCATCTGCGGTCCGCCTGCGTACGCCTTGCCGCTCGGGTGCGGCGTGTGGCGGGCGATGCCGCCAAGCCGGATGCTGCCCGCGAGCTTCGGTTTCCGGGGGTCGGTCACGTCGTATTGCCGCATCTCTCCGGTCCCCCAACAGGCGACGTAGAGGAATCGGTCATCCATCGAGAGGTCGATGTCGGACACCAGCGGCGGCACTGCGCCAAACCCCTGCAGGAGAGGCGGCAACCGATCCTTGGGCGCCGGCTCGGCGGGGATCGTTGCTGTCTTCTCGATATGGAACTTGCCGCCCTCGCGCCACCAGGTCCAGATCGATCCTTCGAGGTTCGTTGTGTCGACCACCACGCCCAAGAAGCCGTACTCGCGAACGGGATCGTGCGCCGGGCGCACCTCCAGCCCCATCTGATGGTTGGCGCCGAGATCGATCGTCTGGACATTTCGTCGAGCACGGAGATCCCAGAAGTGGATCCGATGGCCGTATTTATTTGACAGCAAATCCTCCGGCACGATCCCGTTCTCGAACTGCGGTGGCAGCCCCCACTCGCTCGTCACCATGTAGTCGCGCGGCAGGTTCCACCAGAAGTCATAATGCAGCGTCTGCGGGCCGCGATCGATCTCCCAGCGTCCGAGCACCTCGAAGCTCTCGCAGTCCATGATGAAGACGCCGGGCGGTCCGTCGGTGCCGTCCTTGCCGCCGCCACCGAGCGTCGAAACGTAGATGCCTTCCGGCCCGCAATGTACCG
>DATNDG010000080.1:0-51580 GCA_035553515.1 Allostellaceae bacterium | reverse complement strand
CGCATTGCGCACCGCCTGTGCTTCGATCGACTGCGCTTGGGGCAGCGGCGCGGCGACCGTGGCCTCCATCTTCATCTCGAGGCGCGGCTCCGCAGCCATCGGCCGCGGCTCGATCGGCCTCACCTCCGCGCCGCGCTGCTCCAGCGACCTCAACTCCGCAGCCGGGGAGGGTGAGGGCGAGAACGAGCCCAGCGAGGGGCGCGCCGCGCCGTCCGTCTTGCTGCGATCGCTGACCAGCGAGATCAGCGGCCGCGGTTGCACCGCCTTGTCGGCTTCGATGCCGGTCGCGACCACCGAGATACGCATGCGGCCTTCGAGCGCCTCATCGAAGGTCGAGCCGAAGATGATATTCGCCTCTGGATCGACTTCCTCGCGGATGCGGTTCGCCGCCTCGTCGACCTCGAACAGCGTCATGTCGAGCCCACCCGTGATGTTGATGAGCACGCCGCGAGCGCCCTTCATCGACACGTCCTCGAGCAGGGGGTTCGAGATCGCGGCCTCGGCGGCGTCGATGGCGCGACGATCGCCTTCGGCCTCGCCGGTGCCCATCATCGCCTTGCCCATCTCGCTCATCACCGCGCGGATATCGGCGAAGTCGAGATTGATGAGGCCCGGCATCACCATCAGGTCGGTGACGCCGCGCACGCCCGAATGCAGCACGTCGTCGGCCATCTTGAAGGCATCGGCGAAGGTGGTGCGCTCGTTCGCCACCCGGAACAGGTTCTGGTTCGGGATGATGATGAGCGTGTCGACGAATTTCTGCAGCTCGAGGATGCCGGCTTCGGCAAGCCGCATGCGGTGCGTGCCCTCGAACTGGAAGGGCTTGGTGACGACGCCGACGGTGAGGATGCCGGCTTCGCGCGCGGCCCGGGCGATGACCGGCGCCGCGCCGGTGCCGGTGCCGCCGCCCATGCCGGCGGTGATGAACACCATGTTGGAGCCCTCGAGCGAGGCCATGATCTCCTCGATCGTCTCCTCGGCCGCGATCCGTCCGACATCGGGGCGCGAGCCGGCGCCGAGGCCGCGGGTGACGCTGACGCCGAGCTGAATCTTGCGCTCGGCCAGCCCCTGGCGCATCGCCTGCGCGTCCGTATTGCAGACGACGAACTCGCAGCCGATGAGCTTCGAGCGGATCATGTTGTTCACCGCGTTGCCGCCGGCGCCGCCCACGCCGACCACGGTGATGCGTGGCTTCAACTCTTGTTCTTCCTTGGGGATGCTGAGATTGATCGTCATAAGTCCCTCCGACGTGATCGGCTAAAGTTGTGGCTCCTGCGGGTGCTCAAAAATTCTCCCGGATCCAATGGCCGAAGCGGTGCAGAACACCGCCGGGCTCCTCGGTCAGTGCGCGCCCCCGACGCGGCGTCTCCGCGCGCTCGGAAAGGGCGAAATGGACGAGACCGGCCGAAGTGGCGAAGGCCGGCCCGCCGGTCGCCTCGGCAAGCCCCTCGATGCGGAGGGGACGGCCGATGCGAATCTGCTTGTCGAGAATGAGGCCGGCGAGCTCGCGTGTGCCGGGGAGCTGACAGGCGCCCCCGGTGAGCACGACGCGGCGGCCGGCGATCTTGTCGAAACCGCTCTGCTCGAGCCGGTCGCGCACCAGCTCGAACGTCTCCTCGAGGCGCGGCGAGATGACGCCGACGAGCAGCGACTTCGGCACATGGTTGGCGTGCGCCTCGTCTTCCTCGCCTACCTGCGGCACGGTGATCATCTCGCGCTCGTCGGCCGAAGAGGCGATGGCACTGCCATAGAGCGTCTTCATCCGCTCGGCATGCGCGAGCGGGGTCGAGAGGCCGCGGGCGATGTCGTTGGTGACGTGGCCGCCGCCGACCGGCACGCTGTCCGTGAACACCAGGTTGCCGTCGAAGAACACGGCGATGCTTGTCGTGCCGCCGCCCATGTCGATGACGGTGACGCCGAGCTCGGTCTCGTCCTCGACCAGCGCGGCGAGGCCGGCGGCGTAGGGGCTCACCACCAGCGCCGCGATCTCGAGATGGCAGCGGCCGATGCAGGTGGCGAGATTGCGCACCGCGCCCGACTGCGCGGTCACCAGATGCATGTTGACGCCGAGCTTCTGGCCGTACATGCCGCGCGGATCGCGGATGCCGCGGCTCTGGTCGACCGAGAAGCCCACCGGGATCGAATGAACCACCGTGCGATCCGACGGCTCCTTCAGGGCGTGCCCGTGATCGAGCACGCGGCGCATGTCGCTGTCGGTGATCTCCCGCCCGTTGAGAGTGATCTCGCTCTTCACCAGCCGCGAGGGGTTGAACCCGCCGGAGAGGTTGACCACCACCTCGCTGAGCGTCTCGCCCGACATCTGCTCGGCCGCGTGCGCGGCGGCAAGCACGGATTGACCCGCCGCGTCGATGTCGACGATGACGCCGTTCTTCACGCCGCGCGACACCTGATGGCCGATGCCGACGATCTCGGGCTCGCCGTCGCGGCGGCGCGCGATGAAGCAGCACACCTTGCTCGTGCCGATGTCGACGATCCCGATGGTCCCGCGCGGCAGCGCGGCGAGCTTCTTCATGTCGTCCTTCCCGATTGGCGGCCCTTCTTGGGCGCGGTCTTCGCCGGCTCGCTCGGCGTCTCGTGCACGACGAGCCGGCCCGGCAGGCGCATGTCGACGCGGTCGATGGCGCGCTCGAGGATGCCGTCGCTGCGTTCGAGCGAGGCGAGGCGGTGCCAGGCGGCATCGGCGCCCTCCTCGGGCAGCGCTACGTCGACGCCGTCGTCGAGATGCAGCGTCCAGCGGCGGCCGCCGACGCGAACCGCTGCGGCGACATGCGCCGCCAGCTCCGGCTCGCTCGCCAGCATGTCGATGAGCGCGCCGCCGGCTTGCGGCGCATCCGCCCCCACAAGCACGATGAGATTGCCGAAACGGTCGAGATGATCGCTCGGCACCACCACGCCGTCGCGGTCGACCAGCACCAGCTTGCCGTCGCGCTGCCAGAAGGCGAGTGGCTGGCGCTCGACCAGGCGGATATAAAGCGCGTCCGGCAGGCGGCGCTCGACCGAGGCGTTGCGCACCCAGGCGAGCGATTCGAGCCGTCGTTTCGCCTCGACCGGATCGAGCGCGAGAATGGGCGTGCCGCGGCCGATCGCGAGTGCGTTCAGAATCGCCTGGCGGCTGGTGCGCGCGCGCCCTTCGACCTGCACGTCCTCGACGGCGAGGCCGCAGCGCGCGGTGAAGGCGTAGAAGCGCTCCGTGGCGGCATGCTCCGCTGCCGCGATGGCGCCGCTGCGCTCGAGCCACCAGGACGCGCCCGAGGCGACCAGGAGCATGCCGGCGCCTGCCACGACGGCGATCTGGCGGCGGCTCCAGCGTCGCGACCGGCGCGAGCGCGCGTTCGGCGCCGGCTTGGCGCGTTTTTCGGCGCGTGCGGTCATGAATCGCATGCGGCGTTCTCCACCATCCAGCGCACCAGATCGGCAAAGCCGATTCCGGCGTGCCGGGCGATGTCGGGGACCAGCGAAGTCGGTGTCATGCCGGGCTGGGTGTTGACTTCGAGCAGAACGAGCCGTCCCGGCTCGCCGGCGGTGTCGTCGTAGCGCAGATCGGCGCGGCTCACGCCGCGGCAGCCGAGGGCGCGATGCGCGGCGACGCTGATCGCCATCGCCTCTTCGGATGCCCTCTTGTGGATCGGCGCCGGCACCAGGTGATGGGAGCCGCCCGCATCGTATTTGGAGCTGTAATCGTAGAAGCTGCCGCGCGTACGGATCTCGCAGACGCCGAGCGCGCGATCGCCCATCACCGCAACGGTAAGCTCGCGTCCGGGGACGTAGCGCTCGACCAGGTTCTCCTCAAAGGCCCAGCTCCGCACCTCCTCGGCCCAGGAATTGTCGTCGGCACGCACGATGCGCACGCCGACGCTCGATCCCTCGGCCGAAGGCTTCACCACGAAGGGGCGCGGCAGCACGTCGCCGGCGGCAAGCTCCTGGCGTGTCGCCACCCGGCCCTCGGCCAGCGGCAATCCCGCCGCGGCGAAGACCGCCTTGGCGGTCGGCTTGTGCATCGCCACGGCCGAGGCGAGCACGCCGGAATGGGTGTAGGGGATGCGCAGGAATTCGAGCAGACCCTGGATGGTGCCGTCCTCACCGCCGGTGCCGTGCAGCGCGTTGAAGGCGACGTCCGGCCGCGGCGTCAGCGCCGCCAGCAGCGCATCGAGATCGCGCGTCACGTCGACCGTCTGCGCGTCAAAGCCTTGCGCCGCCAGCGCCTTGGCGCATTCGCGCCCGCTTACCAGCGAGACCTCGCGCTCGGACGACCAGCCGCCCATGAGCACGGCCACCCGCGTCATACCGGCTCCTCCGCCGGCTCGCCGAGGCGCCGGATCTCCCAGCGCAGCCGGATGCCGGTCGTCTCGAACACGCGCCGGCGCACTTCCTCGCCGAGGGCTTCGAGCTCCGCCGCCGTGGCGGCGCCCGTGTTGATGAGGAAATTGGCGTGCTTCTCGGAGATCGCGGCGCCGCCCATGGTCAGCCCGCGGCAGCCGGCGCGATCGATCAGTTCCCACGCCTTGTGGCCGGGCGGATTGGCGAAGGTCGAGCCGCCGGTGCGCGCGCGGATCGGCTGCGACGCCTCGCGTGCGCTCTGGATCTCGGACATGCGTCGGCCGATCTCGGCGACATCGCCGGCGCTGCCGGCAAAGCGGGCGGCGATGAAGATCCAGTCCTCGGGCAGATCGCAATGGCGATAGCCGAGGCCGAGCGCCGCCAGCTCGAGCGTGTGCCGTCCCCCCAAGGGATCGAGCGCCGTCGCGTTCACCAGCACATCCTTGATTTCGCGGCCATAGGCGCCGGCATTCATGCGCAGCCCACCACCCACCGTGCCGGGAATGCCGCTCATGAATTCGAGCCCGGCAACGCCCGCCTGCTGGCAGGTGAGGGCGACGTTGATGTCGAGCGCCCCGGCACCGGCCTCGATCTCGGTGTCTTCGACCTTGATGTCGACGAAGCCGCGGCCGAGGCGGACGACCACGCCTTTGACGCCGCCATCGCGCACCAGCAGGTTCGAGGCGACGCCGATCACCGTCACCGGCACATCGGCGGGCTTGGCGGCGAGGAAGGCGGCGAGATCCTCGGGGTCGGCGGGGCGGAACATCACCTCGGCCGGGCCACCGACGCGGAACCAGGTGACCGGCGCGAGCGGCGCGTCGGCGCTGAGGCGCCCGCGCACCGGCGGCAGGCGCTCGATGAGATGGCCGGTGGCGCGGCGCGCGGGCATCATGCGGCCGCCCCCGCGGCGTAGAGCTTGTCGAGTTCCGCGGGCAGGTTCTGCGCCCAGTAGGTGATCGAACCGGCGCCGAGGCAGACGACGAAATCGCCGGGCCGGGCGATGTGCCTGAGGATCGGCGCAAGCTCGTCCGGCGAGGGCAGTGCCTCGGCATGGCGGTGGCCGCGCGCCTTGAGCCCGGCGACGAGCGCGTCGCGGCCGGCACCTTCGATCGGCGCCTCGCCGGCGGCATAGACATCGGCCACCAGCACGGTGTCGGCGTCGTTGAAGCAGGTGCAGAAGTCCGCAAACAGGTCGCGCAGCCGCGAATAGCGGTGCGGCTGCACCACGGCGATGATGTTGCCCGCCGTGGCGCCGCGCGCGGCGCGCAGCACGGCGGCGATCTCGACGGGATGGTGGCCGTAATCGTCGATCACGGTAATGCCGTGCGACTCGCCGGTCTTGGTGAAGCGACGCTTGACGCCCTTGAATCCGGCAAAGGCGGTGCGCACCACGTCGTCGCCGAGGCCCATCTCGGCGGCGACCGCGATCGCTGCCAGCGAGTTCTGCACGTTGTGCTGACCGAACATCGGCAGCCGCACATCGGCGATGGTGCGGCTCGTCTCCTGCAGCCGGTCGGTGACGACCACGTCATAGCGCGCTCCACCCGGTCCGATCTCGACATTGGCGGCGCGGATGTCGGCCTGCGGGCTCAGCCCGTAGGTGACGATGCGGCGCTCGGAGAGCTTGGGGATCATGCCCTGCACCACCGGATGGTCGATGCAGAGCGCGGCGAAGCCGTAGAACGGGATGTTGCCGACGAAGGTGTCGAAAGCCTGCTGGACCGCTTCGAAGTTGCCGTAGAAGTCGAGATGCTCTGGGTCGATGTTGGTGACTACCGCGATGGTCGCCGGCAACTTGATGAAGGTGCCGTCGCTCTCGTCGGCCTCGACGACCATCCAATCGCCGGCGCCGAGGCGCGCATTGGTGCCGTAGGCGTTGATGATGCCGCCGTTGATCACCGTCGGATCGAGCTGCGCCGCGTCGAGCAGCGCACCGATCATCGAGGTGGTGGTGGTCTTGCCATGGGTGCCGGCGACGGCGATTGCCCATTTGAGCCGCATCAGCTCGCCCAGCATCTCGGCGCGCCGCACCACCGGCAGCAGGCGCGAGCGCGCCGCCGTGACCTCGGGATTGTCCTTGCGCACCGCCGAGGAGATGACGACGACCTGCGCCGATCCCAGGTTCTCGGCGCGGTGGCCGATCTCGACGGGAATGCCGACTGCGCGCAGCCGCTGCACATTGGCGCTGTCGGCGACGTCGCTGCCCTGCACCTGATAGCCGAGATTGTGCAGGATCTCGGCGATGCCGCTCATGCCGATCCCGCCGATGCCGACGAAATGCAGCACGCCGATGTCGAGCGGCAGCGTCCTCATGCAGCGCGCTCCCGCGGGGCGGGGTGGCCGTTGCCTAGGGCGGCGACAATGAGATCGGCGAGATCGCGCGCCGCGTCGGGGCGGCCCTGCGCATGCGCCGTCGCGGCGGCGCGGGCGAGCCGTTCTGGCTCGGCGATGAGGCCGCGCAGCATCTCCGCGAGCCCTTCGGCCGTGAACGCCGCCTGCGGGATTACCCAGGCGCCGCCCACCTGCTCGAGCGCGCGCGCATTCGCCGTCTGGTGGTCGTCGGCGGCGTGGAGATAGGGGACCAGGATCGCCGGGCGGCCCACCATGGTGAGCTCCGCCATGGTCGAGGCGCCGGCGCGCGAGATGACGAGATGGGCGCGCACCAGGCGCTCGGGCACGTCGTTGAAGAAAGGCGCGAGCTCGGCGGCGGTGCCGCTGGCGCGATGCGCGACCCGCACCGCCTCGATGTCCTCGGGGCGCGCCTGCTGGGTGATGCGCAGCCGGCGGCGCAGCGGCTCCGGCAGCAGCGCGAAGGCGGCCGGCACCACTTCGCTCAGCACCCGCGCTCCCTGGCTGCCGCCGAGGACGAGAATGTCGAAGCCGGTGTCGTCGCCCGGCATGCGATAGGGCGTCCCGCGCAGCGCGGCGATCGCCGGGCGCACCGGATTGCCGGTGAGCATCAGCCGGGTGCGGTCGAAGTCGCGCACGCCGCCGAGCTCGGCGAAGGAGGTGGCGATGCGCTTCACGCGCGGCGCCAGCAGGCGATTGGCGCGGCCGAGAATGGCGTTCTGCTCGTGAATCGCCGTCGGCAGGCCGAGCCGTGCCGCGGCCAGCATGGTTGGCACCGAGGGATAGCCCCCGAAGCCCACCACCGCGGCGGGCGACAGCATGCGCAGCAGCCGGCCGGCTTCGAGCGTGCCCAGCGCCAGCTCGGCGACCCCCACCACCTTGCTCATCAGCCCGGCGCCGAAGCGGCCGGCGCGGATGCGGTGCAGCTCGACCCCCGGCAGCTTGTCGCCGAAGGCCTGACCGCGCCGGTCGGTGACGAGAGCGACGCGGAAGCCGCGCGCCATCAGCTCGCGCGCCAGCGCTTCCGCCGGAAAGAGATGCCCGCCGGTGCCGCCCGCGGCGAGGACGATGAGGCGGCTCATGCCTCGACCCCGCCGAACCGTCGTCGGGTCAGCGCCAGCGCCATGCCCATGGCGAGGCCCAGCGACAGCATCGACGAGCCGCCGTAGGAGATGAAGGGCAGCGTCATGCCCTTGGCCGGCATCAGGTGCAGCGTCGATGACATGTTGATGATCGCCTGCAGACCGAACTGGACGAAGAGGCCGGTGGCGGCGAGCACGATGAAGAGATTGCCCTCCTGCATCAGCCGCGAGAAGCCGCGCAGCACGATGAAGGCGAAGAGCGCGACGATGACCAGGCAGGCGATGAGCCCGAGCTCCTCGCCGGCGACGGCGAAGACGAAATCGGCATGCGCGTCCGGCAGCGATTCCTTGACGGTGCCTTCGCCGGGGCCGCGGCCCCAGAGGCCGCCGTTCATGAAGGCGTCCATCGAGCGGTCGACCTGGTAGCTGTCGCCGGCCGCGGGATCGAGGAAGCGGTCGACGCGGCTCGTGACGTGCGGCAGTGTGATGTAGGCGCCGATGAGGCCGGCGGCGCCGGACGCCATGCCTGCCGCAACCCAGTAGAGGCGCAGCCCCGCGAGGAAGAACTGGGTGAACCAGACGGCGGAGACGAGCGCGGTCTGCCCGAGATCCGGCTGCTTGATCAGCAGCACCACGATCATCAGGTAGAGCCCGATCGCGATCCAGTGGCCGGGGAAATCCTCGCGCAGCCGGTATTGCGAGAAGAGCCAGGCCGAGATCACGGCGAAGCAGGGCTTGACGAATTCCGAAGGCTGCAGCGACAGGCCCGGCAGGCTGATCCAGCGCCGCGCGCCCTTGATCTCGACCCCGCCGACCAGCGTGTAGGCGAGCAGGATCAGCGAAATGACGAAGCCCACCAGCGCGATCCGCCGCACCATGCGCGGGCTCTGCAGCGACACGACGAACATCACGGCGAGCGCCGCCGGCAGCACCGCGAAGTAGCGCTTCACGAAGAACAGCCCGTCGGGGTGGATGCCGCCGGCGTGAATACGATCGGCCACTGCCGGGCTCGACGCCATGATCAGCAGCGAGCCGAAGCCGATGAGGACGCCGAGCGCGGCGAGGCTCCAGCGGTCGACCGTCCACCACCACTGCGCCACCAGGCTGCGATCGGTGCGGGCGAAACTCATGAGCGCCTCCCCGGCAGCGCCGTGACGAGGCGGCGGAAGACCTCGCCGCGTTGCTCGAAATCGGTGAATTGGTCGAAGGAGGCGCAGGCCGGCGACAGCAGCGCCACCGCACCCGGCCGCGTCGCGGCGAGTGCCGCCTCGCGCGCCGCGGCCAGCGCCGTGGCAAGGTCGCCGCTGCGGCTGAAGGGCACGCGCCCCTCGAGCGTCCGGGCGAACTCGGCTGCCGCCTCGCCGATCAGGAAGGCATGGCGGATACGCGGGAAATAGGCGGCGAGCGAGGCGATGCCGCCCGCTTTGGCGATGCCGCCGGCGATCCAGTAGATGTCGTCGTAGCAGGCGAGCGCCTTGGCGGCGGCGTCGGCGTTGGTCGCCTTCGAATCATTGATGTAGCGGATGCCGTCGACCACCGCGATGAGCTCCTGGCGATGGGCGAGGCCGGGGAAGGAGCGCAGCCCCGCGACGATCTCGCCGGGTGCGAGGCCGAGCCGCCGCGTCGCGGCATAAGCCGCGGCAGCGTTCTGGGCGTTGTGTCGCCCGGGCAGCCGGGCGAGCTCGCCGAGCTCCAGCACGGGGCTGGCGCGGCCCTCCATGTCGTCGATGAGCCGGCCGGACTCGATATAGACGCCGCCCGGCGCGCGCGCCTCCGCGGAGATCGGGATCACGCCGATCGCTCCGCCGGCGGCGAGCTCGGTCGCGATCTCGCGGCAGGGCGCGTCGTCAAGGCCGATCACCGCCGCACGCGCCCGGCGGCGCGTCCCGAAGATGCGCCGCTTGGCCGCGACATACCCCGCCATGCCGCCATGGCGATCGAGATGGTCGGGCGTGATGTTGAGCAGCACCGCCACCTCGCAGCCGAGGCTCTCGGTCAGCTCGAGCTGATAGGAGCTGAGCTCCAGCACGTAAAATCCCTCGGCGCTGAGGCGCGCCAGGGCGAGTGCCGGCGTGCCGAGATTGCCGCCGACCGCGACGCTGCGTCGGGCGCGCTCGAGGATGTGGCCGATGAGGGCGGTGGTGGTCGATTTGCCGTTGGTGCCGGTGATGCCGACGAAGCGCGCCTCGGGGCAGGACCGCGCCAGGAGCTCGATATCGCCGATGATCTCGGCGCCCGCGGCGCGCGCGCGGCTGGCGACGGGATGCGGCTTCGGGAAGCTGTGCGGGATGCCCGGTGAGAGGACGAGCGCCTTGACCCCGCCGAGATCGCGCCCGGCGAGATCGACGATCGGCAGGCCGGCGGAGGCCGCCGCCTCGCGCTTGCCCGCTGCGTCGTCCCAGGCGAGGACGCGCGCGCCGCCCTGCTGCAGCGCCTCGGCGGCGACGAGGCCGGAGCGTGCCAGCCCCAGCACTGCCACCGCCTCGTTCCGGAACCCCGTCACCTCGATCATCCCTCCCTACCGCAGTTTCAGCGTCGATAGCCCGGCGATCGCCAGCACCGAGGCGATGATCCAGAAGCGGATGACGATGGTCGGTTCCTGCCAGCCCTTCTTCTCGAAGTGGTGGTGCAGCGGCGCCATGCGGAAGACGCGCTTGCCGGTGAGCTTGAAGCTCGCCACCTGGACGATGACCGATACCGTTTCGAGCACGAAGAGCCCGCCGATGATGGCGAGCACCAGCTCGTGCTTGGTGATGACGCTGATGACGCCGAGCGCGCCGCCGATCGACAGCGAGCCGGTATCGCCCATGAAGACCATGGCGGGCGGCGCGTTGTACCAGAGGAAGCCCAATCCCGAGCCCACCAGGGCGGCGCAGAACACGGTGAGCTCGCCGGCGCCGGCGACATGATGGATCTGCAGGTAATTGGCGAAGATGAGATTGCCCGAGAGATAGGCGATGAGCGCGAAGCAGCCGGCGGCGATCATCGACGGCACGATGGCGAGCCCGTCTAGCCCGTCGGTCAGGTTGACCGCGTTGGAAGCGCCGGTGATGACGAAGATGGCGACCGGTATGAAGAAAACCCAGCCGAGCTCGATCAGCACGTTCTTGAAAAATGGCACGGCGAGTGCGGTGCGGATGGTGGGATCGCGCGTCAGCAGCGCGGCGATCACCGCGGCGATGCCGCTGATCGCGATCTGCGCCACCAGCTTGCCGCGGCTGGAGAGGCCGCGCGAGGAGCGGCGGGTGAGCTTCTTGTAGTCGTCGAAGAAGCCGATCGCGCCGAATCCCACCGTGACGAAGAGCGTCACCCAGACATAGCCGTTGGCGAGATCGGCCCAGAGCAGGGTCGAGACGACGAGCCCGAGCAGGATGAGGAAGCCGCCCATGGTGGGCGTGCCCTTCTTGCGCACGAGATGCCCTTCCGGCCCGTCGAGCCGGATTGGCTGGCCCTCGGCCTGCCGCGATTTGAGCCAGGCAATGACGCGCGGCCCCATGGCGAAGCTGATGAGCAGCGCCGTCACCATCGCGCCGCCGGAGCGAAAGGTCAGATAGCGGAAAAGGTTGAGCGGGCTGAACTGGTCCGCGAAGGGAAAGAGGATGTGAAAGAGCATGGTTTGCTAATTCCCTGCCGACGCCGCGGCGGGCGCGGGGGCCAGCAGGCGCCGCACCACCTCGGCCATGCGGCTGCCATGGGAGCCTTTGACAGTGATGATGTCGCCAGGGCGGATGCGCCGCGCGACGATCTCGGCCATCTCGACCGACCCCGCGGCATGCCCGCCGCGCAGCCGCTTTGGCAATGCGTCATAAAGCGCGCGCATGCTGGTGCCGACGGTGAAGACCAGACCGACGCCGGCTTCGGTGAGAGGCTGCGCAAGCTCGGCATGGAGCCGCTCCGCCTCGTCGCCGAGCTCGAGCATGTCGCCGAGCACGGCGATGCGCCGCGCCCCCTTGCCCGGGATCATCGCGCCGAGGACGGCGAGCGCTGCGCGCACCGAGGCGGGACTCGCATTGTAGCTTTCGTCGATAAGCTCGGCGGTGCCGTCGCCGGCGGCGATGCGGTGGCGCCGGCCGCGGCCGTCCAGCGGCTGCAGCGACGACATGGCCGCCGCCGCGGCGCCGACATCGCCTCCGGCCGCCTTCACCGCGCCCAGCACCGCGAGGCTGTTCATCACCCAATGCTGTCCTGGAATGGCAATGCAGTAATCGACAATCTCGCCCATCACCGACGCGGTGACTGCGCTCGCCGTGGCGTAGAGATGGCTATCGATCAGCCGTACCGTCGCGTCGGGATGGACACCGAATGCCAGGATACGGGTGATGCCGCGGTCGCGCGCTGCGGCGGCGAGCCGCGCGAAATGCAAATTGTCGCGGTTCAGCACCGCGGCCCCGCGCTGCTCCATGCCGGCGAAGATCTCCGCCTTGGCATCGGCGATTGCCTCGACCGACGGGAAGAATCCCAGATGCGCCGGCTCGACGGTGGTGATCACCGCGACGTCGGGACGCACCAGCCGTGACAGCGCGTCGATCTCGCCGGGATGGTTCATCCCCATCTCGAAGACGCCCCAGGCGGTGTCGCGCGGCATGCGCGCCAGCGACAGCGGTACGCCCCACTGGTTGTTGAGGCTACCCGCGGTGGCGAAGGTCGGTCCCTGGCGTTCGAGCGCGCGCTTCAGCGCTTCCTTGGTGCCCGTCTTGCCGACGCTGCCGGTGACGCCGATGACTTGCGCGGCGCAGCGTCGCCGCGAGGCGCGACCGAGCTCCTCGAGCGCGACCATGGTATCGGCGACGACGAGGAGCGGCGCCGTCTCGGCGACGCCTTCGGGCAGGCGATGGACGAGCGCTGCGGCCGCGCCCTTGGCGAGCGCGCCGGCGATGAAGTCATGGCCGTCGAAATTGGGGCCGGCCAACGCCACGAAGAGATCGCCTGGGGCGATGCTGCGGCTGTCGATCGAGACGCCGGTCGCCGCCCAATCGCGTGTCGCGCGGCCGGCGGTGGCCGCCGCGGCCTCGGCCGCGGTCCAGAGCGGCATCACGACGCGCCTCCCGCCAGCTCGGCGATCGCCTGGCGGGCGACAGCGGCATCGTCGAAGGGATGCGTGATGCCGCCCACGATCTGGCCGCTCTCATGGCCTTTGCCGGCGATCAGCAGCAGGTCGCCCGGTTGCAGCAGCTCCAGGCCGCGGCGAATGGCGCGGGCGCGGTCGCCGATCTCTTCGGCTTCGGGGCAGCGGTCGAGAATGGCGCGGCGGATCGCCACCGGATCCTCGCTGCGCGGATTGTCGTCGGTGACGATGACGCGATCGGCGAGCCGCCGTGCGATCTCGCCCATCTGCGGCCGCTTGCCGGCATCGCGGTCGCCGCCGCAGCCGAAGACGACCACGAGCCGTCCGCGGCAATGGGCGCGCAGCGCGCCGAGCACGGTCGCGAGTGCGTCCGGGGTATGCGCGTAGTCGACGATCACCGGCGCGCCGGAAGAATGCTTCGCCGCCTGCTGTAGCCTGCCCGGCACGCCCTCGAGCTTCGGCAGCGCTTCGAGCGCGCGTTCGACTGGCGCGCCCGTGGCGATGGCGAGCCCGAGTGCGGCGAGCGCATTGCTCGCCTGGAAGCTTCCCACCAGCGGCAGCACCAGTTCACGATGCTCCCCGAATACCTCAAGCCTGAGCTCCTGGCCCGTGTCGAGCGGTCGCGCGGCGACGAGACGCAGATCGGCGCCGGACGCCGCGCCGAAGGTGAGCACGGTCTGGCCGCGCTGGCGGCAGAGCTGACCGAGCCGCGCCGCTTCGGCGCTGTCGGCGTTCAGCACCGCGGTGCCGTCCGGCGGCAGCAGCTCGGTGAAGAGCCGGGCCTTCGCCGCGAAATAGGCTTCCATGTCCCGGTGATAGTCGAGATGGTCGCGCGTCAGGTTGGTGAAGGCGGCGGCGGCGAGCTCGAGACCGTCCAGGCGATACTGGTCGAGCCCGTGGCTCGAGGCTTCGAGCGCCACGTGATCGATGCCGCTGCGCGCCAGGATGTTGAGCTCGCGGTGCAGCGTCACCGGATCGGGCGTGGTGAGCGAGCCCGGCTGCACGAAGTCCGGCCCGACGATGCCGATCGTGCCGAGGCTCGCCGCGCGATGGCCGAGATGTTGCCAGATCTGCCGGGCGAAGGCCGTGACCGAGGTCTTGCCGTTGGTGCCGGTGACGGCGACCAGCGTTTCCGGCTGCGGCGCATAAAAGCGCGCCGCGATCCGTGCAAGGCGCCGGCGCGGATTCGGGTCGAAGACGACTGCGACCGGCGGCTCGCGGAGCGCGAGGCCCGAGAACGACGCCGGATCGTCGGTCAGGATCGCGACTGCGCCGCGCGCAACCGCGTCGTCGACGAAGCGCCTGCCGTCGAGCTTGCTGCCGGGAAGCGCGGCGAACAGGAAGCCGGGCCTGACGTTGCGGGAATCCGCGGCAAGACCGCGGATATCGGGGTCGCCGCGTGGTGCGAGGGTAAGGGGGCCTTGGGTGCCGTCCATGAGGTCAATCAGCCGCAAATTTCCGCCCTTGAGGGCCCTGTGAATCGACCACCAAAGAACGGCGGATTTCGGGCGAATCCTCGTCGACCGGTTGAATTCCCATGAGGGGCGCCATGCGCTCCACCACGCGCGCGACGGCAGGGGCCGCGGTCCAACCGCCGGTAGCAAAGCCGTGCGACTGTTTGTTCCCGTGCGGCTCGTCGATGCTGATCATCACCAGGTAGCGCGGCTCGTTGATCGGGAAGACGCCGACGAAGGAGGAGAGGAGGCCGTGCCGCTCGTAGCGGCCGGCGGAGACCTTCTCGGCGGTCCCGGTCTTGCCGCCGACCAGATAGCCCGGCGCGTCGGCGAACTTGCCGGTGCCGTGCTCGACCACCAAGCGGAGCAGCGCGCGCATCTCCTCGGAGGTCTTGAGCGAAAGCACCTGCTGGCCCGAAGGGGCGTAGCCGGCGGGGCGCTTGATCAGGGTCGCGCGATGCAGCACGCCGCCATTCACGACCGCCGATACCGCTGTTGCCATCTGCAGCGGGCTCACCGAGATGCCGTGGCCGAAGGCGATCGTCATGGTGTTGATCTCGCCCCAGGGCGAGGGGACGATCGGCGCGCCGATCTCGCGCAGCTCGAAGCTCGGCGCCTTCAGCAGGCCGAGCCGGCCGAGGAATTCCTTCTGCCGATCGGTGCCGACGGCGACCGCCATCCGCGCCGAGCCGATATTGGACGAGTACTCGAAGATCTCGGGCACGGTGAGCCAGCGGTTCTTCGGCTCGTCATCATGGATGGTGAAGCGGCCGATATGGAGCGGCTTCGTCGCATCGTAGCTGCTGGAGAGCGTGGAGGTATGGGTCTCGAGCGCGAGCGCCGTGTTAAAGATCTTGAAGGTCGATCCCATCTCGTAGGTGCCGAGGGTCACCCGGTTGAACAGCTCCTGCGGCGTCGCGCTCCCCGGCGCGTTCGGGTCGAAATCCGGCAGCGACACCATGGCCAGCACTTCGCCGGTATTGACGTCCATGATGATGCCCATGCCGCCGATCGCGTTGAAATCGGCGATCGTCTGCGCGATCTGGTGGTGCAGGATGTATTGCAGCCGCACATCCAGCGACAATTCGACCGGCTCGTGCCGGCCGCGGAGGATGTCGTTGAAACCGCGCTCGATGCCGGCGAGACCCTTGCCGTCGAGATCGTCATAGCCCACCGCATGCACGGTGAGGTTGCCCTTCGGATAGACGCGACGGCCCTCGGTGCGGAATTCCAGTCCGGGCACGCCGAGCCGGTTGACCTCGAACTCCTGGCTCGGCGTGAGCTGCCGCTTGATCCAGACGAAGCCCTTGTTGGAGGCGAGCTTGGCGGCAATCTCGCTCTCGCTGACATCGGGCAGCAGGCTCGCCAGCTGCTGCGCGACGCGCTCCGGATTGTGAATGAGCTTGGGGTCGGCGTAGAGCGATGGCGCTTCGAGGGTGGTGGCGAGCAGCACGCCGTTGCGGTCGACGATGTTGGCGCGCGCGAGATCGGGCCGCTCGGCCGGAGCCACGCGCGCGATGTGCGCCTCGCCCGCCTTGAAGCCGGCGACCTCGATGAGGCGCGCGCTGATCACCAGAAAGGCGAGGCAGAGCAGCGCCCCGGTAATGAGGAGCCTCGTATGGCTCGTCTCCAGCGACTGCTTGGCCGGCCCTTCGAGCGGTGCGGGCGCGCAAGGCTCCGGCTTGAAGTGCCGCGGCCGGCACGGATTGTCGTCGCGTGGCGGAACCGCGGGCTTCATCGCACCACCCCGGCGCGCGCGGTAGCGAGCCGCGGCGCCGCCGTCGGCTGGGAGGGAGCTGACGGCGGCGCGGCGGCGGCTGCCGCGGCGGGAGGCGTTGGGGAACGCCGCGGCAGTTGTGAGAGATGGCCGATCTGCTCGGCGCTGATCGGCTGGAGATCGAGGAAGCGCTTGGCAAGCTGCTCGAGACGCGCGGGCTGATTAAGGAAACTCCACTCGGCGTCGAGAACGCGGATCTGCTCGCGGCCGGTATCGATCCGGTGGTTGAGGTGGGTGAGCTGATCCTCGAGCTGCACGACCTCGTACTTCACCTGAAACATGACATAGCCGCTTACGCCCACGAGCAACGCCCAGAGGAGCGTCGAAAGGCGCATCATGCCGCCTTCTCCCAGACCGGCGCGGCGGTGCGCTCGGCAGCGCGCAGCCGCGCTGAACGCGCCCGCGGGTTGCGTTCGATCTCGGCGGCGCCGGGGGTGACCGGCTTGCGGGTGATGAGGCGGAAGCTAGGGGCGGCGGTGGGGAGGGCGGGAAGGTGGCGCGAGCCGCGCGGCGCGGCCTCGCTGCGCTCGCGCAGGAATTCCTTCACTGTGCGGTCTTCGAGCGAATGGAAGGAGACGATCGCGAGCCTCCCGCCCGGCAGCAGCAGCCGCTCGGCGGCCAGGAGGGCGCGCTCGAGCTCACCCGGCTCGTCATTCACTTCCATGCGCAGGGCCTGGAAGGTGCGCGTCGCCGGGTCGATGCCGCCACTCGACGGAACCACGGCGCGGACGATGCGCGCCAGCTCGGCAGTGCGGGTCACAGGCGCCTCCCGTCGGGCGGCGACGATGGCGCGAGCGACGCGGCGGGCGAAACGCTCCTCGCCATAAATATAAATGAGATTGGCGAGAGCGCTTTCCGAGAGGGTGTTGACGAGATCGGCGGCGGTGGCGCCCTCGCGACCCATGCGCATGTCGAGCGGCCCGTCCGCACGGAACGAGAAGCCGCGCGCGGCCTCGTCGAGCTGCGGCGAGGAGACGCCGAGATCGAGCGCGATGCCGTCGACGGCGCTGATGCCGAGCGGCGCCAGCAGGGTCTCCATCTCGCCGAAGCGGCCTTCGAGCACGGTGAAGCGTCCCTGGTGCTCGCGCATCAGCACGCCGCCCAGCGCCACCGCCGCCGGGTCGCGGTCGATGGCGATGACGCGGCAGCGCGCGGCGGCCAGCAAGGCGCGGCTATAGCCGCCGGCGCCGAAGGTGCCGTCGACAAGGGTCGCCTGGTCGCGGGGCTCAAGCGCCGCGAGCGTCTCGGCGAGCAGCACCGGGCTGTGCGGCGCGGCGGTCATCGCGACGCCTCGGGCGTGGGCCGGCCTTCGAGCAGCCGCGGCACGGTCGCTCCCTGGCGGCGGGCGCGCTCGCGCATCTCCTCGCGATGCGCCTCGAAGCGTTGCGGTTCCCAGATCTGGAAGGTGCGGCCAAGGCCGACGAAAGCTGCCGATTCGCCGATCTCGGCATGCCGGCAGAGCGCTTCCGGCAGGACGATGCGGCCCTCGCCGTCGAAGGCCAGCGGCTGGGCGTCCGCGAGTAGCGAGGAAAGCGCGTCGCGGTCCTCGGAGAATTCCGGCAGCGCGTCGATGCGGTCGCTCAGATTCTCCATGCGGTCGATGCCGCAGGCCTCGAGCGCGGGCAGCTTGAAGGAACGGAAGGCTATGATTCCATTGTAACTTTGGCCGGTGAGGGCAGTCCGGAACGAGGCCGGGACCGAGACGCGGCCCTTGCGGTCAACCTTGTTCACGAATGTTGAAAGGAACAACGCCACCGCCGACCCCCAAGGTCTGCCCCATGACATTCCGCCGAACGTCCTTGCGCTGCGGCGCTCCGCCCACGCCACCTAGCCTCGCATTGGGACGATATGGGGTATCATGGGTTGATATGGGAGTCAATGGAAAATCGTGGTAATACAGTGGGATCGTGCCCGTTAATCGAGGTGAATCCTGGCGCCGCGCCGCTATGGGCAAGACTTCGGTAGAGCACCTACGGCTTGTGCAAAGGAGCTCAGAGGTTAAGAGCGGCGCTTTCTTGTTCGTGAAATGTTCCAGGGCGCGCGAATTCTTCGGCCATGGGATGAAGCGCCAGACGGCCTGTAAGCCGGGTTCTGTCCCCGCCTTGCGGCAGGGGATGACCATTCCTCTGGGACGCCCGTTACCGGACGCCTCGCGCGACCGACCCGGATGGCAGGGCGGAAATGCCCTCGGCCTTGCGGCCCGCCATCCCTACTTGGTCTTGCTCCCGGTGGGGTTTGCCCTGCCGCCACCGTTGCCGGCGGCGCGGTGCGCTCTTACCGCACCATTTCACCCTTGCCGCCCGGCAAGCCGGGGTAGGCGGTGTGTTTCTGTGGCACTTTCCCTGAGGTCGCCCCCGCCGGGCGTTACCCGGCACCGCATTTCCGTGGAGCCCGGACTTTCCTCTCCCCGCCGAAGCGGAGAGCGGCCATCCGGCCGTCTGGCACCGGCAAGATAAGGGGTGGGTGAGGCGCTAAGTCAAATTCCTTGAGCGACCGCGGCGAGCTGCGCCCGCGTCTCGCCATCCGCCTCGCCATCGCAGCGCGCCGGACGGAAATGGCGCTGGAAGGCGATGAGCACCTGCCGGGTTTCATCGTCGAGCGCGCCGCTTTGCGGCGTCTCGTAGCCAACCGCCGCGAGCAGGCGCTGAAGCTCCGCCGGGCTTTGCGGCGCGGCTGCGCGCGCGGCATCCCCGGGCCAGAAGCCGATCCCGCTGCGCGCCAGGCGGTGCCAGTCGAAGAGCTCACCGGGATCGCTCTTGCGTTGCGGCGCGACGTCGGAATGGCCGAGCACCAGGTGCGGTGGGATCGGATGGCGCGCCAGGATGTCGCGGCATAGCGCCTCGAGTGCCGTTATCTGCGCTTCGGGAAAATCCCGATAGCCCCAGTCATGCCCCGGATTGACCAGCTCGATGCCAATAGAGCGGTCGTTGATGTCGCTCCGTCCCCGCCAAGAGGAGACGCCCGCATGCCAGGCGCGCCGCTCCTCGGCGACGAGGCGCCATACTGTGCCGTCCTCGTCGATGAGATAATGCGCGCTCACCTGCGCCTCAGGATCGCAGAGCCGCTCGATCGCTTCGGCCGCGCCGCGCATCCCGGTGTAGTGCAGGATCAGCATGTCGATGACGGCGCCCGCCGGCCGCGGTCCGTGATTGGGCGACGAGCGCTCGAGAATGTGCATGGCTTAATTCTAAGGGTGCAGTCGGCTGCGGTCGAGCGGAAGGCGCGCGACCGATCGGCCCTGCTCGAGCCAGGCTCAGAACAGGTAATAGCCGATGAGATAGAGTGCGCAGCCGACGCAGGCGCCGACCAGCGTGCCGTTCATGCGGATATATTGGAGGTCGCTGCCGATGGCCAGCTCGAGCCGACGGGTGACGGTGCGCGCATCCCAGCCGCGCACCACCTCGGCGATGAGTGCGCCGATCTGGCCGCGCCACGGCACCACCGCCAAGGCCGCTTGCTCGATCGTGCTGTCGAGCCGCGCCTGCATCTCGAGGTCGCGGGCGAGCGTCTGCCCGAGCGTCAGCATGGCGGTGCGCGCCGCCTCGCGGCTGCGCGAGGCGGGCGCGGCGAGATCGGCGAGGACGACGCGCCGAAGCTCGTTCCAGACGCCGGCGAGCCAAGCTTGCATCTGCGGATGCTCGATGAGGCGATTCTTCGCCTCGTTGAAGCGGAGCCGCCGCTCGGGCGACGCGGAAAGGCTTGCCGCCACATCCTCGATCGTGCCGCGGAAGCGCTCGCGCGCCTCGCTGTCCGGCAGGCGCAATTCCGCCACTACCTCTTCGATGCCTTCGATCAATGCTGTTGCAACGCGGCGGTTGACCGTCTTCGGCACCCACCAGCGGCTGCGCTCCTCGACGATCGCATAGATGCGGTCGGCATTGGCGGAGAGCGCCGCCAACGCGGTGTCGAGCGCGCGATCGAAGAGCGCGCCATACTGGCTGCTGGCGGTGAAGAGCGTGATCAGCCGACCGGCGACCGGCGCCAGATCCATCTCCTTGAGCTGCTCGCCGAAGGAGCGCGCGACGAAATCCTGGATCGCGGGATCGCCCAGCGAGCGCACGACATAGGGCAGCGCATCGGCGATCTGATCGGCGGCGCGCATGGCGTTTTCGGGCATGGCGAGCCAGCCCGCGAAACGGCGGCCCGGCTCCATGCTGCGCAGCCGCGCCGCGATGATTTCCGGCGCGAGGAAATTGCGCTCGACGAAATCGCCGAGGCCCTCGCCGATGCGGTCCTTGCTGCGAGGGATGATCGCGGTATGCGGAATCGGCAGTCCCAGCGGATGGCGGAAGAGCGCCGTCACTGCGAACCAGTCGGCAAGCCCGCCCACCACCGCGGCCTCCGCGCCGGCACGCAGCAGCAGCAGCCAGAAGCCCGGATGGGGCTCGAAGCGGGTGGCGAAGAAAGCCGCCGCGGCGATGAGCAGCAGCCCCGTCGCCAGCACCCGGTTGCGCCGCAAGGCGCAGCGCTGGCGCTCGAGCGCATCGGTCGGGGCGGGATCGAGGCTCTCCTGCATGGCGAGCGGGATGATAGCGGGACGGGTCGGTGCGGTTGAAGGCGGTGGCGGCAGGTTCTATACGCAGGCGCGATGGAAGGCGAAGCACTGCGCGCTGAAGATGGGGCGTGTCCGCGCTGCGGCAAGCCCGCGGCGCTCTGCGTCTGCGCCGGGATCGCGCCCATCGACACGCGCGTCGAGCTGGTCATCCTGCAGCATCCGCAGGAGCAGGATGTGGCGCTCGGCACGGCGCGCCTCACGGCGCTCCACCTCAAGCGCGCGACGCTCAAGATCGGACTCTCCTGGCCGAGTCTCGCCAAGCTCTTCGGCCGATCCGTCGATCCCAGGCGCTGGGCGGTGCTCTATCTCGGCTCGGCGCGCCCGGCGGAGCTGGCGCCAGGCCGCGATATCGTCCTGCTCGATCGAAAGGGCGCAGCGCTTGGCGATCAGCAGGCGGCGCTCGACGAGATCGAAGGCATCATTTTGCTCGACGGCAGCTGGAGCCAGGCGAAGGCGCTGTGGTGGCGAAATGCCTGGATGCTGAAATGCCGGCGCGTCGTGCTGGGTCCGCACCGGCCCTCGCGCTATGGCAAGCTCAGACGCGAGCCGCGCCGCGAGAGCCTCGCGACCATCGAGGCCGCGGCGTTGCTGGTGAGCCGGCTCGAAGGCAAGCCCGAGATCGAGCGCGCGCTTCTTTCTAGTTTTGAAGCGCTGCTCGCACGCTATCGCGCCTCGCGCCGCGGCGCCGCATCGCCCAGTGCCTCGAACAGCGGCCCGAGCTCGGCCGTGTAGTCGCGCCAGCGGCCCAGCGAGCTGCGATAGATCGGCTGGCGCACCTGCGCGGCGCTGGCGGTCCGCACGGTGCGCTCCGTGCGGTGGAAGGCGAGGCACGCATCGTCCCAGCCGACGCCGCAATAGGCGACGATGCGTCGCGCCGCGCGCGGCAGATCGGCGACCAGCTCCTCGTAAGCGACCTCAAGCATCGCACCTTCCGGCAGTACGGCGCGCCAATGCGCCATCAGCCCGTCATAGGCGCGCCAGTAGCGGCCGAGTTCCCCCAGTTCGTAGGCGAAGGGCTGGCCGGCGGTGAACAGGGTCGCGAAGCAGGACCAGCAGGTATCGAGGGGGTCGCGCCGCAGGTGGATGATGCGCGCTTGCGGCAGGGCGAGGTGAATGAGGCCCGTGAAAAGGAAATTGGCCGGCAGCTTGTCGGTGATGCGCTGCGCCTGCGGCGCCCGAGCGGCCAGCCGCGCGAGATAGCGCGCGCCCAGCGCGCGCAGCGCCTTGCCGTCCATCGCCGGGACATGTTCAGGAAAATCCGCGACGGCGTCGCTCGCGAGCGCGGTGAAGTCGGTGAGCTCACCGGCGCCGAAGACCTCTGGATGGCTCGCCAGGATCTGCTCGACCAGGCTCGTGCCCGAGCGCGGCATGCCGATGATGAAGATCGGCAGCCCCGAAGATTCGCCCAGTCCGGCCTTGCCGCGCATCAGCTCGGGGGTGAACGCTGCCTCGATTCGCTCTATGAGCGCCAGGCTCGCCGCCTCGTCATAGGCGATCTCGGCGCGCTTCAGCGCGTTGCCACTCTGGAGATGGCGAAAGGCGTCGGCATGATGACCGAGATCGGCCCTCGCCTTGGCAAGCGCGAAACAGAGCTCGACCTGTGCCTGCCTCGGCAGCGCCGACATGTCCTGCTCCAGCGTCGCGAGCGCAGGGAGCTGCGGATCGTCCGGCGTGAAGCGCTTCATCTCGGCGAGATTGAGATGGAACCCGGCCTCGCGCGGTGCCAGTGCCACCGCGCGCTCGAAGGCGCGCCGCGCCTCGTCGAGCCGGCCGAGCTCGCGCAGCGCGGTCCCGAGATTACTCGCGGCGGCGGCGTTGTCGGGCCGCGCCGCGAGCGCGCTCTCATAGGCCGCGATCGCCTCGTCGTGGCGATCGAGCGCGTGGAGCGAATTGGCGAGGTTGTTGTGCGCTGCCGCCAGGCCGGGTTTGAGCGTCAGCGATTGCCGGTAGCGCTCGATCGCCTCCGCATGCCGGCCCAGAGACTGCAGCGCATTGCCGAGATCGTTGAGCGCCTCGGCGTCGTGCGGCCTGAGGGCCAGTGCCTGCTCGTACTGGCCGATCGCCTCCTCGTCGCGACCCAGGCGATGCAGCGCCTTGCCACGATTGACATGGAGATCCGCCTCTCCCGCGGAGAGCGCCAGCGCCCGTGCATAAGCGGCGGAAGCTTCCTCGGTGTGGCCCAGCGTCTGGAGCGCGGTGCCGAGATTGTTGTGCGCCGGCGCATAGCCGGGTTGGAGCGCGATCGCGCGCTCGTGGCAGGCGACCGCCTCGTCGCTGCGTCCCAACGCCTGGAGCGCGCTTCCCTTGGCGCTCAGCGCCGGTGCCGAGGCGGGCTCGATGGCGAGTGCCCGATCGAAGCTCCCCAGCGCTTCCTCGACCCGGCCTAACGCCAGCAGCGCATTGCCGAGATCGTAATGCGCTGCTGCGAGATCGGGCGCGAGCGCCAGCGCGCGCTCGAAATGCGCGATCGATTCAGCGTGCTGCCCCATGGCCTGCAGCACGCTGCCGAGGCTCAACTCGGCCATCGCTTCGTCGGGACGCCGGTTGAGGGCCTGGCGCAGCAGGCTTGCCGCTTCGGCGAGCTTCCCCTGGCGGGCGCGAATGAGGGCGAGATTGTGCAGCGAGCCGACATGGTGCCGGTCGAGCTCGAGCAGCGCCTGGTACAGGTTCGCCGCTTCCTCGAGCCGATCCTGGCGCTGCAGCGCGACGGCGTTCTCGAACGCCTCGGCCGGCGAAAGCAGCCGCGAGTTCGCGCCGCTCAACATCACTCACTCGTTCGTCAGGGCGTCGCGCAGCTCGCGCGGGTCGAAATCCGCAACGATGCCGCTTTCGGTGCGGCTCACCCGCACATCGAGCCGGGCAAAGGCGAGGAGCGCATCCTCGCTGAGCCCACCGCTGCCCTCCTCGTCGGCCGCCGCCATGCGCGCCAGCGACGGGCTCGCCGCGAGCAGACGATAGACCGCCGTCGCCCGCATGTAGAGGTTGAGCGTCATCGGCACGCTGGTGCCCAGCTCCTCGGCGAAGAGGTCCAGCACCTCGCGCATCTTGATCGGCGACTCCTCGACCTCGTCATCTTCTTGTTCGGCAGCCTCTTCATCCTCCGCGGGCGGCCCCTCGAGATCGGCGACGCGCTGGAGATATTCCGAGAACAGGAAGATGGCGGAAGCGAGCAGGTCGGGCTCGACCGGCGGGACGCGCGGCGGTGTTGGGCCGGGGCTGATATCGTCCATGAGTACGCTCCTCGCCGACTTCGCCGCCGGGTTGCGGGGCATCGACTTTCGCCCGCGTCTGTGAATTACTTGATGTCCTTGCGGCGGACGGAAGAGAGCCATGAGCAATCTCGGCAGCAGCGTCAAGGCCCTGGTCTTCGATGTCTTCGGCACGGTGGTGGATTGGCGCGGCGGCATCATGCGCGAGGTCGCGGCGCTGAATCGCGCCAAGGGCCTCGATCTCGACGCGGCGCGCTTCGCCGATGACTGGCGCGCGGGCTATCAGCCCGCGATGCAGCGCGTCCGCTCGGGCGAACTGCCCTGGACGCGCATCGACGATCTCCATCGCTTGATCCTCGACGGGCTCTTGCAGAAGCATGGGGTCGGCGGGCTCGACGAGGCGGAAAAGGCCGAGCTCAATCGCGCCTGGCATCGCCTCGATCCCTGGCCCGACGCGATCGCCGGGCTGACGCGGCTCAAGCGGCGCTTCATCATCGGCACGCTGTCGAACGGCAATGTGGGCCTGCTGGTCAATATGGCGAAGCGCGCCGGGCTGCCGTGGGACGTGGTGCTCTCGGCCGAGCTCGCGCATCATTACAAGCCCGATCCCGAAGCCTATCGCATGCCGCCGGACCTGCTCGGCCTGGCGAACGGCGAAGTCATGCTGGTGGCGGCGCATCCCAATGATCTTGCCGCCGCCGCGACGCAGGGGCTCAAGACCGGCTTCGTGCCGCGCCCGCTCGAGCATGGGCCCGGCCGCAAGCCCGCGCCGGCGGCGGAGCATCGCTTCGACATTGTCGCCATGGATTTCAACGAGCTTGCCGAGCGCCTCGGCGCCTGAGCGCGGGTTGAGCGGACCAAGGGCAGGACTGGCGCCGCATCGGGGAAGGGTGCTAGGAGCCCGTCTCTCCTAGGAGCGTGTTCATGAAAGGCGGCGCAACCGGTTCCTGGCAGTTCTGGATCGATCGCGGCGGCACCTTCACCGATGTGGTGGCAAGGCGTCCCGATGGTGGTCTTGTCACCCACAAGCTGCTCTCCGACAATCCAGAGCGCTACCGCGACGCGGCAATCCAGGGCATTCGCGATCTGCTCGGCCTGGGGCCGGGCGAGCCGATCCCCGGGAGTGTCATCGCCGCAGTCAAGATGGGCACCACGGTGGCGACCAATGCGCTGCTCGAGCGCAAGGGCGAGCGCACCGCGCTGGTCATCACCCGGGGCTTCGGCGACGCGCTGCGCATCGGCTATCAGAACCGGCCGAAGCTCTTCGACCGCCACATCGTGCTGCCGGAGCAGCTCTATGAGCGGGTGATCGAGGCGGCCGAGCGCGTCAGCGCCGAGGGCGAAGTGCTCGAGCCGCTCGACCTTGCGCGGCTGCGTGCCGGTCTTGCTGCCGCGCTCGCCGACGGCATCCGCTCGGCGGCGATCGTCTTCCTGCACGGCTATCGCCACCCCGAGCATGAGCGCCGGGCCGCGGCGCTCGCCCGTGAGCTGGGCTTCGACCAGGTCTCGGTCGGTCACGAGGTGAGCCCGCTGATGAAGCTGGTGAGCCGCGGCGACACCACGGTGGTGGACGCCTATCTGTCGCCCATCCTGCGCCGCTACGTGGATCGGGTCGCAGCCGAGCTGGGCGGGACGCGGCTCCTCTTCATGCAGTCGAATGGCGGGCTGGTCGATGCGCGCCGCTTCCAGGGCAAGGATGCGATCCTGTCAGGGCCCGCCGGCGGCATCGTCGGCGCGGTGCGCACGGCCGAGATGGGCGGCTTCGACAAGATCATCGGCTTCGACATGGGCGGCACCTCGACAGACGTGTCGCATTATGCCGGCGAGTACGAGCGCAGCTTCGAGACGCTGGTGGCCGGAGTGCGCATGCGCGCGCCGATGATGCATATCCATACCGTGGCCGCGGGCGGTGGCTCGATCTGCAGCTTCGACGGCGCGCGTTATCGCGTCGGGCCGGAATCCGCCGGCGCCAATCCGGGTCCGGCCTGCTATCGCCGGGGCGGGCCGCTCACCGTCACCGATTGCAACGTCATGCTCGGCAAGGTGCAGCCGCGCTTCTTCCCGCGCGTCTTCGGCCCCGGTGGCGACGAGCCGCTCGACGCCACCATCGTCGAGCGGAAATTCGCCGAGCTTGCCGACGAGATCGCCCGCGCCACCGGCAACCGACGCACGCCGGCCTCGGTCGCCGAGGGCTTTCTCAAGATCGCCGTTGAGAATATGGCCAACGCGATCAAGCAGATCTCGATTCAGCGCGGCTACGATGTGACGGAATACACGCTGTGCTGCTTCGGCGGCGCCGGCGGGCAGCATGCCTGCCTGGTGGCCGACGCGCTCGGCATGAAGCGCGTCTATATCCATCCCTTTGCCGGCGTGCTTTCGGCCTATGGCATGGGGCTCGCCGATCTGCGCAGCCTGCGCGAGCAGGCAGTGGAAAGGCGTTTGGCCGAGGCGGCGATGCCGGAGCTCGAGGCCGTGCTGGAGCGGCTCTCGGCCGAGGGCGTCGCCGAGATGCGCGCGCAGGGCATCGCGGCGGAGCGGATCAGCGTGCTGCGCAAGGCGCATGTCAAATACGAGGGCACCGACACGCCGCTCGTCGTGGGGTTCGGCACCAACGCCGAGATCGCCGAGGGCTTTGCCGCGGCGCATCGTCAGCGTTACGGCTTCGTCATGCCGGAAAAGCCGCTCACGATCGAGGCGGTGTCAATCGAGGTGGTGGGCGCCACCGACGCTGCCGACGATCCGATTTATGCAACGCCTGAAGTTCCGGGGAACCCGCTGCCGCTCGCCGAGGTGACGATGTTCACCGAAGGCGCGGCGCATGCGGCGCCGGTCTTCGACCGCGATGCGCTACTGCCCGGGCAGCAGGTCGCGGGTCCGGCGATCATCCGCGAGGCCACCGCCACCACCGTGGTCGAGCCGGGCTGGCGCGCCACCCTCGATCGGCGGCGCTATCTCGTGCTCGAGCGGGTGACGGCGCTGCCAAGCCGCGTCGCCATCGGCACTCGCGTCGATCCGGTGATGCTCGAGGTCTTCAACAACTTCTTCATGGCCATCGCCGAGCAGATGGGCGTGGCGCTGCAGAACACCGCTTACTCGGTCAACATTAAGGAGCGGCTCGACTTCTCCTGCGCGCTCTTTGACCGCGAAGGCTCGCTTATTGCCAACGCGCCGCACATGCCGGTGCATCTGGGGTCGATGGGCGAGAGCGTGCAGACGGTGATCCGCGCCCGCGCCGGCGGCACCGATGGCCGCGGCATGCGGCCTGGCGATGTCTATGTGCTGAATGCGCCCTACAATGGGGGCACGCATCTCCCCGACGTCACGGTGATCACGCCGGTCTTCGCCGAGGAGGATCGCGCCGGCGAGGGCGAGGTGCTGTTCTATGTCGCCTCGCGCGGGCATCAGGCGGATATCGGCGGGATTACGCCCGGATCGATGCCGCCGTCGAGCCGCAGTGTCGAGGAGGAGGGCGTGCTCATCGACAATTTCCTGCTCGTCGATGCCGGGCATTTCCGCGAGCAGGAAATGGTGACGCTGCTTTCCTCGGGTCCCTATCCCTCGCGCAATCCGGCACAGAACATCGCCGATCTCAAAGCGCAGATCGCCGCTTGCGAGAAGGGCGTGCAGGAGCTGCACCGCATGGTGCGCCATTTCGGCCTGTCGGCGGTCGAGGCCTACATGCACCATGTCCAGGACAATGCCGAGGAGGCGGTGCGCCGGGTGCTCGGCGTGCTCCGGGACGGCGAATTCGCCTATGAGACCGATGACGGCGCGGTCATCAAGGTGCGAATTTCGATCGACCGCCAGGCGCGTCGGGCGGTCATCGACTTCACCGGGAGCAGCCCGCAGCTCCCGACCAACTTCAACGCGCCGGCCGCCGTGTGCAAGGCCGCCGTGCTCTACGTCTTCCGCACGCTCGTCGACGACGAGATCCCGATGAATGGCGGCTGCCTGAAGCCGCTTGAGCTGGTGATCCCACCGGGCTCGATGCTCAATCCACGCTTCCCCGCCGCCGTCGTCGCCGGCAATGTCGAGACGTCGCAAGGCATCACCGATGCGCTTTATGGCGCGCTCGGCGTCATGGCCGCGGCGCAGGGCACGATGAACAATTTCACCTTCGGCAACGAGCGCTACCAGTATTACGAGACGGTCTGCGGCGGCTCCGGCGCGGGCTCGGATTTCGACGGCACCGATGCCGTCCACACCCACATGACCAATTCGCGCCTCACCGATCCCGAGGTGCTGGAATGGCGCTTCCCCGTGCTGCTCGAGAGCTTCGCTATCCGCCACGGCTCCGGCGGTACGGGCAGGCATCGCGGCGGCGACGGCGTGGTCCGCCGCATCCGTTTCCGCGAGGCGATGACGGCGGCAATCCTCTCCGGCCATCGCCGGGTGCCGCCTTATGGACTTGCCGGCGGCGAGCCCGGCGCCGTCGGGCGCAACTGGGTCGAGCGCACCGATGGCCGCATCGAGCGCTTCGGCGGGACGCATGCCATCGCCATGGGACCTGGCGATGTCTTCGTCATCGAGACGCCGGGCGGCGGCGGCTATGGCAAGGCGGAGACGGCGCGCAAGGCGGCCGAATAGGCCGAAGGCTGCCGCAGTGTGCCCTTCGTGCGCGTCGGACGTTAACTAGGAAAGGGGTAGAGGCGGCCGAACGCCGCCGCCCCTCAGAGAACCTCGACGGTCGGCGTGAAGATATAGCCGGTGCCGCGTACCGTCTTGATGATCGTCGGCTTGGCCGGATCGGGCTCCAGCTTGCGGCGCAGGCGCCCGACCTGGACGTCGATGGTCCGGTCGAACGGCCCGGCTTCGCGGTTCCGGGCGAGGTCGAGCAGGCGGTCGCGGCTCAACACCTGGTTGGCATTGTTGACGAAAGCAGCGAGCAGGTCGAACTCGCCGGTGGTCAGGCGGACCTCGCCGCCTTCGGGCGAAACCAGCTCGCGCGTCGCGAGGTCGAGATGCCAGCCGGCGAACCGGGCGCGCGCACGGGCGCCCGTCGGCGTCTCCTTTTGCGCGCGGCTCGAGGCGCGGCGCAGCACGCTCTTCACGCGGGCCAGCAGCTCGCGGAGATGAAAAGGCTTGGGCAGATAATCATCGGCGCCCATCTCGAGGCCGATGATGCGGTCGACGGTCTCACCGCGGCCGGTCAGGATGATGATGCCGACGGTGGACTCTTCACGCAGTTGGCGCGCAAGCGTCAGCCCGTCCTCGCCCGGCAGCATCAGATCGAGGATGACCAAGTCCACCGGGCCTTGCGCCATGACTTTGCGCATACCGCCGCCGTCATTGGCAACGCTGACCCGGTATCCCTCGCTCGACAAATACTGCTGGACGACCTCGCATATCTCCTTTTGGTCGTCCACCACAAGGATATGCCCTGTCGCTTTCATGGCTGGACTTCAATGTGGCGCATCTCGGGGACCGTTGCAATATCGTCGCGGTAGGGAAGCGGCCGGCGACTTCACCCCTGAGGCGCGTCGCAATCCGCTTACAAGGCGTTACAATTTCTTACAGAAATCCGCGCCGGATGACATCAAGCAATTACAGGCGGCCGGTACAGTCTGACCATCTCGTTGCTTCCCGTTGAACACGCATGATGCGCGCCCGCGGCGCGCGCGAAGGAGTTGGGGATGGCTGACATTTGTAAAAAAATCGAGGAAGAGATCCCGCGCCTGCGGCGGTATGCCCGCGCCCTGACCCGAGACGTTAACGCTGCGGACGACTTGGTTCAGGACTGCCTCACCCGTGCGTTGAGCAAGGTGCACCTCTGGCAGAAGGGCACCGATCTGCGCGCCTGGCTCTTCACCATCCTCCATAACCAATATGTCAATCACGTGCGGCGCGCGGTGCGCGAAGGCTCGGCCGTCGGCCTGTCCGCCAGCGAGCCGCTGCTCACGACCTCGCCCAACCAAGGCAAGCGGCTGGAGCTGCGCGATCTCGAGCGCGCCATTGCCAAGCTGCCGGAGGAACAGCGCGCCGTCCTGCTGCTCGTCGGCCTCGAAGGCATGCGCTACGAGGAGGTCGCCGCCGTCCTCGACGTGCCCGTGGGCACGATCCGCTCGCGGCTGTCGCGCGGACGCGAGATGCTGCGCCAGCTCATGGGCATGGTGCCGGAGGAGTCCTCCCGGAGCGGGCCGATGCGCCGGCTGGGCCCCGCCAAGGGGCAATCCGAGATCGCCGTCGGGGATGCGGTCCGCCGTACCCGCCCTGCGAGCCCGCGGGAGAATGTGGTCGCGTTGCGGCGCGACGCCTGAGGCGGGGCGGAACCCGGTCTGATCGCCCGTGTTGAGAAAGACGCAGCGGCGCCTCGGCGCCCCTGCCGGACCGCAGGCGGCCGGGCGCCTGCGTCGAACGGTCCGATTTCCCCACGCCCGGCATTGGCAAAGTCTCCCTGTAGGTGGGTTTGCCACCCGCTGACTGGCCGGGCGTCGATCGCCCGGCCGCTCTTTTATGGTCTTTATGGTCCACTCCGCCGACGGCAGATTGCCAGCCCGCCGGAGCGCCTAGATGTGGCGGCTGGTCGGGGGCGCGAGCCGGTGCTCGCTGTGCAGCTGCGCTGCCGGGTGCAGGTGCGCCAGATGCCGGGCGAGCGCGTCGTCCGTGCACAGCAGGGCGGCCAGGCTCATCGCGGCGACGAACGGCAGTGAGCGGCGCAAGGCGCGCGTCGAGAGACGGCGCAGCATCTGGCGTTTCAGCCTTTTGGGCAGGGGTTCGTCCGCTACTTCGCCAAAGAGGGCGCGGATAGCCTCCTTTTGGGCGCGATAGGCCTCGATCCGCGCCGCCTGCTTCGGCGATTTCGCCAGGAAAAGCGCCACCGCCAGCCGTCGGTCGTCGTCGAGCACGCCGTCGATATAGGCGTGAAGATCCTCCTCGCTGATTTGGCCCCACGGCTTGTCCACGCGCGATCCTCGCCTGGCAACGGTGACAAATGCAGCGTATCTGCGCTGATCGCCTGCGGGAGCAGCGCAGAAGTGCCGCCAAGGTCCGGGTCGGGAAGCGTCCACAGAACGCCCCGACGCTGCTCAGGTTCCCTGCTCGGACGGTGTCCGTTGCATGGCCCATACGAACGCAGGAGGTGTGGCTGTTGATGTGCGGTGCAGCGGAACTTCACGGGTGGCGCTCGCGTTGATCGAAACAGGCAACCTGTGGCGGCGCGGTGAGAGAGACGCGCAGGCGGCCGACTACGGCCATGTCGGCTGCCGCTGCCACACCTAATTCTGCGCGATGGAATGATTGTATCGCGGCCCCGGTTCGATCCTAGGAAAGCGAGCCGGAGGAGCAGTCTGGGGGAACTCAGGCCACAGGCGCCTTCTCGATCCGATTCCCGCTCTCGCTTCGCCTTCCCGCCATGACCGCACCCGCTCAGGCGATCGCACCGACCCCTTCGGAAGGCGTCCGCATCTATAATCTCTTTCCTTCGCTCGCCGGCAGCGTGGCGCAGTGGCGGGCGGAGCTGCCGCGCATCGCCGCGATGCAGTTCAACTGCGTCTTCGTCAATCCTTTCCACTTTCCGGGCTTCTCCGGCAGCCTCTACGCCGTCAAGGATTATTACCGTCTCAATCCGCTGTTCCGCGGCGAGGCGCGCGAGAGCGACGAGGCGCTCCTCGAGGGCTTTGCCGCCGCCTGCGCGCACCACGGGCTCATCGCGATGATGGATCTCGTGATCAATCATACGGCGCGCGACAGCGAGATCGCCGAGCGCCATCCGCGCTGGTTCGCCCAGGAGCCCGGCGGCGGGCTGCGCTCGCCCTCGGCGATCGATCCGGCGGACGCCACCAAGGTCACCGTCTGGGGCGATCTCGCCGAGCTTGCCTATGAGGGGGACGAGGCCGAGGCCGAGGCCACCGATTATTTCGCCGAGGTGGTGCGCCACTATGTGCGGCTGGGCTTCCGCGGCTTCCGGTGCGATGCGGCTTATAAGGTGCCGCCCCGTGTCTGGCGCAGGCTCATCGCTGCCGCCCGCGGCGAGGCGCGCGATTGCCTCTTCGCGGCCGAGACGCTCGGCGCGCGTCTGCCCGAGGTGAGCCGGTTTGCCGGCGTGGGCTTCGATTACCTGTTCAACAGCGCCAAATGGTGGGACTTCGAAAGCCTTTGGCTGCTCGACCAATACGAGGATTTTCGCGCCATCGCGCCCTCGATCGCCTTTCCCGAGAGCCACGACACCGAGCGGCTTGCGGCCGAGCTCGAGCGCAGCGGGGTCGGCGCGGGGGCGCTCGAGGCGCGCTACCGTCAGGCCTACGCCTTTGCCGCGTGCTTCTCGAGCGGCGTCATGATGCCGATGGGCTACGAGTTCGGCTGGCGCCGCCGCCTCGACGTGGTAAACACCCGGCCCGAGCCGGTCGAGCCGCGGCGCTTCGATCTCTCCGCCTTCATCGCCGACATCAACGGCGTGAAGCGCGCCACCCCGGCGCTCAATATCGAGGGGCCGCAGATCCGGCTGACCCCGCCCAGCGATCCGATGGTGGTGCTGGCTCGGCGGGTCGAGGACGGCCAGGAATGGGCCTTCAGCCTCATCAACACCGATGAGGCGACCGCCAACGAGATCGACACCGACACGCTGCTCGAGACCGCCGGCGCCGAGGACGTGATCCTGTCGGAGCCGCAAGCGGCCGGCGAGGCGAGCGCCCCCGGCCTCACGATCGCAGTCGAGCCGCTCGCGCTCCGCCTGTTGCGCGGCAGCCGGCCCGCGCCGCCTCTGCTGCCGGCGGAGGAGCGCCGCGAGACGCCGCTCCATCGCGACTGGTCGCCCGGGGCGCGGATCCTGATAGAGACGGTCTACCCCGAGCTCGACGCCGGCCGCTTCCCGGTGAAGCGAGTGGTCGGCGACGAGCTCGCCGTCTGGGCCGACATCCTGCGCGACGGGCACGATCTTCTGGCGGCGGCGGTGCTCCATCGCGTCGAAGGCGAGGCGGTCTGGCGTCTGGCGCCGATGCGGCTCTACGACAATGATCGCTGGGTCGGTAGAGTGCCGCTGCTCGCCAATGCGCGTCACCGCTATACCATCCTGGCCTGGACCGACCATTTCGCCTCCTGGCGCGCCGACGCGCTGAAGAAGCGCCAGGCGGGGCAGGACATTGCCGTCGATCTGCTCGAAGCGCGCCTGCTGGTCGCCGCGGCGGCGGAGTGCGCCGAAGCGGCCGATCGCCGGCTCTTCGAGCGGCTCCTCGCCGATTTCGACGCGGCCCCGCCCGAGGAGCGCGCCGAGGTCATGCTGTCGCGGCTGCTCGTACAGGCGATGGCGCGCTGGCCCGACCGCGCCGATGCCGTGCGCTATCGGCGCGAGCTCGAGGTGATCGTCGACCGGCCGGCGGCGCGCTTTGCCGCCTGGTACGAAATCTTCCCGCGCAGCCAGGGACGTGTTCCCGGGCGCAGCGGCACGTTCGAAGATGCGGCGGCACGGCTTCCCGAAATCCGGTCGCTGGGCTTCGACGTGGTCTATCTGACCCCCATTCACCCGATTGGCCGGCTGAACCGCAAAGGGCGCGACAATACGCTGGCGGCGGCGCCCGGCGATCCCGGCAGCCCCTACGCGATCGGCGCCGCCGAGGGCGGCCACGACGCGGTGCATCCCGAGCTGGGCGGCATCGAGGGGTTCCGCCGCTTCGTCGCGGCGGCGCATGCGCTCGGCCTCGAAGTCGCGCTCGACTTCGCCGTGCAATGCGCGCCCGACCATTCCTGGGTGAAAGAGCATCCGGAATGGTTTGTCTTCCGCCCGGACGGCACGATCAAATATGCCGAGAACCCGCCCAAGAAGTATCAGGACATCGTCAATGTCGATTTCCACTGCCGGGATCGCGAAGCGCTGTGGCGGGCGCTGCGCGACGTCGTGCTCCACTGGATCGGCGAAGGGGTGACGATCTTCCGCGTCGATAATCCGCACACCAAGCCGCTGCCCTTCTGGGAATGGCTCATCCGCGAGGTGCAGAGCCGCCACCCCGGCACGATCTTCCTCGCCGAGGCCTTCACCCGGCCGAAGATGATGCACGCGCTCGCCAAGGCGGGCTTCACCCAATCCTATACTTACTTCACCTGGCGGGTCTCCAAGGCGGAGCTCACCGAGTACGGCACGGAGCTGGCGCAGGGGGCGGGGAAGGAATATTTCCGCCCGAACTTCTTCGCCAACACGCCCGACATCCTGCCGGTGCATCTGCAGCAGGGGGGTCGGCCCGCCTTCCGCATCCGCCTTGTCCTCGCCGCCACGCTGGCGCCCACCTACGGCATCTACAGCGGCTTCGAGCTCTGCGAGAACCGCGCCGTTCCCAACAGCGAGGAATATCTCCATTCGGAGAAGTACGAATTGAAGGTCTGGGACTGGGATCGCCCCGGCAACATCAAGGACGAGGTGGCGCTCCTCAACCGCATCCGCCGCGAGAACCCGGCGCTGCACCACCTCACCAATCTGCGCTTCTACTTCTCCGACGACCCCAACGTGCTGTTCTACGGCAAGGTCAGCGAGGACGGCGCAAACTGCATCTTCGTCGCCGTCAACCTCGACCCCTTCGCGCCGCACGAGGCAGTCGTCGAGTTCCCTTTGGCGGAAATGCGTCTCGCGCAGGTTGAAACCTTCGCCGCCGAGGAATTGTTCACCGGTCGGCAGCATCGCTGGCGGGGCGCGCGCCAGCGCATCCTGCTCGACCCCGGCACCAATCCGGCAGCGATCTTCCGCATCACCGCCCCCTGAACCTTCACCGAGAGCCGACATGCCGGACACCAGGCTCATCACCCGAACCGCTCCGCTGGTCACCGATCCGCTCTGGTACAAGGACGCGATCATCTACCAGCTGCACGTCAAGGCGTTCTTCGACACGACCGACGACGGCATCGGCGATTTTCAGGGATTGACGCGCAAGCTCGACTACCTCGCCGATCTCGGCGTGACCGCGCTCTGGCTGCTGCCTTTCTACCCGTCGCCGTTGAAGGACGACGGCTACGACATCGCCGACTATCGGAACGTCAATCCCGCCTACGGCACGATGGGCGATTTCCGCGCCTTCGTGCGTGCAGCGCATCATCGCGGCTTGCGGGTCATCACCGAGCTGGTGGTGAACCACACCTCCGACCAGCATCCCTGGTTCCAGCGCGCGCGCCATGCCAAGCCCGGTTCTCACTGGCGCGACTACTACGTCTGGAGCGATACGGACCAGAAGTTCCTGGGCACGCGCATCATCTTTCTCGATACCGAGAAATCGAACTGGGCGTGGGATCCGGTGGCGCAGGCCTATTACTGGCACCGCTTCTATGCGCATCAGCCCGACCTCAATTTCGACAACCCGCATGTCGAGAAGGCGGTCGTCAACGTCATGCGCTACTGGCTCGACATCGGCGTCGACGGGATGCGGCTCGACGCTGTGCCCTATCTGATCGAGCGCGAGAGCACGATCAACGAGAATCTGCCGGAGACCCATGGCGTGCTGAAGCGGCTGCGCCGCGCGCTCGACGAGCGCTATGGCGACCGCATGCTGCTTGCCGAGGCCAACCAATGGCCCGAGGACGTGCTGCAGTATTTCGGCGAGGGCGACGAATGCCACATGGCGTTCCACTTCCCGCTGATGCCGCGGATCTTCATGGCGGTAGCGACCGAGGATCGCCATCCCATCACCGACATCATGCGCCAGACGCCGGACATCCCCGCGAACTGCCAATGGGCGGTCTTCCTGCGCAATCACGACGAGCTCACGCTCGAGATGGTGACCGACCGCGAGCGCGACTACCTCTGGACCTATTACGCCACCGACAAGCGCATGCGGCTCAATCTCGGCATCCGTCGGCGCCTCGCGCCGCTGATGGAGAACGACCGGCGGCGCATGGAGCTGCTCAACGGTCTGATGTTCTCGATGCCCGGCACGCCGGTTATGTATTACGGCGACGAGATCGGCATGGGGGACAACATCTTCCTCGGCGACCGCGACGGCGTGCGGACGCCGATGCAATGGTCGCCCGACCGCAATGCGGGCTTCTCGCGCGCCGACCCGGCGCAGCTTTATCTGCCGCCGATCATGGACGCGATCTACGGCTATCAATCGGTCAATGTCGAGGCGCAGAGCCGCTCGCCCTCGTCCTTCCTCAACTGGATGAAGCGCCTCATCGCCGTGCGCAAGGGTCGCCTCGCCTTCGGCCGCGGCGATCTCCGCTTTCTCTACCCGGCGAACCGCAAGGTGCTGGCCTATCTGCGCTCGCACGGCGAGGAGACCATCCTCTGCGTCTTCAATCTCTCGCGCGCCTCGCAGGCGGTCGAGCTCGACCTCTCCGGCTTCCGCGGGCGGGTGCCGCTCGAGCTCTTCGGCCGCAGCAGCTTCCCGCGGATCGGCGAGCTGCCCTATCTCCTGACGCTGGCCGGGCACAGCTTCTACTGGTTCCTGCTCGATCCTGCCTCCTCCGACGAGACCGCGCTGCGTCCGCAGCCGGCCCTGCCCGAACTCCTCACCATGGTGCTGACCGAAGGCGGCTGGTCGAGCCCCTTCAATCAGCACAATCGGCGGTTGGTCGAGGACGAGGTCCTTCCCGCCTATCTTCCGAGCCAACGCTGGTTTGCCGGCAAGACCGACAAGATCGCCAAGACCTCGGTGCTTGCCGGAAGCATGCTGCCGGGGGAGCCGGGGCAGATGGGCTGGCCGATGTTGCTGGTCGATGTGCGCTTTCGCGAGGGCGAGGGCCAGCGCTATGCCCTGCCGGTGGCGATCACCTGGGAGGAGGAAGGGAGCGAACAGCGCACCGCGCTTCTGCCCTACACGATTGCCCGCGCGCGTCATGGCCGGCGCGAAGGAGCGGTCTACGAGGCGGTTTCGGACCCCGGCTTTGCGCTGGCGGCTGTGAAGGCGGTGGGCGCGGCGAGCGTGCTCCCGGGGCGGGGCGGCAAGGTCGTCTTCGAGCGGACCAGCGCCTTCGCGCAGGCGAGCCTGCCCGCCGCGCCGGTGGTGAAGCGCGTCGGCGGCGAGCAGTCGAACACCTCGATTCTGATCGACGAATACGGCGTGCTGAAGATCTATCGCCGGCTCGTCTCCGGCATCCAGCCGGAAATCGAGGCGACGCGTTTTTTGACCGAGGTCGCGCATTTCGCCAACACACCGCCGCTGCTGGGCTCGTGGCGGTTCGTCGCCGAGGATGGCGAGGAGACGGAGCTCGGCGTGCTCTTCGCCTATGTGCGCAATCAGGGCGATGCCTGGACGCAGGCGCTCAACTATCTTGCCCGCTATCTCGACGAGGGCTTGCTGATGGCGCCGCGCGAGGCGCGACCGAGCGAGCCGCAGACACCGCTGACCCCGGAGGCGACCGCCCACCCCGTCTATCTCGAATTCGCGGCGCAGCTCGGCCTGCGCACCGCGGAGCTGCATCGCGCGCTTTGCCCGGAGTTCGCGGTCGAGCCGGCCTTCGCGCCGGAGCCGACGACGGAGGCCGACCTCACCGCCTGGCGCGAGCGCGCCGTCCGCGCCGCCAGCGCTACGCTCGATGCGCTCGCGCGCGGCCGCCGCGAGCTCTCTGCGCCGGGCCAGCTCCTCGCCGACCGCCTGCTGGAGCGGCGCAAGGTGCTGCTCGATCGCTACGGCGCTCTGCTGCCGGCGCGGCTCGATGCGCTGAAGACGCGTTTTCACGGCGATTACCACCTGGGCCAGGTGCTCGCGGTGCAGAACGACTTCACCATCATCGATTTCGAGGGCGAGCCGCTGCGCGGCCTCGCCGAGCGCCGCGCGAAGAGTTCGCCGCTGCGCGACGTTGCCGGCATGCTGCGTTCCTATGCCTATGCCGCCGCCACCGCGGTGCGGCAGATGGCCGAGATCCAGCCCGCCGTCCAGACGGTGCTGCAGGCGCATGCCGAGGATTGGCGGCGCCAGGTCACCGCCGCCTTCATGGAGCGCTATCGCGCCACCATGGCCGGCATCGCCTCGTTCCCGGCCGATCCGGACGTCGCGCAGTCGCTGCTCGATTTCTTCACCCTCGAGAAGGCGGTCTACGAGGTGGGATACGAGCTGGCGCAGCGGCCGCAGTGGGCAGTGATCCCGCTCGCGGGCGTGCTCGGCCTGCTCGGCGAAGGAGACGTCGATGGCGCAGCTTAGCGCGGGGGCGCGCGCGATCCTCGATGCGCGCAACGGCGATCCCTTCGGCTATCTCGGCATGCACGCCGTGGGTGGCAGCCAGTGCGTGCGCGTCTTCCTGCCCTGGGCGCGGCGGCTCTGGGTACTCGATGCGGCGAGCGGCGAGGTCGCGGGCGAAATGCAGCGCGTCCATTCCGACGGTCTCTGGTCCGGCATGCTCGGCCGGCGGCCGCGCTTCCGCTACCGGCTGCGGGCCGAGGGCGAGCTCGGCACGATCGAACTCGACGACATCTACTCCTTTCCGCCGGTGCTCGGCGATCTCGATGTTCATCTCCTCGCCGAAGGCACGCATCTCGAGAGCTACCGCGTACTGGGCGCCCATTGTCGCGAGCATGAAGGCGTCACCGGCGTGTCCTTTGCTCTCTGGGCGCCCAATGCGCACCGGGTCAGCGTCATCGGCGAGTTCAACGATTGGGACGGCCGGCGCTGCCCGATGCGCCTGCGCCACGCTGCCGGCGTGTGGGAGATCTTCATTCCGGGACTCGAGCCCGGCCGCTTCTACAAATACGAGATCATCGGGCCCGATGGCGCCCTGCTGCCGCTCAAGGCCGATCCCTATGCGCAGCGTGCGGAACACCCGCCCGGAACCGCCTCCTGCATCGCGCCCGCCTCGCATCATGGCTGGGAGGATCGCGCCTGGATCGAGAACCGCTGGCGCAACAACGAGCGCGACGCGCCGATCTCGGTCTACGAGGTGCATCTGGGTTCCTGGCGGCGCGTCCCCGAAGAGGGCGCGCGCTTCCTCACCTACCGCGAGATGAGCGAGCAGCTGGTGCCTTACGTCCGCGACATGGGCTTCACCCATATCGAGCTGATGCCGGTGAGCGAGTTCCCCTTCGACGGCTCCTGGGGCTATCAGCCGATCGGGCTCTTCGCGCCGACGACGCGCTTCGGCACGCCGGATGATTTCCGCGGCTTCGTCGAGACCTGCCATCGGGCCGGCATCGGCCTCTGGCTCGACTGGGTGCCGGGCCATTTCCCGACCGATGCCCATGGTCTCGCACGCTTCGACGGCACAGCGCTCTACGAGCACGCCGATCCGCGCCAGGGCTTTCAGCGTGACTGGAACACGTTCGTCTACAATTTCGGGCGGCGCGAGGTGGCGAATTTCCTGCTGTCGAACGCGCGCTACTGGGTGGACGAGTTCCACATCGACGGGCTGCGCGTCGATGCCGTGGCCTCGATGCTCTATCTCGACTACAGCCGGCCGCCGGGCGAGTGGGTCCCGAACGAGCATGGCGGTCGCGAGAACCTCGCGGCGATCGCCTTCCTGAAGCGCATGAACGAGCTCGTCTTCGGCACCGGCAGCGGCGCCACCACCGCGGCCGAGGAATCGACCGCCTGGCCGATGGTATCCCGGCCGACCTATCTCGGCGGGCTCGGCTTCGGCTTCAAATGGAACATGGGGTGGATGCACGACACGCTGCGCTACATGGCGCTCGACCCGATCCATCGCAAATACCACCACAACGACCTGACCTTCGGCCTGCTCTATGCCTACCACGAGAACTTCATCCTGCCGCTGAGCCACGACGAGGTCGTCCACGGCAAGGGGTCGCTGATCGGCAAGATGCCCGGCGACCGCTGGCAGCGCTTCGCCAATCTGCGCGCCTATTACGGCTTCATGTGGACCCATCCCGGCAAGAAGCTGCTGTTCATGGGCGGCGAGTTCGCGCAGGAGCGCGAATGGAACCACGATCGGAGTCTCGACTGGCATCTCCTCGCCGATCCCATGCATCGCGGCGTGCAGATGGTGGTGCGCGACTTGAACCGCCTCTACCGCGAGATCCCGGCGCTGCACCAGCTCGATTGCGAGCCTGACGGCTTCGCCTGGATCGACGCCGGCGATTCCGAGCAGAGCACGCTCTCCTATCTGCGCCGCGGCCGCGATCCGCACGAGCTCGCGCTGATCGTCTGCAATTTCACGCCGGTGCCGCGCTTCGGCTTCCTGGTGGGATCGCCGCGCGGCGGGCGCTGGCGCGAGCGCTTCAACAGCGACGCGCTCGACTATGGCGGCAGCGGGCTCGGCAATGCCGGCCTCGTCGTGGCCGAGGAGCATTCGGTGCACGGCCGGCCGCACGCGCTCCGCCTCACCCTGCCGCCGCTAGCGACGCTCATCCTGACACCCGATCCGGAACCCGGCTGATGGAGGTGAAGACCGAAGTCTGGCCGGGCCGCCCCTATCCGCTCGGCGCGACCTGGGACGGCAAGGGCGTCAACTTCGCGCTCTTCTCGGAGAATGCCGACGCGGTCGAGCTCTGCCTCTTCGACGCGGCGGGGCTGCACGAGGTGGCGCGCATCAGGCTGCCGGAATACACCGACCAGGTCTGGCACGGCTATCTGCCCGACGCGCGTCCCAATCTGCTCTACGGCTATCGCGTCTACGGTCCCTATCGTCCGCAGGACGGTCATCGCTTCAATCCCAACAAGCTACTGATCGACCCCTATGCCAAGGCACTGCACGGCTTCGTGCGGTGGAGCGATGCGCAGTTCGGCTACCGCGTCGGCAGTCCGCGCGACGACCTTTCCTTCGACCGCCGCGACAACGCGCGCGGCATGCCCAAATGCCGTGTCGTCGACACCGCCTTCACCTGGGGCGGCGACCATCGCCTGCGCACCGCCTGGGAGGAAACGATTGTCCTCGAGGGTCATGTGCGCGGCATGACCCTGCGTCATCCGGGCATCGATCCGGCGCGGCGCGGCACCTTCGCCGCGCTCGCCTCGCCGCCGATGATCGACTACCTGCTGCAGCTCGGCGTCACCGCGCTCGAGCTGCTCCCCGTCCACGCCTTCCTCGACGACCGGCACCTGGTGCAGCAGGGACTCACCAACTACTGGGGATACAATTCGATCGGCTTCTTCGCCCCCGATCCGCGCTTCCTCGCCAACGGCTTCATCTCGGATTTCAAGACCGCCGTCATGCGGCTGCACGAGGCCGGCATCGAGGTCATTCTCGACGTCGTCTACAACCACACCGGCGAAGGCAACCACCTCGGGCCGACGCTCTGCTTCCGCGGCATCGACAACGCCGCCTACTATCGGCTCGAGAGCGACCGGCGCTTCTATACCAATTGGACCGGTACCGGCAATACGCTCAACCTCGATCACCCGCGCGTGCTGCAGCTCGTCATGGACAGCCTGCGCTACTGGGTGCGCGAGATGCATGTCGACGGCTTCCGCTTCGATCTTGCGGCGACGCTGGGGCGCTGGGGCGGCGATTTCCGCCGCGATGGACCTTTCCTCGCCGCCATTCGACAGGATCCGCTGCTGTCGCAGGTGAAGCTCATCGCCGAGCCCTGGGATGTGGCGCCCGACGGCTATCAGCTCGGCCGCTTCCCGCCCGGCTGGGCGGAGTGGAATGCCGCATATCGCGACACTGTCCGGCGCTTCTGGAAGGGTGATCCGGGCGTCGCCGCCGAGCTCGCCTCGCGCCTCGCCGGCTCGTCCGATATCTTCGGCCACGCCGGAAGGCGGCCCTGGGCGAGCGTCAACTTCATCACCGCTCATGACGGTTTCACGCTTGCCGATCTCGTCAGCTACAACGAAAAGCACAACCAAGCCAACGGCGAAGGCAATCGCGACGGTCACAACGCCAATTACAGCTGGAATTGCGGCACCGAGGGGCCGACCAACGATCCCGAGATCATCGCGTTGCGAGACCGGCAGAAGCGCAACCTGCTGGCGACGCTGCTGCTGTCGCTGGGTGTGCCGATGCTGCTCGCGGGCGACGAGATCGGCCGCACCCAGCGGGGCAACAACAATGCCTATTGTCAGGACAACGATCTTTCCTGGACCGACTGGGAGGGGATCCGCGCCGAGGACGAAAGGCTGCGCACCTTTGTGCGCTTCCTGGTCAACTTGCGGCGGCGGCATCGCGTCTTCTCGCGGCCGCGCTTCTTCCGCGGCGAGGTGGTCTCGGAGGCCGGTCTCAAGGACATCACCTGGCTGACGCCGGCGGGCACGGAAGCCACGGTCGAGGACTGGAACAATCCGGTCGCGCTGTCGATTGCCTATGTCCTGGGCGGCGCGGCGGGCGAGTTCTACACGCCGGGCGGCCAGCGCGACATCGACGAGAGCTTCCTGGTCATGCTCAATGCCTGGCACAACGATCTCGACTTCCGCATCCCCGAGCTGCCGGCGCAGATGGCCTGGGAGCAGCTCGTCGACACCTCGACCGAGACCGGCTTCGGCGCCGACGGACGGCTCTTTTCGCCGGGCGAGGTGTTCCCTCTCAAGGCGCGTTCCTTCGCGCTCTTCATCAACCGCGCGCCGGAGAAGCCGGCGCCGGCGCCCAACGGCGCCTTGCGACGCGAGGCGCCGCCTCCGGCGCTGCCGATCAACCTCGTGGCGCCCCCGGTCCAGGTTTCCGGAGATGAGGATGAGACGTCATCATGAATTGCCGTTTGGCGCCGAGCTCGCCGATGGCGGCGTGCGCTTCCGCCTCTGGGCGCCCAAGGCGGGCTCGGTCACGCTGCGCCTGGAAGGCGTCGGCGACCTGCCCATGGCGCGTGAGCCCCATGGCTGGTTCTCGCTGGTTACCGAGCGCGCGCATGTCGGCAGCCGCTACTCCTACGTGATCGACGGGCTGGCGGTGCCCGATCCCGCCTCGCGCCACCAACCGGAGGACGTGCACGGGCCAAGCGAGGTCATAGATCCCCGAACCTATGAGTGGCGCGACGCCGCCTGGACCGGGCGCCCTTGGGAAGAGGTCGTGCTCTATGAGCTGCATACCGGCAGCTTCAGCGAGCGCGGCGATTTTGCCGGCGTCGCGAGCCGGCTCGATTACCTGGTCGAGCTCGGCGTCACGGCGATCGAGCTGATGCCGCTGGCGGATTTTCCAGGGCGGCGGAACTGGGGCTATGACGGCGTCCTGCTCTTTGCGCCCGACGCGCAGTACGGCCGGCCCGACGATCTGAAACGGCTCATCGACGCCTGCCACGCGCGCGGCCTCGCCGTGTTCATCGACGTCGTCTACAACCATTTCGGCCCGGAAGGGAATTATCTGCATCACTACGCGCCGGGCTTCTTCACCGAGCGCCATCACACGCCCTGGGGCGCGGCGATCGATTTCGCCGGCCCCGAGGTGCGCCGCTTCTATGTCGAGAACGCGCTCTACTGGCTTGAGGAGTTTCACGCTGACGGGCTGCGTTTGGACGCCGTGCATGCCATCCGCGACGATAGCCCGCGCTCGATCCTGGTCGAGATCGCCGAGACCGCGCGTGCGCGCTGCGCCGGCCGCCAGATCCATCTCGTGCTGGAGAACGACCATAACGAGGCGCATCTGCTGGGCGCCGGTCTCTATACCGCGCAATGGAACGACGACATTCATCACTGCCTGCGGGTGCTGACCAGCGGCGAGAGCCAGGGCTACTACGCCGATTACGCCGAGAAGCCGGCCGAGCTCCTCGGCCGCGCGCTGGCGGAGGGCTTCGCCTATCAGGGCGAGCGCTCGGCCTATCGCGAGGTGGCGCGCGGCGAGCCTTCTGGCGGGCTGCCGCCGACGCGCTTCGTCAGCTTCATCCAGAACCACGACCAGGTCGGCAACAACGCGTTCGGCGACCGGCTGGGCAAGCTCGCGTCGCCCGAAGCGATCCGCATGGCTTCGGCGATCTATCTGCTGAGCCCGCAGATCCCGCTCATCTTCATGGGTGAGGAATGGAATGCGGATCAGCCTTTCCCCTTCCTGTGCGATTTCGAGCCCGGGCTCGCCGATGCCGTGCGCGAGGGGAGGCGCCGCGAATTCGCCAAGTTTCCGGCGTTCCGCGACCCGGCCGCGCGCGAGCGCATCCCCGATCCCTGTGCGGCCGCGACCTTCGCCAGCGCGGTGCTCGACTGGAAAGCGCCAGCGCGCCCGCTGCATGACGAATGGCTCGCCTGGTACAAGCGCCTCCTGGCGCTGCGCCGGCGCGAGATCGTGCCGCGACTCGCCGGCATCGCCGGTCATGCCGGGCGCTGGCAGGTGCTCGCGTCCCGTGCGCTCTGCGTGAGCTGGCGGCTGGGCGACGGCTCGTCGCTGCTGCTCCTCGCCAATTTCGCGGACGAGCCGGTGACGCTCGCCGAGGCGCCGGCAGGGCGCCTCATTCACGCGGCCGGCGCCGCTCCCGCTTCGCGGCTTGCACCGCGCTCGGCCGCCTTCTTCCTCGACGGGCCCCGGGCATGACGAATGCGGACCGGATGTTGATCCGCCTGGCGCAGCTCGCCGGCATCGCATCTACCTATCGCGACGCCTGGCGCCGCTTGCGCCGGGTGCAGCCGGAAACGCTGCGTGCGCTGCTGGGCGCGATGGGGCTCGCCGTCGATAGCCCAGCCGATATCGAGACGAGCTGCGCCATCCTGCAATCGGCCGAGTGGGACGTGCCGCTGGCGCCGGTGGCGACCACCGTGGCCGGACCGGCGGCCGCCGTGCCGGTCACCATCGGCGACGGCGAGCGGGTGCGCTGGCGCTTGCGCCTCGAGACGGGCGAAGCACGTGAAGGCGTGGCCGAACTCGACACGCTTACCGTGGTCGCCGAGCGCCGCGAACGCCGGCGGCGCCGGCGGCGGCTTGCGCTGCCGATCGAGGTGAGCGTGCCGCCGGGCTATCACTGGCTCAGCCTGTCGCTCGGCGATATCGAGGCCGAGGCGCTGCTCATTGTCGCGCCGCGCCGCTGCTACCTGCCGCCGGCGCTGGGGGAAGGCGCCCGGAGCTGGGCGCTCACCGCTCAGCTCTACGCGCTTCGCTCGGCGCGCAACTGGGGGATCGGCGATTTCACCGATCTGGGCATGCTCGGCTCGGCCGCGGCGCGGCAGGGCGCAGGCGCGCTCGGCATTAACCCGCTGCACGCGCTCTTTCCCGCCGAACCGCGCCATGTGAGTCCTTATTCGCCATCGAGCCGGCTCTTCCTCAATCCGCTCTATCTCGACGTGACCGCGGTTCCCGATTTCGCCGGCCCGGCGCCTGCCGAGGCGTTGGCGGCGGCGCGCGCTGGCGAGTTCGTGGACTATCCGCGCGTCGCGGCGCTGAAGCGCGAAGCGCTCGAAGCCTGCTACCGCCGCTTCGTCGAGCGGCATCTCGGTGCGGCGCCGAGCGAGCGCGGCGAAGCCTTCCGACGCTTCCAGCGCGACGGCGGCCGCAGCCTCGAGAGCTTCGCTGTGTTCTCGGCGCTGCACGAGCACATGCTGGTCGAGCGCGGCAGCTTCTGCTGGCAGGATTGGCCCGTGGGGTTGCGCGATGCGGGCTCGGCCGAGGTGCCGCGCTTCGCCGAGGCGCATCGGGGCCGGATCGAGCTGCATCAGTACCTGCAATGGGAGGCCGATCGCCAGCTCGGCGAGGCGGCGCGCCGGACCGGACTCTCGATCGGCCTCTACCGCGATTTCGCCGTCGGCGTCGACCGGAGCGGCGCCGATGCCTGGGCCGATCCCGGCATGATGGTGACGGGAGCCTCGGTCGGCGCGCCGCCCGACGTCCTCAACCAGAAGGGACAGAATTGGGGGTTGGCGCCGGTCAATCCGGTGGCGCTGAAGCGGGAGCGCCTGCAGCCCTTCATCGCCGCGCTACGCGCCAATATGCGCCATGCCGGGGTGCTGCGCATCGACCATGTCATGGCGCTCATGCATCTCTACTGGGTGCCGCAGGGCGCGTCGCCCGCGGAAGGCGCCTATGTGAGCTATCCCTTCGACGAGTTGCGCCATGTGCTGGCACTCGAGAGCACGCGACAGCGCTGCGCCGTCATCGGCGAGGATCTCGGCACCGTTCCCGATGGCTTCCGCGAGACCATGAGCGATACCGGCGTGCTGTCCTACCGCCTGATGCCGTTCGAGCGCGACAGCGCCGGCGGCTTCCTTCCGCCGCCGCTCTATCCCGAGCATGCGAGCGCCGCCTTCTCGACGCACGATCTTGCGACCGTCAAGGGCTTCTGGCTCGGCCGCGATCTCGAATGGCGCCGCGAGCTTGACCTCTATCCCGACTCCGGTGCCGCCGATGCAGAGCGCCGCGACCGGCAGAGCGATCGCCGCCGCCTGCTCGAGGCGCTGATCGCCGCGGAAGTCCTGCCGCGCGCCGCGGCGAAGCAGCTGCTGCCCAAGGACGACCGGCCCTTCTTCGAGCCTCGGCTGACCGAGGCGGTGTATCGCTTCCTCGGGCTTAGCCGCGCGAGGCTCGTGCTGGTGCAGCTCGAGGACCTGGCGGGCGAGCTCGAGCAGGCGAATCTGCCCGGCACCGTCGACGAGCACCCCAACTGGCGGCGCAAGCTCGGCCGTACCCTCGACGAGATTCTCGACGACCCCGCCTTCGGCGCGCTCGCCGCCGCGGTGCGCGACGCGCGGCTCCGGTCGTGATTGCTGCGCCCCGCGCCACCTACCGGCTGCAGTTCAACCGCGATTTCACCTTCGCCGATGCCGGCGCGCTGATCGACTATTTTGCCGATCTCGGCATCAGCCACATCTACGCCTCGCCCTTCCTCAAGGCGCGGCCGGGCTCGGACCATGGCTACGACATCATCGATCACAACCAGATCAATCCGGAGATCGGCGCGATCGAGGATCTGGCCGCGCTCAGCGACCGGCTGAGGCGCCGCGGCATGGGGCTCGTGCTGGACTTCGTGCCGAATCACATGGGGGTCGGCGGCAAGGACAATGCGTGGTGGTTCGATGTGCTCGAATGGGGCCGCGTCTCGCCCTACGCCGAGTTCTTCGACATCGATTGGCGCGGTACGCGGCCTGACCTCGCCGGCAAGGTGCTGCTCGCCGTGCTTGGCGCTCCCTATGGCGAGATCCTCGAGCGCGGCGAGATCTACCTGCGCTTCGATCCGGAGGAGGGCGCTTTCAGCGCCTGGTACTATGATCACCGTTTTCCGATCGCGCCGGCGCGCTATGCCGGGCTGCTCCGGCAGACCGGGCTGTCCGGTCCCGCGGGCGAGCAGCTCGCTCGGCTTGCCGACGGCTTTGCGCGGCTGCGCGAGCCGCGCGGGAGGCGGCGGCGCGCCGAGCTCCACGCCGAGGGCATGCAGCTCAAGGCGGCGCTGGCCGAGCTCGCGCGGCGCGAGCCGGCCGCTTCATCCGCCCTGGTGCGCGCGGCCGAGCAGATGAACGGCGAGCCGGGCAAGGCGGTAAGCTGGCGGCGCCTCCATGCGCTGCTCGAGGAGCAGGCCTATCGCCTCGCCTCCTGGCGCACCGCCGCGGACGAGATCAACTACCGGCGCTTCTTCAACATCAACGATCTCGCCGGCATCCGCATCGAGCTGCCGGAGCTGTTCGAGCGGGCGCACCGCCTGGTGCTCACCCTGGTCACGGAAGGGCGCCTGCACGGGCTGCGCATCGACCATATCGACGGCCTCTATGATCCGGCCGGATATTGCGAGCGGCTGCAGCGCGAGGCGGCCGCTGCGGCGCATGTGCCGGCCGGTGCCTTCTATATCATCGTCGAAAAGATCCTCGCCTCCTACGAGACGTTGCGCGACTGGCCGGTCGCCGGCAGCACCGGCTACGATTTCATCCGCGAGGTGGGCGGGCTCTTTATCGACCCGGCCGGCGAGAAGCCGCTGCTGCGCGCCTATCGCCGCTTCACCGGCCGCGCCCAAGGCTTCGCCGCCGTCCTCCATGACGGCAAGCGCCGCATCACCTCGGTCAATCTTGCCAGCGAGGCGACCGTGCTGGCGAGCGAGTTCCACGCGCTGTCGCGCAGCCACCGGCGGAGCCGCGACTTCACCTTGAACGGCATGCGCGCTGCGCTCGACGAGGTGATCGCCGCCTTCCCGGTCTACCGCACCTACGTTGCCGCCGCGGCCGCCTCGCCGGAGGATCGCCGCTACATCGACTGGGCGATCGGCCAGGCGAAGAAGCGCTGGTCCGGCATCGACACCTCGGTCTTCGACTTCATCCAGAGCGTGCTCACGCTCGACATCGCGCGCCCGGGCAGCGGCTATAGCCGCGCCGCGGTGGAGCGGCTCGCCATGAAGTTTCAGCAGCTCACCGGGCCGGTGATGGCAAAGGGCGCGGAGGACACGGCCTTCTATCGCTATGTCCCGCTGCTCGCGCTCAACGAGGTCGGCGGCGATCCCGGCCGTTTCGGTCACTCGGTCACGGCCTTTCACCGGCTCGCCGAGGCGCGCGCCAAACGCTGGCCCTTCGGCATGCTGGCGAGCAGCACGCATGACACGAAACGCGGCGAGGACGCGCGCGCGCGCCTTGCACTTCTTTCCGAACGGCCGCGCGAATGGGCGCGTCGCGTCGCCCTCTGGTCGCGGCTCAACCGCTTCCGCCGCGGCGAGATCGATGGCGAGCCGGCGCCCGACCGCAACGACGAGTATTTCTTCTACCAGACGGTCTTCGGCGCCTGGCCGCTCGATCTCCTGCCGGACGCCGCCGAGGCCATGGAGGGCTTTGCTGCCCGCGTGCAGGCGACGATGACCAAGGCGGTCCGCGAGGCCAAGGAGCGCTCGAGCTGGAGCAATCCCAACGCCGATTACGAGGCGGTGCTCGGCCGCTTCGTTGCGGGCGCCCTCGATGGCGCCAAGCCCAACCCTTTCCTGGCCGATATGCACGGCTTCGTCGAGAGCCTGGCCCGCCCCGCGGCGGTCAACAGCCTGGCACAGACGCTGATCAAGCTGGTGGCGCCCGGTGTCCCCGACACCTATCGCGGTGGCGAGCTCTGGGATTTCAGCATGGTCGATCCCGACAATCGTCGCCCGGTGGACTGGACGGTGCGCCGCCGCTTGCTGGGCGAGCTCGTGAGCCGCTTCGGCGCGCGCGAGATGGACCGGCAGGCCTTCGCCGAGCTCGCGGCACATTGGCGCGACGGGCGCGAGAAGCTCTTTCTCACCTGGCGCGCGCTGGCGCTGCGCACGGCTGCGCCCGAGCTCTTCGCCGGCGGCAGCTACCAGCCGCTCGAGACCAGCGGCCGCCATGCCGACCGGCTCTGCGCCTTTGCGCGCCTCGCCGATGGAACGGCAGTGGTCGCCGTGGTGCCGCGGCTGATCCTTCCGCTGCTCGGCGCCGATGGCGCCATCGACTGGGGCGACACGGCGGTGCGGCTCCCCGACGCCTCCGAGTGGCGCGATGCGCTTGCCGGGCGCGCGCTGGACAGCCGCGATGGCACGATACCCATGGCCGAGCTGCTCGCCGATTTCCCGGTGGCGCTGCTGGCGGCCGGCATGTGAGCGGAGTTAGTCTAGCGCGCCCGCGATCAGCCGAGGAAATCGTCCATGCGCCTGCTGCCCGTGCTTGCCGCTGCCGCTCTCGCCCTTTCCGTCGCCGTCCCGGCGCTCGCCGAGGAGGTCGGCAGTTTCCGCAACGACTGGACCGGCAACAGCATCGTCATCGATGCCGTCGCCGATCCCAAGGTACAGGGCGTCACCTGCCATCTTGCCCATTTCGACCGCAGCCTGATCGACCGGCTCTCCAAGGGGAACTGGTTCGTCGATCCCTCGAATTCCTCGATCGCCTGCCGCCAGACCGGGCCGATCACGGTGGGCGACATCAATACCGGGCCGCGTGGCGAGGAGGTGTTCTCGCAGCGCCTCAGCCTCATCTTCAAATCGCTGGCGGTGCGCCGCATCTACGACAAGAAGAGCGACACGCTGGTCTATGTCGTCTACAGCCGACAGGTGAAGGATGCCAGCGCCAAGATGAGCATCTCCACCGTGCCGCTCTACAAGAACGACGTCACCTGGCTGAAGCCGCAGAAGTGAGGGCAGGGCAGTGAAGTGAGGGGATGGCGGCGATGACCGAGAGCGTCGAATGCATCGTCATCGGCGCCGGCGCGGTCGGGCTGGCGGTCGCCCGCGCGCTGGCGCTCTCGGGTCGCGAGGTGCTGGTGCTCGAAAAGGAGCGCTGGATCGGCTCCGAGACCTCCTCGCGCAACAGCGAGGTCATCCATGCCGGGATCTACTATCCCAAGGGCAGCCTCAAGGCGCGGCTCTGCCTCGCCGGCAAGCACAAGCTCTACGCCTATTGCGCCGAGCGCGGCGTCTCCCATCGCCGCCTCGGCAAGCTCATCGTCGCCTGCAGCGAGGCCGAGATCCCGGTGATCAACGGCGTGCAGCAGCGCGCCGAGGCGAACGGCGTCGGCGATCTCGAATGGCTGGGCGCCAACGAGCTGCGTGCGCTCAAGCCGGCGCTTGCCGCCATCGGCGCCTGGTTCTCGCCCTCCACCGGCATCATCGACAGCCACGGCCTGATGCTGGCCTATCAGGCCGATCTCGAGGCGGCGGGCGGCCTGGTGGCGCTGCGGGCGCCGGTGGTGAGCGGCCGCGTCGAGGACCAGGGCTTTCTGCTGGAGATCGGCGGCGCCGAGCCGATGCGCCTTGCCTGCCGCCTGCTCGTCAACAGCGCCGGCATCCACGCGCCGAGTCTCGCACGCCGCATCGCCGGCATTCCGCCGGCCTCGATTCCGCGCGACTATTTCTGCCGCGGCGTCTATTTCACGCTGGCCGGCCGCTCGCCCTTCCGCCACCTGATTTACCCGGTGCCGGAAGCGGCGGGGCTCGGCGTCCATCTGACGCTTGATCTCGCCGGGCAGGCACGCTTCGGCCCGGATGTCGAATGGATCGACGGCATCGACTACACCGTCGATCCGCGCCGCGGCGAGCGCTTCTACGCCGCGATCCGCACATACTGGCCCGATCTCCGCGACGGCGCGCTGCAGCCGGGCTATGCCGGCATCCGCCCCAAGATCAGCGGTCCCGGCGAGCCCGCGGCGGATTTCCGGCTGCAGGGCCCGGCCGAGCACGGCATCGCCGGCCTCGTCAACCTCTATGGCATTGAATCGCCGGGGCTTACCGCCTCGCTCGCCATCGCCGGGGAGGTGGCGGCGCTGCTCGACAGCCCTGCGGAATCGGCATTCCCCGGGCGCGCCGCAGCAAGCTAGGATCGACGCCAACCGAAGACGGACGGAAACCAAGGAGAGGATGCCCATGGCGGAGGTCACCGCGCTCCAGCGCCGCAGCGAGCTCAGCGCCGGCGAGCGCGAGACGCGCATTGCGCTCGCCGCCTGCTATCGGCTCATCGCCCATTTCGGCATGGACGATCTCGTCTACACCCATATCTCGGCCCGCGTGCCGGGCGAGCACGGCCATTTCCTCATCAATCCCTACGGGCTGATGTTCCACGAGATCACCGCCTCGAGCCTGGTGAAGATCGATTACGACGGCAACATCGTCGAAGACGCCGCCTATCCCGTGAACAAGGCGGGCTTCGTCATCCACAGCGCCGTGCACATGGCGAAGCCCGAGGTCAACTGCGTGCTGCACACGCATACGCGCGCGGGGATCGCTGTCTCCTGCCTCGAGGAAGGGCTGCTCCACATCAACCAGCACTCGGCCATGTTCCACGGCCGCGTCGCCTACCACGATTACGAAGGCATCGCGCTCGATCTCGATGAGCGTTCCCGCCTGGTGCGCGACCTCGACGACAAGCCGGCGATGGTGCTGCGCAATCACGGCCTGCTGACCGTCGGCGCCACCGTGCCGGAGGCCTTCGTGCTGATGTACTACCTCGAGCAGTCCTGTCGCATTCAGATCGACCTGATGGGGACGGGCGCCAAGCTGACGCGGCTCTCGGACAACGTGCTGCAGCACACTGCCCGGCAATTCGTCGAATCGCCCACCCCTTGCGGCGAACGCGAATGGCCGGCGCTCCTGCGCCTCCTCGACGCCAAGGATCCCGGGTTCCGGAATTAG
>DATNDG010000079.1:0-8332 GCA_035553515.1 Allostellaceae bacterium | reverse complement strand
GGGATGGATGAAGCCAATATCGCTGTTCGACACCATCGCTTCGATCTCGAGATGGCTGTCCGCCGGGACGATCACCATGAGCTGCTGGGCCGGCGTCACGACGCCGCCCACGGTGTGTACCGCGAGCTGCTGCACCGTGCCGTCGACCGGCGCCCGCAACGTCTGAAGCCGGTCGCGCTCGGTGGCCTGGACCAGGTCCTGCTGCAAGCCCGCCGCCTTGTCCTGCGCCTGGGCAAGATCGCTCAGATTGGTGCGGCGGAATTCGGCCGCCGCCTGGCGACGCTTTTCCTGGAGCGCGGCGAGGCCGGCCTCGGCCTGGACGAGCCGCGCTTTCTGCACCTGAAGCTCCTGCTGATGCTCGACGAAGTCCTGCTGAACCTGCAGATACTCGAGCTTGGAGCCGGTGCCGCGATCGGCGAGATATTTACGCGCGGCGGCGCGCTGCTGCAGCAACGGAATGGCAACGACGAGCTTCTGCACGGTCGCCGCTACCGCGTCGCGATTGGCCTGCGCCTGAACGATCTGCCGGTCGAGATCGGCGAGCTTGGCGTGGAACTCGTCGAGCTGATCCTGAAGCAGCGTACGCTGCAGCGTCACATCGGCCGGCTTGGCGCCGGAGGGCGGGGCAAATTCCGCCGGATCGCCGGCAAGCGCCGCCTCGAGCCGCGCCGCGGTCAGTTGCTGCGCCAGGAGCTCGGACTGGGTCCGCTCCTTGTCGGCGGTGTCGATGGTGGGGTCGAGCTCGACCAGCACCTGCCCCGCCTTGACCTGGTCGCCATCGGCAACGTGAATGGCGCGGACGACGCCGATCGCGAAAGGCTGGATCACCTTGACGCGGCCGGTCGGCACGACGCGGCCCGTCGCGGTGGCGATAATGTCGACTTTGCCGATGCTCGCCCAGAGCACGGCGCAGGCGAAGAACCCGACAATGGCGAAGATGATGCCCCGCGCCAGCGGCGAGACCGGCGTCTCGACGATCTCAAGCGCCGCCGGCAGAAACTCGAGTTCAGTTCGGCTCCGCGCGGAGAGCGGACGGCGCAGCGCCACCACAGCCGCTTGGCCCTGATCAGCCGGCTTCATGGACTTCCTGTATCCCACTCTGAAGGCGATGCAATGCGGCGTAGCGTCCGCCGGTGCGGATCAGCTCGTCATGGCTGCCATCCTCGACGAGGCGGCCGCGATCGAGCGTCAGGATCCGATCGGCATGGCGCACGGTTGAAAGCCGATGGGCGATGATCAGCACCGTGCGCCCCTTGACGATCTCGCGCATGTTCTGCTGGATGATCCGCTCGCTCTCGTAGTCGAGCGCGCTCGTGGCTTCATCGAAGATCAGGATGCGCGGATTGCCGACCAGAGCGCGGGCGATCGCAATGCGTTGGCGCTGCCCGCCGGAAAGGCTTGCGCCCCGCTCGCCGACCACGGTGTCGTAGGCCTCCGGCAATTCGAGAATGAATTCGTGGGCGCCGGCAAGCTTCGCGGCGGCCACTACCCGCTCGATCGGCATGCCGGGATCGCCGAGCGCGATGTTGTCGCGAATCGAGCGGTTGAACAGCACGCTCTCCTGCAGCACCACGCCGACCTGGCGGCGCAGCCAGGCGACATCGACGAGCGCGAGATCGACGCCGTCGACCAGCACGCGGCCGCTTTCGGGGACATAGAGGCGCTGGATCAACTTGGTCAGCGTCGATTTCCCCGAGCCGGACGGTCCGACGATGCCGACCACCTGGCCGGGAGGGATGCGGAAATCGACGTCGTGCAGCACCTCGCCGGCATGCGGCTGGTAGCGAAAGGTCACATGCTCGAAGGTGATCTCGCCGCGGATCGCCGGCAGGCTGGCGCGGGCGGCATTGTAGAGCGATTCCGACGGCGCGTTGAGAATGTCGCCCAAGCGGTCGATCGAGACGCGCGTCTGCTGGAAATCCTGCCAGATCTGCGCGAGCCGCAGCACCGGCTGTGCAACGCGGGTCGCCAGCATGTTGAAGGCGACGAGCTCGCCGACGCTGAGACGTCCTTCGATCACCTGAAGGGCACCGAAATAGAGGATCAGCGCGGTAACCAGCTTGCTGATGAACTGTACGCCCTGGCTCGCCCAGGTGCCGAGCGCGATGACCCGGAAGCTGGCGGCGACGTAGGCGGCGAGCTGCTCCTCCCAGCGGCGCTGGATTTGCGGCTCGACCGCCATCGCCTTCACCGTCTCCATCCCGGTAACGCTTTCGACGAGCAGGGCCTGGCTCTCCGAGCCGCGATCGAACTTTTCGCGCAGGCGCCGGCGCAGTACCGGCGTCACCGTCACAGAGAGCACTGCATAGAGCGGGAAGGAGGCGACGACGATGCCGGTCAACAGCGGCGAGTAGAAGAGCATCAAGGCGAGAAAGACGAAGGTGAACAAAAGGTCGATCACCAGCGTCAACGCCGATCCCGTGAGGAAATTGCGGATGTCACGCAGCATCATGCGCTCGGTGAGGCTCGGAAGACCCGCCGATGCGACGCCATCCGGCTCGCCATCGACGCCGGCTCGCATCCCGATCACCATCGACCCCGGTTCGGGCCAGAGCGAGACGAGACGACGATAGGCAGCGTCGCCGTCGCGTTCGCGCAGGAGCGCCGCAAGCTTCGGGAGCCGCTGCTCGATCAGCCTGGGGCGCAACCCCGGAGGGAGCAGCGCAGCGACGCGGCGGATCATGCCCTCCGGCACGTTTTCCAGTCGGGCGGCGACGCCGCGGCGCAGGGGATAGGGAATGCCGCGAAGCACCCGCTCCAGGTTCCGCGCCAGCCGATAGCGCGTATAGCCACCGAAGAGCTCGTCGCCGCCGTCGCCCGACAACGCGACTGTCACGTGCTTGCGCGCCAAGCTCGAGACGATCTGCGTCGGAATCTGCGAGGAATCGGCGAAAGGCTCGTCGTACCAGATCGGCAGATAAGGAATCACGTCGCGCGCCGACTGGTCGTCGACGTATAGCTCGGTGTGATCGGTTCTCAGATGGGTCGCCACCAGGCGCGCGTGCTGCGCTTCATTGTGCTCGCTACTGTTGAAGCCGATGGTGAAAGTCTTTACCGGACGGTCGCTCGCCTGCTGCATCAGCGCCGTAACGAGCGAGGAGTCGATGCCGCCCGAGAGAAATGCGCCGAGAGGGACGTCCGAGACCATCTCGCTGCGCACGGCACGGGCCAGCACCTGCTCGAGTCCGGCAACCGCTTCGGCATCCTGCCCCAGGCGCAAAGCTTCGTGGCTCTGGCCCGCCACCCTTCGCATGTCCCAATATCGGTTTATCCGCGGCTCGCCGCCGGCTGCGATTGCGAGCATCGTCCCCGGCTCGAGCTTATAGACGTCCCGGTAGATGCTGGCCGGCGCTGGCACGTAGCCGAAGCGTAAATATGCAGCGAGCGCCGCTCGATCGATATCGAGCGCGCTGCCCAGCGCCCGCAGCGCTTTCAGTTCAGAGGCGAAGGCGAGGGCGCCGTCGACATGTCCCCAGTAGAGCGGCTTTATGCCGAGGCGGTCCCGCCCGAGCGTCAGCTCGCGGCGTTCGCGATCCCACACCGCGAAGGCAAACATGCCCTCGCACTGGCGCAAGGTTTCCTCTACTCCCCAATGCGCAAAGCCCTGAAGCAGCACCTCCGTGTCGGAGCGGCTGCGCAAGGTGACACCCGCCTGCCGAAGCTGCTGAGCGAGGTCGCGATAGTTGTAGATTTCGCCGTTGAAGGTGACGACGAGGCGGCCGTCCGCCGTCACCATCGGCTGGTGGCCCGCGGCGCTGACATCGATGATCGAGAGGCGGCGATGACCGAGGGCGATGCCGGCATCGGCATCGCTCCATAGCCCGCCGTCATCGGGGCCGCGATGGCGAAGCGATTCCGTCATCGCCGCGACGGCCGCCTCGAGCGCCGGACGCGCCAACCGCCGCGGGGTGAGAAATCCAGCGATCCCGCACATGAGAAACTCCTACACGCATTCCGGCCGAAGCCGAAGCGTCCTCTCGCGGAACTTGCTGATGCCGTAGGCCGGCCACGGAGCCGCCCCATGCTACCGCAGCCCGGGTGACATCCCGCCGGGCTGGGCTTGTGACTGCGTTCCGGCGGCGTGATGCTACCGGCCGGCCATAGCGGCTTCAACGGCCAAAGCGGCACCCCAAACCGAAACGCGCTCGTGGAACCAGAGAGAGCGCAGAAACAACGGCCGCGGCGGATGCCGACGGCATGAGTGACGGTCCACGTTACCCCTTGTTCATGGCGCGAACGCTTATACTTGCCGCGATGCCTTACGGTCAAGCCGGCTCAAAGCCGCGAAGGTTCGCCTTCTTGACGAGCTCCAGCCGCGAACTTCCGTCGGCACACACCAAGGACGAGCTGTGGCGATGGTACAGTGAAGGGATAAAGCTCCCCGCCCCGCTACTCCGCCGCTTGCGGAGCCGCCATCTTGGGCTCCCGGATCGGCTGTGCCCGTGCGGCTTCGGCCCGCGACGCCTTCGCAGGGGGCGCCTTCAGATAGCGCACGTAGTCTGCATAGCCGTAGCCCGCGTAGCGCCGGAGATCGACCCGGGAGAGTACGATCCCCGCAATTCCGGCCCCGCGCCGTGCGAGTGTGCGCAAAGCCCCAAGCGCGGTCTGGCGGGACGTCTGCCCCCAGCGGATGAGAAAGATTGCGCTGTCGGCAAGACGCGACAGGGCCACAACATCGGCGATCGCCGGCACCGGCGGAGCATCCAGGATGATCAGGTCGTAGTGGCTGCGCATGCGCTGGATGTAGTCGCGCATCTCGGCGCTTTCGAAGAGGTCCTGCGAGCGGAACAGGCGCCGTTGTTCGGGCGCCGGTGCCTGGATGTAGTGAAGACCGGAATCCTTGTCGATTTCGATCTGCGGGTAGCGCCCGGCCGCGCGCGTCGGCGTGAGCACCGGCGTCGAGGCGGGCGCAAGCAGTCCGGCGAGCCCAGGGTGGTGAAAATGGCAGTCCATCACCAGACAGCGCAAACGTGCGCGCACCACGCTGCGCCCGAGCGCAATGGAAAAAAAGGTCTTGCCTTCCTTCTCTCCGGACGAGGTTACCAGCAGCACTCCGATGGGTAGTCCGGACTGCGTGTGCCGCAGGCCGCTGCGAACCGCCCGCAACGCCTCGGCAAGCGCCGCGTCACGCCGCTCCGAGGGTTTGGTGCCGGAACGTCGATAGGATACCGTCGGCAAAATGCCGAGTACCGACAGACCAGCCAACTCCTCGACATCCTCCGTACGCCGGAAGCTCGGATCGAACTGCTCAATGGCGAAGGCAAGCAGCATGGCTGCGAACAACGACAGGAGTCCCGGGGTCGCGATGAGCTGAGCCGAGGTCGGTCCTGCGGGGCGGGTGGGCGCTTCGGCACGCGCAATGACGTAAGCGTCCGGTTGCTGGATATCCTGCTGAGCTGAGGTTTGTTTGAAGCGCGTCAACAGGGAGTCGTAGCGAGCTCGGTTCGCCGCCGCCTCGCTCTCGAGGTCACGCAGGCCGCTCTGTCCGGCTTCCTGCTGCGCCGCCGACTGCGTCAGCTCGGCAAAATTAGCCTTGAGCGCCTCCTCCCGGTTTCGCGCCGCACTGGCCTCCTCCGCCATGCCTCGGACGACGCGGTCCGCTTCCTGGGCGAGCTTATGCCGCACATCATCGAGCTCGGCCTGCATTCGGACCATCGCCGGGTATTCCGGTCGATATCGCGTCGACATTTCTGCGACGCGCCGAAGCAGGTCGACCTCTTGTTCGCGCAGCCTTTGAATGAGCGGCGAGTTCAGCATCTGACCCGCCGCGGCGCCGTCGGCGCTGCCGAGCACCTGCCGCGCATAGCGCAGCGCCGCCTCCTTCTGAATGCGGTCGCTATGTGCCGCGACGAGCTGCGAATTGATGTCGGCGAGCTCTTGCGCCGTGACCGTCGTGCCGCGCGCCGAAGTGATGCCGTGCGCTTCCTTGTATTCGGCGATCCGCTGCTCGGCGTCGGCTATCTGCGAGCGCAAGGTCGCGATCTGCCGGGCGAGCCATTCTGTCGCTCGCCGCGTCGCATCTTCCTTCAAGGCGACCTGCTCATCGAGATAGAGCGACGCATAGGCGTTAGCGATATCGGCGGCTAGCCGAGGATCTGCTGCCGTGACTGCGATATTCAGCACGAAGGAGCGACCATCGTTCTGCACCTTGACCGAATTCAGCAAAGCGTCGACAGCATGCTTCGTGCGCTGCGCCGAGGTCGCCGGCACCTGCCCCGGCTGCGTGGTTCCGCCGAAATCCGCACGATCGCCGAGGTGCAGTTTGTTGACGACGCGCTCCGCAAGTGTCCGCGAGGTCAGCACCGCAATCTCGCCATGGATCATCGTCGCGTCGAAAGCGCGCGGAGCGACCACCGGTTCGAGACCTGAGACCTGCATCGGGCGCGTATCGAGCAGCAGTTCCGCTTCGGCGCAATAGCGGACCGGCCGATGCGCAATGACTCCGGCGGCGATCACTGTTGCGACCGCGGGCGCGCCCACCACGAGCCACCAGCGCCGACGGAGAATGGAAAAATATTCTGCCAGGCTCGCAGGCGCACGTCGCACGGCGCAGGCGGCATCCGGCCCCGCCTGTGCCGCGGCGTGAGCGGACCGCCGAACCCCAGCCGACGGCGCAGCATGCGCTTCGCGCCGCCCCTCGCCGGCTCTTCCGGCAGGGCCGAGTGCCATCTCCCTGGAATCGGCGAAGAAATTACCCTCTGGCATCGCTAAGAAATACGTCGGACCGCTTAACAATGACTAAATCGTATTTTACCAATTGTTCACGCATATCTTCGTAACTTCTGTCTGTACAAACAGATGTCCTGACTGATCTCTGTAGATAAGTGTATCCGTAGATAATAAATCCTAAACGGGGTACCGAATGTCCAAACGAGCAGTCGAAGTTTTCGGGAGCGGCAGCATCGGCGGTCTGCGCGAGATCAGCGCCGCGTCGATCCTGCTCGGCCATATGCAAGACGGTGACTGGCTGGGCGCGGCGGCGTCCCTGGAGGGCGAACAGGAGGCGCTGACCACGCGGCAGATCCTGGAGCGCGTATCCAGCAACCCGACGCTGGCCCGCGAACTGATCCTGCGTCTCAGCACCACCCTCCGAGAGGTGGAAGACAGGGTCTCGACGGAGACGCTCGCCGATGCAGATGGGGGTTCCCTGGCCGAGACAGCGCGATCCGCGCCGGACGAAGACGTCACCAGGGCGAGACGGATCTCGATCCTAGCCGGAAGCGAAGCGTTGCGCTCCCTCATGGGCCCCGCGCCGATTGAGGATGCCCAGTTGCCGTTCCTCGTCGGCCGAGTGCCGGCGGACGATGAAGCGAGGCCATCGCGGAGCCCCGATCTCCTGATCGGCGATCGGGTGCCGTTCCGCTTGTCTCGGCAGCACTTCATGATCGCTCGACATGACGACCGGCTGCTCGTTTCGGACCTTGGCAGCGCGCTCGGCACGATCGTCAACGGCGAGGCGATCGGCCACCCCTTCCTGAAGCGCGCGGCGGTGCTGCGCGAAGGCGAAAACCGCATCCTCGCCGGCGGCCGAGCTTCGCCGTTCGAATTCGTGGTTCTCGTGAGCTAGGGCATCCGCCGCTAGCCGGGATCCCGCCGGAGAGCACGGGCAATGCGAGTCCGATCGCCATCATCCCGAGCGAGCGTCCCGGTTCATTTTTACTCGTTCGACGTCATGTTGGCGGCCTTGTCACCGCTTTTCGCGCTGAATTTGCGGGCAGCGCACCTCTTGTCGCCGTTGCATACGAGCGAAGTCGTCACCTATTTCATCGTCTGTTTTGCCTGCTCTCTGATTGCTTTCGCCATCTTCAAGATCTGCGGCGGAATACCGGGATATCTCTCGGTTTACGACGTAATGGAGCTGGCCAAGGCAGTTCTCGTTGCCGAATTCATGATCTGCGTGATCATGTTCGCCCTGAACCGTCTTGACGGTATTCCGCGGTCGGTTCCGACGGTCCACGCACTGATCCTCGGCACCGGTTTAGTCACGGCTCGCCTGCTGGCTCAGGCCGCCGACAGGAACCGCAAGTTCGTCAAAGCGCCGCGAAACGCCGATGGCGAGCATGTCATCCTGATCGGGATGAATGATCTGTCCGTTCCGCTCATGAAATTCCTCGGCGCCGCGCAACCCGGTAATCCAACGGTCGTCGCGCTTCTCGATGAAGACGCCCGCTGGTTCGGCCGGTCGCTGAATGGCGTTCGGGTTTACGGTCCGCCAGGACTTCTGGACCCGCTGATCGACGAGTTTGCCGTGCATGGGATAAGCATCGACCGCGTCATGGTCTGCGGCGGCGCGACGGCTCTCTCGGCGTCGGCGACGCGCGAAGTCCACCGC
>DATNDG010000078.1:0-7332 GCA_035553515.1 Allostellaceae bacterium | reverse complement strand
CGGTCATGCGCTCGCACGGGCCTCGCAGGTTTCGCGTGCAACAACATAGTTCGCGGGACCGAGTCTCAGCGCCATCGCCCTTAGGACGCCCGCCATTTCTTGAGACCCTGGCCGACAGCCCGGCCGAGCCGGACCGCGATCGTCGTCGAGTCGCCGGTCGCGAAGAGAGGAGCTGCCGATTTCTTCATCTCACGAGCCCTCCGACCCAACCGAAACACGATGTCGGTCCAATCTCCGCTGAGAGCCCCCTGTTGTTCGAGTCTCCTTTCCAGCCGCGCCTTCAGCGTCGCGGCATTTTCTCTCTCATGTTCGGTCGCGCCCGAGTTCTTTAGCACAGCAACGACGCCGCGCAGTTTCCGATGATTCGCGTCGACAGGCTTCATGGATTTTTTCCAGCCTTTGGCTGTCGGCATCACACCGTAGCATATCGGTTCGGTGCGGATGGGGCACAACGGCGAGCGCCAAATTGCGAGAGCCGCCATCTACGGACATGGCGGTGGCTACGAATATCGCGCTAATCGGAAAAAGGGCCACGCGATGCAAAATAGTGTTAACGCCGCCGCCATTCCTTGCTCTCGTGCCTTGCTCTGTCGCCCATGCCGCCGCTCGCGACGAAGAGCCCCGCCGCAAGCCACACCGTCGACAGCCACCAGGCCTGCCAGACCCCGAAGCTCAGGAGCCCCACGATCAGGGCGGCGACGCCGAGCGCGAGCGCGCCGGCGCGGCGGCCGGGGGTGAGCGGCGCCCGCCAGCCGATCCGCCAAATCGGCCAGGCCATGACGGCAAGGCCGAGGGCGAGGCCCAGCATCCCCAGCTCGAGCTGCAATTGCAGGACCGCATCGTGCGGGTGGAGAGGCAGGCGCTGGGCGCCGCCCGGGTAGTGCAGCGTCGGCAGGACATCGTTGAACTCGACCTTGCCGCCCGGGATCTCGCGCGAGGCGTCCATGCCCCAGCCGAGGATCGGCCGCTCCGCCACCCGGTCGGCGGCAAAGCGCCAGATCAGCAGGCGGTGGATACCCGACCATTTCATCCAGGGTGCCTCGGCATGGAGCGCAATCGTCGTGTCGTAGGAGGGACACCGCGAGCGGAATGGGATGCTGAGCGCCAAGAGGCCGGCGATGATTGCGCCGGCGACGTTGCGCGGGGCGAGCCAGGCGACGGCGAAGGCGGCAAGGCTCGCCAGCGCCGCAAGAAGCGCGGTGGCGCGCGCCATCACGGCCGCGGCGACGTGAGCAACCACTTGACGGTTTGGCAAATTGCCCAATATTATAGGGCATATTGCCGGAGGCATCATGTCCATTCCCGCGCCCGTGATCGAAGCCATGTATCCCCGTCTCGGAGGATCGAAGACGCTGCCCCATGCGATCCGGTCGGAAGCAGATCTCGCGCGGCTGGCAATCAAAGGGTTGCCTCTCCGCGCGTTCCAGGCGATCCGCGCGGCTGGTTTCTCCGAGCAGGAGATTGGCCTTATCATCCCTCCCAGAACACTCCGTCACAGGATCAAGAACAAAGAACCGCTGAATGCTGTGGAAACCGAACGAGCGATCCGCCTTGTCAGCATCCAACTCCAGGCCGAGATCGCTCTGGAGAGCAAGGAGAAGGCCAAGGTTTGGTTACGCAAGCCTCTCTCGATGCTCGACGGCGCCACGCCTCTCGAAGCCGCGCAGACGGAGCACGGGGCGGAGGTGGTTCGGGAAATGCTCGGTGGTATGGCCTGGGGCGCAGCAGCCTGATGATCCTCTGGCGATCGTGCAACGCATCTTTGTCGGATATTTTCGACGGCACGGGCGGCCTGCTTTTTGCCGGACGATGGCATTCCCAGGGTCAGCCGATCACCTACAGCTCCAACGTTCCCTCGCTGACCCTTTTGGAGCGCTTGGTGCACGTTCAGGATCCGGACCTTTTGCCGCCAATGGCTGTCGTGGCGTACGAAGCCCCCGACGATATCGCGACGGATGAGATTGCTTTGGGCGGTCTGGCTTCGGATTGGCGGGAGGACATCGTCCTCACCCGAAAGCTTGGCGACGGATGGATCAAGTCGGCACGCACTGCGTTGCTGCGCGTGCCTTCGGCGATCGTTCCGCTTCCCGACATCCCTGACCGGAACATCGTCATCAACCATCAACACCCCGAAAGCCAGCGCATCAGGATCTCGCGTGTTCATCGCCATTTTTCATTCGATGCTCGCTTGTTCCGTCGTTCCGGTCAGACCACCTCCTAATTTTTCTAAAAGCTTCGGCCTGCCGCGAAAAAGCTTGGTCTAACGAAGCCGCGCTTCGGGGTGGGCGAGTTAGCCCAGTCTCTTTCCTCGGAAGCAAAGATTGGGTCACTCGCCGGCTTGCTTGGCTCGTCGTGGTCCCCAACAATCACCACGGCCCGCAGGTGCGTCATCAGGCGCGGATGACTTCTTTGGCCACAACGCGGCTCCGCGTTCCAAATTCTTCCCATTAGCACCTGCCCGCTCGCCTTCTGTGTCGCAGGTCGGTCATGAGTTATGTACCGCGGCGCAAAGCCGATACCGGCGAGAAGGCCCGCCATGCCGAAACGGGGCTCACGCTCGACGAGACATCCTCGCGGCGCGGCGTGCCGCGCCCCATTATGCGCCACCCATCATCGCGCCTTACATGACGTCGGCCGAGCCAACCTTTGCTTTAGCGACAAACGGGGCCGATAAAACCGTCGGCGCGACGAATAGCAGGTCCTCAATCGAACTCGACCCGATGACTACCTGAGCAACGTAACCCCGGGTCGATAGGTCAGGCGGACTTTGCAAGGGCGCTCAATGAGATGGATCAATCTCAGCAAGGCTCCGTGCGCCGCCTTGCCTATCATTTCCTCCTCGAGTGATCGCGCGCTTTCCATTGCACTTCCAGCCGCGATTTGCTGGGTCCAACACCTGATCCGTATCGCAATAGATTTCGACCCTAAAGCCATGGGCATCCTTGAAGTCCATCCTAGGATTGCTGCCCCGCCCGTAACAGCCTTCATAGCTCAGCTCGATCCAGCGCGACTCAAGAAAGGCGCGCGCTTCGCGAGGGCACCGCGGGCCGAATTTCTACTCTGGGAAAGCTCGGGGGCTCGGATTCGCCGCCGTTGCCGCAAAGAGCGACGCGCTGAGCCACACGGTCGACAGCCACCAAGCCTGCCACACGCCGAAGCTTAAAAGCCCCACGATCAGGGCGGCGACGCTCAAGGCAAGCGCGCCGGCGCGGCGCTCGGGCGCAAGCGGCGCCCGCCAGCCGATCCGCCAGATCGGCCAGGCCATTACGCCAAGGCCGAGGGCGAGGCCGAGCATCCCCAGCTCGAGCTGCAATTGCAGGACCGCGTCATGCGGGTGAAGCGGCAGGCGCTGGGCGCCGCCCGGATAGTGCAGCGTCGGCAGGACGTCGTTGAATTCGACCTTGCCGCCCGGGATCTCGCGCGAGGAATCCATGCCCCAGCCGAGGATTGGCCGCTCCGCCACCCGGTCCGCGGCAAAGCGCCAGATCAGCAGGCGGTGGATACCCGACCATTTGATCCAGGGCGCCTCGGCATGGAGCGCGATTGTCGTGTCGTAGGAGGGCACGGCGAGCGGAATGGCGATGCTGAGCACGAGGAGCCCGGCGATCAGCGCCCCCGCGACGATTCGCGGCGCGAGCCGGGCGAGGGCGAAGGCGACGAGGCTCGCCAGCGCCGCGAGAAGCGCGGTGGCGCTCGCCATCACGGCCGCCATGCCCAGCACCGCGAGCAGCAGGATAGCTCGGAGCCAAAGCGGCGAAGCGGCGCAGAGCAGGGGCCACAACGCGAGGACGAGGACGGTCACGCCCCGGTCGAAGCGGGAGAGGTTGAGGTTCTGGCTGGCGGGCATCTGAAGCCACCAGCGCGTGATCGGCGCGTGGGCGAAGCGCTCGATCGCCAGGAGGATTAGCGCCGCGAGGATGCCGAGAGTGAGCGCCTCTACGACTCGGCGGCGCTCGTCATCGCTCGCCGCCCGCGCCGAGGCCCAGAAAACCAGCCCGCCAGCGCTCAGCGTCAGAAAGCGCGCTCCTTCGAAGAGGCTATGGCCCGGCAAGATCGACCACGCGGCCGAGGCTGCGCCCCAGAGCCCCAACGCCGCGAGCAGGACCGCCAAGCTCTTTAGGGCGGCCAGCCCGGCAAGGCAGCGCTGTCCATCGAGAAAGAGCGCCGCGACTGCAGCTACAGCCAAAAGCGGCGCATCGCCCAAGGGGGCAAAGACCGCGAGCGGGGGAAGGATGAAGGCGGTGGCGGGGAGAACGGCGCCGGCGGCCCGTGCGCGAAGGCTCTGCTGCATCGGCGCGGTTATAGCGGGGAACGATCCTCGGGTCGCGGCCAAGCGCGGCCCCTCAGCGTTTTCCGCTGAAGGCGCGTCGCGCGAGCAGCGTCAGGAAATTGCCGCGGCGGAAGGGATAGGCCATGAGCGCCTGAAGCGATAGCAAGGCCGCGCGGCGCTTGTCTTGCGCCCAATAAGCTGCCGCGGCCTCCTCAACCATAAGCGTCGAATCAAATTTGCGGCCTGCGAGCCAGGAGCGCCGATACCATTCGGCGCGATGCTGCACCCTGATTCGCGCGACCGCGGTTTCGACCTGCGCGAAACTTGGGTCGCTCGCCTTGTGCACGATCGCCAAGGGATCGGGAATGACATTCAGCCGACGCGCCGGCAGATACCGCATCAACCACTCCCAATCCTCAAGTCGGCGCAATTCGGGATCGAGCAGCCCGACTTCGGTAAAGACGGTACGCCGTGCCAGAAGGGTCGAGCCGATACTGAGCGGACAACCCCAAACCAGCGCGTCGAGGCTCGCGTCGCGCGCGCTCGGGCGAAATTCCGACGCTTCGCCGTGACGATAATCCTCGATGCGATAGCCGGTGATGCCCGCCGGCATGTCAGCGGGCGCACCAGCGAGCGCTGCCAGTTGTAGCTCCAATTTGCGCGGATCCCATTCATCGTCGCTGTCGAGGAATGCGATCCAGTCGCTCTGCGCTGCCTCGATCCCGACGTTGCGCGCGGCGGCGGCGCCCCAATTGCGCGGCCGGCGCAGCACGCGGACGCGCGACTCCCCAAGCGCCGACACCACATCGGCGGTGCCGTCGGTTGAAGCATCATCGATGACGATGACCTCATCGGGTGCTCGCGTTTGGCCAAGGGCGCTTTGGATCGCGCGCGAAATCTCGTGACGGCGATTGAAGGCTGGAATAATGACGGAGACGGCAGTGCCGGACGAAGGCATGAGGCGCCTGTTTTAGACGACCGTGCCATTGTCGTGCAATGCGGTGGTTTCAGCGTGTGAACACCAGCCCGGCATCGCCTTCGTTCTTGTCGTACATCGCCCGCAATGCGGCTCTGAATTCGGCGCGCGGCACCTTAATATTCTTCGAAGGAATGAGCAATTTACTGAAATAGGGCTCGATCACGCTTGTAAATTCTTCCGGCGTCACGCTCGCGACATCGCGCAAATGGTGTGGCAGGAACTCGACGAAAAGCGCCCGCGCCCCGCCGAGGATCCGCTGCATGCCCTTGAGAGCGGCATATTCCGATCCTTCGATGTCCATGAAGACGAGCGAAAACCTATGGTCCGGAAAGAGATCGTCGAGCGGCCGCGCCTTCAGTCGGACGATCTCGGGATCGTCATAGAAATAAATGGGCGCGCGCAGCCGCGGCATGCGTTTGGAGCCACCCGAATTGGTACGGCTCAAAACGAACTCGACTTCCTCTTCCTTGTCGCCGGCAGCGATGTTGACCGCGTGCACGTTCTTGGCGTCATTGAGCCTCAGATTAATCTCCAAGAGCGCGAAGGTCCGGGGATTTGCTTCGATCGCCCAGAGCGCTCGGCAAAGACGCGCGACTGGGATCGCGACCGTGCCAATATGCGCCCCGACGACGAGCACGTCGTCGCTTTGGCCGACGAGCTGCGTGACGCGAGCGATTTCCTCGCCGACCGGCGGCTCGTAACGCCGTGCGCTCGGGCGAACGGCCTGGTCCTCGATATCGATCGCATAGACGAAATCGCCCGCACGCATCAGCGCGCCTGCCACATGCGTGCCGAACAGGCGCCGCCGCAAACGGCCTTCGCGCTGGCGCTGATACATCCGATAGCGCCGTCTTATTTGCTTCAACGACATAGGCCGAAGCTACGCTATTTCGGCCTCAGGGGGCGAGTCGATGTGCAGGAAGCCAGCGGGACGCTCGGGCCGCTGGCGGCACTTTATGCTCTGGCCGACCCCGAGGAGTCCGGGGTTTGGGGGATCCGCAATTCGTGGAAGCCGTCCTTCAGCATCCCCATTACCTGCTGTGTCAGAAGAAAGCTCGCGACCTCCGATTCGGACGCGCCCAGAACGGAATTGCCGGCGAGATGGCTTAAATAGTCGTAAAGCCTGATCGGGACCGACACGGTCAGCGATCGCGTTTCCGCCTTGTTTCGTGGACGAGCCATGGCCGAAGCCCCCGATGCAAAATGCCGTTCTAGGTTTACCGTATATTAACTTGGTTAATATATGGTTATTGCCATGAGTTACCCGATTTCGAGGGAATGCCATGCGGATTGATGGAATCGAGGGGGCCTCGGCGGCGCGGTGGCGGGCACGGGCCGAGCGGGCGCGACGCTTTGTCTGGGCTTTGCGCGAGGGCGATGCGCGCCGGCTCGACGAATACGCGGCCGAATGCGAGGAAGAGGCACGGCGGCTGGAATGCGATCGGGAAAAAGCATGAACCGGCGGCCATAGGCTGCCGCTTTCCTCGCGAAGGGAGATAGGAGCCAGCTTGCCGCCGATCGCGGCATAGACAACGCTGGAAGGCGTCGTCAATAGAAACCTGGACGCGCTCTCCCAACTCAAGCCACCCTAGGCTTCAGACCCGGTCATTATCGCGCGAAGGGTGAAGGCGTCGCGCCGGCGATCGTCCAACGCGCCGATTCGCGTAGCCTCGTGGCTGTGGCGCCTCAAATACGGTATGGAAGCGGCTCTATGGCAGCCGGCGACGCGATATGAAGGTCTTGCATATCATCACGGATCTTGATCGCGGCGGTGCCGAAACGATGCTGACGCGATTGGCACCGCGTCTCGGCTGTCCCAATGTCGTCGTGTCGCTCACCACCGAGGGGAGTCTGGGCCCCGAGCTTCGGATGGCCGGCGTGCCGGTCCTTGCCCTCGGCATGAAGCGGGGACGGCCGTCGCTCGCGGCGATGTTTCGGCTGCGGGAGATCATCAAGCGCGAGCGGCCGACGCTGCTGCAGACCTGGCTCTATCATGCCGATCTGCTGGGGCTTTTGACCTCGCTTTTGTCGAGAGACGTGCCGCTGGTTTGGAATCTGCGCTGCTCGGATCTCGATGTGTCGC
>DATNDG010000077.1:0-2404 GCA_035553515.1 Allostellaceae bacterium | reverse complement strand
TGATGCAGACCCGCAGGACCAACGGCCTTCGACTTATTGCCCCGACGCTCTGAGGAGTGTCGGGCCGTCGCCGTTTCCGGTTCTTCTTAGGTCCCCTGCCGTGAGTTCTGCACCATGTCTTCGCTCTTCTCGCACCCCGCTTCCGCCCCAGGTCCCGCACGCCTCGTGAACGCGCTGCGACTTAGCACCGGCCGCCGGGCCTGACCCGCCGGCCGCAGTCGCCCTGTCGCGCCTTTTCCCATTGCGAGGAGTTCGTCCCATGAACCGCATGCCGATCGAAAAATACCGCCCGTTCCCGCCCATCCATTTGCCCGACCGACAATGGCCGTCGCGCACGCTCGAGCACGCGCCGGCCTGGTGCAGCGTCGATCTTCGCGACGGCAACCAGGCGCTGGTCGAGCCGATGGGCGCCGACCGCAAGCGCCGCCTGTTCGATCTCCTGGTGAAGATGGGCTTCAAGGAGATCGAGGTGGGCTTCCCCGCCGCCTCGCAGACCGATTTCGATTTCGTGCGCGAGATCATCGAGCAGAACCTTATCCCGCCCGATGTCACCATCCAGGTGCTGACGCAGTCGCGCGCCGAGCTCATCGAACGCACTTTCGAGGCGATCCGCGGCGCCAAGCGCGCCATCGTCCATCTCTACAACTCGACCTCCACCTTGCAGCGCCGCGTCGTCTTCGGCCTCGACCGCGCAGGGATCACCGAGATCGCCGTCACCGGCGCCAAGCTCATCCGCGATCATGCGGCGGCGATGGCCGGCACCGAGATCGTCTATCAATATTCGCCCGAGAGCTTCAGCGGCACCGAACTCGACTATGCCGTCGAGATCTGCGAGGCGGTGCTCGATGTCTGGCGGCCGACGCCGCAGCAGAAGACCATCGTCAACCTGCCCGGCACAGTCGAGATGGCGTCCCCCAACGTCTATGCCGACCAGATCGAATGGTTCGCCCGCAACATCGGCGGCCGCGACCGGCTCATCCTGAGCCTCCATCCGCATAACGACCGCGGCACGGCGGTGGCGGCGACCGAGCTCGCGCTGATGGCCGGCGCCGAGCGCGTCGAGGGCACGCTCTTCGGCAATGGCGAGCGCACCGGCAATGTCGATGTCGTGACGCTCGCGCTTAACCTCTTCAGCCAGGGCGTCGATCCCGGCCTCGTCATCGACGACATCAACGAGATCGTGCGCACATCCGAGTATTGCACGCAGCTTCCCGTGCATCCGCGCCATCCCTATGCCGGAGAGCTGGTCTTCACCGCCTTCTCGGGCTCGCATCAGGACGCGATCAAGAAGGGGCTCGACGATCTCGCGCGGCGCAACGACACGCTGTGGGAAGTGCCCTACCTGCCGATCGATCCGCACGATCTCGGCCGCAGCTACGAGGCGATCATCCGCGTCAACAGCCAGTCCGGCAAAGGCGGCGTCGCCTATCTGCTGAAGGCGGATTACGGCCTCGACCTGCCGCGCCTCCTGCAGATCGAGTTCAGCGGCATCGTGCAGGAGATGACCGACCGGACCGGCAAGGAGGCGACCGCGGCCGATATCTGGCGCCTCTTCGAGGAGACCTACCTCGCCTCCGATACCGGCATCGCGCTCGTCGATTACGAGATGCTGCCCGACGCGAAGAGCGGCCGGCACTTACGCGCCACCATCCGCCGCAACGGGATCGAGGAGCGGATCGAGGGCCGCGGCAACGGCCCGATCGACGCCTTCATCGACGCGCTGAAGCGCCGCTCAGGCATCGCGCTCGAATTCCTCGACTACCGCGAGCACGCGGTGACTGCGGGCTCGGCTTCGAAGGCGGCCGCCTATGTCCAGGTGCGCGCGCCCAATGGCGGCAGCCTGTTCGGCGTCGGCCTCGACGAGAACATCGTCACCGCCTCGCTGCAGGCCGTCGCCAGCGCCGCGGCAAGGCTGGCGAAGATCTCGGCCTGACGCGCGCCGACTGCGTCAATGATGTACATCGCTGAGAAGTTTTTCGCGGTCAGTCATTGACGCAGTCGCCGCCCGGCTTTTTGCTGAAAAGCGCAAGCGACTCTAGCACTGCACCCCACGAGAGACGCGGCAAAGCGGCCCTGCCAGCCGTTCTCAGCCGCGGCGCGCATGCGCCACGACCTTCTTCATCAGGGTCGGCAGCGCCTGGCGCGGAAGGTCGTCGAGGGCCACCCACTGGCCGCCCGTGCTGCAGCCCTGGCGCGCCGTGCCGGCGAGCACGGCGAGCTCGAGGTGGAAATGGGTGAAGGTGTGGCGCACCACGCCCGGCAGCAGCCGCCAGCCCGCGGCGAAGGGCGCCGCCGCCTTCGCCTCGGCCTCGCTCCAGGGCGATTCGCGCCACAGCGTCGACGGCACCTCCATCATGCCGCCGAGCAGGCCCTTCTCCGGCCGCCGCCGCAGCAGCACCGCGCC
>DATNDG010000076.1:0-48791 GCA_035553515.1 Allostellaceae bacterium | reverse complement strand
GCTGGCGCTTCTCGAAAAAGGCAGTGCGCAGGTAGGCGGCTTCGGTTTTGTCGTCATTCACATGGGCAAGCGCCGCTTCTGCGACCTCGCGCGGGAAATTCGTACGATCGGCCGCCCAATCGCGGAACGATGACCGCGCGGTGCCATGCGTCGTAATATCGGTGTGTCCCATTCCGCGCAGCAGCATCAGCATCGCCATGTTCGACAGCGGCATGCCGAATTCGCGACCCGGGAACAGGTAATCGGTGGCGCCGGCCTTCTTCTGCTCTTCGATGATCTCCATGCAGCGATCGGAGAGTGGTACGCGATGCGGTAGCCCATTCTTGCCCATACGCTCCGGCGGCACGGTCCACACCCGGTTGGGCTCGTCGATCTCGGAGAGCCGCGCGCCGATGGTCTCGTTGGTGCGGGTGGCGGTGAGGATCGCCCATTCAAGCGCCCGCGGTGACGAGCCCAGGCGCTGCCGCACCCGGGCCATGAACTCCGGCATCTCGGGATAAGGCAAAGCCGGGTGGTGGTTGACCCGATGCCGCTTCCGCCGCTGCGGCAGCAGCTCGAACAGCACTTTGTCGCGTACTGCGGGATTTGGGCCGGGATGGACGCCGGCGGCGATCGCGCGGCCCATGATGCGCTCGAGGCGCCCGCGGATATTGTTGGCCGTGGTGCGCTTCGTCAGCCAGATCGGCGCCAGTACTTCGATCACGGCGGCACGATCAATGATATCGACGGGCCGGTTGCCAATGATGGGATAGGCGTGATTCTTGAGGCTATTGCGCCAGCTCTCCTCCGACCTGCCATTATCGGTCCAGGCGGTGCGGTAGTGGTCGATGGCCTCCTCGGCGAATTCCTTGAAGGGCTGAAGTTTCGCCAGGGCGCTTTTTTTCCGGGCCCGCTCGCGCTCCCGCTCGGTCAGCGGATCGAGGCCAGCAGCTTCCCACTCGCGGCAGCGCTGCGCCTCGGCGCGCGCCATGGCAGCAGTCACTGAGTCGAGCGAGCCTAGGCCGATGCCACCGGGATGTGCCCTGTAGCGATACAGCCAGCTGCGCGCGATCGAGCCGGCCGGCGTCTCGGTGACCTGCAGATAGAGCTTGCCGCCATCGCAGTGAATGCCGGCGGGCAGCTTCAAAAGCGTCTTCGGGTTGAGGCGATGGAGGGAGCCATGGGCCATAGGCGAACCTGCAACTGTACCTGCAAAAATTCACGTGATGAGTGTACAGCGGAATAACGCGCCTGTCGATGAACAGTTCCGCAAAACGTGCAAGAAATGCTGTAATGCCAGGGATTACTTTGATGTCCCAGGGATCAGAAAACTTCATCCCTGCGTAGCAGTATGGCGGATGGGGTGAGATTCGAACTCACGAGGGGCTTGCACCCCTGCCGGTTTTCAAGACCGGTGCCTTAAACCGCTCGGCCACCCATCCGCATTGGTTCCTCAAACGGCTTAGCAAAGACCGAGTATGGCAGGGAAGGGGCCGTTGCCACCGGGTTGCTACCCGCCTGGTGCCGCAGGCAATTTGCGTTTACCTGTCCATCGTATCCGGCAAGCCTGGCGAGCTGTCGCCTGTCGTAGCGCGACGACGGCTTCGGTACCGGGAGATTGGGCGGCGGCCGAGCCGGCACGGTGGTGATCTGCGACGGGGTCGCGACGATGCCAAAACGCGGCGCCGTCGCGCCGCGCGTGCCGTTGACACCCAGGCGCCGCTCCATAGCTTCAGCGGTATGGACCATTTGGGCGGGTGCCACTGCGGCAACATTCATGTGCGGCTTCGGCTTTCCAAGCCGCCGGAGGATAATCCGCTGCGGGCATGCACTTGCTCGTTTTGCCGCAGCCACAGTCCGCGAATGATCTCCGATCCCGAGGGGCTGTTCGAGGTGTGGGCGGATGATTGGTCGCTTGTGCAGAATTACCGCTTTGGCACTCGCACCTGCGATTTTCTGATCTGCCGCCAATGCGGTGTCTTCATCGCGGCCGTCTCGGATATGACCGAGGCCGGGACACGTGCTGTTGTCAACGTGAACTGTTTGAGCGATCGGGCGCGCTTCACAGGGACGCCTGCAGTTCACGACTTTGGTGGCGAAACGGTCGAAAGCAGGTTATCGCGGCGCAACGCGAACTGGATGCCAGCGATCGTCCTGCGGTAGTTGGCTAACTAATCGCACCGCCAGGCGGCGGCGCTCGTGTTCGCCCTTGCGCCGCTTCCTCCTCCTCCTCCGCGTCCGGCCCATCGCCAGAGAACATGTCCTCCCCCGGCGCACCGGTGGCTGCATCCCCAGGCGACGATCGACGGGCTCCGACAGGTGCCGCTCTACGCGCGGGAAGCTAAGAAGTGAGACGGCCCGCCGCGGTCAGGTGGCAACATACTGCGCGACTTCGACGATCAGCACGAAAAGGCCGGCCCAGGCCACCGCGGCTCCGGTCAGGACCAGCGCCATCCTCTTGGCATTCGGATTGATCATCGGGCCCTCCCGGTCGGGTGCGCTATGCGCGTTCCGGTTGGGAAACGGCTGCGGGCGGTTGCGGGTTCCTCGTCCGGCGCGCGCAAAGGAAGCATCGCGCTGCGCCGGGTTATTCCCGGCCGCCTGCCTCGGCGAGATAGCCGTCGCGCGTTTGCGGCAGCCTGCGGCCGAGCAGGCGCGAGGCCACGACGGTGCGCAGGATCTGCGCCGTGCCGCCGCCGATGGTGAACATGCGCGCATCCCGCACCATGCGCTCCAGCGGCCGGTTGCGCGAATAGCCCGCCGCGCCGAAGAGCTGCAGCGCGTCGTTGGTCACCTTGATCGCCATCTCCGAGGTGAAGATCTTCGCTTGCGCCGCCTCGCCGATATCGGGGAAGGGGGCGCCTCCGCGCACCGCCTTATAGATCAGCGCCTGTGCCGCGGCGATCTGCGTCGCCATGTCGGCGAGCATCCATTGCACGCCCTGGAACTCGGCGATCTCCCGGCCGAATTGCCGGCGCTCTAGCGCATAGCCGCGGGCCTGCTCATAGGCGCCCTCGGCGAGGCCGAGCGCCACCGTGGCGGCGCCGATCCGCTGGGCGTTATAGGCGTTCATCAGATCGGCGAAGCCCTTCTTGAGCCCGCGCGGCGGCAGCACCAGCGCGTCGGCGGACACCTCCATGTCCTCGAAGATGATTTCGGATTCCGGGATGCCGCGCAGCCCCATGGCCGGCTCGCGCTTGCCGATCCGGAGTCCCGGCGTCTCGTCGCGCAGCGCGATGAAGCCGCCGATACCTTCCTCGCGGCCGCTCTCGTCGAAGACCCGCGCAAAGACGAGGTGAAGGCGCGAGACGCCGCCGCCGGTGATCCAGTGTTTGCGGCCGTTGATGACGAAGCCGTTGCCGCGGCGGTCGGCGCGCGTCGTCATCTCGCTGGCGGCGCTGCCCGCCTCGGGCTCGGTGATGCAGATCGCCGGCTTGTCGCCGGCCAGCACGAGCTCGGCGGCGCGCCGCTTCTGCGCCTCGGTGCCATAGGTCATCACCGCGCTGATCGCGCCCATATTGGCCTCGACGACGATGCGGGCGGTGACGCCGCAGCATTTCGCCATCTCCTCGATCACCAGCACCGCGTCGAAGAAGCTGGCGCCCTTGCCGCCATAGGCCGCAGGGATCGTCATGCCGAGGAAACCCGCTTCGCGCAACAGCGCGACATTGTCCCACGGATATTGCTCGCTGCGATCGATCTCAGCGGCGCGCCCGGCGATCTCCGCCTCGGCAAGGCGGCGCGCTCTTTCCTGGAGGGCTTTCTGGTCGGGCGTGAGATCGAAGGGCATGGCGGTCGCTCCCGGCGGAAGAGGCCGCCAGTATGCGAAGCGCGCCAATCGGCGACAAGCCGTGAGGCTGGACAGCGGCGGTCGGATAAGCAGCGATGGGTTTCGGCGCGCTCGGCGCCTTCCGCCGCTCAGCGTGAATAGACGCCGACGAGCTCGGCCATGGCGAGCGCGTTCACTTCCGCCTCCGCCTCGACATCGCGGCAGCCCGCCTCCGACGACAGCTTCAACCGGTCGACGGCGAGCGCATAGAGGCGAAAGTAATAATGATGCCTTCCGTGGCCGTGCGGCGGCGCGGGGCCGCTATACCCGCGGCGATGAAAATCGTTGATTGCTTCGTGCATCGTGCCGTTTTCGGGCGTGAGGTGCTCGGCGAGAGCAGTGCAGTCGGCGGGAATGTCGAAAATGGCCCAGTGGTACCACACACCACCCGGCGCCTCGGCGTCGGAACAGATGAGCGCAAAGCTCTGGGTTCGCGCCGGCGCGCCCGACCAGGCAAGCGGCGGCGAGACATTGGCGTCGTCGGCAGTGAAGCGTTTGGGCATGACGCCGCCCGGTGCGAACGCGGTGCTGGTCAAGCGCAGGGTCACGCGCGGAAATGCCTCCGTATCCATCGAGCCTCCATGCGAAGGCTATCAGCCGTGAGCAGCCCGGCCTTGACCTGGATCAAGCTCAGCGGCCGATCTCATGAGGTGCCTATCTCGAGGAGAGGCTGAGCACGCTCGGATATTTCTGTGAGCGGCTACGCGGCGGACCGGCTCTGAGCCCCGCCGCTCAGGAATGCGGCGGATATCCGGCCGCGGGATGCCAGGTGGCGGGATCGAGGCGTATCGCATGGAGCCGCCGGATCCAGCTCTGCTGCTCGACGAACTGCACGCCGAAGGCGTTGTCGCGCCGCCATTTCACCTCGGCGCCGATCGTCCCGATGGTCTCGATGCTGAGCCATATCCGCCCTTCGGCGCTGCCGCCTTCGTCGAGATGGATGCGCGCGCCCCAGCTCGAGATGTCGAGCACGGTGCAGGAGACGCGGCCCTTGGGCAGAACCAGCTCGGCCGGCCAGTTGGTTTTCCAGCGCCGGCCCGGTGCCGTGTCGCTCGTCTCCGGGCGGCGCAGTTGGCGGATATTGTCGGCAGACATGGGGTGGTCCGTCAGCGTCCGGCCGACCGGCGCCTGGCGCGGAGAATGTCGACGGCGAGCTCGCGGTGGCCCGGTGAATCCGGGCCATAAAGGCGTCGCGCCAGCGCGGTCATGTGGGCCCGCAGGATCTGCTTCTTGGCCGGTCGGACCGCGGCCGCCGTCGTGCGGCTGGCCAAATGAAATTGTGACCCTTCGGCCATCGTCTCCTCCCCGAATCCTCTCGCGGCAAGAACAAAGCTTAAATGGACATTAATCACAAGACCATTTGCAATGATTTTGCCTAAAATTTTAGGCATGTCCGAAGTATTCACCGCCGGCGCGTGTTGCGCTGCGGCATTTCATCTTTCGGGCGTTCATTGCGCCCCGGGCGGCGCTACGAAAGGGCGAGAAGAACCGTGCCGTGCGGTTGCGCCCACAACGGATTGCAGCCGCCCCCGCCGCGCGGCATAGAGGGGCGATGCTGCGTCCTCCTCTCGACCGCGTCATCCGCACCGTCTATCGCCTGGGCTTTCCGGCGGCGAAGCTCTGGTGGGCCCTGCGCCGGGCCGAGCATCAGGGCGCGCTCGTCGCCGTCTGGCACGAAGGGCGGGTGCTGATGCTCCATCCCTCCTATCGCAGCACGCTCGATTTTCCCGGCGGCGGAGTCGAGGCCGAGGAGACGCCGCGGGCCGCCGCGCGCCGCGAGCTTGCCGAGGAGGTCGGGCTCGACGTGCCGGTCGAGGCGCTGACGCTGGCGCGCGAGATGACTGCCCAGTGGGATTGCCGGCGCGACCATGTCGCGATCTTCGAGCTGCGGCTCCCGGCGCGTCCGGCGCTGCGCGTCGATGGACGGGAGATCGTCGGTGCCGAGTTCATGGCGCCGGCCGCGGCGCTCGCGCATCGGCTCTCGCCCTTCGTACGCGCTTACCTCGCCGCAGCCAGCATGGCATAGTCGCGGCCCCCGAAAGAGGAGAGATCATGTCCGGCACCACGGAACTCGCCGAGACCTATCGCAGCGTCGTCGCCGCCTGGGAATGCGACGTGATGGGGCATCTCACGATCGCCTATTATTTCGACCGCTTCACCGACGCCGCCTTTGCACTCATCGAGCGCGCTGCGCCGCAGCTGCCGCCTGCCGCGGCTTGGCGGACGAGCGACGTTCTCGTCCGCTACCAGAAGGAACTGCGCGCCGGCGACGGCATCGTCGCACGCAGTGGCGTGATCGGCGCGAGCGGCGAAGGGCTCACCATCGGCCATGAATTCAGCGATCCCGGCAGCGGCGAGGTGACCACGCTGGTCGAGCACATGCTTGCCCCGCGCGAGCTGCCTTATGGCGGACGCGACGAGCAACGCCGCGCGCTGGCCAGATCGGTGACCGCCTGGAACAGCCCTGGCTTCGAGCCGGTCCCCGAGCCGTCCGCCGGCGCGCGCGCTATCGACAGCGGCCGCGACCGGGTGAAATCCGCCGAGGTGGACGAGCGCGGCGAGCTGTCGCTCGCCGGTTATGTCCACCGCTTTGCCCATGCCTGCCTCCATGTCTGCGCCGCCTTCGGCATGACGCCGGGCTATATGCGCGAGAACCGGCGCGGCTTCTCCACCTTCGAGACGCGCCTCCACCTGCTGGCGCCGCCACCGGGAGCAGGGGATGGGCTGGTGCTCGCGAGCCGGCTTATTGCTGCCGGGAATTCGTCGCTCCGCATGGTGCATGAGATGCAGCTTGCGAAGAGCGGCGAGCCGCTCGCCCGCTTTCACCAATCCGGCGTTCATTTCGACCTCGAAGCGCGCCGCTCGGCGCCGCTGCCGCCGGAGCTGCGCTCCCGGGCGCAGGCGCTGGCGGGCTGAGCCCAGCCGGCGAGGCGCCGGCGGACGGGTCGGGCCAGGATCCCGGTTGGAAGTGTCCCGACCCGCCGCGCGTGCCGGCCGCCCGAGTCGCTAGCGCATTGATTTTACGTGCGGGATCGCAAGATTTTGACTAAAATTTAACCATTCCGGCCGCACCATGGCCGATCCCGCGGCCGGTCCCGCCGGCAACGCCGCCGCGGAAGGTTTCGCTGCCGTATCGTTTGAGGGACCGCCTTGCCCGCTCGCCGCCTGCTTCTGCTCCTGCTGCTGCTCATCGGGCTCACGCCGACCGCTTCCGCGAGCGTCGCCCGCGAGGATTTTTCCACCTGGCTCGCGGGCGTCCGCCAGGAGGCGCTCGCCCAGGGGATCCGCCCGGCCTCGCTCGATCGCGCCCTTGCCGGGGTCGAGCTGTTGCCGCGGGTCATCGAGCTCGACCACCAGCAGCCCGAGACGACGATCACCTACCAGGATTATCTCGAGCGGGTCGTGAGTCCCGAGCGCCGGCAGCTGGCGCGCGAGAAGCTGCAAGAGAACCGTCCACTGCTCGAGGCGGTCGCCCGGCGCTACGGCGTCCAGCCGCGCTTCATCGTCGCGCTCTGGGGGATCGAGACCAGCTTCGGCCGCGCCACCGGCAAATTCCGGGTCATCGATTCGCTGGCGACGCTGGCCTATGACGGACGGCGCAGCGCCTTCTTCCGCAAGGAGCTCATCAACGCGCTGCGCATCGTCGATGAGGACGGTATCGATCCCAAGGACATGCTGGGATCCTGGGCTGGCGCCATGGGCCAGAGCCAGTTCATGCCCTCGAGCTTCCTGCTTTACGCGGTGAGCTACAGCGGCGACGGTAAGCGCGACATCTGGCACCGGCGGGAGGACGTCTTCGCCTCCATCGCCAACTATCTCTCGCAATCCGGCTGGCGCGCCGACGAGACCTGGGGACGCGAGGTGCGCGTGCCCAAGAGCTTCGATCGCGCACTGCTCGGCCCCGGCATTCACAAATCCTTGGCGCAATGGCAGCGCCTTGGCATCCGCCGCGTCGATGGCGGCGCCTTGCCGCAGCGCGATCTCGAAGCCTCGATCCTCGAGCCCGGCGGCGAGGACGGTCCGGCCGTCCTGGTCTACGGCAATTACCGCGTACTGATGAAGTGGAACAGCTCCAACTTCTTTGCGACCGCGGTCGGGCTTCTTGCCGATAGTATGGAAGAGCAGTAAACCTATACAACCTATAGGCTGCCCGAGGGCGCATGATCCGCCGGACCGTTCAGCACCTTGCCGTTCTCGCATTGCTCGCGGCGCTGGCGGCTTGCGCCGGGCGGACGTCGGCGCCGCCGGCGACGTCTGAGGGCGGCGCCACCTACAAGATCGGCAAGCCCTATCAGATCGACGGTATCTGGTATTACCCGGCGGTCGACTGGACCTATAACGAGACCGGCATCGCCTCCTGGTACGGCAAGGAGTTCAGCGGCAAGTACACCGCCGATGGCGAGGTCTTCGATCTGAATGCGCTCACCGCCGCGCACCGCACCCTGCCGCTGCCGAGCGTCGTCCAGGTGACCAATCTCGAGAATGGCCGCTCGATCGAGTTGCGCGTCAACGATCGCGGCCCCTTTGCCCGCGGCCGCATCATCGACGTGTCGCGCCGCGCGGCTCAGCTCCTGGGCTTCGAGCAACAGGGCACGGCCAAAGTGCAGGTGAAGATCCTGGTGCCCGAGAGCATTCAGGTGGCGGCGCTCGCCGGTGGGGGCCGGTTCACCCCGCCCGATCCCGCTCACGCCGCTCCGGTGGCGCCGGTGCTGGCGCAATCGCTGACCCAGGGGGCGGGCACGCGAGTCGCCTCCTTCGAGCCGCCGGCCGTGCCGGTGTCGCGACCGGCGCCGCCACCGCCGGCACCCATGCTCACCGCTCTGCCGCCGGCCACCGAGAAGGTGACAGTGGTGCCGGTCAAAGCGACGCAGATCTATATCCAGGCTGGCGCCTTCGCGGTCGCCGGCAACGCCCAACGGGTGAAGGGCCGGCTTCAGGCGCTGGGCAACGTCAAAGTGACGGGCGCCAGGATCAACGGCGTCGCACTCTACCGGGTCCGGCTCGGACCGATCGGCAACGTCGAGGACGCCGACAAGCTGCTCGACCGGGTTCTCGCCACCGGGCTCAGCGACGCGCGCATCGTCGTCGATTGATGTCCGGCGCAGGGATCATAATTTCGGCGCATTCCGCTGCTAACGCAGCGGCATCGCCGGACCGTGGCGCGTTTGGCGCCGATGTAAGCGAGTGGAGCGCATGAAGATCTTGTCATTGCCCCGCCTCTCGGGCTGGGGATTGTTTCTCGCTATCCTTTCCATGGCGATGCCGGCATTCGCCGATCGCCCGACCTTCGACACCACGGCGCAGGACGCCTACGCCATCGACTACCAGACGATGGCGGTGCTGCTCGACAAGAACGGCGACAAGCGCATCCCGACCGCGTCGCTCAGCAAGCTCATGACCGTCTATACGGCCTTTGGCTATCTCGCCGACGGCAAGGCCAAGCTCGACGATATGCTGCCGGTCAGCGAGGCGGCGTGGCGCACCGGCGGCTCCAAGATGTTCGTGCCCTATCCGGGCGAGGTGAAGATCGACGACCTCTTGCACGGCATCATCATCCAGTCGGGCAATGACGCCTGCGTCGTGCTTGCCGAGGGGTTGGCCGGAAGCCAGCAGGCCTTCGTCGAGAAGATGAACGAGACCGCCAAGAAGCTGGGGCTCACCAACTCCCACTTCGCCAATGTCAACGGCCTGCCGGCGCCCGATCACTATTCCACGCCGCACGACCTCGCCATCCTGACCTGGCACCTCATCCACGATTATCCGCAGTACTATCACTACGAGAAGGACCTGGATTACACCTACAACGGCATCAAGCAGGGCAACCGCAACCCGCTGCTCTACAAGGACCTCGGTGCCGACGGCGTGAAGACCGGCCATACCGAGGAGTCCGGCTACAGCCTGATCGGCTCGGCAGTGCGCAATGACCGCCGCATCATCTTCGTGCTGAACGGCATGCAGAGCATGAAAGAGCGCGGGCAGGAGGGCGAGCGCGTCCTCGACTGGGCGTTCCGCGAGTTCAAGGACTACACCATCGTCAAGGCGGGCGAGCCGCTCGACCAGGCGCCGGTCTGGATGGGCATGCAGCAGAGCGTGCCCGTCGCACCGACCAAGGATGCGCTGGTGACTCTGTGGCCCGGCGCGCGCAAGGACCTCAAGGTGACTGCGGTCTACGACCACACGCTCGCCGCTCCGGTCGCCAAGGGGCAGACCGTCGGCAAGCTCGTCATCTCGTCGCCCGATATCCAGGAGATCGATATTCCGCTGCAGACGACGGCCTCGGTCGATCGGCTCGGTCCGGTCGGACGCATGGCCGAGACTGCGGGCTATCTGCTCTGGGGTAGCAAGCACTGAGCCGCGGGCGGTTCATAACCTTCGAAGGCGGCGAGGGCGCGGGCAAATCGACCCAGCTCCGCCTCCTCCTCGAGGCTCTGAACCGCGCCGGCGTTCCGGTGATCGCGACGCGTGAGCCCGGCGGTGCGCCGGGCGCCGAAGAGATCCGCAAGCTGCTGGTCGAAGGCGATCCGCAGCGTTGGGATGCGCTGAGCGAGGCCTTGCTGGTTGTCGCCGCCCGGCGCAACCACCTGACCGCGACCGTCTGGCCGGCGCTCGAGCGCGGGCAATGGGTGCTGTGCGACCGCTTCGCCGATTCGACGCTGGCCTATCAGGGCTCGGCCGGCGGCGTTCCGCAAGACGAGCTCCGGCGGCTCCATCGGCTCATCGCCGGCGATTTCGCGCCCGACCTCACCTTCATCCTCGATTTGCCCGTGACCGAGGGCCTCGCGCGTGCGGGCAAGCGGGCGGGTGGCGAGACCCGCTTCGAGCGCAAGGGAGCGGAGTTCCACGAGAAGCTCCGCCAGGGCTTTCTCGAGATCGCCCGCGCCGAGCCGCAGCGCTGCCTCATCATCGACGCGACGAAGCCTGTCGCCGAGGTCCATCAGGCGGTGCTCACAGCCCTGCGCGAGCGGCTGAAGTCGACGGTATGACTAACTTCTTCACTTTCCGCGCGACTCTAATCAAATCACGAACCGCGGCGAGTGCAGTGCGCAGCTGACACTTTACCGCTGGTTTAATCATATTGTTTACACGCGTTCTGTCGCGTGCAACTCTTGCGCGTGCGGTTCGGGCCCACCTGCTTCACAACTGTGCCCCGATGGATCCGTAAGGGAGAGGACGCTGATGTCAGAGCCGTCCTTCAATGGGATCTATAACTTAGCCGGGGTTGCGGCATCTTACGTGGCATGGAAAGCCTTCAACTGGCGACCACGTTGGCAACAAGCGCTTTATACCTTCGCCGCAGCCTTAATTGTCGTTGGTGCGGTCGCCTTCGTGTGCATCTACATGCAGCAGCAGAGCTCGCCGGCACTTCATTGATTGTGCCCCTCACCCCTCCGCCGCTTCCGCCCCCTTATCCTCGATCTCGCCGACGGCCTTTTCATAGAGCCGCCGAAACTGGTCGCGCTCGCGCTGGGTGAGGCGGTGGAGATAGAGCTCCACCGTCCCCGGCTCCGGCACCACCAGCTGGGTCCAGTTCTTGATGCTCTTGAAGACGGCGAGCTGCGCCGCGACTGCCGCGGCATCGTCGTCGAGGAGGGCACGCTGCAGGATGCGCGCGATGATGAGGCGGATGGCCAGCAAGGGGCTGGCCTTGCGCTCCCCCTCGAACTGCGCTTCGAATTGCGCCTTGTCGAGCGCGGCGCCGTCGACCGGGCCGGGTGGCAGCATCTGACAGACCGCATCCCAGGGCAGGCCCGCGGCCCGTGCCGCGATCACGAAGGCGCGCTGCGCGGCCGAGGGCAGGGTGATCAGCTCTTGGGGTCCGGTCATCGCCTGTCGCCTTCTCTGAAGTGGCCGCTCCCCCGCAATCGAGGCTAGCGCTGCACCCCTCAGCGCCAAAGGCTCGCCGCTTTGCAGCTGCATTCTCCTTCCGGCTATGTTGTACGCATGAGCAATTCCTTGGCGACGGCGCGCCAGCTTGCGCCGATGATCGCCGCCGCGGGCGATGCGATCGAGCGGGAGCGGCGGCTGACGCCGGAAGTCGTGGAGGCGCTCCATGCGGCCGGGCTCTACCGGCTGCTGCTGCCGCGCAATCTGGGCGGCGCCGAACTCGACCTCATGACTTTCTCGCTGGTAATCGAGGAACTCGCCAAGGCGGATGGCAGCACGGCGTGGTGCGTCTGCCAGGCGAATGGCTGCGCGCAATCGGCGGGATTTCTCGAGGCCGATGAAGCGCGCGCGATCTTCGGCGGCCAGCGTGCGGTGCTCGCCTGGGGTCCCGGCGCGGCGCAGGTGAGCGAGGTGCCCGGGGGCTTTCGCATCAGCGGCAAATGGGGCTTTGCCAGCGGCTGCCGACAGGCGAGCTGGCTCGGTTGCTATGTCACGGTGCTCGATGCCGCGGGAAAGCAGCAGCTTGCGCCGGACGGCACGCCGCTGTTGCGCACCTTCGTTTTTCCCGCGGAAAGCGCCGAGATCCGCGACGTCTGGCAGGTCATCGGCCTCAAGGGCACGGCGAGCGATGCCTATGAGGTGCAGGATCTGTTCGTTCCGGCGGAGCGCAGCTTCCTGCGCAACATGCCGCGGCGCACGGACTACCCGCTTTATCGCTTCACCATCAACTCAGTCTATATGGCGGGCTTTCCCGGCGTCGCGCTCGGGATCGCCCGCGCCATGCTGGCGGAATTCATCGCACTCGCCGGCACCAAGACGCCGCGGCTCACCCGCAACACCTTGTGCGAGGACGCGCTGGTGCAGGCCCAGGTGGCGCAATGCCAGGCCAAACTCGACTCGGCGCGCGCCTTGCTGCAGCAGACCCTCGAAGCGGGCTGGCAGGCGGCCCAGGAGGGCAGGCTTAGCGTCGAGCAGCGCCTCGCCAATCGCCTCAGCAGCACCTACGCCATCCATCAGGCACGCGAGGTTGCCGATACGGTTTTCCATGCCGCCGGGGCGACGGCGATTTATATGAGCCATCCGCTGGAGCGGCGCATGCGCGACATCATGACAGTCTCGCAGCACCTCCAGGCGCGACAGCAGCATTTCGAGACCGTGGGGCAGGCGCTGCTCGGCCTCGAGCCGGATCTCTCCGTCACCTGATGATCTCTTCGATCACGATGGAGCGCGCGGAGGTGGTGGCCGAGGGCCGCGAGTTCGGCGCGGCTGGGTGCTATCGCCGGCTCATCGGCAAGGCCAAGGGCGTCCTCGCGCCGGCGGCCGCAGAAAACCGCGCGATCGCCGATATCGATCTGGCGCCGCGCAATGCCGCGGGCCTCATTGAGTACGAGACCGATTTCTTCATTCTGGCGCCGGTCGAGCCCGCCAGGGGCAATGGCCGGCTGCTCTACGAGGTGAATAACCGCGGCCGCAAGATGCTCTTTGCCAATCTCTGCGCCGCGGCCGCCGGCAACGACCTCAAATCACCCGCCGATTTCGGCGATGCCCTGCCGCTCAGGCTGGGCTTCACCATCGTCTGGTCGGGCTGGGACGCCACGGTGAAGCGCGTCAACGCGGCGTTGGGCTTCGACGGCCCCATCGCTCAACAGGCGGGACGCCCGATCACCCGCTTCATCCGCGACGAGTTCGTTCCCGGGACGAGGCCCGATTCTCCAGTCGATGTCTTCCGGCTCTCCTTTCCCGCGGCGAGCCTCGAGCAAGGTCGCTCGCGCCTCAGCTTCCGCCGCCGCCAAGCCGACCCCCGCCAAGAGCTCGCTGCCGGGGAGTGGCAATTCCTCGATGAGCGGCGCGTGCGGCTCATGCCCGAGGGTAGGGCGCCCGAGCCGGGCTCGCTTTATGAATTGGTTTATCCGGCCCATGGCTCGCCCGTCCTCGGCATCGGGTTTGCGGCGACGCGCGATCTGGTGAGCTATCTGCGTTACGAGGCTCCCGCGGCGGATCTGCTGGGGTTCCGTCCGAGTCATGCGCTGGGCTTCGGAATATCCCAGGCCGGAAGATATCTTCGCACCCATATCGCCCTGGGCTTCAACCGTGACGAACAGGGACGCCGCGTCTTCGACGGGGTACTGGCGCATACGGCCGGCAGCGGCCGGGTCTTTTTGAACGAGCTCTTCGCCCAGCCCTTCCGCACCAATACCCAGCACGAGGATCATGACTTCCCGGAGAACGAATTTCCCTTCTCGACGGCACGCCTCCGCGATCCCTTGACCGAAGTGGAGGGTTCGCTTTTCCGCGGCGACGGCTCCGACCCATTCTTCATGCAGACCAACACCTCTACGGAATATTGGCAGAAGGGCGCTTCGCTGTTGCATACCGACCCGCTGGCCGAGCGCGATGTGAGTTTGCCCGAAGGCGCCCGAGCCTATCTCATTGCCGGGACCCAGCATGGCGGGCGGCCGGGTAGCCCGAGCAATCGCGGCCCGGCAGCGAACCCGCGCAATCCGCACAACCCGATGCCGGCGGTCCGGGCGCTGCTGGTTGCGCTCGACGGGTGGGTGGCGGATGGGCGCGTGCCGCCGCCCAGCGCCGTGCCCTGCCTCGCCGAGGCTACGCTGGTGCCGGCGGAAGCGGCGGGATTCCCTGAGCTTCCCCGCGTCGCCGTCGCGCGGCAGGCCAATCGCATCGCGCCGCCCGGTGGCTGGGTCGAGCCGAAGCCGGGGCGTCGCGCCTATCGGACGCTGGTCCCCAAGGTCGATCCTGACGGGAACGAGCTTTCCGGGGTGAGGCTTCCCGATATCGCGGTGCCGCTCGGGACATATACCGGCTGGAACCTCTATCGCGAGCCGTTTCCCGAAGACGAGCTCGCCGACCGCGACGGCAGCTTCATTCCGCTGGCGAAAACAGCCGCGGAACGCGAACGGAACGGCGATCCGCGGCCCGCTCTGGGAGAACGCTATCCGAACCGCTGGGCTTATGTTGCCGAAGTGGAACGAGCCGTCGCCGAGCTCGTCGAACGCCGGCTGCTGTTGCCGGAGGATGCCGTCCGCTATCTCGAGCGGGCGAGGCGGCTCGATGTCTTTCCCCAGGGGGACGGTTCGGCCTAGAAATGACCTCAAGAGTATCGGATATCGTAACATTTTTTGGTTCCATGATGGATGAGGAAGAGGAGCAGGGCGAAGAGGAATTGGGCGGAGCGATGGCGGAGGTGCCGACGCCGCGCGAGAATCCGCTGCTCCTCGGCCACGAGGCGGCGGAGGAGGCGCTCCTCCAGGCGCACCGCTCGGGCCGGCTGCCGCATGCCTGGCTGATCGGCGGCCCGCGCGGCATCGGCAAGGCGACCTTGGCCTTCCGCTTCGCGCGCTTCCTCTTTGCCGAAGGCCGGGGCGGCAGTCTTTTCGCTGCGGCACCACGGAGCCTCGCCCTGCCGCCGGAGGACCCGGTGTTCCGCCGCGTTGCGGGCGGCGGTCACGCCGATCTCTTGGTGGTGGAGCGCGGCCTTGATCCCAAGCGCAAGAAGCTGCGCAGCGAGATCGTCGTCGACGATACGCGGGCGATCGCCACTTTCCTGCGCCTCACCCCCGCGGAAGGCAGCTGGCGGGTCGTCATCGTGGATGGCGCTGACGTCATGAATCGCAATGCAGCCAATGCCTTGTTGAAGGTGCTTGAGGAACCGCCTCAGCGCGCGGTGCTGCTTCTGGTGAGCGACAATCCCGGCCGGCTCCTCCCCACCATCCGTTCGCGCTGTCGCATGCTGGCGCTGAAGCCGCTGCCGGCGTCCGTGGTACTGGAGGCACTCGATCGCTACCGGCCGGACCTTGCCGCCGGTGACCGCGCCATCCTGGCGCAGCTCGCCGAGGGCAGCATCGGCCGGGCGCTCGACCTGGCGGGAGCGGGCGGCCTCGCCCTTTACCGCAGCTTGGTGAAGCTCCTCGAACGCCTGCCCGAGCTCGACCCCGCCGCACTTCATGCCTTCGCCGAGGGGCTGCAGCGCGGCGAGGGCGAGGAGGCTTTCCGGCTGCTGGCGGAGCTGCTGCCCGGCTGGCTCGCCCGCATGGTGGCGCTCGCCTCCGGCGTCGGCGCGGGCGAGCAGGCGGCGCTTCCAGGCGAGGCGCAGGCGATGCGCCGGCTGGCGGCCCGGCGCAGCCTTGATCAATGGGTTGAGGTATGGGAAAAGCTCACCCATCTTTTCGCCCAGGCGGACAGCGTCAATCTCGACCGCAAACAGGTCGTGCTGAATGCCTTTTTCGCGCTCGAGGACGCTGCCCGTTGACGGCGGCAGATTGGAGCCGCTGACCGGGAGCTGCGATGGCCGCAAGGCGCTATTACCTCACCGCTGCGATTCCTTACGCCAATGGCGCGCCCCATATCGGCCATGCCTATGAGGTGATTGCAGCCGACGCACTGGCGCGCTTCATGCGGCTGGACGGCTTCGATGTCCGCTTCCAGACCGGAATGGATGAGCACGGGCAGAAGATCGAGCAGACCGCGCGCAAGCTGGGCATATCGCCCCAGGCACTCGTCGACCGGATCTCGGCCGAATTCCGTGCGCTCTACGATCGGCTTGGCGTCTCCTACGACGATTTCATCCGCACCACGGAGCCGCGCCACAAGGCTGGCGTGCAGGAATTCTGGCGCCGGATGAGCAAGGACGACATCTATCTCGGTTCATATGCCGGTTGGTACTCGGTACGCGATGAGGCCTATTTCGACGAAGCGGAGCTGAGCGCCGGCGACAATGGCCAGAAGCTCGCGCCTTCGGGCGCGCCCGTCGAATGGGTGGAGGAGGAGAGCTACTTTTTTCGGCTTTCCGCCTACCAGGACCGGCTGCTGCAGCTCTACGAGACCCACCCGGAATTCATTCAGCCCGAAAGCCGGCGCAACGAGATCGTCAGCTTCGTCAGGTCCGGTCTCAGGGACCTCTCGATCTCGCGCACGACCTTCAGCTGGGGAGTGCCGGTGCCGGATGCTCCGAGGCATGTCATGTATGTGTGGGTCGACGCGCTCTCGAACTACATCACCGCCCTGGGCTACCCCGCGGGATCCGAGCTAAGCAAATTCTGGCCGGCCGACCTGCATATGATCGGTAAGGACATTACGCGTTTTCACGCGATCTATTGGCCGGCTTTTCTCATGTCGGCTGGGCTGGAGGTGCCGAAGCGCGTCTTTGGCCATGGCTTCATTTACAGCCGCGGCGAGAAAATGTCGAAATCCGTCGGCAACGTCATCGCCCCGCAAGAACTGATTGCCGATTACGGGCTCGACCAGCTCCGGTATTTTCTGTTACGCGAAGCCGCCTTCGGGCAGGATGTTAATATTTCACATGAGGCGCTGGTGCAGCGCATCAACAGCGACCTCGCCAATGATTTCGGCAATCTGGCGCAGCGCGTGCTGTCGATGATCAACCGGAACTGCGAGGCGCGTGTGCCGCAGCCGGGACCGCTGCTTTCGGCCGACGAGACCCTCCTTTCCGCCGCGCGCGGGCTTCTGGCGAGGCTGCGCGGCGAGTTTGCCGAGCAGGCGTTCCACCGCGCGCTCGAAATCGTCTGGCAGCTGGTGGGCGACGCCAACCGTTACGTCGACGAGCAGGCGCCCTGGGCGCTGCGCAAGACCGATACGGCGCGCATGGGCACGGTGCTCTATGTGCTGGCCGAGACCTTGCGGCATTTGGCGCTTCTGGCCCAACCCGTTGTTCCTGAAGCGGCCGCAAAGCTGCTCGACCAGCTTGCCGTGCCGCCCGACCGCCGCGACTTCGCGGCGCTCGCCACGCCGATCACGCCGGGAACCGCGCTGCCCAAGCCCGAAGGCATCTTCCCGCGCTTCGTCGAGGCGGAGGCAAAGTGAGCGGGCCTTCGCCGATGTTCCTCGTCGATAGCCATTGCCATCTCGACTACGCCGAGCCCGAGGAGCGAAGCGACATCGTCGCGCGAGCGCGCCGCGCCGGCGTGGCGACGCTGCTCACCATTTCGACCAAGCTGAGCGAGTTCGAAGCAGTGCGGGGGATCGCCGAGAGCGACCCCAACATCTGGTGTTCGGTCGGGATTCATCCACATGAGGCTGCGGAAGAGGGGGCGGCTGTCGATCGGCTCGCGGCGCTGACGCAGCATGCGAAGGTGGTTGGCATCGGCGAGACCGGCCTCGACTTTCATTACGACCACTCGCCGCGCGAGCGCCAGGCCGCGGTCTTCCGCGCGCACTGCATTGCTTCACGTGAAACAAGTTATCCACTGATTATCCACAGCCGCGACGCCGACGAAGAAACCGCGGCGATCCTCACCGAAGAAAAAGCCGCCGCCGGGGTCATTCATTGCTTCAGCACCGGCCGGCACCTGGCCGAGGCGGCGCTGTCGCTGGGATTTTACGTCTCGCTGGCCGGCATTCTCACTTTCAGGAATGCCGGAAGCCTGCGCGACATCGTCCGCGATATCCCGCTCGACCGGCTACTGATCGAGACGGATGCGCCTTATCTCGCTCCGGTGCCGATGCGCGGTAAGCCCAACGAGCCCGCCTTCATCGTCCACACAGCGGCGAAGCTCGCGGAAATCAAAGGCATTACCGTCGAGGAGCTCGGCCGGGCCACCAGCGCCAATTTCTTCCGGCTGTTCACCAAAGCCCGCCCGCCCGGGGCCATTCCATGCGCGTGACCATGCTGGGCTGCGGTCCCTCCTGGGGCGTGCCCCGCATCGGCGGAGGCTGGGGCGCCTGCGATCCCGCGGATCCGCGGAACCGGCGCCGCCGCTGCTCGGTCCTGGTCGAGGACGGTGGCAAGACGCTGCTCATCGACACGTCGCCCGATCTCCGCGAGCAGCTGCTCGCTGCCGGGGTCTCGCGCGTCGATGCCGTGCTCTTCACCCATGCCCATGCCGACCATCTGCACGGCATCGACGATCTGCGCTCGGTCAATCAGCTGATGCAGAGCCCGATCCCGATCTTCGGCGACGCCGCGACCTTGGCCGAGATACGCAGCCGCTTCGGCTATGTGTTCACGCCGCTCGAGTCCGACCGGCAGACGACCTATTACAAACCGGTGCTCGAGCCGCATATCGTCGAAGGCCGCTTCTCCGCGGCCGGTGTCGCGGTCACCGCTTTCGCGCAAGACCATGGCTTTTCGAGCACGCTCGGTTTCCGCATCGGCGGCTTCGCTTACTCGACCGATGTGATCGAGCTCGACGACGCCGCCTTCGCCACTCTCTCCGGCGTCGAGGTCTGGATCGTGGACTGCATCCGCCGCCGGCCGCATGTGACCCACTCTCATCTCGAAAAGACGCTCGGCTGGATCGCGCGGGCGAGGCCGCGCCGCGCCGTGCTCACGCATATGGACGAGAGTTTCGACTACGAAAGCCTGAGCCGGGAATTGCCGTCCGGCGTCGAGCCGGGCCATGACGGGCTGACGATCGAGCTCTGAGGGGCGCACTGCGGCCAATTGACACGTACCGCGCGCGATGCGCGCGGGCCGTTCGATCGCATTCAACCGGCGGGTGAACTTGCCGGGTTTCTGCAGGCGAGCGCGCTTGCGGTCGGCAGCACTGCGGCGTTCTTTCGCGCGACGCGCGCACCGTTTCGCGCTATTGCCAGAGTGCGCGGCGGTTGTCTTGCAGGCGCAGGCGCGGCGAAACCCGGCGGACACCGAAACGGCACCGAATATTCACAATAAAATCCGCACCTTCGCGTCGGTGCGCAAAGGTTCCGCGGATTGACAAGCCTAGCAATTGCTCGTTGAATCCGCCATTAGCATGCTTCGGTTCGAGGGGAGCACGTTGACGAGGGCCGGCAGTCAAGGGGGAGGCGGCCGTATCGAGCGGAAACGCCGCGTGGCGTCGCGGTGGTGCGTCCTGCTCGTCGTGGCGCTCGTAACCGGATGCGGCGTGTTCGGCGGCGACAAGCCGATCCAGAGCCGCGTCATCGAATTCGAGGTCGCGCAGGGCGCCAATCAAGACAGCCCGATCGCCATCGACATCGTCTATGTCTACGACCAGCAGCTGGTGCCCCAGCTCACGCAAATGACCGCGCATGACTGGTTCCAGAAGCGCGGCCAGGTCCGGCAGGCCTTTCCCACCGGCTTCGACGTCGCCTCCTTCGAGGTGGTGCCGGGCCAGAAGGGCCCGATCGAGGCGGTGCCGCCGAAAGCGAGCCAGGCCATCGCCGCCTTCGTCTTCGCCAATTATTCGAGCGAAGGCACGCACCGGGCCCGCGTCGACGGGCTCGACCACTTCTTCATCGCGCTCGGTGACAATGATTTCGTCATCAAGCCGCCGCAGCAGCAGGCGAAGCAGTGAGCGCCGCCCCGTGACCGACATTCGCGCCATTCCGGAAGCCGTTCAGTGGCACGAGGGCATGCTGCTCTCGCCGCAGCATTTCCAACAGGCGAGCCTGCGCTCGGACTTGCTGTTGCACTTCCATCTTTCCCAGGCGGCGCCGTTCCGCTGGGGCGTGCTCGCGTTGCAGACCGACCAGGCGCGGCTGGCGATGGGCACCTTCCGCGTACTTTCGCTCCAGGCGATCATGCCGGACGGTCTCGCCGTCAGCTATCCGCATGACGATATGGGAGCGCTCGAGCTCGACCTTCAGCCGATGAAGGACCGGCTGCGCGATGCTCCCGCGCGGATCTATCTCGCCGTGCCGGCCCGGCGGCCGGACATCGTCTCCGGCAGCGGCGAGGCGCCGCGCCTGCGCTCGGTCGAAGGCGAGGAGACCATCGACGAGAACACGGGCGACAATCCGCTGCGCCTGCCGCGGCTCAGGCCGAACCTGACCTTGCTCGCGGGCGAGAAGCCTTCGGCGAAGTACACGGCGATGCCGATCGCCGAGGTCTCCTTCGCCAATGACGCGTTCCAGCTGACGCCCTTCCTGCCGCCGCTGCTCGCGGTGGCGCTCGACGGCGGCCTCGGCCAGCTCTGCCTGAAGCTGGCGCAGAGTGTGCGGCAGAAAGCGTCCTTCCTCGCCGATCGTGCACAGGGTGCGGCCGGCGCGGCGCGGCAAGCCTCGCTCCTGGAAACGCGTAGCGCCATTCAGTGCCTCGTGGGCGGGCTGCCCGCCTTCGAGGCGGCGCTCAACACCGGTCTTGCGCATCCTTTCACGCTCTTCCTGCTCGCGGCAGGGATCGCCGGGCAGGTGGCGCCGCTCGGCAGCGGCATGGTGCCGCCGATCTTCGAGCGCTACGACCATGACGACGTCGCCGGCTCGTTCCGCCCGCTGCTGAGCTTCGTCGACCGCGTGCTCGAGATGATCAGCGAGCTGCACACCGCGGTTGCCTTCGCGCTCGAGGGCAATGTGTTCCGGCTGCGCCTCGAACCGGCTTGGCTCGACGAAGGCGAGCTGCTGGTAGGGGTGCGCGGCCGCTCCGGCACCGCCGATCCCGATATCGCGCAGTGGATGGACGAGGCGCTGATCGGCGACAGCGAGCAGATCTCGCCAATGACCGAGGCCCGCATCCGCGGCGCGGCGCGCGGCCGGGTGATCGAGACGGAGAGCGTCGATATCGTGCCGACGCGCGGCACGCTGGTCTATCGGATCGCGGCCGATCGCAACTTCATGGCCGCCAACCGGACGCTCGAGATTTCCAATCCGCGCGACGGCGGCGGCACGCGACGCCCGATCGAGATCCTCCTCTACGTCCGCGTACCGGTCGAGGGCTGAGCGATGCCGCTTGTGCACGCGAGCGCTGCGCAACCTCCGCCCGATCGAGCGCCGTCGATGCCGGCTGACCGCCCGTGAATGAGGTGATCCTGCAGCAGCGGCCTTTTCTCCTGCCCGCCGGCGAGGGGGTGGAGCATTCGCTGCTGGCGCAGCTTCGGCAGTTTTATCGCGAGCTGATGCGCGTCAAATACGCGCTTCATGGTGGCGTGAAGGCGCTGGCCGGCGGCGAGGGCGATGAGCACCCGCAGGATCCGGTCGTCCTCGTGCATCATCATCTCCGCGCCTATCTCGAGCGGCTTTATGTCGGCGGCACGCGGGTCGGCGGGGTCTACAGCCCCGAGCTCTACCGCGAGGCGCAGTATCTGATGGCGGCGCTGGCCGACGAGGTGCTGCTCTACATGACCGAATGGGCGGGGCGCGCCCAGTGGAAGGACAACCTCATCGAGGTGGCGCTCTTCCAGACGCGCATCGCCGGCGAGCGCGTCTTCGACCACATCGATGCGCTGATCGCCCGTGGCACTGCCGCGAATCCGGATCTGGCCGCCGCTTATCTCGTGGCGTTGTCGCTCGGCTTCCGTGGCAAATACCGCGCCATTCGCGATCAGACGGCGCTGCGCCAGTACCGGCGCGCGCTGCGCCAGATCATCGAGCGCCATGCGCCGCTGCGGCTCGATTCCGACCTGCCGATCTTCGGCGATGCCTATGCTCACACCCTGGATGAATCCCGGCCCGTGCGCCTGCCGCATCTGCGGCCGTGGCTGATCGCCATCGCCGTCGCGCTCGTCGCCTATCTCGGCGTCCAGCACCTCGTATGGGTGCGCGGCACGAGCGATGTCGAACGGGTGCTCCACAGCCCCATCGTTCAGCAGGAGCGGCCTTAGGCGATGGCGGCGCTCCTCGGCATATTGGTGAGCCACGCGCTCCTCATCGGCGTCCTCGCCTTCATTGCCGCGCTGCTGCTCCTGGTGCTGCTCTTCTTCCTGCTGCGCCGGGCGGCTTCGGGCAAGGCGCCGGTGGCGAGTGTGCCGGCGACGATCGCGCCCGCAGCCGGCAAAGTGGTCGACGATGCCGCCGGCGCGCCGATTGCGCCGCAGGAGCTGCGGCAGTCCTTCGCCGCGGCGCTCCGCTATCTGCGGCGGGTGACGCCGGGCTATCGCTGGCGCTATGCCATTCCGTGGTATCTGATGCTCGGCGAGAAGAACGCCGGCAAGACCACGCTGCTCGACGAACTCGAAGCGCTGCGCCCGGCCGGCGCCATGCAGGCCGAGCCGCCGCCGCCCGGTCGCGCCCTGACCTGGCATTTCTTCGATGGCGGCGTGGTACTCGACGTCGCCGGTCAGCTCGTGCTCGATCCCGCACGGCAGAACGCCGACGATCGCGGCTGGCGGCATTTGCTGCGGCTGCTGACGGAGCACCGGCCGGTCCGTCCGTTGGACGGCGTGGTGCTCACCATTCCGTGCAGCGACTTCGTCGGCCCGGACCGGCTCGATGCGGATGCGTTGCTGGCCAAGGCCGACCAGATGCACCGGCATCTCCTCGATCTGCAGCAACGGCTCGGGTTGCAGCTTCCGGTCTACATTCTGGTCACGAAATGCGACTGGATTCCCGGCTTCCAGAGCTTCTGGCGCGAAGCGCCGGCGGTGCGGCGCGACGAGATCTTCGGCTGGTCCAACGCGCGCGACATCGATGCAGAGGTGACCTCGGCGGGCTTCAGCCAGGCGTTCAACGGGATCACCGACACGCTTTATCGCCTCCATCTCGACCTCGCCGGCAAGGAGGCGGAACTCGCCGATCCCGAAGGCGCCTTGCTGTTCCCCGCGGAGTTCGAGCGGTTGCACGAGCCTTTGCGGCTTTATTGCACGAGCCTCTTCCGCCAGAGCGTCTATCACGACGCCTTCTTCTTCCGTGGCCTCTATTTCACCGGTGATGGCGGGCCGCCGCCGCGCAGCGGCGGCCTTGCCATGAGCGGGGCGCATGACCGGATTCAGCCGACGGCCCAACCGCTGCGCCGCTGGCCGCTGTTCGCCCGTGAGCTTTTCGCCAAGAAGATCCTGCGCGAACGCGGGCTCGCCGCCATGGCGCGCTCGGGCCAGTTGCCGCGCTCGCGTCCGGTGCGGATCGCCGCAGCGAGCCTCGCGGCCCTGATCCTCGTCGGTGCCGTCGGCCTCACCTATGCCGGGCTCCGGCTGCACCGCGAGGCGCGCTCACTGATGCAGCCCATCACCTACATCGTGCAAAGCATGGGCCGGGCGGAGCAGCAGTCGAATGGCGGGGCGGGGGCTCCGGTGAGCGCCGCCGATGCCAGCGAGCTGTTGCAAATGTTCGCCAAGCTCGACGTCAAACACCTGCGCAGCGTCTGGATGCCGTCATCCTGGTTCAGCGGCATTGATGACCGGGTGGTCGATCACTTCTCGCTCGGCTTCAACGCCGTCATCCTCGATGCGATGCGCCGCCAGTTCGATCAGCGCACAGTCGTGCTGATCGGCGACGCGCTCGGCGGACGTGGGCAGCCGCTCGCCGGCAAGCCTTATGCGCTCGCCGGCAGCCCGGAGGCCAAGCGCCTCACGGCCTATGTCGAGGGGCTGCGGCAGATCGAGCAGAACGCGGCCCTCTATAACCGGCTCAACACGCCGGACGCGTCTCTATCGGATGTCGAGAGACTGACCACATTTCTGTTGAATACCAAGCTGCCGCACGCCTTCTTCCTCGACAGCGATCTCTATACGGCGGCATTGCGGCGCGTCGTCATCCATCGCTTCGACCCGGCTACTTATAGAGACCGAGCACTGCAGGGGCTTCAGGCGCTGCTGCAGCCCTTCGATCACAATCTTTCCTATGATGGGCCGATCGCCGGGCGCTTTACCGACGTCGTCGCGGATGTCGATGCGCTCGACCGCGCGGTGGCGACGCATGGCGATGCCGGCGGTCAGCTTCGCCGGCTGAGCGACGCTCTTGCGGCGGCGCAGACCATGCTGGCCGACCCCGACTTCGCCTGGATCCTGCGCGAGCGGGTCGAGGCGGATCCGGCCTTCGCGCAGTTCCTCGGCGATCTCGGCGGCTCGGCCTTCTTCGGACCGGCGGCGGCGCAGACGCTGCAGGCGCGCGCCGATCTCCGCCTTGGCCAGCTGCTGGGCAATCTGGCCGATCTCAAGCTGCGACGCTCGGTGCCTTTGCTCGACCGGAGCGGCGGCCGGCTCGCGCTGCGGCTCTCGCCGCAGGCCGCCGCCCTCGCGGCGGCGCTGCCGAAGATGCTGGCGCGCCCCTTCATGGCGACGCCCGAGCAGCGCGCGATCGCCTTGCCGGGTCAGGGCGCGGCCACGGTCTGGGATCCGGACCGCCTCGGCGAAGCGATCGGGCTTTATCAGGGATATGAGCTGTTCCTCGATTCCGACCTTCAGGTCGTGCCGGTCGAGTTCCGCCGCGTGGTCGATGCGGCCGGGCGCCAGCGCCTCGACGCCAACATGACCGCGGCGATCGCGCGCGCGCAGATTCCCGATGACGCGGCGCCCGCCTCACAATCGCCGGAGACGACGCTCTTCCTCGAGGCGCACACCTTCGGCCGCGCCGCGCGCCCGTTGGGCGATCTCCTCACCGTGCTCTCGCAGCTGGGCTTCGATACCACTTATGGGCAACTGCGCGAGGCCGCCGGGCGGCAGGCTTACGGCCTGCTGCAGCAGGTCGATGGCGAGCTGGAGCGACAGCAGCTCTACAGCATCCGCTCCGACATCCATCCCTGGGATCCCTCGCAGCCGGCGACGCTCGCAGCCTTTGGCCTCAAGGATGATGTCCAGGTCGCGCAGTATCTCGACGTGCAGCGCAACTGGGTGACGCGGCTCGCCAGCGATGGTGCGCAGCCGCTGCTCGACTTCCTCACCCGCAGCGATTTCGCGTTCAACTGGCGACCGGTGCCGCTGGTCTCGAAATGGCAGCGCATCCTGTTAGAGTTGCAGAAATATCAGAACAACAACCCGCGCAACTCCGTCGCGGCCCTGGAAAACTTCATCCGCTTCGACCTGGCGCAGGTGACGCGCGACAATTGCGTCGATCAGCTCGCCGGCGATCGCTTCGCCGCAACCGGCGACTATTTCCTCGACCGGCGCGACGCGCTTCGCCAGGGGCTGCTCGCCCAGTGCGGCTCGATCGCCAACCGCGCGGGCGCCACCGGCTATGCCCAGATCGCCGATCGGTTCAACGCGACGCTTGCCGGGCGCTTCCCCTTCGCCCCGCGCGGCGCTTCCGACGATGCGTCCGAGGCGCCGCTTGGCGCGGTGACCAACTATCTCCGCTTCTTTGCCGCCAATGCGCCGGCCGTGCGCAAAGACCTCGCCCGCGGGAGTACTCCAGCGCAACAGAACGCGCTCGCCTTCCTCGATCAGATGGAGCAGGTGCGCACCTTCCTCGCCCCTTTCCTCGTAGAGGGTGGCAATGAGGTGCCGGGCATCGATGTCGACGTCGATTTCCGCGTCAACCGCCGCTTCGAGAAGGGCGCCGACCAGATCATCGACTGGCAGGTTGGCATCGGCGACCAGGTGTTTCGCCGGGGGCAGGCGGGAAAGCCGGTGCGCTGGCACCTTTCAGACCCGGTCACAGTGAACCTGCGCTGGGCGAAGGACGGTCCGGTCTCGCCGGTGCTGCAGGGGATCGCCGATCAGCAGGAGCTGAAAACCCGGATGGTGAGCTGGAGTTATCAGGACCGCTGGTCGCTGGTGCGGCTGCTGCTGGCGCACCGCACGCCGCCCGATCAGCTCGAGCACGGCGCCGAGCTCTCGCCGCAGGTTCTGCGTTTCACCGCTCAGACGGTGCAGGTGATCGGCCCCGAAACGCGCGCGCCCGGCCCGGTCGGCGAGGCGAGGGCCTTCATCCGACTGCGCCTGTCGAGCCTGCCGGCGGGCGCCAAGGCGCCGGTGCCGCTGGTCGTGCCTGATTTCCCGACGCGCGCCCCCTCGCTGGTGAACGAGGCCGAGCGATGAGCGCCGAAGCGCTGCGCCGGATCGACGATCAGGCCCCGGCAGAGGAGACCGCGCTGCTCGGCCTCGACATCGAGGCGATCCTGGCGCCGTTGCCGGGCGAGAAGCCGACCGGCACGTCGCTGCGGCTCAGCGGCGATTACGATCGCATCCGCGAGGCCAGGCGCGAGGACGACGCAAGCCTGCCGCAAGGCATCTGGCAGAGCGAGTTGAAGCGCGCCAATTGGGACGAGGTGGTGCGCGTCTGCGCCGAGGCGCTGAGCAAGCGCTCGAAGGACCTGCAGATCGCCGGTTGGCTGCTCGAGGGGCTCATCCGTCGCGACGGCTTCGTCGGGATTCCGGTCGGGCTGAGCATCATCATCGGGCTGTGCGGCGCCTATTGGCCAACGCTCCATCCGGAGATCGAGGAGCAGGATCTTTCCTATCGGATCGCGCCCATCGAATGGATGAACGCGCATCTGCCCCGATCGCTCTACCGCCTGCCGCTGACGCAGCCCGGCATCGTCACGCCCAACGCCTATGCCTGGGAGCATTACGCCAATGCGCTCCGGCTCGAGCAGATCCAGAAGGCCAATCCGAACGCCAAGCCGCCGGCCGGCCTGCGGCTCTCGGAATTCGAGGCGGCGCTCGTCGCGACGCCGACCCCGTTCTATCGCAGCCTCGCGCGCCGGCTCGAAGCCACGCTCGCACTGCTCCGCGATCTCGACCGGCTGCTCGATGAACATTGCGGCAAACAGGCCCCAAGCGTAGCGGGGCTGCGCGGCGCGCTCACCAACATACAGGGTCTGGTGCAGACGCTGCTGCGCAACAGAGGGGAGGTGCCGGCGATGGCCGAGCAGAGCAGGGTGGTTCCGGTCCCGACCGAGGCCGAGCCGCCGCCGAGCGAGACGATCGAATATGACGGCGTCATCCATGATCGCGATCAGGCCTACCGGCTGATCCTGGAGGTCGCCGAATTCCTGGCGCGCACCGAGCCGCACAGCCCGACACCCTATCTGCTTCGCCGGGCGCATTCCTGGGGGATGATGCCGCTGCACGAGCTGCTCAGCGAAATGACCAGGGGGCGAAACGATCTGGCCGCGCTCTTTGAATTGCTCGGCCTTAATCATCGGTAAGTGATGCTGCCGGATTTACTGATTACCGAATTGAGACGAAGCACGAAGATGGTGCGACAACATAATCACGACGTTCGGCACAATCCGCTTGATTGCACAGTCTGGATCATCTTAACTCGCAAGTCGCGGGACATGTACGGGAGGGGAATGCGTCATGGCCGAAAGCACGCAACATAAGCTTGATCGGGTCCGGCCGCCACGGGTCCAGATCACCTACGACGTCGAGATCGGCAATGCGATCGAAAAGAAGGAGTTGCCGTTCATCGTCGGCGTCCTCGCCGATCTCTCGGGCAAGCCGGCCGAGGCGCTGCCGCCGGTCAAGGATCGCAAATTCGTCGAGATCGATCGCGACAACTTCAACGACGTCCTGGCGGCGATCTCGCCCCGGCTCGCCTTCCGCGTGCCGAACAAGCTGGTCAAGGACAGCCCCGACCAGCTCAACGTCGAGCTCACCTTCAAGAATATGGATGATTTCGGCCCGGTCGAGATCATCAAGCAGGTGCCGGCGCTGAAGAAGCTCTACGAGGGGCGCCAGCGGCTGCGCGATCTGCTGACCAAGCTCGATGGCAACGACAACCTGGATGCCCTGCTGAAGGACGTCATCCAGAACACCGAGAGCCAAGCCGCGCTCAAGAAGGACTTGGGCGAGGGCGGCGAACAGAAGCCCGCGCAGTAAGCCGGATCGAGGGGAGACACGCACATGGCAGAGGAAACCCAGGGCAACGGCGCGGCTCCGGCGACGCTGCTCGACAAGATCATCGTCGAAGGCAAGCTCGCGCGCGACGAGACGCAGCGCGACTACGCTCGCGATCTGGTCGGCGAGTTCGTCCACGACGTGCTGGCGGAAGGCGGCACGGTCAAGGGCGACGTCGCCGAGGCGATCAACGACCGCATCGCGGAGATCGACGATCTCCTGAGCGCGCAGCTCAACGAGATCCTGCACCATCAGGAGCTGCAGCGGATGGAGGCCTCCTGGCGGGGCCTCAACTATCTCGTGATGAACACGGAGACCAGCACCCGGCTCAAGCTGCGGCTCCTCAACATCACCAAGGCCGAGCTCTTCAAGGACCTCGACAAGGCCGTCGAGTTCGACCAGAGCGCGCTCTTCAAGAAGGTCTACGAAGAGGAATACGGCACCTTCGGCGGCCATCCCTACAGCATGCTGATGGCCGACTACGAGTTCGGCCGCCATCCGCAGGACATCCAGCTGCTGCAAAAGGTATCGAGCGTGGCGGCGGCGGCGCATGCGCCGTTCATCGCCGCGGCGAGCGCCCGGCTCTTCGACATGGACAGCTTCACCGAGCTCGGAATCCCGCGCGATCTCGCCAAGATCTTCGAGAGCCTGGAGCTCGTCACCTGGCGGTCGTTCCGCGAGAGCGAAGATTCCCGCTACGTGACGCTGGCGATGCCGCACATCCTGCTGCGTCTGCCCTACGGTCCCAACACGGTGCCGGTCGAGGGCATGAACTTCGTCGAGGACACGGACGGCCGCGACCATGCCAAGTATCTCTGGGGCAACGCCGGCTGGGCGTTGACGGCGCGCATCACCGATGCTTTCGCGCAGCATGGCTGGACCGCCGCGATCCGCGGCGTCGAGGGCGGCGGCAAGGTCGAAGGGCTGCCGGCGCATACCTTCCTCACCGACGAGGGTGACGTCGCGCTGAAGTGCCCGACCGAGATCGCCATCACCGATCGGCGCGAGAAGGAACTCAGCGATCTCGGCTTCATCGCGCTGGTGCACTGCAAGGGCACGGACTACGCCGCCTTCTTCGGCGGCCAGACCACCAACAAGCCGAAGATCTACAATCTCGCGACCGCGAATGCGAATGCGTCGCTCTCGGCCCGTCTGCCCTACATGCTCAACGCGTCGCGCTTTGCGCATTACATCAAGGTGATCATGCGCGACAAGATCGGCTCCTTCATGACGAAGGAGAACGTACAGACCTACCTCAACACCTGGATCGTCGACTACGTCCTCGGCAAGGACGACGCCGGCCAGGATCTGAAGGCGAAATACCCGCTGCGCGAGGCGCGCGTCGATGTCTTCGACGTGCCGGGCAAGCCCGGCGTCTATCGCGCCACCGTGTTCCTCCGGCCGCATTTCCAGCTCGAGGAGCTCACGGCATCGATCCGCCTCGTGGCGGAATTGCCGCCGCCGGCGGCGGCATAAGCGCGGGATAAGCTCGAGAGAAAGAGGAGAGCCTTATGGCTGGCAATATGTTCCTGAAGCTCGAAACCCCGGATATCACCGGGGAATCGACGGACAGTGACCACACGGGGGAAATCCAGGTCCTTTCCTGGAGCCACTCCTTCAATCAGCCCACTTCGCCGACGCGCAGCTCGGCAGGCGGCGGCACGGTCGAGCAGGCAAACCACTCCGACTTCACCATCACGAAGTACGTCGACAGCGCCACCGACGACCTGCTGAAGCAGTGTTGGAGCGGCAAGATGATCGGCAAGGGCACCTTCACCGCCTTCCGCGCCGACGGCGACAACAAGCCGGTGAAGTATCTCGAGATCGTCATGTCGAACATCGTCGTCTCGAACGTCAGCTTCGGCGGCGGCACCGGCGACATTCCGACCGAGACGGTGTCGCTGAACTACGGCATCATCGAATACAAATACATCCCGCAGAAGAAGGATGACGGCAGCGCCGACGGTGCCCAACCGGTGAAGCACGACCTGATCAAGCAGGAAGTGTCGTAACGGGCGATCAGGCTGCCTCTCCCTGCGGCGGAGAGGCGGGCGAGGGGCGCGTGACGCTGCAGTTCCGATGGGCGTCCTTCGGCGGGCTCAGGATGCCGAGCATCGAGAGTGGCCCCAGCGGCGAGCGGGCGACGCCATGAACGAGCCTCGTCTTGTTCCGGGTGCGCCGGCGCCGCTCTTCGAGCGCCTCACCGACGCCGATCCTGGCGTCGATAACGAGCCGCAGCCGCTCCGCCTACTGTCACCGGCGGAGCTGCGCCGATCGGTCGCCCTTGAGCTTGACCGGCTGCTCAACACGCGCGCTCCAGTGTCGGCCGATCTTCTGGTCGAGCGGGCGCGGACCACCGTCGATTACGGCATTCCCGATCTATCGCTCTTCGGTCGCGACTTCGACAGCGAGACCAAGCTCACCGAAGCGGTGCGCCGCGCCGTCGAAGTCTTCGAGCCGCGACTGGTGCAGCCGCGCATTCGCGTCGAGCGGAGCGCGCAGCAGAACGGCGCGCTCGTCGTGCATGTCGATGGCGGACTGCGCCTCGGCGCGATGATCGAGCCGATCTCCTTTGCCGTGCCCGTCCATCGCAGCGGCGAGCGCCATGGCGACTAACGGTCCCGACGATATTCTCGCTTATTACCAGCGCGAGCTCGAGTATCTGCGCCACCGCGGCGTCGAATTCGCCGAGCGCTATCCCAAGGTGGCGAACCGCCTCGAATATGGCGGCACGGAATCGCAAGACCCGCATATCGAGCGCCTGGTCGAATCCTTCGCTTTCCTGACGGCACGGCTCCAGCGCAACATCGACAGCGAATTCCCTGAGATCCCGTCCGCCCTGCTGTCGGTGCTCTATCCGCATCTGGTGGCGCCCGTGCCGTCCATGGCGATCGCGCATTTCACGGTCGACGCCGCCCAGGCGCGCGCGGCGCAAGGCTTCGTCATCCCGCGCCAGACGGCGGTCTTCGCCGAGACGGCCGGCCCGCAGCGCGATCGGCTCACCTGCCGCTTTCGCACGGGCTATCCCGTGACGCTGTGGCCGATCGAGATCGCCAATGCCGATCTCGCCCCGGCGGCGGAGTATGATTTTCTCGACGCGCTCCCCGAGGCGCAGTCGGTGCTGCGGCTCAGGCTCCAGTGCCAGGGGCAATGGAGCTTCGGCGACGTTCTCCCACCGTGCCTCCGCTTCTTCATCCGCGGCGAGCCCGGCGTGGCGGGCGCAGCATACGAGCTGCTGTTCAACGAACTCATCGGCATTGCCGTCGTGCCGGAAGGCAAGAAGGAACCCGGCATCACCCTGCCGGCGGAAGCGCTGGAGCCGGTGGGCTTCGCGCTCGAGGACGGGCTCTTGCCCTATCCCGCCAATGCGCATCTGGGATACCGGCTCATCCAGGAATATTTCATCTTCCCGGAGAAATTCCATTTCTTCGACCTGACGCGGCTGCCGCCGCTCGGCCCGCACAAGACCATCGATCTGCTGTTCCTTCTGCGCACCGGCCCGCAGCGCCGGCTGGGCATCAACCGGCGCAGCTTCGCGCTCGGCGCCACGCCCATCGTCAATCTCTTCCCGAAGACGACCGAGCCGATCCGCGTCGATCAGACCAAGACCGAATACCTGCTGGTGCCGGACGCCCGCTGGGAGCGCAGCACCGAGATCCATTCGATCGTCAAGGTCTCGGCAACCTCGGACGTCGCGGATGACAGCCGCACCTTCCAGCCTTATTTCTCCTACGACCATCATTCGGCGATGGCGCGGCAGCGCGCCTTCTGGACGGCGCGCCGTCAGTCAACGAGCCGCGCCGATATGCCGGGCACCGACCTCCTGATCTCGTTCCTCGATCTCGACTTCACGCCGACCCGGCCGGCGACGCAGACGGTCTTTGCGCATACGCTGGCGACCAATCGCGGCCTTGCCGAGCACATCACGCCGGAGGCGACGCGGCTCGAAATCGAGATCGACGCGCCGGTGTCGGCCATCGCCTGCCTCACCAAACCGACGCGCCAGATCACGCCGCCGCTCGGCGGCGACACTCTCTGGCGCCTCATCTCGCATCTCTCGCTCAACGAGCTTTCGCTCGGCGGCGAGCAGGGACTGCGCGCGCTGCGCGAGATTCTCCGGCTTTATGCCGGCATCGACAACGGCATGGTCGAGAAGCAGATCCAGGGGCTGAGGTCGGTCGCCAGCCGGCCGGTCGTACGGCGGATCGGACACGATGGCTGGCGGGGCTTCTGCCGCGGCAGCGAAGTGACGCTCGGGGTCGATGAGGCGCAGTTCGTCGGCGCCAGCGCCTTTCTGCTCGGCGCGGTGCTGAGCCGCTTCTTCGGGCTCTATACCGCGGTCAACAGCTTTACCCAGCTCGTGCTGACGAGCGCGCAACGCGACGGGATCTGGAGGACATGGCCGCCTTTGGCTGGCGAACGCATCGTGCTGTAGCCGAACAGCTCTTCGCCGAGGCCTACCGCTTCGATTTCTTCCAGGCGGTGCATCTGCTTGAGCGGCTGTTGCCGCGCGCGCCGCGGGTGGGCGACACCAGCGGTGCGCGCCCGGAGCCGGTCCGTTTTCGCTCGAGTCTTGCGGCGGCGTTTCCGGCGAGCGAGATCGACCGGCTGGCCCTCGGTGTCAGCGGTCAGCCGCCGGAGATGACGGTCAACTTCATGGGGCTCGCGGGCGGCTTCGGACCCTTGCCGCCGCCGCTCACCGAGCATGTGCTGGCGCGCGCCCGGCGCGGCGATACAGCCGGACGCGACTTTCTCGATATCTTCAATCACCGTCTGGTCTCGCTCTTCTTCCGCGCCCGCGCCAAGCATCGACCCGGCCTTGCGCGCGGCACGCCGGCCGATAGCAATTTCGCGCACTATCTCTTCGCGCTGATCGGCCTCGCGACACCAGAGCTCCGCGGCCGCCTGCCGTTTCCGGACCGGGCGCTGCTCTACTATGCAGGCTTGCTGACGCAGCGGCCACGCAGCCTCCATGCGCTTGAGCGCATGCTGGCCGACTATTTCGACGTGCCGGTGAAAGGCGTGCCGCTCGAGGGGCGGTGGCTCTCGATCGATGAAAGCGAGCAGACGCGGCTCGGCATCGCCGGTCGCAACAACCGGCTGGGGCAGGGGGCCGTCCTCGGCCGCCGCGCCTGGGACCAGCAGGCCGGCATTCGCCTCGTCCTGGGGCCGCTCTCCATCGAGCGGTTCCGCCAATTGCTGCCCGACGGCGACGCCCACCGGGCGCTGCAGGCCTTGGTCTGCTTCCATGTCGAGAGCGCCGTGGAACCGGAATACCACTTGGTGCTGCGCGCCGAGGAGGTGCCCGCCACGCGGCTCGGCCGGCGGCACCGGGCGAAGCTCGGCTGGACCAGCTTCCTCACGACCCGCCCGCGCCGCCACCCGGCGGAGGTGCGGCTGCCGCCGGGCATAGCGGCGCTGCACCCCCCGCGCTCCGGGCAATCGGCGCACACTTTGCTCCAACCGAGCGTTGTGTTAAGAAAGTAGCCACCACCTCTTGGGATCGTGGAAGCATGAGCCAGACCAGGAGACCCGTCCCGCCGCCACCGATTGCGCCGCCGCGAGCGGCGCCGGCAGCGCAGCCGCGGGGCGCCGGCTACCGCATCACCGTCGGCTCTTACCTCCACCAGGGGCCGGGCGCGCGCAATTTACCGCCGGAACTCGCCGGCCACAGCTTCGTCGCCGTTCAGGAGCCGAACGGCCGGCGCCAAGCCTTCGGTTTTTCGCCGGCGCAATACGAGCGCTTCGATCCGCGCCGCGACCTGCCGAAGCTCACCGCCGGGGTCAAAGGACGGGTTCACGACGATGGCGCCGCCTTCGCGAAGCCCGGCCTGCGCACGCGCAGCTTCGATGTCAGTGCCGACCAGGCGCGCGCCGCCCTCGCCAAAGTGGCCGAGTACCAGACCCGGACACCCGACTTCAGCCTGACGCGGCGGCAATGCTCGACCTTCGCCACCGATGTCCTGCGCGCCGCGAAGATCGATGCTTTTCCCGGCGCGGGCGTACGCCGGCCGCAGCAGATCTACGCGCAGATGACGCAACCCGGCGCGAAGCCGCCCAAGCGCTGAGAGGATCAGAAGATGAGCTCCGCCAGAGTGATCCAGGGCTACTTCCCCGGCGGACGGCCGAGGCTGTTCGCGCCGCCGGGCGCGGTGCAGCGCAAACCGGCGCAGCCGCAGATGCCGAACAACGCCACGCCCTTGCCGGACACGCTTCAGCATGTCGGCCGCGGCGGCATGGGCCAGCCCTTGCCGGAAGCCGTGCAGCAGAAGATGGAGTCCTTCTTCGGCACGAACTTCGCCGATGTGCGCGTCCATGTCGGGCCCGAGGCGCCCGCGATCGGCGCGCTCGCCTTCACCCTCGGCTCCAACATCTATTTCGCGCCGGGCCAGTACGATCCGGTGACGCCGCGCGGCCAGCAGCTCCTGGGCCATGAGCTCGCCCATGTCGTGCAGCAGCGCCAGGGCCGCGTGCGCAATCCCTTCGGGAACGGCATCGCGGTCGTGCAGGATCCCGGGCTCGAGGCCGAAGCCGACCGCATGGGACAGCGCGCCGCGGCGCAGCCGATGATGACGCGGCCCGCGGGCTGACCGCCGCACTCCCGTCATCCGACCCGCTCATGACCAGCCGGCGGTTCTCGCCGCCGCCACGTCCGCCAGCGCAGAACCAGCCTCTCCAGCCCAAAGCGGCGAGCCGGCCGCCGAACTCGCCGCCGCCGATTCCGCCCGTGCGCATCGCCGGCAAAAGCCTGCAAATGCGGCCCGCGCGCGCGCCAAGCGCAGCACCCGCGAAGCCGCCTGTGCGGACAGGGCCGCACCGACCGGGCATGCCCTCGCGGCCGCGTGGCCGCGCGCTTACGGTCCAGGCGATGGAATCGGAGACGACCGGCTTCGAAGACATCATGGCCAGGTTCAATTTGCAAAGCAGTTCCGAGGGTAATTTCACCAAGACAGACAGTCACCACACGACCGTCGGCTCCTTTTCCCTCAAGGCCGACTGGGGGCCGAACACGGACCGGCCCAAAGATGTCCGGGGCAAGATCAGCTGCTATACCGGGGAAAAGGTCGAAGGATTCATGTATTTCGACGTCTTCGTGCTCGCCAGCACGGCGACCTTCGCGATGATGCCGAAATCGTCCGACATTGACGGAAGCAAGCTCTGCGCCGAAGTCGGCTATGTCAAAAGCCAATCGAACAAACGCGGCGTGGGTGCGGCCTGCATCTACATGCTGGCGCTGGTGGCGGAGCGACTCAATGCGCCGTACATGATGGTCTCGTCCTCGATCGTCGATAGTTTCTACGTCAAAATGGGTTTCAAGAACGTCAGCAAACTGTGCGACGACATGTTCGGCCTGACCGCCACCGTGAAATCGCAGACGCAATCGCATCTCAAGTAAGCAGCGCCTTGCCGGTTCAAGCCGTTCTGGCGCTTATCCCTCCGCCCACGCCTGGCCTGCCGATGCAGCGCCCTGCGGCACGCCGCGCGCTTCGCCGCGCCGATAAGGATGACCGGCAAGTTCCCCAAACGCCCGCGCTGCGAGTTCGCTGCCCGCACGCAGCGACCGTCAGAGCAGCTTCAAACCGGGTATATCCACACAGTAGAGTCCACTGTGATCGCCCCCATCGCAAAGCTGCGCGTGGGTACCGGCCTTTTTGGGTGAGACCCGATCGTAATCTTTCTCGCCGCCGAGCGCGGAATTGCAGCTTTGACACATCATGCGCAGCTCGTTCGGGTCGTTGAAAGAATCAACAGCGAGCTTTCTGACCTGACCCCTCCAGACATTACTGCCATCACAGACGTGGAGCTCGAACGTACGCTTGCCGAGGCGAACCGAAAATGGCGGGATGTGGTCGCACGTGATCGTGGCGTCATCGGTTTCCCCGGCAATCTTGTCCTGCTTGCGCGGGTAATACCCGTCGCAGACGACGCATCTGTAGAGCTTGCGATTGTTATTTTTGTCGTCCTTGCACTCATCTCCCTTCGCCTGCGAATAGACGTACGCATCGCCGTTCATACCGTGGGTCTGGTCCGTTTTCGCCCAGTTCACCTCTTTGCGTAGCCCGTACATCAGAAACACCCCTGCGGGAGCATTCCTGCCGGCGTAGCGCTCCGCCAATGAGCTGCCGGCTGGGACGGCATCCTTCACATCCTTCGCGTCCGCAGGGTCCGCCTTCGTCTCCGTGGATGCCAGCCCCTTGTTCTTGTTGTCCAAGGCCTTCCGGCGCGCCGTGGGCGGGCGCGGCTGGGCGTCGAAATCGTAAGAGGTCCATTTGTGCTTGTTGCGCGGCTTGAGCCTGAAGAGCGCAGGCGACGCAGGCCGCGCGCTGCTCGCCGCGTCGTTCTTCGAGTCGGTCTTCGCAACCTTACCTGTGCCAGGCGGCCCTGGTGCCGCGTCACTCGCTTTGCGCTTCATCGCCTGCAATACGACAGAAGGTGTCGCCACGGGCCTTGCAGGCGCAGGCGAAGTCGGCGAAGGGCGAGCGGGTGGAAATTTCGGAGCGTCGCCGCGTGATCGATGGCCCATATCCGACGCGGTGGGGACGGGCGCGCCGCCCGTCTTCGGAAACTGCATGCCGGGCCTTGGCGGTGCAGCCGGCGTCAGCGGCGGCTTTCCTCCGTTGAACGAGTCCGCAGTAACGCTGGGAGCAGCGTTCGCGCCGGTGCCCGTTCGTGCCGCGGCTTTTGGCTGGACCGGGGCTCTGCCGAACTTGGTTGGCGGCGGGAAGAAATGACGCTGGCTCATGCTCGGGCCTCCAGCAGCAGGCGGGCGCTCACGTGGATACCCCTTTGGGTCGCAGCGCCGCGACCGGCGCGAAGTCACCGTCGAGGCGCTTCGCCTCGGCGAGGCAGAATGCCGCCTCGACGGTATCGCCGAGCGCGGCATGGCAGAGGGCCATGTTCCAGAACGTCGCGGCGGCGTCGCCATAGTGGCGGCGTGAGCGCTGATAGAGCGCGAGCGCGCCGCGGTAATCGCCGAGCGCATAGCTCAGCATGGCGAACTCGAAGAAGAGGTCGCGCGCTTCCCCCAGGTGATAGTAGTTCACCACCGCACGCTCGACCACGCGTGCGAGTTCCCGCCGTTCAACGTCGCCGGCATTGTCCAACTTCTCCCAGAGCGCCGGGAGGCAATCCCGCAACACCCGGGGATCGAAGCCGCTCAAGCGTACAAGGGCGAGGAGTTGGGCGAAGTCGAGCGGGCGCGGCTCAGCGCGGAGCCCGCGCGCCAGCGTGTAGAAATCGTCGGGACCGAAATGCTCGACCGCCTGATCGAAGGCAAGCCGCGTCTCGCCATAGGAGCCGCCGAGCAGAAAGGCGGATACCGCGAGATTGGCATGGCGATAGGCCGTGGTCAGCACGTCGCCGCCGGATTTCACCACATATTCGGCAATGGCGTGATAATTGACCGGCAGCGAGAAGCTGCCATGGACGGCCATGCCGATGCCGTGGTCGCGACCGAGATCGGTGTCACGCTGCTCGCCCCGATCGGCGGTAAGCAGCAGCAAGTGGCTATCGGCCAGTCGCGCCAGCCGATCGAGGCAGCGGAGCGCGCCAGAAGGAAAGAGGATTGTCGTGTCGCCGAGCGTCCCGGCATAATCGGCGAGGATCGCGTTGAATAGCGTCTCGGGATAGGGCGGCTTGGCAAGCGCGTGGTCGCTGTAGCTGCATTCAAGGTGGGCAATCGCTTCGGGATTGTCGAGATCGGGATCCGGTCGATCGGCGCCGAGCGATACGCGGCATTCCAGGATCGTGCCGTCGCGGAAGGAGAAGGCGTCCTGCGTGATGCCGTCGAAGACATAATTGGCGATCACCACCGGCGCATGGGTGAGAGTTCCGGCGGCGAGCGTCACGCCGACCCGTTCGAGCCGCAGCGTATCGTCGCTCTCGGCGTCGAAAACGGCAAAATCGACCAGCCCGGCTTCGCAGAGCGGCGCCAGCGCCTCATGCGTACGCCAGAAGGCGAGATTGGCCTCGGTGAAATCGGTCATCACATAGCGGAAGGGCAGCGCAGCGAAGGGTGACAATGCGAGCAGCGAGCGGAAGGCGTTGACGAAGAAGAAGGCGAATCGGCCGCTGCCGGCGCCGAGCTCGATCAGGGTGAAGGGCTCGGCCGCATCGAAGCGCGCTCCGCCAGCAACGAGGTCGCGCAGGAATCCCAGCGCCACCTCGGCATAAGCGCGCGCCAGCGCCGGGTTGTTGGTGACGTAATGCGGCACGGTGTTGCTGCGCCAGGCCTCGACGCCCTGGCGGGCGAAGAAACGCCGCTGCGCCGTCCAGAGCAGAGACTGCGACAGCGGCTTTTCCCTCTCGATGACGAAGCGTGGCGCAGACGAAGCGTCGTCGAGGGGCGGAGTACCGTCGGATGGCAAGGCGGCAGGTGCCCCGGCTTCCGGGCCGCGGATTGCGGCAATTTATTCGCGGCGACCATAGCACCGATTGGTCGCAACCGCACGCGGAGGTTCGACGCATCGGCTAAGTGCGGATATGGAGGAGTGCCGGTGCCAATCGGAACGCCGGCGCGCAGGCGTCAGATCGGCGCGTGGCCAATGCATTGGTGAAGTGTGCAGCAGAGAGCGGCGGTCCCATGAATTGCGTATCATGGCGTCTTCCAGGCTGTTAGCTTCTGCTTATGGCTATGCACGCCCTCGAACGCGGCTGGAAGCACCTCAGCCGCAATATTTCGAAGCCATTCACCGGCGCCAATGTCGAGAACCTGCGCGCACTCGACAAGCTGCTCACTGAAATCGAAAGCCGAGGCTACGACGCCACGCCCGACCAGCTGAATCCGGGGCAGAGCCCGCAGAAATTCGCCTATGGCAAGTTCAACTTCATGTGGCTCACCGCGCTGTCGGACGACGAATTCCATGCGATGCACAACGGGTGGCGTCTGGTGCTGCAACTGGCGCTGCGCGGTGGCGGGGCAGGAACCGGCGCCGGCCGCATCGCGCCTCTCGACCGCCGGCGGATCGTGGACGGTCCCGGCAATCCGACCATGTGGAAGGACCTGCAGGCAATCAAGGACCGCTATCGGAAGCTGGGTCACGACAAAACCAAGGGAATGTTCGCGCAGGCGAAAGAACAGTTCGAGGCCCTGCAGCGGCGGATCGAGGACGCGGTCCATCAGAATCCGCTCTTTGGCGTCTATGCGAGCTACTACTCGACGGCAACGAGCGCCTACGAGCACGCGCAGGAGGAGGGCGCGGCAAACGACACGCAGCGCAAAATCCTGGCGGCGGGCGGACTCTACAAACTGATCAAGGCGGGTGTCGCCGTCGGTCGCACGATCGCCAGCTTCGGCACGGATTTCAGCGCCGTCAAAGGGCTGGTGCAGAACTCGCTGAATGCCCTCAACTCGCTGGGCGGTCTTATGGCGGGGGTTATCGATCTCGCGCGCGGTCGCGAAGCCGATTACCGCCGCCTGACCGCGCGGCTTGGTGTCGAGCAGAGCGTCGACAAGCTCATCCAACGGCTGCGCGACAAGGATCAGGAGGCGCTCAGCCAGCAGCTCGACCGCGGCGCCCATCGTCTGCAGCGCGGCGCCGACCTCACCGAAGAGACGATGCTGCAGCTCGGTCGCGAGATCCGGCACGCCAAATTCTGGATGGAGACGTTCACCAAGGATCTCCGCGAGATCAAGCGAGAGCTCGCCGAGCCGCCGCTCATCAGCGAGCTCAAGGACCGGCTGGCGGCGGCCCGCGTCGACGAGGATTCCGGCCTGGTCAAGCCGTCGGAAGTGCTGAAGCTGGAAGTCGCCGAGCGCGCGACGCGGGCGGCGCTGCAGCGCCGCGCCGAGGAGGCGGCCCAGAAATTCCAGAATTTCTCCGAGATGCTGGGCCGCGATCTCGAGAAGATGCAGAACTATCTGGCGGCGATCGAAACGCGCCGGAGTCTCGCCGGCCGGCAACTCGCGGCCGTCGGGGCGGGCCAGCAATTCGACACGGCGCGCAGCGTCGCACATCAGGCGGCGAGCTTCGATCGCAGCCGCCTCCGGCGGCCGGGACCCGCCGCAGGACCGGCACCCAGCGAACCCGACGCCTTGCGCGACGCGCTCGCCGCGCGCCGCCGCCAGATTGCCGGCGACGAGGACTGAGCGACCTGCGGCGATTCGACCGCGCGGCGCGCGTCTTGCTCTGATATCTTGCACGGGACGTCCTCTGCGCCATTGGATTCGCCGATCTTGTGCCGTCATCCCGCCGCTTCTCTCTGGTCCATCGCGCATGCCGCGCCGTGACATCGATGTGAAGCCGCCGGGCGCGGGCCAGAACGTCCAGAGCCGCGGCTCGCCGCGAGTGGGCGGCGGCGTCAGCGTCGGCATCGACGCCCGCGACCGCCGCAGCGGAGCCGCGGTGCTCACCGGCGCGATCGGCGGCTGCTCGGGAATCGAGCCGGCTGCCGCACAACAGCGCCGCAGCCCCGGCGAGCTGGGACCCGCACAGAATCGCGCAAAGCCGCGTCCGGCGCGCCGCGCTCCCGCCAAACGCGCGGACGCCGCTGATGAGGCCGCGACATCCTCCGACGAAGGCGGAGCGGGCGCGACGCGGCGCCGCGAGCGCGCGCAGGCAGCGGCACCGCTGCCCGGCTCAGGCCTCACCGGGCTTCCGGGACTCGGCGTCTATCTCGGCGAGCTGGGCAGCCCCGCGACGCCGGGAGCGCAGCCGCAGAAGGAGGGTGGCGCCAAGCCGGGCTTTCTCGGTGCGCATCTGCGCGCCGTACCGAGCCTTGCCGATGTCAGCGTGTCGATCGGCGGCGATCCCGCGCGAAGCGGGGTGATGCGCCGGCTGCTGTCGCCGCTGCGGGCGCTGCCCCGGCGATCCCCTGCCGACGCCGGGAGCGGGCGCATAGCGCCAGCGCCAGCCACCAGCCTGCCCACCCGACCCGCGACATCGGCCGTCGCCCCGACACCCGCCCCGACGGCGCTCGCGCCCGATCCCGCACTCGACCCCGAGAGATCCAAGCGGGGCGGGCGGCTGCGGCGCGCCTCGCGCTATCTCGTCAACGGCATCCTCGATATCGCCATCCGCCGCTTCCGCGCGCCGCCGCGATGAGGCCGACGACGGCCGAAACGGTTCAGTTTCCGCGGCGCGCCTGCTAAGCTCGGCAACGGGGAGGCTGCAGTCCGCTCATTGCCATGTCCGATGTCAAGGCGCTGATTTCCAAGCTCAACCCGGTCTGCAAGCGCGCCCTCGAGACGGCGGCCGAGCTGTGCCTTGCGCAATCGCATTTCTCGGTCGAGATCGAGCATCTGCTGCTGAAACTCGTCGAGCTGCCGGACGGCGATCTGCAACGGGTCCTGCGTTATTACGAGGTCGATACCGGCGCCGTCGCCAAGCAGCTCAGCGGCGCCATCGAGAAGCTGAAGCGCGGCAACAGCCGGACCCCCAGCCTGTCGCCCCATCTTCTGCAGCTTTTCGAGGCGGCCTGGGTGACCTGCTCGCTGCAGCTCGGCCAGCCCGCGATCCGCTCCGGCGCGCTGCTCCAGGCCGCGCTCGAGGACGACACGCTGCGCATGCTGCTGCTCGAAGCGGTGCCGATCCTCACCACGCTGCCGCGCGGGCGGCTCGTCGAGGATCTGCCGGAGCTGGTGCGCGGCACCGCCGAAGATCCGGCGCCGCAGCCGGCCGCGGGTGCTGCGCCGGCGCGCCCCACCTCCGGCAACGCCTCGCGCACGCCGGGGCTCGATTCCTACACCATCGATCTCAGCGCCGAGGCACAAGCCGGCCACATAGACCCCATCGTCGGCCGCGACGCCGAGATCCGCCAGATCATCGACGTGCTGATGCGGCGGCGGCAGAACAATCCGATCCTCACCGGCGAGGCCGGGGTCGGCAAAACGGCGATCGTCGAAGGCTTCGCCCAACGCATCGTCGCCGGCGACGTGCCCCCGGCGCTCCGACCGGTGCAGGTCCGCATCCTCGACCTCGGACTGCTGCAGGCGGGCGCCGGCATCAAGGGCGAATTCGAGAACCGGCTGAAGCAGGTGATCGACGAAGTCCGCACCTCACCGCGGCCGATCGTGCTCTTCATCGACGAGGCGCATACCATGATCGGTGCGGGCGGCGCGCCGGGGCAGGGGGATGCGGCGAATTTGCTGAAGCCGGCGCTTGCGCGCGGCGAGCTGCGGACGATCGCCGCCACCACCTGGGCCGAATACAAGAAGTATTTCGAGAAGGACCCGGCGCTGGCGCGGCGCTTCCAGGTGATCAAGGTCGAAGAGCCGGACGAGGCTTCCGCCATCGCCATGCTGCGCGGGCTCGTGCCCAAGCTCGAGCGGCATCACGGCGTCCGCATCCTCGAGGAGGCGGTAGGCGAAGCGGTGCGGCTCTCGCATCGCTACATCGCCGGGCGGCAGCTTCCCGACAAGGCGGTGAGCCTGCTCGATACCGCCGCCGCGCGGGTTGCGATCGCGCAGTCGAGCCAGCCGCCGGCGCTCCAGGACGCGATCCGCCGCTGCGAGACGCTGGCTGCCGAAATCGAGCTGCTGTCGCGCGAGAAGGTGGCCGGGCTCGATCATGCCGAGCGCATCGAGCGGCTTGCCGAAGAGCTGGGGCAGGGCGAGGAACGGCGCGACCGGCTCAGCGCACGCTGGGAGCAGGAGCGCGAGACGGTGCGGCGCATCGCCGGGCTCGAGCGCGAGATCGAGAAGGCGCCGCCCGGCAAGGATATCGACGCGCTGCTCGGCACGCTGGGCGGCGTCCGCCTCGAGCTCGAGGCGATCCAGGAGGGCGAGGCCATGGTGCCCGCCCATGTCGATACCCGCATCATTGCCGAAGTCGTCTCCGGCTGGACCGGCATTCCCGTCGGCAAGATGCTGAGCGACCGGATTGAAACCGTGCGCACGCTCAAGGAGCGCATGGTGGACCGCGTCGTCGGCCAGGACGCGGCGCTCGACGTGATCTGCCGGCGCATGCAGACCTACCACGCCGATCTCGGCGAGCCGGGCAAGCCCACCGGCGTCTTCCTGTTGGTGGGTCCGAGCGGTGTCGGCAAGACCGAGACGGCGATCACGCTCGCCGACCTGCTCTATGGCGGCGAGCGCACCATGATCACCGTCAACATGTCGGAATACCAGGAGGCGCATTCGGTATCGGGCCTCAAGGGAGCGCCGCCGGGCTATGTCGGCTACGGCAAAGGCGGCGTGCTGACCGAGGCGGTGCGGCGCAATCCCTACACCGTGGTACTGCTGGACGAGGTCGAGAAGGCGCATCCCGACGTGCTCGAGCTCTTCTACCAGGTGTTCGACAAGGGCGTGCTCGAGGACAGCGAAGGCCAGGTCGTCAACTTCAAGAACACGACGATCCTGCTCACCTGCAACATCGGCGCCGACACGATCATCGATATGGTGCGGGCGAGTCGCGGGCGGATCGACGTCGGCGCCATCGTCGAGGCCATCCGGCCAGAGCTGGTGCAGCATTTCAAGCCGGCCTTCCTCGGCCGGCTCGTCATCGTTCCCTACCTGCCGCTGGGCGATGCGCAGGTGGAGGAGATCGTGCGGCTGAAGCTGAAGCGGGTGCAGGAGCGGTTCTGGGACACCTACCGCGCCGAGCTCACCTGCGCGCCGCAAGTGGTGGCCGCGATCGCAGCGCGCTGCACCGAGATCGACACCGGCGCGCGCGCCATTGACAATCTGCTGACCAACACGCTGCTGCCGGAACTCTCCGGCGAGATCCTGGCGCGCGTCACCGAGGGTGACGGGTTCGAGGCCGTGCATATCGACCTCGACGGAAGAGGCGGCTTGCGCTTCGTCTTCGACGATGACGGGGTCGCAGCGGCGCGATGACCGTCCTCGGCTACACCGAGACCGGCTACACCTTCACAGTCACGACGCCGCTCGGCGCCGACATGCTGCTGCTTGAGGCCTTCGAGGGCGAGGAGCTCATCTCCGGTCTCTTCGATTTTCGCCTCGACATGGAGTCCGAGCATGGCGATCTCGACTTCAGCCAGGTGGTCGGGCAGAGCGTCACCATCGCCGGCACCGACAAGGACGGCAACAGCCGCTACTTCAACGGCATCGTCGCGCGCATGGTGCAGAGCGGGCTCACCTATCATTTCGACATGCGGCCGAAGCTCTGGGAGCTGACGCTCACCTCGGACAACCGCATCTTCCAGACCAAATCGGTGCCGGACATCGTCAAGCAGGTGCTACAGGAGCAGGGTGTCACCGACGTCAAGGACTCGCTCACCGGCACCTACAATCCGCGCGACTACTGCGTGCAGTATCGCGAGACCTGTTTCGATTTCATCTCGCGCCTGATGGAGGAAGAGGGAATCTTCTATTTCTTCCAGCACGAGGACGGCAAGCACACCATGGTGCTGGCCGACGATGCGAGCGCCTTTGAGCCCTGCCCGAACCTCGCCTCGGTGCCGTTCAAACCGGAAAGCGCCAAGGCCTGGGAGGAGCAGGATCTGGTGCTGGCGCTCAACCTCGAGCAGAGCGTCGTCACCGGCAAGTACCAGGCGGACGATTTCAATTTCGAGACCCCGACAACGCAGCTGCTCTCCACCACCAGCGGCAGTGGCACGCTGCAGATCTACGAATATCCCGGCGTCTATCAGACCAAGGACGAGGGCGACGACTACGGCAAGAAGCGGCTCGACGCGATGGAGCTGCCGACGCGGCTGGTCTCGGGCGAGAGCGTCTGCCGCGCCTTCGCCACCGGGTACAAGTTTTCTCTGACCGGCCATCCGCGCGCCGATGTCAACGACACCTATGTGCTGCGACGGATCACTCATGCGGGCGGCAGGCGGCACTACCGCAACAGCTTCGTCGCCTTCCCGTCGAGCGCCACTTTCCGCCCGCCGCGGCTGACGCCCAAGCCACGCATCGCCGGGACACAGACCGCGCTGGTGGTGGGAAAGTCCGGCGAAGAGATCTGGACCGACCAGTATGGCCGCATCAAGGTGCAGTTCCATTGGGACCAGCTCGGACAGAGCGACGAGAACAGCTCCTGCTGGATCCGCGTGGCGCAGAGCTGGGCCGGCAAGAACTGGGGCGCGATCTTCCTGCCGCGAATCGGGCAGGAGGTGGTGGTGAGCTTCCTTGAAGGCGACCCCGACCGGCCGCTGATCACCGGCTCCGTCTATAACGGCCAGCAGCCGGTGCCCTATACGCTGCCGGACGAACAGACCAAGAGCACGGTGAAGAGCAGCTCGTCCAAGGGCGGCAGCGGCTTCAACGAGATCCGCTTGGAGGACAAGGCCGACAGCGAAGAGCTCTATATCCACGCGCAGAAGGACATGAAAATCGATGTCCTCAACGACCAGACCACCACCATCACCAATAACCGCAGTGTGACGATCAGCGAGAAGGACGATAGCCTGACGGTCTCCAAGGGCAACCGCTCGGTGACGGTGAGCCAGGGCAACGAGACGCTCACGGTGAGTCAGGGCGACCGCACCATCGCGGTGAGCCAAGGCAAGGAGACGCACAGCGTTCAGAGCACGCGCGAGGTCACGGTCACCGGCAACGAGACGCACACCAACAAGGCCGATTTCACCCAGAATGTCAGCGGCAACTACACGCTGAAGGTAACGGGCTCGCTGACCATCCAGGCGACCGGCGATTTGACGCTCAAGACCGACGGCTCGCTCACGGTGCAATCGGGCACGTCGCTGACCGTGAAGTCGGGCACCGATCTCAGCGCCAGCTCCGGCACCGGGCTCAGCCTCAGCGGCGGCACGACGATGGAGATCAAGGGCAGCGCCTCCGGAACCGTCGATGGCGGCGGCATGCTGACGGTCAAGGGCGGCATGGTGAAGATCAACTGAGGCGGCCTATGGCGGCGGATGAGCCGATGCTGCGAGGCGGTGCATGAACGGCGATGCGGCCGCGCCCGAGGTGGTCCAGCGCAAGGACGAGTCCGGCGCGGTAATCTCCGAGGCGCAGATGCAGGACGGCGTCCTTACCGGCCCGGCGGCGAGCTACCACGCCAATGGCCAGGTGGCGCACAGCGCGAGCTTCGCGGCCGGGAAGCTCGAGGGCGAAGTGGTGCAGTACGATCCCGCCGGGCAACCCCTCGCGCGCATGACCTTCCATGACGGCGTACTCGATGGCCCCATGACTGTCTATGCGCAGGGCCGCAAGCAGGCGGAGATGAGCTATGCCAAGGGCGTGCTCGACGGCGAGATGAAGACCTATGACCCCGCCGGCCGGCGGCTGAGCGTTGCGCCTTACAAGGCCGGCGCGATCGACGGCACGATGATCACCTTTCACCCCAATGGCGCCAAGCTGCGTGAAGCCCCCTTCCGGGCGGGAGTGCTCGAGGGGGAGGCGGTCGATTACTGGGAAAGCGGCGGCGTCCGCCAGCGCGCGGTCTGGCATGCCGATTTGCTCGACGGTCCGCTCACCAGCTACCACGAGAATGGCGAGGTCAACGAGGAAGCGGTCTTCGAGCGCGGCAAGCTCGTGTCCCGCCGCCAAGCGGCTCCAGGCGGACCGGGGAAGCCGCCGAAGAAATCCTGGATCGACAAGGCGTTCGGCGGCTAGGAGGCTCTCAGGCAGGCTCCTAAAAGGAGGAGGTCGGCAATGGGTATGCAAGTGGTGGCCGGAGCGCTCATGCAATGCAGCTTCGGCGCGGCGCCGAGCGCGCTCAGCGTGCTGCCTGCCAACCGCACCAATGCCGGCGGCCCGCCGGCGGCGAACATCATGGACTTTGCGCCGATGGTCAACATCGCGCCCTTCGGCATGTGCAGCAGCATGGCGAATCCGCAGGTTGCCGCGGCGACGGCGGCGGCCCTGGGCGTGCTCACGCCGATGCCCTGCATCCCCAACACCGTGGCGCCCTGGGCGCCGGGCTCGCCCACCGTCATGATCGCCAACATGCCGGCGCTCAACGACAGCTCCACCTGCATGTGCGCCTGGGCGGGGGTGATCAAAATCAACATGGCGGGCCAGGTCACCGTGCAGATCGCCTGAGCGGAGCGATGCGGCCTTGATGCCGTGAACGCAAAATTATAGAAGGAAGAGCAGGCTTGACCGGCTCGAAGCCGACCGCGAGGGGACCGTTGAGCAAGCAGTTTTCGCCGCCGCCATTGCCGAGCGTCCGCGCCGCCCAGCCGCGGCAGGCACCGCCCCAGCCACGGGCGCGGCGGCCGACCGCGCCGCCGCCGCCGGTACCGCCGCGTTCGCCGGCCCTACCTGCCGCGGTACAGCGCTTCGCCAGCTTTGCCAACCGCACCATCGATCGAGGCGCCAGACCGGCGCTGGCTGGCGACGAGCTGGTGCCGCTCGGCAGCGGCAATTTCGGCGCGCGGGACAGCGCGCGCGGACTGATGACGCGGCCGGATGGCACCTACAACTTCGTGCGGACCGAGGGCATCCGGCGCGTCGATCAGCGCCTGCTGATCTCGTCCAAGGCCGGCCACGTCCAGCTTTCCGGGGGACGACCGGTGGTCTATGCCGGGACCGTCCGCTTCAGCGGCGGGGCGCTCGACTGGTGGAGTAACTATTCCGGCCATTACCAGCCGATCGCCGCCTTCCGTGGCCAGGCGCAGCTGCCGGAGGAGAAGTTCGTGCCGTGGCAGCGGCTGCAGATCGGCGGCACCGCCATGCAGCGCGGCATGTTCCGCGACCGGCGGCCGAGCGACCGGCCGGCAGCATCGGAGACGTCGGATTCGGGCACGGCTGCAGCTCCGGGGGCCGCCGCACGCGACGAGAAGCCTGCGGCAGCGAGCAGCGTGCGGACCGGCGCGGCGCCGAGCGCGAAGGAGAGTAAAGGCTGACTCGCCGGATGAACCGGCGGCAGACGGAGGGGTGGCGGAGGAGAGGGGGCCATGGGACTGACACCGCGGCAGGCAGCGACGCTGTTTTTCGGCACCTCGCTGTTCGGGTTGCTGACCTTTACCTCGGGGCTGTTGATCGGCGTCGGCATCGGCGGCGCACCCTCGGTGCCTAATATGCCGGCGGTTCCGGCTGTCGCTATGGCGAGCAGCGCCAAGCTGCCCGCAGCCGCGCCGGCGGCGGCACCCACCGGGCAGGCAGTGGCCGTTCCGGCGCCGCAAAGCGGCGGCATGGCGGTGGTGGTACCGATGCCGAAGGCACCCGCCGCGCCGGCGCCGGCCGCACCTGCCGTGGCCTCGGCGCCCGGTGGGGCTCTGGCGGTCGCACCCGGCAGCACTGTTCCCGAGGTCAGCGTGGCTATGGCTGCGGCCGCGCCGACACCCATCGCGGTCAAGGATTTCCGCGTTGGCCTGCCGCTTGAGATCGCTCCGGCGTCGCCGCTGCGCGGCCCGCTGGTCGACGCCGCGCTCGCCCAGCCGCGGAGCCTCGCGGTGACGCCGCCTGCGCCACCCGCCGATAGCGCGGCAGGCTGGGCGCCGGCAGCGGCTCCTGCCGCGGCGGCGGCAACACCGGCCCCGGCACCAGCACCAGTGGCGCCCGTGGTCGCCGCGGCCGCACCGGCGCCGAGCGCTCCGCCCTTCCTTTACTCGGTGCAGGCCGGCAGCTTTCTCATCAAGGAGAATGCCGAGCGGCTCGCCGAGACGCTCAACAAGCGCGGCTATGCCGCGCGGGTGCTGGTCGCCCAGCGGCCGGGCGAGCCCACCTGGTATCCGGTGGTGCTGACGCCGGTCAGCGATGTCACGACGGTCGCGCGGCTGGCACAGGAATTCAGCGCGAGCGAGGGGCATGCGGCCGAGGTCGTCTCCTGGCTCGCTTCGAAATAGGGAAGCGCGGCGCGCGTCCGGCGCTGGTGCGG
>DATNDG010000075.1:0-2890 GCA_035553515.1 Allostellaceae bacterium | reverse complement strand
CGCAGCGCCTCGCCAGGGCGAACATCCTCCTCTGCGGCATCGGCCTGCCCCTGTCGCCGGTCGAGGGCGACCTCAACGGCATCCGCATCGGCACCCAGGAGGTGACGCGCTGGGGGATGAGAGAGGCCGACATGGCGCCGGTCGCCCGGCTGATGGCGCGGGTCTGGCTCGCCGGCGAGGCGGCGGAAAAGGTGCGTGGGGACGTCATCGAATTCCGCCGAGGGTTCCAGACGATGCGCTTCGTGCGCGACGGGGCGGCGGCCGCTCCCGGTTGAAATTTTGTTGCCCGGCGCCTGTTAATAACAGGCGAAAACAGGCGGACGGTGGTATCAGAGCGGCGCCGACTCCCCGGAAAAGAGAATCGAGGCTCCTTACACGAGTTACCTCCGTCGGCCTCGAGGCCGGTGACAATGGACATGAAGGCTAATCCGATACGAGACGAGAATTTCATAGCGAACGGCCTCGGAGCAACTTGGGTCCGAGCGAGCATATGTCCGTAATGATTAATTCGTCAAGTTAAATCGGACATGAACCGGACGTCGCTCTTCCGGCGCGGCGGCCCATAGACCGAGGTGATTCGATGCAGCGCATTATCGCCTGATCCACAAAGAGCCATTTCGGATCGCGGTAGGGACGCGCATTGCTGAGCGCCCCCCGCACAGAACCGTACGTGCGGCTTTCCCGCATACGGCTCCCACCTTGGGTGTTTGACGGCGAAGCGCTGGTTCGGCCAGGGGTGGAGGATGCGCGGTTTGGGGAGCCAGTGGTCGGCGAGCTTCCCGATCCGCCGCCACGTCATGCGGTGCTTCTGGCCGCGTCGCCGAAGTGTCCGCCGCCAGAGTTCGATGACGTGATAGCGGAAGGCCCCGAGTGCCGGGCTGTTGGTCGGCACCGCGTGGTAGTTGAAGAAGCCGGTGACGACCTGCTTGAGCCATTCCGCCTGTTCGCGAAGCGGCTCATGCATCTGCCGCCGGAGCTCCGCCTTGATTTCCGTGAGCTTCGCCCGTACGCGGTCGCGCCGGCTCTTCCTGTGGATCAGGAACTTGCCGCCGCGGGACTTGCCGCCGATGAAGGTGAAGCCCAGGAAGTCGAAGGTTTCCGGTTTGCCCTGCCCGCGCCTCTCGCGATTGGCCGCCGCGTGGCGGCCGAACTCGATCAGCCGGGTCTTGTCCGGATGGAGCACCAGCGCGAACGCCGCGAACCGTGCCCGCATCGCATCGAGGAACCGCTTTGCATCGGCCTCGTGCTCGAAGCCGGCCACAACGTCATCGGCATAGCGCACGATGATCATGTCGCCGGTGGCCTCTTGCCGTCGCCAGCGTTCGGCCCAGAGATCGAGGACGTAGTGCAGGTAGATGTTGGCGAGGAGCGGTGAGATCACCGAGCCTTGCCCCGTCCCCCGGTCGCTGACGGCCACGACCCCGTCTTCGAGGATGCCCGCCCGGAGCCACTTCCGGATCAGGCGAACGATGCGCTTGTCGCCGATCCGGTGCTCGACGAAGCGGATGAGCCAGTCCTGGCTCACCGTGTCGAAGAACGAGCGGATGTCGGCGTCCAGTATCCAGTTCACCTTCCGGTCGACGATCCCCACCACCAGGGCGTCGAGCGCGTCGTGCGGTCCGCGTCCGGGCCGGAACCCGTACGAGAACCCGAGGAAGTCCTCCTCGTAGATCGCGTTCAGCACCATGACGGCGGCACCCTGGATGATCTTGTCCTCCAGGGCCGCGATCGCCAGCGGCCTTTGCCGGCCGTCCGCCTTCGGTATGTACGTCCGGCGCGACGGTTGCGGCCGGTACGCTCCTCGGCGGACCCGTGCATGCAGATCGGCGAGCCGTGGCTCAAGATCGGCCTCGTAGTCCTGCCACGTCACGCCGTCGATGCCCGGCGCCGCTCTGCGCTTCAGCGCGTAGAACGCCAGCCGCAGCGTGTCGACGTTGGCGTGGTGGAGAAGCGCGGTGAACCGCTCCTTCTTTCTTTGCCTTGCCGCTTGCCGTACGCGGTCCAGCGCCTGGGTCACGCGCTCCCGGTTCTGTGCCCGGTGCGTGCGTTGCCGGTCCGCGTTTCCCTCGGCCCTCGCCCTTCGCTCCACCGCCTCCTCGACCAGTCGCCCTGCCTGCGCGAAGCCGAGGCTTCGCGCAGGCGGAGGCAGGCCGGCTTCGTTCGGCGGCTTCCTCACTACTATGGCGGGGTCTGACTTCTCGCGCCCGTTCATCGCCGGCTAAGGCTCATCGCCTTCCCGGCGCGGACCGGCGCAGCCGAAGCCGTCCGGCCAGACGCGAGATCTCCCAGGTTCCGACGTGCTCCCTTCGCGCGTGATGGGGTCTTCGACCACGGCAGAGCGACGGCACCTCGCAGCTACGGTGCCGCTCATATTGCCTTCGGCAGCTGTCAACGGCCTCGGCCTCTGCATCTGTGCCTTTCGCGGCTCAATAGCCCACCCCGCGCAATCGCTGTGTACGCTTCGCGACGGTCGTTGCCTTCCGCCCCGCAACACTCGCTACCGAGCGCCCGCTACGGCTTACTCGGGCCGGACTCTCACCGGCTGGACCACGCCAGCTTCGCCTGGCGCACTGACAGTGCATTAAACTTTTAGTCGGCGTCTCTGTCCGCCCGGCGCGAATTGAATGCACTGTCACCGAAATACCTGTGATGGCATAACGTCGAGCTTTATTCATCGGGCGCACTATCTCCCCGATAGCGCCGCGAGTACCACAATAAGGGGCTGAGGTGGATGTTAGGGGAGCATTAGGGTATTACGGCTAAATGGCTCGGCGTCTCAACAACCGCAGTGTCGCAGAACAGCTCAATGAGACGGGGCGCCGCATCACGCAGGCACGTAAGGCGCTAGAGCTGTCTCAGGTCGAAATCTGCCGAAACATCGAGGTCGGAG
>DATNDG010000074.1:0-4117 GCA_035553515.1 Allostellaceae bacterium | reverse complement strand
GCATCGTATCCGTGTTGCGCGCGTGTTGCACGGAACGCTTCGGAACGGATAGGAACGCTAGGAAATCTGCCGCTTTCCTCGGAATGGCGTGCAACACGCTTGGGCTAAAGAGAAGGGCACCCGGAGGCGCCCTAACTGCTTGATCTTCTAGGCGTTGTCTGATGGCTGGGGGACTAGGATTCGAACCTAGACTGGCGGAGTCAGAGTCCGCTGTCCTACCGTTAGACGATCCCCCAGCAGGGGTTAACCAAGCCGCTGTCGGCTAGATAGCACAGGAGGGGCCCTATGGGTAGGGGCGAAGCCGGTGGCGGTGCGGGAACGCTTCGCAACCGTCGCGTCCTGCGCTAGCATCGCTTCTGTGTCATGAATATGTCGTGAACGAGCCCGCCTTGCCAACCGACGCCTCCTCCCTGGAGACCCGCCCCGCCGCCGTGGCACCGCGCCATCCCGCCGGGTGGGCTGCGGCGCGGGACGGCGACACTTACGCAGCCCTCGATCTCGGCACCAATAATTGCCGGCTGTTGGTGGCGCGCGGCGCCGGGCGCGGCTTCCGCGTGATCGATGCCTTCTCGCGCATCGTCCGGCTGGGCGAAGGCTTGGCGGCCACCGGCGTCCTCTCCGAGCCGGCGATGACGCGCACCATCGAGGCGCTCAAGGTGTGCGCCGGGAAGGTGATCCATCGCCGGGTCACTCGGGCGCGCTACGTCGCTACCGAGGCATGCCGCCGGGCCGGGAATTGCGCCGAATTCGTCACCCGCGTGCGCGAGCGTACCGGCATCGACATCGAGATCATCCCGAGTGCCGAGGAGGCGCGGCTGGTGGTCGCGGGCTGCGCGCCCCTGCTCGACCGCTCGGTGCCGCACGCGGTGGTCTTCGATATCGGCGGCGGCTCGACCGAGCTGGTCTGGCTCGGAGTGCCGCGCGACCCGCGCGCCGCGCCGCGCGTCATCGATTTCCTGTCGCTGCCGCACGGGGTGGTGACCCTCACCGATCGCTATGGCGGCCGCGAGGTGTCGCGCGCCACCTATGATGCGATGGTGACGGAGATGCGGGACGCGCTGGCTCCCTTCGAGGAGCACCACCGCATTGCCGCGCGGATCGCCCGCGGCGAGGTGCAGATGCTGGGGTCTTCCGGCACGGTGACGACTCTGGCCGGCATCCATCTCGAGCTGCCGCGCTACAACCGCGCCCGGGTCGACGGTACGGTGCTCAGCTTCGACTGCGCGCGCGCCGTCTCCGAGCGCCTGATGGGCCTCGATTACGAAGCGCGTGCGGCGCATCCCTGCATCGGCAACGAGCGCGCCGACCTCGTCCTCGCCGGCTGCGCCATCCTCGAGGCGATCTGCCAGCTCTGGCCGGTCGGCAGGCTGCGCGTCGCCGATCGCGGCATCCGCGAAGGCATCTTGATGGGCTTGCTCGGCGCGCGCTGGCGGTGAGCCGGGGCGGCGGCAAGCGGCGCAGCGGCAGAGCGCCGACCACCGGGCGCGCTCCGGCGGTCCGCGTCAAGACCGCGGGCAAGCGCAAGCCCTCCTCGACCGAGTGGCTCCGGCGGCAGCTCAACGATCCCTATGTCAGCGAAGCCAAGCGCCTGGGATATCGCTCCCGCGCCGCCTTCAAGCTCCAACAGCTCGATGACCGCTTCCATGTGCTGAAGCCCGGCGCGCGCGTAGTCGATCTCGGCGCCGCGCCCGGCGGCTGGACGCAGATCGCGGTGGAGCGGGTCAAATCCGAAGCGGGCAAGGGGCGCGTCGTCGGCATCGACCTGTTGCCGACGGACTTGGTGCCCGGCGCGAGCCTGCTTCAAGGCGACTTCCTCGCCGAGGATGCGCCCGAGCGGTTGCGTCAGGCGTTGGGCGGTCCGGCCGATGTCGTGCTGAGCGACATGGCCGCGCCCACCACCGGCCACGCCGCCACCGACCATCTGCGGGTGATCGCGCTGGCGGAGGCCGCCTACGCCTTTGCTTGCGAGGTGCTGGCGCCGGGCGGCAGCTTCATCGCGAAGGTCTTCCAGGGCGGCACCGAGCGCGAGCTGCTCGCCGCGTTGAAGCGCGACTTTGCCAGTTTGCGCCACGCCAAGCCGCCGGCGAGTCGCAGCGAATCGGCCGAGGTCTATGTCGTGGCGCAGGGGTTTCGCGGGCGGAACGAATAGCCGCGGATCCGAGAGGAAGACGATCGGACGGACCTCCCTGCGCCCGTCGACCGCTCGCTTCGCTCGCGCTCAGGATTAGGCAAATTTTCTTTGCGCCACAAAGAACTTACCTCATCCTGAGCTTGTCGAAGGACGCAGGGCGGAAGTGCAGCGGCCCGGTTTCCCCCGACGTTGCTTCCGCGGGAGCGGCCGGCGGCAGGTGGGGCGTCTTCCCATGTCGCCCCTATTGTGTATAGTCGGTCGCCAACCCATTTTTCCCCCACTGCTGGGAAAGGGAAGGCACATGGATATCCGCCAGGCACTGACTTTCGACGACGTCCTCCTGGTGCCTGCCGCCTCGTCGATCCTTCCCACCGAGACCGATACGAGGACGCGCCTCACCCGCGAGGTGGCGCTCGGCATTCCGCTGATTTCGGCGGCGATGGATACGGTGACCGAGAGCGCGCTCGCGATCGCCATGGCCCAGGCGGGCGGCCTCGGCGTCATTCACCGCAACCTCGGCATCGCCGATCAGGCGAACGAAGTGCGCAAGGTGAAGAAATTCGAGGCGGGCATGGTAGTGAACCCGGTCACCATCGCGCCGGATGCGACCTTGGCCGACGCGCTGAAGCTGATGGCCGACAACCGCATCTCCGGCATTCCGGTGGTGGAGCGGGGCTCGCAGAAGCTGGTCGGCATCGTCACCAACCGCGATGTCCGCTTCGCCAGCAACCCAAAGCAGCCGGTTTCCGAGCTGATGACCCGCGACAAGCTCGTCACCGTGCGCGAAAACGTGAAGCGCGAGGAGGCGATGCGGCTCCTCCATCAGCATCGCATCGAGAAGCTGCTGGTGGTCGATGACGCCTATCGCTGCGTCGGCCTCATCACGGTGAAGGATATCGAGAAGTCGCAGAAATTCCCGCATGCCTGCAAGGACGACCATGGCCGGCTGCGCGTCGCCGCGGCGACCGGCACCGGCCCCGACGGGGTCGAGCGCGCCGAGGCTCTCTTCGATGCCGGGGTCGATGTCCTGGTCGTCGACACCGCGCATGGTCATTCGCAGCGTGTGCTGGAGACGGTGAACCGCATCCGCCGGCTTTCCAACTACACCCAGATCGTTGCCGGCAATGTCGCCACCGGCGACGGTGCCGAGGCGCTGATCGAGGCCGGCGCGGACGCCGTCAAGGTGGGCATCGGGCCCGGCTCGATCTGCACCACCCGGGTCGTTGCCGGCGTCGGCGTGCCGCAGCTTACCGCCATTCTCGATGTCGTCGCCGTCGCGCATAAGCGAGACGTGCCGGTGATCGCCGACGGCGGCATCAAGTTCTCGGGTGATCTCGCCAAGGCGATCGCCGCCGGCGCCGACTGCGTCATGCTGGGCTCGCTCTTCGCGGGCACGGACGAGAGCCCGGGCGAGGTCTTCCTCTACCAGGGCCGCACCTACAAATCCTATCGCGGCATGGGCTCGGTCGGCGCCATGGCGCGCGGCTCGGCCGATCGCTACTTCCAGCAGGAAGTGACCAGCACTCTGAAGCTGGTGCCCGAAGGCGTCGAAGGCCGCGTGCCGCACAAGGGTCCGGTCGGCAATGTCGTGCATCAGCTCGTCGGCGGCCTGCGCGCCGCCATGGGCTATACCGGGAACCGCACCATCGCCGACATGCAGCGCAATTGCCGCTTCGTGCAGATCACCGGTGCGGGCTTGCGCGAGAGCCATGTTCACGACATCGCCATCACGCGCGAGGCGCCGAATTACCGGCAGGAGCTCTGAGCTGTCAGACGTGAGCTTTCACCTTTCAGCCGGGCGCGAGGAAGCGCTGACGGCTGAGCGCTGATGGCTGAAACCTCGTCATGACCCCCGGCGCCCGCATCGAGGCGGCGATCGGCCTGCTGCAGCGCATCGACGAAGGGCGCGCGCCGGCCGACGATCTCGTCGCCGAATATTTTCGCCGCCACCGCTTCGCCGGCGCCAAGGATCGCGCCGCGATCTCG
>DATNDG010000073.1:0-71843 GCA_035553515.1 Allostellaceae bacterium | reverse complement strand
CACAAGAGGCGAGCCAAACCGCGTCGCGCTTGGCGGCGGTACACTAAGCGGCATCTTCGCGATCCGAAGCGGCTGGAGGATGTCATAGACGCGTCGAAGCTCGGCATCTGAAAACCCAGTGCCGGCGCGCCCCGCATAGAGCAGGCGCCCGTCGTCATCATAGTAGCCAAGCAGCAGCGCTCCGAAGTACGGCCGTGAAGCTTCCGGATCACTGTAACCGACGATAATGAACTCTTCGCGGCTAACGCATTTCGACTTGCGCCAAAGTCCGCGATTGCCGGGCGCATAGGGAGCGTCGACGCGCTTCGAGACGATGCCCTCCGCCTTGGCACCGCAGGCGGCATCGAGAATGCGCTTGCCGTCGCCGATATGATGGCCGCTGTACTGGATCGTTTGCGGCGACGCTTTGAGCAGAGCCTCAAGTCGGCTCTTCCGATCGAGTAGCGGCGCGCCTGTCAGATCCTTTCCGTTCAGGAATAGCAGGTCGAACGCGAAGTAGATGAGATGCTCTGTGCTGCGGGCGTCGGTTGCCGCCTGGAGATTGGCAAACGACGTGGTGCCGTCGGGATTCACTGCACACAGCTCGCCATCGAGATAGGCACCACCACGTATTTTGATCACGCAGAGCGCCTTGGCCGTGGTCTGGTAGCGTTCCGTCCAGTCGAGCCCGGTTCGCGTCAACAGCGTGACTTCGCCGCGGACCACCCGGGCGTGGATGCGATAGCCATCGTACTTGATCTCGTGCGCCCACCCGTCACCTTCTGGCGGGGCATTGACGAGTTGCGAGAGCTGAGGCGCGACGAAGGGTGGTGGTCCGCTTGACTTCGGCATGCGGCATGAAAGCACGCGGCGGCATGGACGTCACCCGGGGCGGCGGGGCCGGCGCTCGGTCCAATTGAAGCTAACGAGAACCAAATGGCTAACCCTTGCCGTGCCGATCGGGCGCTACCTGCTTGACGCAAACAGGCTCGCCCTGTCCGGGGTAGAAGCACCGCCAGTCGCGACCGAAGCCCCAATTCGAGCGCAATTGCACCGGCAAAACGCCGCTAAAAAGCAACGCGGCGACGATTGCCGCTAGCACCATGAGAGCTGCAACATCGCCAGCTCGAATCATCAACCAGCGCCGCTTCATCCGTGTGCTTGCCGTGTGCTGGTGAGACGCCGATCATTACAGTCGTTGGAGATCTCCAGCTGCGAGATGGACAAGTCTTTGCAAACCAGATTTCCGGTCTCAATAACGGGATCGTCGTTCTTTCAAGCCCTGGCGGCAATCTCGTAGCCGGCCTCCGTATAGGCACTCTCATCCACCTAAAAGGTTTCATAACTGTCGTTCCAAACGGGCACTATTGTGCTTCTGCGTGCGCCATCGCATGGCTGGGAGGAATGCCTCGTTATATGGGGGAGTCAGGGCGCGTAGGATTTCATGCGGCGTATCAGATTGAGAATGGCCGGCCAGAGGAAATTGGCGCAGGCAATGCGCTAGTGGGAGCGTATTTAAGTCGGTTGGGCCTCTCGGACAGAGCGGTCGTCTACATTACTTCTGCGCCGCCTACCTCAATACAGTGGCTTTCGATCGATGACGCGAAGGCCTTGGGCATCGGTGTCATCGTTGTACCATCTAAGGGGCCTGCGGAGATCCCAACGCCGCCTTCTCCTCCACCTGTCATGACAGCGCCGCCATCCCAGCAGGCGCATAAGACAAAACGCAGCGAACTCGAGGCGGCAGCGAAGGCGTTCGTTGGCGCGTACTTTGCCCACTGGTCCGAAAGCAATTCAGATGCGCTTCGGTATTTCGAGACGGCATATGCTGGAACGATCAACTTCGATGGTCACCCCGTGCCACGCCAATTGCTAATGGCCGAAAAGCGCAAGTATGCGGCACATTGGCCCGAGCGTATCTACACAACGCGCCCTTCTACGATTAAAGCCACCTGTACCGAGAGTACATCAGAGTGCACGATCACTGGCCAGGTTGAATGGGATTGCCGCGATATAGACGGGGGCCAGCGGTCAGTTGGGCTCGCAAATTTCACCCTCCAAATACGAATGTCCGCACAACAGGAGGTAAAAGTTACCGGAGAATGGAGTTCTGTGATTGCGCGTCGTCAATAAGACGGCTGTCAATCGGGCCGGTGGCCGAGCGCTCGCAGCTGTGAATGAAGCTTTGGTTTCGAGTGGTACTTCATGAAAACCGTCATCGCCCGCACATAAACCTCCAGATCCTCGCGTCGCGTCGGGTCGATCCAATCCCCCCGCTCACGGAGATATTCTCCGCCGGAGCCTCAGCCTCTCCCAGGCCTGGCGTTCCGGGGTGAAGGGTAGCTCATGTTTCGGCGGCTTCCAGGGTTCGCTTATACTACCATGCGGTAGATAGGGCGAAAGGCGCCCCGGCGGGCTCTCGGAGCGGGTTGGAACAAGCATGATCACCACCTCAGGCTGTTAACATGAACGACTTTCACGAGGTCACGCCGACGCTGGAGAACTGGCGCTCGGTGATCTTGTTCGGACGTAACGTTGTGTCGTACAAGTTCGCGCTCGGCAAGGCGCTCCTTGACCTCGGCGGGCGCACCGATGACCTGGGTCCCCCTCGAGGAGTTGGCTCAGCCTTTTGCTCGGCACCTTGCCGCTCACCTCAAGCAGGTCGACAAGCAGGCAGCCTCCCAATCCAGCCAATTCCTCGATGTGTGCCGCCGCTACAACGGAGGCGAAGTCGGGGAGGACGAGTTGGTCGCCAGCACCGCCTTGGGTTCGTCAATGTCATCGACGCCTTCCACGTCGTGAATCAGGGTGAAGTGCCGGTGCGGTTTTTTCTCGACGAGCGCACGAGCAATTGCGGTGTCCGCCTGACAGAGCACTTCTACCGCCTGCAAGAGGGCGAGCACATAACTAGTCTGCCTGGCGAGGTGGGAGCGCGCTGGCGTCTAGTCGAGACACGCGGGTTGCCGTTACCTCCAGCCGCGACGCGCTCAACAGCTATCAGAAGGGGTAGTGCTTTTACTGTTTCGATAGGCTCGGCATTGCCCGCGGGGATGCAGCGCTTGCCGATGTCGATCATTTCTACTGACGACGCTGAACATTGCGGGGCTCGATGGCGTCTGGAATCTCGTTCTTGCCTGCCAACACTGTAATCGGGATGAGCGTGGCAAACACGCGAGCGTCCCTTCGACGGCACTGCTTGCGAGACTCCATCGTCGTAATGAGTACCTGATCGCCAGCCACCATCGTTTGCGCGAGACGCTCATGCGGCAAACCGGAGCAATCGAGACCGAACGCCGAGCCTTTCTTCAGGCAATGGACAGCGCGGCAGTTCGCGAACTGATCCACATATAGCCGGACCCGGCCCCGCGGCGGCCCTCCGCATTTTGAGGACCTAGTGGTGTCGACAGACTATTACGATCGTAATGCCTCTGCTTTCATTGCAGATACGATAGACGTTGATATGGCGCCGATTCGGGAGCGCTTCCTTATGTTGCTACCTGCGCGAGCGGCGATCCTTGATGCAGGTTGCGGCTCCGGGCGCGATGCGAAAGCGTTCCTAGACATAGGACATCATGTCGCCGCGCCGAGGCTATGGTGCATCAAGCGTCGGGCTTGCTCGGCCGGCCGGTGCGGCGGTTGCGCTTTGAGGAACTTGAGGATACTGAGCTTTATGACGGCATCTGGTGCTCAGCTTCGCTTCTGCACGTTCCCGAGAAGGAGCTGGCCGCCGTGTTTGCGCGATTGGTACGCTCGTTAAAACTGGGCGGCATCTGGTACATGTCGTTCAAGCTTGGGCGCGGGCAGCGTGCGAAGGACGGGCGACTGTTCACTGACCAGGACGAGACATCTCTCAGCGGTTTGCTGGGGGGCTTGCCGAAACTCGAACTGGTAGAGCTATGGTGCACCAGCGATCGGCGGCCGATGCGTTCTCACGAGCAGTGGCTTAACGCCCTTACTCGCAAAAGCAAATTGGCGTGAAATGGCCTTTCTTATACAGGAGGTTGGAAATGCGTTTGAGGACGTGGTTAGCGCTGGGCCTGGCGGCGGTCCTCTGGCCTGGATTGTCGAAGGCCGCGGAGCTGACCCCCGACGATGCGGCAACCCATGTGGGCGAGACAGCCACCGTCTGCGGCACGGTCGCTTCCGCCCACTACGCCGAGCGCACCCGCGGCCAACCAACTTTTCTCAATCTCGATAAGCCCTATCCTCACGAGGTCTTTACAGCCGTGATCTGGGGAAATGATCGCGCCGGCTTCGGTACGCCAGAAACGACATTGCTCGGCAAGCATGTCTGTGCAAGCGGTAAGATCGAGTTATATCGCGGGCGGGCGGAGGTCATTCTCCATTCCGCTAACCAGCTCAAGTCACAATGAGCATAACAATGGACCGATCGCCTATTGCTGAGTGGTCCTTTGCACTGGTCGTGGTAGCGACATCTTGTGGCTTCGTACCGCGGGCCAACGCTTGGGGCTCCGAAGGCCACCGCATCGCGGCCGAGACCGCTGAGCAATTCCGCGAGCCGGCAACTGCGCGGCAGGTACGCGACCTACTGGCGCTTCAGAACGCCACCACGCTTGCACAGGTTTCCACCTGGGCTGAGGACATCCGCGGCCAGCGCCGGGACACGGTGGCTCAGTACGTTTTAATATGCCAATCGCTACTAAGCACGACATGCATGAGATATTTTGGCAACCGAACATCAAGGCCATGTTCGCTTAGAACTCTTCCGGTCGGACTCTGGCCGGGTCTGGCATAAATGATCGAGTAGCCGTCGCAGCGGTGCATACCTTTTCTACGGGCTTGGGCTACGGTATTTAGCTCAGTGCGAAGCTGCATGAGACAGGTTCGCCATCTCAATGCTGCAATCTCGCATGTTAGCCAGTGATCTAGCCGCACCTGTCAGCGGAAATGTGTAGGTAAATCGGTCCGTCACAAACTGGACTGTGCCTCCAGTGCCAAACAGATTGATCACGCGTCCCGTATCCTGGGCAGGCACTAGCGCACGGACACTGTGCAACGGGCTGCCGTCAGTGCGCGCCGTGATCCAATAATAACCGACGCGAATGCCGTCTATCACCAGCGAAATGCGATTTCCGGAAACCGCCATTTTGTTTACGTCCGCGACGAACAACGATATTCCGTCAGGCCGTTGGCTCAATCCGGCGGCATATTGAAAATGCCCTGCTTCGGTTCTGCCGCTCACCGTGGCGCATACGAGATCGTGATCGAGGCTTCGCGTTAAGAATGTCTGCCAAACACCAACACGCGACCATTGCCTCAGCAGGCGCCCAGGGGCTTCGGCGTTGAAAGTACGAGTTTGAGCTTGAGCTGCCGCTGCAACGCAAAGGGCGAGAGTGGCTATCAACAGCGCCGGCGCGGTCCCCCCAATGGCACGAAATGCTCTGCTCGCGCAAGACTCGTGCCGCACCGAGAGTATACGCTTCATGTGCTTCTCCACTCAGAGTGCGGACTGCATCGTAGGTCATCGTCAGGGTCGGGAGTCAAGTGCTTCGCGCTCTCGGGCCCTCTTTGCGCGACTCTACCGGGCCAGCCGCATCCGGCCATTTTCAGATCGATCTGCTCGCCCCCGGTGCGCAGTCTGCCCAGGCTATGCCCATAGCACAGTCGCCCGGGTGGCCAGCGAGGTCGAAACCAACATCCGAACAGGCCGACAGGATAAGCGGGAGGACGGCTAAAGCTACGAACAAAATAAAGCGACGCATTGGCACCAGCAAGTCCGTTAGCGTGCCGTGATGCTCACGTCTTGGACGTGCTTGGCACGAAGATCATACGAACACACCACTTCAGAATGCACCATAGCCCCAAACCCATTCTGGAACTGGGCGTCCTTCTCAATAGCCACGGCAATTCCTGACGTTACGTAGTTAGTGCCCTTCAAGAAGGTGCTAAAGGCAAACCACGGCCATTTCGGAGTGCCATATTTGGCGTGGTCGTTCGCGGCGTCCTTACACTCGAACTGAACGTGGGTCCAACCGTCGTAGTTGTTTACAAGGTCGGCATTGTCCGCGCATTGGGTCCAGTCCGTCTTGCAACTCGGCTGAGCGGGCACCGCCGCGTCACTCTTTGTCGGTGTCCCATTGTCGTTTTTTGAGGATGATGAGTTATCGTTATTGCCTGCAAGAGAGCCAATTACGGTCAGGAGCACAATCAAGCCAATCAGACCCAAGCAGCCATTGCGCGCCTTCTGATTCTTTACCGCTGCCTTCGGCTTTTCTGGTTTCATGGGGTGCCCGCAACTCGGGCACGCAACGGCTTGCTCTGAAATATCCTTTCCACACGCCGGACATTTAATCAACGCCATTGTCGCCCCCAAAGGTGCTGGACGACACTGTAGCACAAGGACCATAAGAGCCCATGAACTAGGCTGCGCTGAACGCCTCCGTATTCATCCCACACCACGACTCTTGATTTATCCGCCGTTGGCGTAGGGCTGCGTGTATCCATGTCCTCAATCCGCGTGGCAATCGCAATCTGCCGTGCCCTGATCTCATCCAAGCGCGTTTGCTTCTCATCGGACGTCATGGGCGCGATGCCAACACCTGTTGCTCTATTGGCCCGCAATCTCGAAAGCTGCCTGCCCATCTTCGTCCATCGCGAGCATCACCTGCCTCGGATAACGAGAAGCGCGTTCAGATTTGCGGCGCGATGCCATACCAAGCGCGGCAACAGGTATTTCCCTGGGAACATTCCACGGATTGGCCGCCGGTCCTATCGGCGCTTAGCCCGTATTCCGGGCTGGAAGCGGCATGAGCGAGGCGCAATGGCACGACCACCTCGATGCCTGCGAGGGCCGAACGACCTGGGCACGGTATTTCCAGTTTAGGAGGTGGGGCGCGAGGCGGAGGATCACTGAGTGCGCTCAAACCGCAGTGGCCTCTAGCTGAACAATCTTCTGAAACTCGGCGAGGATTTCCCGTTGATGTTGACCGAGGTACCGCAGCACATTTGCATTTCCAAGAAGCCTGGCGACATAGCCTTTGGCGAGCACTAGATCGAGGTGCTCAGTTCCATAGGATTGCTCCGCCATGCGAAATTCGCGCTCGAGATTCGCCGACTCACGTTCCATTAAAGAGAGTTGCTCAGTTGTGAATCCCCTCACGCGCTTCGATTTCCGAGCGTCCACCAATTGGGATTGCGCCGTGGCCGCCACGAGCGTTCTCGCGTAGCTAGCTGTGAATTTATTCATCGCGACCATAATCTCAGCAGCCTCGATTTGCCGGAGTGGCACCATCCGCTTGAGTTCCCAGATCGCATTGATCGAAAGGTGTTTGTCCTTGAGAAGATCGGCGGCCTCGGGGCAGATGCCATCTAGGAGGCGCCGTTTTCTCTTGATGTGCTCGACGTCGACGTTTAGCGCTCTTGCGATTCGCTCGGGTGAAACGCCCTTCTCGATCGCCTTGAGTATCATGCGATGTTCCTGAATGATCGCCAGCCGATTGACCCGCTTATTGTAGGTAAATGCCTCATCATCTGTTGATATCAGGCACAAGACCTCTGACTCACCCAGATCCTTCAGCGCCTGAATCCGAAGATGCCCATCCAACAGCAAGAAGCGGTCACGCTCCGACCGGTCACGCGACACGACGGGCGGCTCGACAATCCCAATCTCGCGAACAGACGCCGCAATCTGCAGGTATTTTGGCGTCTTTTTGATTGCGTCAGACACTAGCTTTAGCGGCGTGATAGACGCGACGGGGATCCGTTGGACCGCCCGCTCAAAACCTATTTTCACCGTGCGATCAGGCCAGCCGCGGGGCATCTGATGCACCTCCGGCATGCATTCTCTCCGCGAGCTTACGGGGAAGCGTATCCAGGCCCTCGGCCCTCAAGAGCGTAATGAAGTTCTCGTCCGAGAGAAGCGTGCGCAGCGCCTCGGTCACAAAGACCAGGCGATCCCGGGCGGCCTCTGCCTTCCGGATCAGAAGCCTCTTCTTATCGACATCCTCCCGATACGCTCGCACCAGCGCGGCGGACGACATTCCTGCAGTGCTTCGCACGCGAGCTCGGCTCTCGAGGCCTCTGCCTCTTCGTCGGCGTTGCTCAACGAGCCGTTTGGCTAGCAGGAATCGGCGACCACGAAGCTCCTTGCTTTCGTACGCTTGCTGGAGCGCCTGCTGCACCCCCTCATCGTCTGCGCCTGCAATCTGAGCGGCGACGCTTACCGGAATTTGGCCCGCCTCGACAGCGCGCAGGAGCCGATGCTCTCCCGTCTCAAGCAGACGAGTGACCCCCCGAACATACTCGATGGTGAGACCGGTTTTTTCGGCGACCTCCGCCTCGCTATATCCTCGCTGCTTGAGGCCCTGAATATCGTGTAGGAGGTCGATCGCTCTGTGCTGCCGCCGTGCCAGGTTCTCAATCAGGCTCATAACCATGCAGTCTTCGGTATCCGCATCAACGACGAGGGCAGGGATCTCGCGTTGACCGAGGGCGCGATACGCCTCCAGCCGACCCTGCCCACAAACCAGCTCATAGCGGATGCCATCGTGATGCTGGCGCTGGGTAACGGTGATCGGGCGCTTTAGCCCAATTTCACCTATGTTCTCGGTGACCGTCTTGAAGACCTTGCGATTGCGCACACGAGGGTTCACCACGGTAACAAGCTCGATCGGAATCATCTCGACGACGGGCAATGGTCTGTCGTTCATCAGGCTACCTCCATAAGCTTCGCACGTGCCGCCATCTGGAAGAAGCTCTCGAGCGATCCGAATCGATAAGCATCAAGCGTTGCGCCATTGAACTCGGCAAGGCGCAAGCGGGGCAAAGTCATGTCGATTCTGGGCAAGAGGTAGTAGTCAAGGCGCTCGTCGTTGTCGCGATCCATCCGGATTACGACGGTGAGATCGGGAGCCAATCCGGTCTCAAAGCGAACGTGCCATCGCAGTGACCCCACAGGCGTCTGCTGACAGCGGGCAATGACAAGCGAAGCCGTGAATTCCTCGTTCACAGTGAGAAGGTCAGTATCCGGATCCCGGTCGACCCGACCTCCTATCTTAACGATTTCGGCAGTCGCGTCGCCGACGGCCTGCGGATGTATTCGCCGCAGCGCGCGGTTTATCTCAATGTATTGATAGTCCCGATCCGGGGTGAAGCCTACCAGCTGATACGCCCGCAGCAGACTTCCAAACCGATATCGATAAACGCTGGTCGAGGGGAGGTCCTCTGCCTCATCGATAATTAGACCTGAGAGCCATCCTCGTCTTTCCAAAAGGCTGCGCAGACGGTCGAGTATCTCTTCATCGGTCCTTCGGCACGACCTCTCATGTATGATCGTTTGCGCCGCTTGGAAGGTGCTGCGATCGACGATTTGCTCAAATGCGTCCTCGGCTCGGATCCACATATCGGGCTCGTTGTGAACCCGCTTACGCTTCAGCTTGAACGAGACGCGGTTCCAGACGTTGCATCCGACGTATTTCTCATTGATCAGAATCTGGTGAACCGTGCCTCGGGTCCAGCGCCGACCAAGATCTGTCCTGATGCCGCGTGCATTGAGCAGCTCAGCTAGCTCGGGCTCTTGCCTGCCGTCCTGAACAAAAGTCCGATAGATCCACTGAACTGTCTCGACTTCGCTCGGCGGCCCTGGAACGAGTATCACGCGGTCGGTTTGTATGCTCTTGTGTTGGCCGCGAGCTAACTCTCCTTTCGCGGCTCCACCTTGGTCTACGAGCATTCGTCGAAGGCCGTAGCCCGCCGGGCCCCCCTGACGATAGCCGCGCTCGATCAGCTTGCACTGTCCGCCGAATACTTTGGCCGATAGCTCACGGCTGTACTCACCAGCCATAGCCCGCTTCACCCCTTTTACGATGGTGGATACGGGGCTTCCGTCATTCTCAAATTGCTCGGCGCAATACTCGACGCGAATGCCTGCGCGCTTGCAGATGTACTCGTAAAACGCGCTCTCGTCGGCATCTTGGAAACGTCCCCAGCGACTGACATCGTAAACGAGTATCGTCGAAAAATCCGCTTGTCCGTTCTGCACGTCGTTGATGAGGAGCTTCAGCGCGTCACGCCCCTCCAGCCGAAGGCCGCTCTTGCCTTGGTCCGCATAGGTTCGAATAACCTCGATGCCGCGCGTCGCGGCGTAATGGGCAATGGCGTCCGCTTGGTTCTCTGTTGAGTACTTCTGATGGTCTGTTGACATTCGAACGTACTGAGCCGCTCGGATCACAGGGGCATGGGATTCCGACGATGAAACTGGCGATTGCGTCATGTCGGGGCTCATACGTGAATTCCATCCGACGATGAAGATCTCTGATGTTCGGCGGATTTCGTTGCGGTGCGCGGCGTTCACGCAACACACTTTGTCAATGTAGATGCTGGGGCGCGGAATGTCTTTTCCGAAAGAGGGCAAAGTTCTTCCGCGAGCTATTGAAGAAGCGGCGTATGCGTTGGCGATTGCCGGAGCGTTGAGGGCCGGCGTCGGTGAGACGCACCAGGCGGTTAAAACGGTTGCGCGTTGGACAGGCGCAAATGAGCGCACTGTGAAAAACTGGTTTTCGGGCGCGTGCGGGCCTAGTGGCGCGCATTTGTTGTGCTTGATGCAGCGCTCCGACCAGGTGCTCGAAACTGTGTTGCGGCTGTCCGGTCGCCAGCAGGTTATCGCGATCAGCAAGCTTGCTGTCGCACGTGATAAGCTCGCGGAGATTGTCACGCTCCTCGATACGGTTCCGAGTGCGACTCCGTGATGCGGCCTTTGTCGCTTGACCCCGATCGCCTCGAGCTGCAGTAGCTAGTGGCGAAGAAACGGCGGCCCAACGGCAAGCTTCCCCGAAATCGACGTGGAGCGATCTGCAATCAAGTGTACGTCACTCGGAAGGCGTCCGATTTCAGTGCAAGCTATTGAGCGGCCGCAAGGCCGCCCGATGACAACGTTTGACAACAGGTTTGCCGCTGAGGCTCGTGCGGCGCTGGATGTCATGAGAGGCGCGCCAAGATCTTATGGAAGCGCCAGGCTGCAAGTGCCAGCGCGCGCTCTGGCTGTGTTGTCATGAGGCCACGTGCTACGCGACTCAGGCGATGATCCCCGATTTCAGCTGAGACACGACGACTGCGACAGAGGAGGACGTCGATTTAGCGCGCTCGAGACTGCTCCCAAATGCACGAGTCGCTGGCTGGAGCATTCGGGCTCGATGCCGATGCCACCGACCACTTGCCGAGCCGTCGATTTTCTCAAGAGGTTAAATCAAGGGATTCGGGGCGCGCCTCGTCACCTCTAGCCAGTCCCGCCGAGCCCGTCTGGAGGTGACCGGCCTCGCCCCCGACGGGGCTATCGCCGTTTTCCGCCTCACTCCTGTGCCCCCTAGCCGATTCCCGGTGAGCCTGTCTTGATTTGAGCGCGACCTCCATCCGCTCTACCCAGCCCAGGTCAAATTGATACACGGTGGTGTCGCCTCGGCCAGCGCCACCCTGCCTCGTCGCGACAATGGACCCGCATTCTCGGAGCGCTCGCCGCGCCTTCCGGACTCCACTCTCGGAAAGCGTGCTTAGCGATGCTAGCGTAGCCTCCGAAAGCCATGAGCAAACCACGCGCTTGTGCTCGAACATCCGTCGATTCGTGTAGTTGAGCATAAGCCCGCCGACTTGGCGCATCGCTCCGGTCATGCCTGCCGCAGTGAGCAACGCAGTGCGGATTCGATCGAGAGTGACTCGATATTCCTTGTCGATACTGGCCGACCTAATCGGATTGGACGAAGGCGCCTGGAGGCTCTCGCCGCCCCGGACCTGCTCAATATGCGCATCATCCAATCGGCCGCTGCTCCTCTCTGGCATCAAGCCTCGCCTTCGCAGTGCGGCGAGAACAAAGCCCGATGGGCAGCCTTCCCGGCAGGTGACGAAAGGTCCGCGCTTGCCATTGATAATGCTGAGACTTGGGCTGGGGTGATCCTTCACAACGCACGGTGCGAGCCCGTACCCGCCGTCCCAAGTGCCGCCCAGAGCGGCGGTGAGCTCCTCTGCGGGGGTCAAAGGACTTGTCCTTTAGCGGCGGCGCATCTCTGTTGGAACTCATGCGCGTTCATCGGGTCCTCAAACGCGAGGAGCACAGGAAGCCCCAACGCGCGGGCCGTCACGATGGCAGGGTGGAGCGTTAGCTCGTCAACTGAGCATGTGCCCTCCACATCGACCACCGCGAACGCAGGACGGGCCAAGAGCCAGTCGAGGCTCGTCGACTCCTCGCACCATGCGACAATGACGAGAGTGCGGGGAGGGTCGAGGGGCATCTTACCTGCCCTCCTGCGTCGAGAGGCGGCCGAGCCAGGAATAGATCTCGGTAGCCGGCACAAGGGTCCTACGGCCGACCTTGACCGTCCGCAGGCGACCGGCCTTGATCTCTGCGTAGCAGGTGGTGCGGCCGATCGAGCAGCTCGCGCAGAATTCGGCAATAGAGAGAGCTGCCTTCGGAGACTCTCCCCGCCTACGATCTAATGTGCTCATTCTTAATGCTCCGTGCGTGTTCGCCGGGCCTCCGGCGAGAACGGAGCAAGAGTGGCGCCCCTACTTGGCGGCCGTCAGGGGTACCGGATTTTTTCCCCTCAGCTTGCGGAGGGCGTCCAGGACCGCGCCCTCGGAAACCTCCACGTCGCTTCCTGCGAGCCGTAGCATATTGCTAAGCCAGCCATGAAGCCGTAATCGCCTATGCTCCTTCGTATCCTGCTTGCTATCTACAAGCCAAGTCTGGCGGGAGAGAGCGCTGAGCCCCGTGATCGCCTCCCATATTGGCGCCAGCTCTCGAAGTAGCTCCTCAAGCAGGGGAGCGCGGCCCGTTCCTTTGGGCAGCTCAGGATCAGGAATCTGCGCGAGCACGCCAAGCCACGCCTCTAGTCGTCGCCGATCCCCCGGGCTGACATTGGGCCAAGCCGATTTGACGAGTTGCCGCTCAAGACCCTGCAGGCTTCGATCATAGCCCCTGTTACGGCGGAACTCCCAGCGGCGCACCAGCCAGTCGTTTATCAGCTTTCGAGTGTTGACATCTTTTGATCTGAGGCTGGTCAGCAGTCGCTCACGCCATCCGCTAACCCGATCATCCGAGCGGATGGCGCGCAGTAGGCTTTGTGCCACACTGCGCACCTCCCGTATCGCGCGTCTCCGCTGGGTTCCCGTCAGCAGGGGGGTCGACTCGCTAAATCCAAGGTAGCTACCGAGTGCCTCTCGGATCTTGCAGCTGTGCTCCTCCAGCTCCTCCTCGCTCAAGCAGCGATGATTTCTGCTCTTGTAGTCGAGGAGCGACCTCGCGCTCACCGTCTCGGGCACCCTTTTCTGAAACCCAATCGCTCCTCGGATCGGGGCCTTTCCTGCTGGCACGAGGTGCGCCTCTCACATTGGAGCTAGCCGACTAGCGGCACGACATTGCTTTCGAGCGGCTCGCCGAAGCTGGGTGCGGTCTTGCGGATCATCTCGCTTACGTAGCTGTCCGCGAGGTGGCCATAGTGCCGCTCGACCATCCTCGTGTCTCGGTGCCCAAGATTTTGCGCCACGACCATAAGAGGCGCGCCCGCCATGATCGTGAGGCTCGCCCAGGTATGCCGCAGCTCATGGAACGTGAACGTGGCATCGAGCCGGGCGACCTTGATCGCCGCCTTGAAAGGGCGGAACTGATGATCGCGGCTCCAGCGGGAGCCGTCGGACCTAGCGAGCAGCGGCGCGTTGATCGGGCGCCCGGCGCTCAGCTGGCGGCAGCATGCGACGCCCTCAGCATTGAGGACGATGTGGCGCGGCTTACCGCTCTTGCTGTCGCGAACAAAGAGCGTGCCGCTCTCCGTCTGGAAGTCTCGAACGCTTAGCGCGCAGAGCTCGCCATAGCGGGCGCCGGTTAGCAGGGCGAGCTGGACCAGCTGCCGCAGATCCGCCCTGCACGCGTTCAGAAGCCGCCGTGCCTCATTGTGGTTGAGGAAGCGCGAGCGCGGCCGCTCCACCCCGGGGAAGGGCCGCACGCGGGTCCAGGCATCATTGCGCGCGATCCGCCCGTCAAGCCACGCCTTGCTCAGCGCCGCCCGAAGCGTGACCAGGTGGCGATTGGCGCGCAGGCGCCGTTTTCTCTCTGCCTCGGCGGGATCCGGATCCTCGATGCGATACTGCTGGCTCTTGCCTCTGCCGGTCCGAGCGCGCGGCGGCTCGGCGGCGAGCTGCTGGTGCCACCTTCTGATCATGGGTGTGGTTAGCTTCGACGTGTCAATCGCGCCCAGCCGCGGCAGAATGTAAGCCTCAGTGTACGTCTTCAGATGTCTATGCGACTTCCGATGCTCCTGCACCCATCCTAAGTAGTCCGCCATGCAGTCGGCGACGGTGTAGCGGCCGCCGCTTGCCTCGTCAGCGCCCTCGCGATCGAGTTGCAAGAACCACTCACGGGCGCGCTCCTGAGCCTGATCGAAGCTGAGCGCCGAGCCGCCATTCGCATCTAGCGCATCGTCAGCGGAGCCGAAGTTGCGGTAATGCTGGCGCCCGGCGTCGTCTCGATAGCGCGCGACCCAGCTGCCGCCCTCGCGCGCTCGGCGGTACCCGATGTAGCGACCGCGCGCGATCTTGCGCCAATAGGGCTCTGGCTGCGGCTTGAGGCGCTGGCGCGCCGACCGGCTGTCAATCCTGGAATCACGAACGGCTCTGGCCATGGGAGCAACCGTCGAACCCGTACGGAAAAAATACGGAAAAACTGTCGCGGAACGTTCTCGAACGCCAAGGAATGGTAGCGCGAGAAGTGCCTGAGACTCAAGCGTTCTTTGGCGTTTCCGGACATCCGTGGGCGTCCGCTTTATAGCTTTCCCAAGCTTACGACGAGGGTTCGATTCCCTTCACCCGCTCCATCCCCTTTCAAGCTTTGCAGACCTCACAGATGAGCCGGCCGGAGCACCGGAACGGTGGATTTTAACGTGGTCTTCGGACCGGTTGCGCGGTTCGTCCTTCCCGCTAAATTACAAAATATTCACGTGAACGCGTGGGCGGGGGCACGTCTAATCGCCGACAACAACAAACACCATCGGGCCAAGCAGCTGGCCGGACTTGCGGCCGGAATTGGCTCTTCGGACAGCAGGCGGGCCGGTTTGACTTGCTCGTTCGCGGATGGCGGTGTAGTCAACGCCATTCGAGAAGAGCCGAAGCGGTCCGCTGAAACCAGGATCGACGGGCTCACCAGGGAGGAAATGAGGATGAAAGTAAGCACATCACTGGCGCAGCGGTCTTCTATTGTCGCGGCGCTCCTTGCGGCCACCGCGATTTTCGCCGCTCCGGCAGCGAACGCGGCAGGTCCCATCGTCATCGGCGCTTCCGTGTCGGAGACCGGCGCTCTCGCGGTCGATGCCGGCTATCACCTGCGCGGGCTCGAGCTCGGCGTCGCCGAGGCGAATGCGCATGGCGGCTGGCTCGGGCGCAAGCTCGAACTCAAATACTACGACGACAAGAGCGAGCCCGGCACGGCGGTGCGGCTTTACACCCGTCTTATCACGGAAGACAAGGTCGATCTCGTGATCGGGCCTTATTCGAGCGGCATCACTCAGGCGGTGGCGCCCCTCGCCAACAAGTACCAGCACGTGATGATCGACCCAGGCGCCTCGCTGCCCGACATCTTTGTCCAGGGTAACCTCTGGAACATCCAGGGCATCGCCACCTCGACGGGTTATCTCGAGGGCATGTTGCCGCTGGCGAAGAGCCACGGCGCCAAGAATGTCGCGGTACTGGCCCTGCAGTCGGCCTATTCGCTCGCTTGCGGCAAGGCGCGTCAGGAGCAGGCGGACAAACTCGGCATGCCGGTGGTCTACAACACGACCTATGCCCTGCCGCAGCCCGATTTCTCGTCCATCGCGCTCGCGATCAAGAACAGCAATCCCGATGTGGTAGTCGCCTGCAGCTATTACCCCGACGCGGTCGGCCTCACGCAGGCCCTGCAGCGCGTGGGCTTCGCGCCGAAGTTCCTCGCCGAGACGATCGGCCCGGCCGAGGCGCAGTTCAACAGCGCGATCGGCCCACTGGCGAACCGCGTCATTTCGAACACGACTTGGTGGCCGAGCCTGAAGACGAAGGGCAATGCCGAGTTCATCGCCGCCTACAAGGCGAAGTACCACGAAGATCCGGACTATCATTCGGCCGCGACATATTCTGCCATCGAGACGCTTGGCGCGGCGGTCGAGGCGACGAAATCGCTCGATCAGACCAAGCTTCGCGACTGGCTGATGAAGAACTCGGTCGCAACCGTCCAGGGCACCTTCAAGGCAGGCCCGAACGGCATCGGCACCCAGTTCAAGCAATACATGTTCCAGATCCAGGATAACGGCCGGAAGCTCATCTGGCCGGCGGATCTGGCGGAGGCGAAGCCGCAGATTCCGTATACCGCACACTGAGGCGGTCCAAGGGGGTTCCGCTTCGTGATCTTTCTGCAGTTGCTGATCAACGGGGTGCTCCTGGGCGGGATGTATCTGCTTCTCGCCCAGGGGCTCAACCTCGTCTTCGGCGTGATGGGCGTCGTCAATCTTGCGCACGGCGCCATCATCACCCTTGCTGGCCTCTTTACCTTCTGGTTCGCGACGACAACTCACCAGAACCCTTTGCTTCTGCTGCCGCTGGTCTTCGCGGTCATGATGGCAATCGGGCTTCTTCTGCAGCGCTGGCTGCTCGAGCCGCTCTCCGATACCGGCAAGCGCTTCGAGCTGCTGAGTCTGATGGTGACGTTCGGGCTTTCATACGTGCTGGTGGAGGGTGGTCTCAACCTCTTCGGCTCGCAATACGTCTCGCTTCCCGATCTGCAGACCACCTGGAGCATTGGCGGCCTCGCGGTGAACGAGGCGCTGGTGGCATCGGGCCTGCTGGGTGCAGCGATTTCGGGCGCGCTGCAGATCTGGCTGAGGCGCACGGAATCCGGCAAGGCGCTGCTCGCCACGTCGCAGAACCAGATCGGCGCGCTCAGCGTCGGCATCGATGTCCGCCGCATGCGCGCCTTCGCCTTCGCGATCGGCTGCGCGCTCGCCGCGACCTCGGGCGTGCTGCTGATCCTGGTGATCCCGCTGGCGGCGCCGACTGCTGACACGCTGACCATTCTTGCCTTCGTCATCGTCGCGCTGGGCGGCCTCGGCGACTATCAGGGCGCGGCGCTGGCCGCGCTGATGCTCGGCATCGTTCAGTCGGTGGTCGGATACTATTTCGGCGGCGACGCGGAATATGTCGTGCCCTATCTGCTGCTCATCTTCTTCATGATCGTGCGGCCGCAAGGGCTAGGGAAGTCCGGGCGGCCGCTTTGGAGCGACCGGCGATGAGCCTCGAGGAACGGCCGGTCGACGCCGTGTTCCAACCCGCCGCCCCGGTGGCGCAGGACAAGGGAGCACGCTTTCGGCGCGGGGTGACGCAGGGCTTACTGGCGCTCGCAATCCTCGTTCTGGCGACGGTGCCGGTCTTCTCCTCGGCCTATCTGCTGCAGCTCGCGACCGACATTCTCAGTTCGATCGCGCTCGCCTATTCCTGGAATCTGATCAGCGGCTTCACCGGCTATCTCTCCTTCGGCCAAGTCGCGTTCTTCGGTATCGGTGCCTACACCACTGCTGTGCTCGTCCTGCACACCGGCGTGCCGTGGTACCTCGCCATCCTTGTCGCGGCCATCGTCAGCGGCGTCTGCGCGCTGGCCTTGGGCACGGTGATGCTACGCCTGCGCGGCATCATGTTTGCGCTCGGGATGCTGGGTCTCGCGCGCATCCTCGGCGTGCTGGCGCAGAACATCCCCTTCATCGGCGGCGCGGTGGGTCTCACTCTTCCGGCGCAACTGACGCCGCTGCCGATCTATCTCTGCATGGCCGTAGCGGCGCTGGTCGGCTTCGGCCTTAACGCCTACTTCTCGCGCTCGCAATGGGGGCTCGCCGCGATGGGGGTGCGCGACGACGAGGGTGCGTCGGTGGCGCTTGGCGTGCCGGCGGTGCGGGTCAAGGTGGTGAGCTTTGTACTGAGCGCGCTGGTGCCGGCAACGGTCGGCGGGCTCGTCGCCTGGAACCGCAGCTACATCGATCCGCCGAGCGTCTTCGATCCGACGATCGACCTGCAGGTGGTGGTTTTCACGTTGTTCGGCGGCATAGGCACGCTGTGGGGCCCCGCGCTCGGGGGGCTCGTACTGATGCTGGTGGGCGAGGAGCTCTGGGCATATGTGCCGGACCTCCAACTTGCGCTTTATGGCGCGCTCGTCATGGCCGTGGTGCTGACCTTCCCGGGCGGCATCGTCGGCATCGCCAATCGCTTCGGCTGGCTGCGCCGCCGCCCGGTGCTCGCGCCACCGCAGTTTCCGCGCGTCGAGCGGCCCAAAGCCGCGCCACAAGGCGCTGCGGGAGCGGCGACCGCCGTGCTCGAGGTGAAGAACCTCACCGTCCGCTTCGGCGGCGTGGTGGCGCTCGACGGGATCTCGCTCAGCGTGCGGCGCGGCGAAACGGTCAGCATCATCGGGGCGAATGGTGCCGGTAAGACGACGCTCTTCAATGCGATCACCGGCTTCGTCCCGCCCAGCGATGGCGAGGTGCTCTATGAGGGTGCGCCGGTCGCGCCGATCCCCGCCTATGAGCGCGCGCGCCGCGGCATCGCGCGCACGTTTCAGATCCCGCGCCTCATGGATTCCATGACCGTGTGGGAGAATGTGCTGCTCGCGGCCGGCAACGGACGGCGCGCCAATCGGGCGGTCGAGCAAGCCGCCTGGGCGCTGGAGACGGTGGGGCTCGACGCGTTCTGGCTCGAGCCCGCCGAAAGCCTGACACCCGGTCGCCAGCGCCGTCTCGAGCTGGCGCGAGCGCTGGCCCTCGATCCGACGCTCATCTTGCTCGACGAGGTCATGGCGGGCATGACGCATGAGGAGCACGAGGAAATCCGCGCAGTGCTGCGGCGGATGAAGGAGTTCGGCATCGCGGCCGTCGCCGGCGTCGAGCACGTGATTTCCGCCATCGCCGATCTTTCTGACCGGATGATCGTGCTCGACCAGGGCAAGAAGATCGCCGAAGGCACGCCGGAGGCGGTGCTGCGCGATCCCGTCGTCATCCAGTCCTATCTCGGAGAGATGCTGTGAGCGTCGCTGCGCCGGCGACGCAGCCGGCATCCGCTCCGGCGCTGAGCGTCGAGAACGTCGTCACCGGCATCGGTCCCTTGACCATCCTGCATGGCGTGTCGCTCGAGATAGAGGCCGGTGGCATCACGATGCTGCTGGGCGCGAATGGCGCGGGAAAGACGACGCTGCTGCGGACCATCGCCGGCATTCTCGCGCCGCGTTCCGGCAGCGTCCGCCTCTTCGGTGAGTCGATCGGCGGCCGTCCGGCGCACCTGGTCGCGCGCGCCGGCATCGGCCATGTGCCGAGCGGACGCGAGCTCTTCCCGCGCATGTCGGTGGCCGAGCATCTCCAGCTCGGCGGTCGCCTCTGCTCTGCGTCGCGTCGCGCCGAGCTGCGCGAGCGCGTGCTGGGGCTGTTCCCGGAAATTGCCGCGCGGCTGCGTCAGGCGGCAGGCACGCTTTCCGGCGGCGAGCAGATGATGGTGGCGATTGCCCGCGCGCTGATGACCGACCCGCGGCTGCTGCTGCTCGACGAGCCCTCCGCCGGACTCGCGCCCAAGGTCGTGCTCTCGATCTTCCGGATGCTGCCGAGGCTGCAGAGCCAGGGCATGAGCGTACTGCTCGCCGAGCAGAGCCTGAGTTCCGGCTTTTCGGTGGCGAACCGCGCCTACATCCTGCGCGACGGACAGATCGTCATGTCGGGCACGCCGGCGGAACTCGCCGCCGATGCGTCGGTGGTGAAGGCCTATCTCGGCGGCTGACCGGTCGGCGGCCGGGTGGCAAGCAGCGCCTCCGCCTCCACGAGCTCGGTGACGGCGCCGTTTTCTGCAAAGGGTGCCACGGCCGCGCGGATCTCCTGCTCGAATCGCGCCTGGTCTTGGCCGAGCACCGCCGGCGAAGTCGTGGAGGTGGAGAGCGCGCGTGCGACCAGCTCGTCCACGCTCGTCCGTCGGCAATAGCGTTCGGCGAGCCGGCGGACGTTGCTGAAGGCCGACTGCCGCAGCACCGATGCGTGATCCTTCGCGTCCGCTGGGCGCGGCGCCGCTTCCTGCAAAGCGAAGCGTTCGCGCGTCGCGCGCCATGCCTTGTGCCAGGCATTCTCCGGCGCGTCGGGTTGGCGATCCACGAACAGCGCGACGCCGCCCGTGGGCTTGATCATGCGGTCGAGCGTGGCAAGCGTCCGCGGTCGGTCCATCCAGTGGAAGGAGCGCCCCATGGTAACGAGCGCGAAGCGCCCGAGCTCGGGCCCGAGCTGCTCCGAGCCGCCGAGCACGAAGCTAAAGCGTCCCTTCGCACCCTGCGCCGCTGCTTCGGCCGCGGCGAGCATGGCGGGTTCGGGATCCATCGCCACTACCTCAGCGACATGGGGCGCGAAAGCGATCGCAAGAAAGCCGGGACCGCAGCCGAGATCGAGCAGCCGGTCGCTGCGCTCGAGCCGTACCGCATCGGCGACGGCGGTAATGAGCGGCGGCGGATAACGAAGCCGCCCCGCAACATAGTGCGACACGGTGGTGAGAAAGCGGCGCTCAACCTGAGGCATGCCGGCGATTTAGGACGGTATCGGCAGGGCTGCAAGCTGCAGCCGGGCTTGCTGCCGCGAAGCTGAAGCCCGCCGCGCCCTCCTGCCGCCGTCAGCCAGCGGGCGGCGAGCCCCGTCAGCGGGTGTCGATCGGTGCGCAATTGGTCCGTCCCGACATGAAGCAGTCCTGCAGCTCCGACACGCCCCGCAACCGGTCGATCAGATAAAGCGCGATCACTGCAAGGAGCAGGATCGCCGCGAGCCCGGCCAGGCTCCGCGTTCTGCGGTCATCGCCCTCGTTCTCGTCGTCATCGTGCTTCGACATGGTGCGGGCCCGTTCTGGATCTCCGGTAGCGCTCGGTTGCCGTGCGCGTGCGCCCACGGCCCCAGCTCCGCCAGTGGTGCAAAGCCAAGGCTGCGCGATCAAGATAGAGGTATATGGCGGTCGTGGTGTAGAGGCTGAGGAATTGCCATACGAGCGACCGCTGACGATCGCAATGCGGAGCGCATGCACAAGCACCGAGCCGGGTCCCATGCCGATCGCCGGTGGGGCGCCGCCGAAAGGCTCGCCCGCCGCCTGTGCCGCGGGCAAAAACCCGTGGATTCGCCGCGATTGCTCCCAAATGCCACTTTTTGCCGCTATCGAATTGGTTTCCCGGGTGGTGTGATTGTCCGCGCGGTGCGACAATGAGGCGGCTTTGTGAACGGCGCCGCGCCCGCCATGCTGCTGCCGACTTGGCGGTGCGCCGCCGGCCGGGCGCTTGCCGTGCCCTCGTGGCCGAGACGCTGGCGCGGAGATGACCAGAGGAGCCCGATGGGACGCCCCAGCGGCATGAAGAAGAAGATCGGAGCGCGGCCGGCATGGTCGGCTCTTGCGCTCGCCGCGGCGTTGATGCTGACGCCGGTGGCCGATGCCGCCCCGCAAGCATCCCATGCCTACGCCGATCACGCCAAGGCAACGATCGCTCAGTTGCTGAACGGCCGCGCCTTCAAGCCGGAGGGCGGCTGCGGCGAGGGCGTCGACTGCGCGCCCCTGCTGGCGAAGCTGCGGCAGGGCGATTTTACCGTGATCGAGCCGGTCGAGCGCTCGGACCAGCCTGACATGCCGAGCTATCTGCGCCTGCGCAAGCGCTGCCGCGGGCTCGATCCGCTGGGCATCACCGTCGCGCATCGCCCTTATGCTGCAACGCGCGGCTTTGCCGTCTATCGACTGGAGATCCCCGTCTCCGGCCGACGCAGCGACGAGGTATTGGTGTTCCGCGGCGAACATTATGTGCTGGCCGATCGCGGGCGCGGCGCTGCGTCGCAAGAGAGCGACCACCCGGCGCTCATTCCCGGCACCTATGTAGCGGTCGCGCCGCGGGGCTGCCGCCTGCTGTCGACGGCACAAGCCGAAGATGGCGACTGGCTCGCTAAGCACAACGCCATCGGCAGCAATGATCATGCGAGTGAGCTGCTGCGCATCGGCGGCAGCTACGTTGTCCTCAACCTCGCGCCGATTGCCGGACCGCAGCAGCCCAAGGCGAGCTGGTGGTACACGCTGGAGCTGTGGGATCTCGGTCCACACGCCGATGCCGACCGCCGCCATCAGCGGCGTGTCTACTCCTTCGGCTATCGTCCGGGCGCTGCGCCTGCCGATGTCGACCGCAGGACGGCTGGTCGGGGGTGATGTCTGGCCTTAGCCTGCGCCGCGCAGCCGCAGCATCATGTCCGCGACGCTGAGCAGAATCTCGATGACGATCAGTCCGATGATGTACCATTCGAGCCTTACGGCGCGCTGGTTTTGCACGAGGTCGAGCACCGTGCCGACGGTATCGCTGACCAGCACAAGCTTGGCCTCCAGGGCGCGGCTGCGCTCGGCGAGTTCATATTCGTCCTCGAGCCGCGCGTAAAGCCGCTCGAGCTCCGGGTGATCCCAGAGCACGTCGGGCTTCTCCTCCATCTCCGCGCGTCCGACCATGCGCTGCTGGGTCAGCAGTACCCGACCGATTTGCTGCAACAGCTGCCGCGCCTGGTAGCCGCTGCGGCCAGTCCTCTGTAGCCGCTCGGCCAGCGGCTCGATCTGATCGAAAGCATTGGCGATGCGGGCCTCGTAATGAGATAGGATTAGACTCTTCGACAGCACATTGGCGACGATCTGCAGCCGCTCTGCGGACGCTTCCCGGAGCAGGATGGCGCCCGAGGGATCGACCTGATCCTCGCCACCGGGCCTGATCAGGATCTGGAGCTGATCGGTCTCCGGCGCAGCCGCCGGCTCGCTGATGCGCGGGCGCAGCGAGCGCACGACCTCGTCCTCCTCGATCGCCGACAATCCGGCGAAGACGGCGACACCGTAGCGGAAGAGAAAAGCGATGCCGTTGCGGCCGATGCGCAGCGTCAGCGGGTTGGTGGCGATGGTGTCGTCGCGCTCCAGCCCGCGCGTATCGAGGCGCTCGCCAAGCAGCAGCGCTCGGACCGGCATGGAAATCGAAGGTATAGGCGCATCCATGTTGCGGCAGGGGCAACGCGGTTTCGGCGGCTGGATATTGCCCCGCCGGAGGGCCGATGGACAACCCTCGGCGGCACGGCTATGAGTGAGACGGCGAGAACTTCGCGTCAGCAGAAACTTATCCACAGGCAGAAAAAGGCGCTCGCCGGAGGCTGGGGGCACATGATCGGCCGTTCAGGAAGCATCGTCTATCTGCGCCAAATGGCGGAGCGGTGCCGCCGCGCCGCCGAGGAGACGAGCGGCAGCGAAGCGGCGGAGCTCGTCGAGCTGGCCGAGCGCTGCGAGGAGCGGCTCGCCGAGCACGAGCATGCAAGCGAGGTGCTCGCCGAGGAAGACTGAGCCGCGGTCGAATCGAGCGGGGAGGGCAGGATGGCGGCGACGCAATCAGGCGACGCGCTGACGCTCGCGATCGCGGCCGACATCGTGAAGGACGTCGAAGCGCGGTTCGCGCGCGCTGATATCGCCAGCATCGTCACCGGCTTTACCGAAGACGCGGTCGCTCGCTTCGGCGATTTCCCGGAGATGCGCGATCGCGCCGCGATCGAGCGCCTCCTCCGTGCCCGCTTCGCGCGGCAGCGCCGCTAACGTCTCGAGAAATCTGCGCATGGTGATGAGCGATCTCATAGGCAACGATTGGGACACCTCATGGGAAGGCGTGCGTGGCCGCGGCAGGGAGTTCTGGCGCATGCGCAGCCGGCAGATTGCCGAGTGGGATGCCGTCTTCAATATCTGGAAAGAGGGCGGAGCGCCGAGCATCGCGATCGTCTGACCGCGGCGCCTGGTGGCAACGCCGGGAAGGACGAAAGACAGCAATGTTCAGCGAGATCCTCTACGCGGTCGACGACGGGATCGCCACCATCACCCTCAATCGTCCGGAGAAGCTCAACGCCTTCACCAACACCATGCGGCTGGAGCTGCTGGACGCCTTCGACCGCATCGATGCCGATGATGCGGTCCGCGCGGTCATCGTCACCGGCGCCGGCCGCGCCTTTTGCGCCGGCGCCGACCTTTCCGCCGGCGCCAAGACCTTCGACTACGCGGCGCGGGGCGCGATTGCCGCGGAAGAGCAGCGCCGCGACGGTGGCGGCACGGTCAGTCTGCGCATCTTCGAGTGCCGCAAACCGGTGATCGCGGCGGTCAACGGCCCGGCGGTCGGCGTCGGCGCCACCATGCAATTGCCGATGGACATGCGTCTCGCCGCCGATGGCGCGCGCTTCGGCTTCGTCTTCACCCGGCGTGGCGTGGTTCCGGAAGCGTGCAGCAGCTGGTTTCTGCCGCGTCTCGTCGGCATTCAGCAGGCGCTCGATTGGGTGCTGACCGGCCGTGTCTTCGGCGCCGAGGAGGCGCGGGCGGGCGGGCTCGTCAAGGCGGTGCTGCCGTTGCCGGAGTTGCTCCCTGCGGCGCGCGCCGTCGCGCGCGAGATTGCCGAGAACACCTCTGCAGTGTCGGCGGCCATGGCGCGGCAGATGCTCTGGCGCATGCTCGGCGCCGACCATCCGATGGAGGCGCACAAGATCGATTCGCGCGGTATACAGGCGATGGGACGCTCGCCGGACGCCTATGAAGGCGTTGCCTCGTTCCTGGAAAAGCGGAAGCCGCACTTCACCCAGCAGGTTAGCCGGGACATGCCGGGGTTCTTCCCCTGGTGGACAGAGCGGCCGTTCGCCTGAGCCCGGGTCAGGTCCGGCCGGCCGGACCGCCGCGCGCGACCATCTCCTTCAGCTGCTTCACTGCGATCTGGAGCTGGTAATCCTTGGATGTGCCGATCACCGCCGGATCGATGGCCACGTCCTCGCTCGCTTCCTCTTTCTGCGAGGCTGGCGAGAGGGCGGTGGTCTTCCGGCCGGTGTCGCTGTCTTCGGGTCCGGTATTCTTGAGCGCGCCCGGCAGGTTGTTCTCATGCACGACGGTAGCGTCGACCACCTGCTCGTTCTTTGGCGGCAGGACGACCTGATCGGGCGTTATGCCTTCGCCCTGGATCGAGCGTCCGGACGGTGTGTAGTAGCGCGCGGTGGTCAGCCGCAGCGCACCGTGACCGTCGAGCGGGATGATGGTCTGCACCGAGCCCTTGCCGAAGCTGCGCGTACCGAGGACGGTGGCGCGATGGCGGTCCTGCAGGGCGCCGGCGACGATCTCGGAAGCGGAAGCGGAGGCGCTGTTGATTAGCACGACCACCGGAACGCCGTGCAGCCGGTCGCCGTCGGGGCGCGCATCGAAGGTCTCGTCCTCGCCCTCCGAGCGGCCGCGGATCGAGACTACCGTGCCGCCGTCGAGGAAATCGCCCGAGACATTGACGGCGCTATCCAACAGGCCGCCGGGATCGTTGCGCAGGTCGAGCACCAGCCCGTCAAGCTTGCCGCCGGATTGGCGCTTCAGCCGCTCAAGCGCGTCGACGAACTCGCTCTGTGTCTTCTCCATGAAGGTGCTGATGCGGATGTAGCCGATATGGCCAGGCTCGAGATGCGATTTGACGGAGGCGACGCGGATCACCGCCCGTGTCAGCGTCACGTCGAAAGGCGGCTTGCCGGTGCGCAGGATGGTCATCCGCACCGTCGATCCCGCCGGCCCGCGCAACCGGTCGACGGCATCCTTGAGCGTCATCGTCTCCGTGGGGATGCCGTCGATGCGCAGAATGACATCGCCTGGCTTGATGCCCGCAAGCGCAGCCGGCGTGTCGTCGATGGGCGACAGGATCTTCGGGTGGCTGTCATCGCGCGTCAGTTCGGCGCCGATGCCGGTAAACTCGCCCTCGCTATCCGACAGCATCTCCTGGTATTCGGATTCGTCCATATAGTCAGAATGCGGATCGAGCCCGGTGAGCATGCCTTTGAGGCTATCCTTGGTCAGCCGGTCTTCGGTGACCGGCTCGACATAGCCTTCCCGCACCTTCGCCATGACCTCGTGGATGAGCGCGAGATCGGCATCCTGTGAGCCGGTGGAAGGCGAACCGGCACAGCCGGCCAGGGAAGTCAGCACAGCGGCCGCAAGCGCGGGCGCAGCGAGCCTGCGCGTCGAAGAAGAAAACATCATAAGCAACATCACTCGTGATTTCGGTTTTGCGCAGGAAGCGAAAGTCTACCTGCGCTAGAACATCAGCATGGCGCAACGCGCCCTGACCGGGCAAGGGTTATAAACGTCCGGTGCGTCCCGATCATCCCAAGCTTTACGTGCATTGTCGGCGGCCTGGATAACCGGGGCGTCAGCCTCACAGCCATGGCCGAGCGCACCCGAGGCTGCTAGCATCCTGTCCCGCCAGAGGAAAAAGGACCGATGGGCTGGGAAAGCGACATCGAGGAGCTGCGCCGGCGGGAGGCGCTGGCGCGGCAAATGGGCGGAGCCGAGAAGGTCAAACGCCAGCATGACGGCGGCAAGCTGACTGTACGCGAGCGGATTGCCAGGCTTCTCGATCCCGGCAGCTTTCACGAGGTGGGCGCGATCGCCGGAAAGGCGCAGTATGGCGCGGCCGGCACCCTCGACAGCTTCATGGCGGCGAATTTCGTCGTCGGGCGTGGCCTTATCGAGGGCCGGCCGGTGGTGGTGGGGGGCGACGATTTCACGGTGCGCGGCGGTGCCGCAGACGCATCGATCCGCGGCAAGCAGATCATCGGCGAGCAGATGGCGTTGGAGCTTCGCCTGCCACTGATCCGTCTGGTGGACGGGACGGGCGGCGGTGGTTCGGTGAAGACGCTCGAAACCGAGGGGCGCACCTATGTTCCGGCAAATCCGGCCTGGGATCTGGTGGTCGCCAATCTTGGCACGGTGCCGGTGGTGGCGCTGGGGTTGGGCTCGGTGGCAGGACTCGGCGCTGCGCGTCTCGTGACCGCTCATTACTCGCTCATGGTGGAAGGCATCTCGCAGATGTTCATCGCCGGGCCGCCGGTGGTGGCGCGGCTCGGCCAGAACCTCACCAAGGAAGAGCTCGGCGGCAGTGCGATCCACGCCCGGGCCGGCGCGATCGATGATGTGGTCGCGAGCGAGGATGAGGCATTCGCGCGCGCGCGGCGGTTTCTGTCCTACCTGCCTTCGTCAGTGTACGAGCTGCCGCTGCGCGGCGCGATCGCCGATGATGCCGAGCGCCGCGATCCCTGGCTGATCGAGGCGGTGCCGCAGGACCGTCGCAAGGTCTATGACATGCGGCGCATCGTGCGCGCCGTCGTCGACCGCGACAGCTTCTTCGAGATCGGGCGCAAATTCGGCGGGTCGGCGATCACCGGCCTGGCGCGGCTCGACGGCTGGCCCGTCGCCGTGCTTGCGAGCGACCCCTACATCTATGGCGGCGGCTGGACGGCTGCCGCGTCGCAGAAGATCACGCGCTTCGTCGATCTCGCCAATACCTTTCACCTGCCGGTGGTGCATCTCGTCGATATCCCGGGCTTCATCATCGGGCTCGAAGCCGAAAAGGCCGGAACCATCCGCCACGGCGCTCGCGCGCTTGCCGCGGTCTACCAGGCGCAGGTGCCGTGGTGCTCGATCCTGGTGCGCAAGGCCTTCGGTGTCGCCGGTGCGGCGCATACCAATCACGCGCGGCTCCACTACCGCTACGCCTGGCCTTCGGGCGACTGGGGCTCTTTGCCAGTCGAGGGCGGGATCGAAGCCGCCTACCGCGCCGACCTCGAAGCGGCGCCCGACGCCGAGGCGCTGAGGCGTGACATCGAGGAGCGCCTGAATCGCGTACGCTCGCCCTTCCGAGTGGCCGAGGCGTTCGGGGTCGAGGAGATCATCGATCCCCGCGACACGCGGCCGCTCTTGTGTGAATTCGCCAATCTTGCCGCCAAGCTGCGCGAAGCGGGCCCGGTGAGGACGGCGATGCGGCCTTAAGCAACCGGCGACGCCTCCGTCCGGGGGCGGCACATGCCGAGATCAAGAGGGAGGGAAAGTCTGATGCTTCGTTTGAGAGCCAAGCACTGGTTGCGGCTCGTGCCGCTTGTCGTGCTCGCCGCCGCTGCGGTATCGCCGGCACAGGCCGCTGATCCGATCAAGGTCGGTTTCTCCGCCGAGCTCACCGGCGGCCTTGCCGGCTACGGCAAGCAAGCGCTTGTGACACAACAGATTTGGGCCAATGACGTCAACAGTCATGGCGGGCTGCTCGGGCGCAAGGTCGAGCTCGTCTATTACGACGATCAGAGCAACCCGGCCCTGGTGCCCGGCATCTATGCCAAGCTGCTCGACGTCGATCACGTAGATCTGCTCTTCGCGCAGGGCACCAACATCACGACGCCGGCCCTGCCGACGATCATGGAGCATAACAAGGTCGTGATGGTGACCTTGGCGCTCGCGGTCAACGACCACTTCCACTACAAGCGTTTCTTCCAGACCATGCCCTACGGCCCCGACGGACGCGATTCGCTGACGCGCGGCTTCTTCGAGACCGCGATGACGATCAATCCGAAGCCGAAGACGGTGGCTATCGTCGGCGCCGATGCGGAATTCTCCAAAGGCGCGCTCGAAGGTGCGCGCACGCAGATCAAGCGCCTCGGCCTCAAGACCGTCTACGACCGGACCTATCCGCCCAATACTGTCGACTTCACGCCGATCGTGCAGTCGATCAACGCCACCAATCCCGACATCATCATGGTGGCCTCATACCCTGCAGATACCGCGGGCTTCCTTCGCGCCGCACAGGAGGTCGGGCTCAAGGCGAAGATCTTCGGCGGTCCGATGGTCGGCCTCCAAACCGGCACGATCAAGATGCAGCTCGGGCCCCAGCTCAACGGCATCGTCTGCTATGAGCTCTTCGTGCACGAACCCACCATGCACTTCCCGGGCACTGACGAGTTCATCAAGAAATACCAGGCGAAAGCGGGCGCTGCCGGCGTCGATCCCTTGGGCTATTACGTGCCGCCCTTCACCTATGCGACGATGCAGGTGCTGCAGGAGGCGGTCACCGCGGTCGGCAGTCTCGATCAGGACAAGCTCGCCGATTACATCCACAAAGCGACCTTCAAGACGGTCGTCGGCGACATCAAGTTCGGTCCGGACGGCGAATGGGCGAAGCCGCGCATCATCACCATCCAATACCAGAACATCCAGGGCCACGGGATGAAGCAGTTCAGCGAGCCCGGCCACCAGGTCATCCTCTATCCGCCGGAGCTGAAATCGGGGAAGCTCGAATACCCCTATTCCAGCGCCAAGCACTAGGCAGCGGAGGCAGGCGGTGATCGGACGCGCGGCGATCGTCACCGGCGGGCTTAGCGGGCTCGGCCGGGCCATGGCGCTCGCGCTGGCGCGCAGCGGTGGTCAGGTGCTGGCGGTCGGCCACATCGCCGACGATGCCGAGCGGATGAGCCGGGAGATCGCCGGCTCGCCGCTCGGCGAGAACCTGGTCCCGCTGGTGGCGGATCTGCGCCGGCCGGCCGAGTGCGACCGCGCCGTCGCGGCGGCGCTGTCGCGTTTCGGCCGCCTGCACATCCTGATCAACAATGCCGGCCTCACCTTCACGTATATCTGGCCCGACCTCTATCGGCGTCCGCAGAAGCCCAAATTCTGGGAGCTCAAGGACGAGATCGTGCAGAACGTCATGGATACCAACTACGTCGCGGCCGATCAGATGGCACGCCGCGCGGCGCCGCTGCTGGCAAAGCAAGGCTGGGGCCGCATCATCAACGTCACGACCAAGCTCGACACGATGAACCGTCCGACTTCCGGTCCCTATGGTGCGTCCAAGGCGGCGCTCGAGATAGCGACCGAGATTTGGGCGCAGGAGATGGCCGGGACCGGCGTCACGGTCAACATCCTCAACCCGGGTGCCGGCGCACATACTCCCGGCATGGCGGCGGAGGCGAGCGCCGCAAGCCGCGCCGGGCGCCTGCCGCGCTTCGTCGAGCCGGATGAGATGGTGGCGCCGCTGCTCTGGCTCGTCTCGTCGGAGGCCGATGCGATCAACGGCTATCGCTTCGACGCGCTCACCTGGGACAAGGCGTTGCCACCCGTCGAGGCGGCACGGAAGATCGCGCGCAAGGCGGGCTTCGATCTGCACCCGCTCGATCCCGCGGGTTTCTGAGCGCGGCGCCCGCTGCTACTTCGGCGGGCTGTTCTCGAGCGAAGCACCGGGCGGCGCAACGCCGAGGCTCTTGTCGGTGCTGTCGCCGTTCGGCAGCGTGGCGGTCGGCGCGGGCGGCAGAGAGCTGCCCGATCCCATTTCAGTTCCACCCGGGCGAATCGCGCGGCGGGCAAGGATCCGGCCGTTCTGGGGGTCGATGCTTATCCGCTCGAGCGTGCCGTTCTTCACCAGCTCGGTGGCATAGGCGAGCTTGCCCTGATGCGAGATCGCCACGCTGTTAATCGCCTTTCCGCCGCCCTGTTGCTCGGCGATCGCTACGGCGCGTCGCAAGGGCATGGCGCCCGTGTCTTCGAGCCAGTGAAGTTGCGTCAGCTGTCCATCGCTGAGCCGGGCTTGCGGTGTAGTGAGCGGAGTGCCGAGTATCTGACCGGTGCGGGCGTCTATCCGGCCTTCCCAAAGCGCACCGTTGCCAAAAGTCTTGATGTCGTAAAACGGCGCGCCGTTCTCGACGGCGAAGCGTGCGTCGACCGCCTTTGCGCGCGACGCGGCCTCGGCCGTCGTAATCGCCTGGCGCAGCGAGATCGGCACTTGCTCGAAATCGTGGATTTCGACGGCGTTTTCATGCAGGGCCGCATTGGCCGGCTGCGCAAAGGTCTGAGCCGGTGTGCCGGGGGCGGTTGCGGCGAGTGCAGGAATACTCGGAACCGCCCCGGCAAGTGCCGCAGCTAGGACCGAACATAAGACCAACGATGGACACGACATGGGACGATTTGAATGAGAAGCCGGATGTCAACCAAGATGGAGAACGACAATGCTCCGGGAAGCGCTCGCTCATCCGGAATCCGCAGTGAAATTAGCGCGCGCGGGGTCATTGCCGGCTGAGTCGAAAAGCGGACGAGCGTGAAACCATTCGTCGCGACTGTCCTGTGGGTGCCAAGGCGCTGCTCTCTGAGTTGAATCTTGAACTTTCAGGACTTCGCCACGATTCCAAATCAACGGACAGGGAACATCGAGAGCGGGTAGAGCCAACACTGGCGCTCGGGGGATCCGTAAGCAGGCGCTGCCGCTGAACGACATCTACCGGATCTGGGCGACACCATGACCGCAACCGATTCCGACGTCATCGACGGGCTCGTCGAGGGTTTTCGCAAGGGTGAGTCTGGGCCGCCTGCCGGCCAGTATCCGGAGCATGGCCATACGCAGATCGAGGCGCCGCCTCGACTGCCGGCGCTCGCCGGCGCGGCGCTGCTCGGTGCGGTGGCGCTTGGCTTGGCGATTGCTCTGGCGCCCCGGCGCGCGCATTAGGTGATCGGCGCGCGGCGCGGTTCAGCGAAGGGCCGTCTGATATCGGCGGCGATGACCAGAACGAGGACGCTGATTGGCAGGGCAAGTTCCTTTGCTGCTCCCCAGAGCGGCAGCAACTCACTGGCGGCAAGTGCGCCGAGGAGAAAAGCGAGCCAGAGCGTGGCGGAAAAACAGGCATGCGCCAGCATCGCGCGAGAGTTCTCACGCCGGCGCACGAACAGGAAATTGGCGAACTGCTCGCCGAAATGCGTGAGCGTTCCCGTCACATGCGTGGTGAAGATGGCGAGGATGCCGGCCATGCGCAGCGACGTGTTCTGGGTTCCCATGGCGATGGCGGCGAGCGCGAGCAGCGCATAGAGTGGCCAGCGAGGATGGCTCGCCGTCCCTTCCGCCCCGGCAGCAAGCAGCGGCGCACCCCAGAGCGCCAGCGCCGCCAGGCAAGCGATCTCGATGGCGAGCGCCAGCGCCAGCACATGGCGAATGCCGCGGCGGAGTGCCGCTTCGATGGCAATCGCGCTCAGCAGCAGTCCGGCGACGAAGACGCCGACCGTGTATGCGTGAAGGAGGGCGGGAGCGCTTTCGCCGATCCCGGCGTGCACCGCGATCGCCACGGTATTGCCGCTCATCGTAGCGGCATAGACGTTGCGCAAGGCGAGATAGCTGAAGCAATCGACGAAGCCGCCGACCGCGGTGAGCGCGGCGCCGACGAGGACGCGGCGCGCCGTCAGAGAAGGGTGGTCTGCCATGGGATCTCCGCAATGCTCCCTTGGCAAACGGCGGCGCTCAACCCACGGCCTCGCGACAACAGTGGGTGGGCGGCTGCGCCGGGCGTCAGCCCTGCGCCACGACGCGATTGCGCAACGTGCCGAGGCCTTCGACCTCGAGCTCAACGGTGTCGCCCGGCTTCAGGAAGCGCCCCTGCTCCAGGCCGCAGCCAAAGCCGACCGTGCCGGAGCCGAAGAATTCGCCCGCGTGGAGCGTCTCGTCCTTCGAGACATGAGCGATCATGTCCTCGAATTTATGCTGCATCCTGCCGCTGTTGCCGCGCGACCATTCCTCGCCATTGATCCGCGCCACCATGGTGAGGCTGTAGGGATCAGCGACCTCGTCGGCGGTCACCAGCCACGGCCCGAGGATATTGCCGGTGTCGAAATCCTTGCCCTTGGCCGGCCCGAGCTGTCCCTGCATCTCACGCATCTGCGCGTCGCGGGCGCTGACGTCATTGAAGATGCAAAAGCCGAAGATGTAGCCGCGCGCCGCCTCGCGGGCGATGTTCTTGCCGGTCTTGCCGAGGAAGATGCCGAATTCGAGCTCGTAGTCGAGCTTCTGGCAATAGCGCGGCCAGAGAACGTCCGTGCCAGTGCCAATGACGCTGAACCGGTTGCACTTGTAATAGATCGGCTGCTCGTACCAGACCTTGGGCACCTCGACCTTGGCGGGGTCGAGACGCTCGCCGCCGCGGAAGGTGGGGGTGATCGCGCGCGCGTTGCGGATATGCTGCTCGAACACCAGGAAGTCGCGCATCTGCCGCGGTTCCGGTACCGGTGCGAGGAGCCGCAGGGCGGTGAGCGGCACGCGCTGCGGCGCGACGCGCAGCAGCTCGCGCGCGCGCTCGAGCGCCGGCTCGCCGCCGTCGATCAGCGACAGCATGTCGCGAAACCAGGGCGCCGGATCGCTGGCGGTGAAATCGACCACCTCGCTTTCCCCGGGAAGCAGCGCGCCGATGTGCCGCGCACCCCTGCTCTCAAAGGTGACGAGCTTCATTGCAATCTCCCTTATTGCGCGGCGCCGCGCCGCTGCTCGTGGTGATAGCGTCCCATCGCCGCGAAGAGCGCCATGGCGTCGGGCGGCGACCGGTCCTGCGCGAATTCGCGATAGAGCGCATGGACGTTGACCAGGATCCGCTCCGGATCGGTCCATTGGGCGAAGGGCGCGAGCGAGATGTCGCGCGCCGCCTCCTCATAGCCCATGCCGGCATCGAAGCGCTTGCGCGCCTCGTCGCGGATATATTCGAGATAGCGCTTCATCGCGCGCACGCCGGACTTGTCGGTGATCGGGCCGTGGCCGGGCACCACCGTCTCGACGTCCCAGCCGAGGATGAGTTCGCAGGCCCTGAGCCAGTTGGCCACCGGTCCGGCCCAGAGCACGGGATGGCCGTTGACGAAGAGGATGTCGCCGGTGAAGACGGTGCGATCCTGCGGCACATAGACGATGACGTCGCCGCCGGTATGCGCTGGCCCGACCTCGACCAGGCGCACCTCCTTCCTGCCGACATGCAGCGTCAGCGCTCGCTCGAAGGTGCGGGTGGGAAGCGTCAGCGCGATGCCCTCGAAATCGAAACGCGTTCCCATCACCTCGTGGAAGAAGGCGGGACCCGGGCCCAGCGCACGCCAATTGCGCATCATCGCCGCCAGCTCTTCGGGTGGCCGCTGCCGCATCTCTTCGGCGCAGGCGCGGGAGGCGATGATCTCCGCGCCGGCGACGAGCTGGTTGCCGAAAGTGTGGTCGCCGTTCGAATGCGTGTTGACCAGAGTGCCGATGCGCTGTGCGGCCGGCGCCGCGGCACGAAATCCCGCCAGCATCTCGCGCGTGCATTTGAGGTCGAAGAGCGTGTCGACCAGCAGGCTCTCGCCGCTGTCGGTGACGAGGCCGGCATTGCTCCAGCCCCAGGTGCCGTCGGGTTGCAGATAGGCGAAGCAACCGGATCCGAGATCCTGCACGCCTTTCACATAAGGCCAGGACGGCATTCCTTCCTCCCCTTGGTTGTCGCCGCCTAGGCTGCGGTGAAGCCGCCGGGAAAGCAAGCGCCGGGCCGGGCCATTGGAAGCCTTCCGCCGTGCATGCTAGCGTTCGCCGCGCGAGAAGGAGCGAGCCGATGCGTCCCCGGCGCGAGCGATCTGCTGCTGGTCGTCGATGTGCAGAACGATTTCTGTCAGGGCGGCGCGCTCGCCGTGCCCGGAGGCGATCACGTGGTGCCGGTGGTGAACCGGCTCGCCGAAGGTTTCGCGCATATCGTGCTGACGCAGGATTGGCATCCGCGCGACCACCGCTCTTTCGCGAGCGCGCATCCCGGCCGCAAGCCCTTCGACACGGTCGAGTTCTCCTATGGGGCGCAGACGCTCTGGCCGGATCACTGCGTGCAGGAGACGAAGGGCGCGGCGTTCCATCCGCGGCTCAGCCTGCCGCGCGCCGAGCTGGTGGTGCGCAAGGGCTTCCGACGGGAGATCGATTCCTATTCGGCCTTCTACGAGAACGACCGGCGGACGCCGACCGGACTTGCGGGATATCTGCGCGATCGTGGCTTCACCCGCGTCTTCCTGGCCGGGCTTGCCACCGATTTCTGCGTGCACTATTCGGCGGTCGATGCGCGCCGTCTCGGCTTCGAGGTCGTGGTGATCGAGGATGGCTGCCGCGGCATCGACCTCGCCGGCTCGCTCGCGGCGGCCTTTCAGAGCATGGCCGCCGCAGGGGTCGAGCGCGTGACGAGCGGCGCATTCGACTGACCCACCGCGGGAGGTACGTCAGTGATGTACATCAATGAGAGTTTTTTTCTTCTACCTCATTGACGGAGTGCGAGGCGAGAGCGCGGCCGCCGTTGGCGCGCTGCTGCCGCCAGCATAGCACAGCACCCCTCAGGCGCTGCGCTCCGACCCACTCCCCAAGCGCCGGCGGAAACGGTAGCCTTGCGCCAAACGGTCCAAGGGAGGCGGTGATGGCGGGTCGGTGGGTCGCGGTGAAGGCGAAGGATGGCGGCAGCTTCAAGGCCTATCTCGCGGCACCCGAGAAAGGCAGCGGGCCCGGCATCGTGCTGCTGCAGGAGATTTTTGGCGTCAACGGCTATATCCGCGGCGTCGCCGACCACTATGCCGAGGAAGGTTATGTCGTGCTGGCGCCTGACCTCTTCTGGCGGATCGAGCCCGGCATCGAGCTGGGCTTCAGCGAGGAGGAGCGCCAGCAGGCCTTTGCCTATCGCGCCAAGCTCGACGTCGACAAGGCCGTCGAAGATATCGGCGCCACCATCGCCGCGCTGCGCGCGATCCCGCAATGCAAGGGCAAGATCGGCGCCATCGGTTTCTGCCTCGGCGGGCTTCTCGCCTATCTCTCCGCGGCCCGGCTCGGGGTCGATTGCGCGGTCTCCTATTACGGCGTCGGCATCGAGGGCGTGCTGGGCGAGGCCGCGAAGATCACCTGCCCGATGGTGCTGCACATCGCCGAGAAGGACAAATGGACGCCGCCCGAGGTGGTGAACGCGATCAAGCGCGCTTTCGAGGGACGCCCGGAGATCGAGCTCTATGTCTATCCCGGCGTCGACCACGCTTTCTCGCGCAAGGGCGGCAGCAATTTCGACAAGCCGGCGGCGATGATGGCGCATTCGCGCTCGATCGCGCTCTTCCGCAAGGTGCTGGGGCCGCAGTTCAATCTGAGTGCGCTCTGGGAGGCGCATTGCTATCACGAATTCGCCACGCGCGACGTTCCGGCGACCATGGCGACCATGGTGGCGGAGCCCTATGTCAATCACGTGCCGACCATGACCGGCGGCGTCGGCGCCACGGAGCTGAGCCGCTTCTATACGCACCATTTCGTCAACGCGAACCCGGCCGATACGCGGCTCATTCCGATCTCGCGCACCATCGGCGCCGACCGCGTGGTCGACGAGATGATTTTCTGCTTCACCCATGACCGCGAGATCGACTGGATGCTGCCCGGGGTCAAGCCGACCGGGAAATATGTCGAGGTGCCGTTGGTGGCGATCATCAATTTCCGCGGCGACAAGCTCTATCACGAGCATATCTATTGGGATCAGGCCTCGGTGCTGGTGCAGATCGGGCTGCTCGATGCGAAGCTCGTCCCCGCCGCCGGCATCGAGACGGCGAAGAAGGTGGTCGACGAGAAACTGCCGTCGAACACGCTGATGAAGCGTTGGGCGGAGAGCGCGAAAGCCGGTTGAGCGCGGCTATTCGGCGGCGGCGCGGGCGGGAGCGCCGCTCAGCACCTCCGCGGCCGCCTCGGCGACGAGGGTGCCCTCGAAGAAGCGTGGATTCTGCGTGCCCCAGAGCCGCACCGCATTGGCGAATGCGAAGTCGCGGAAATCCTGCGGCGTGATGAGCTCGTCCTCCACCAGCTCATAGGCCTCGGGCAAGGGACGCAGCATGTCCGGCACGTCGAAATGCCCGATATCGGAGCTGAAGATGGCGTTGATCCGGGCGCCTAAGGGATTGGCGCGGCCGAACGCCGTCACGTTCATGCGGTCGTCGGCCTCGCAGCCGAAATAGAACGGCCTGGCATAGAGCTCGATCCAGTCCTCCTTGCGCGCGATGGCGCAAGCGGCGAAATCGTCGAGCACCGGCACGCCGCCGGTGAGCCGGTCCTCCTCGAGGCTCGGCCAGCCATCGCGGCGCGTGAGTTCCGCGGCGATATCCTCATAGCCGTATTTCTCGACGAAGCTGCGCAGCAGCGCGCGGTCGAGCTTCTCCGGGTCCATATAGGCGATGCCGTCGCGCCCGCGCCGCTCCCAATGCTCGATGAGATCGGAAAAGAGCTGGCAGCCCCAGCCGACGCCGCCTTCGAGGAAGGCGAAGCGCAGATCGGGGAAGCGCCGCGTCACTCCGCCGAGGAACAGCGCCTTGGCGACGGCCTCGCCGGCGGCAGCGAAATGGCCGATATGATTATAGGTGAAGTTGCTGGGCGAATTGCGCAACCCGAAGCTTCGGCCGCCAGTGTGAAAAGTGGGCGCGATGCCGAGCTCGCGGCATCTCTGCCAGACGGGGTCGTAGTCGAAGGCGCTGTCGAGCCCGAACTGGTCATAGGTAACGGCAAAACGGCCGAGCGCCGGGTCGATGCCTTGAGCCGCCGGCATCAGCCGGGCAATGCTGCTGCCGAACATTGCAACCTTCGCGCCGAGCTCCCGCGTCGCAAAGTCGAGCTCGGCGATCGCCTCTTCGGGCGTATGCATCGGGATGACCGCGGCGGGGGTCAATCGGTCGCCGAGCCCGGCGAAGAATTCCGCCGTGACGATGTTGAAGCCGCGGATCACGGCCCGCCGCGTCTCACCGTCGGCGATGCGCGGGATGCTGAGGCCGCCGGTCGGATAGATGATGGCGAAATCGATGCCGATCTCGTCGAGCCGGTCGTAGAGCATGCGCGGCATCATCGCCGTGGCGCGATCGCGGGTGTTGGTGGACTGGCGCGTCCAGTAGCCTTCCATGCCGATCCCGCGCTGCGTGCGGTCGGCGAGCGTCAGGCGCAGTGCATCCGGGATGCGCCGCTGCGCGACGAGAAATCCATCTGCGGCCCTGTCGCCTGCTACCTTGCGCATGCGCTCGGCGAAGACCGGGGTGTATTCGACCCAGTGGCCATCGGCATCGACAATCGGATGATTGAGACCGGCACGAATTTCCGCGGCACTGCGATGAGGGCTCATGCTTGCCTCCGACAGTACGCATTGCGACGGGGCCGCGCGCGGTCCCCTGCGCTCTGGACCTTGCCTCGGATTACGCTATCCCTTTCGCGCACTGCGCGCAACGCGGCCCGTGACCGTGTAAGAAATCCGGGCTAGCATTCCGGCAAGAACGGAGGCTGGGAGGAACTCTATGGCGCCCTATGACGCCGCGGCGATCCGCGCGCTGATCGAGGCCGACCGCGTTCATCGCGACATCTATGTCGATCCCGCCCTTTTCGAGATCGAGATGGAGCGCATCTTCGGCCGCGCCTGGATATGGGTCGGGCATGAGAGCCAGGTGAAGAACCCGGGCGATTATGTCGCCGCAACCATCGGCCGACAGCCGGTGGTGATAAGCCGGCACAGCGACGGCAAGGTCTATGTGCTCCATAATCGCTGCGGCCATCGCGGCGCCAAAGTGGTGGGCGATCGCGAGGGCAATGTCCGCTTCTTCCGCTGCTGCTATCACGGCTGGACCTACCGCACCGACGGCACGCTGCGCGGCATTCCGATGCAGCGAGGCTATGAGGGCACGGCGATCGATCTCGCCGATCCGCGCTACGGCATGATGAAGCTGCCGCGCGTCGAGAGCTATCGTGGCTTCGTCTTCGCGAGCTTGGCCCAGGAGGGGCCGAGCCTCGCTGACTATCTCGGCGATGCACGCTCCTCGATCGACGACATGGTCGACCGCTCGCCCCAGGGCGAGCTCGAGGTGGTCGGCGGCTGCTTCCGCGTCGTCTTCCGCGCCAATTGGAAGATCTTCCTCGAGAATCTCAACGACACCATGCATCCCATGGTCGTCCACGAATCCTCGGTCGATGCCGGGAAGCTCTGGGCGCAACAACATCTCGGCGAAGGAGCGCCCGATCCGCTGCCGGTGCGCTTCACGCGCAACAACGGCTTTCCCTACGAGTTCTGGGAGAAGCTGACCTTGCAAGCCCATGCCAGCGGCCACAGCTTCATGGGCGGGATCTTCCCGCCGCGTCGCACCGACCCCGTCTATCTCGCCTATATCGCGGCGATGGAGAAGGCTTATGGGAAGGCGCGGACCGAGGAGATCCTCGCCGTCGACCGCCACAACACCATCTTCTACCCCAATATCTCGATCCAGTCGGGCTATCAGCAGCTCCGCAATATCCGGCCGCTCGCGGTCGATCGGACGCAGATGGACGTCTATGCCTTCCGCCTCAAGGGTGCACCGGACGAGTTCTACAAGCACACCCTCATCTATTCCAACGTGGTGAACTCGCCGGGCTCGATCGTCATGCCCGACGATCACGAGGCCTATAACCGCGTCCAGGAAGGGCTCGTGGCGCAGGCGACGCCCTGGGTCAGCCTGCATCGCGATGCCGGGCGCGAGCGGCGGGAGAATGAATGGACGAGAGCCAACGGCACCAGCGAGCTGCCGATGCGCAACCAGTACCGCGCCTGGCTCTCCTACATGACCGCGGAGGCGTGAGATGGCCTCGCCCGGCTCCGACATCGATCTCGCCGCGGTCGATCTCCGCACCATCGAGCAGTTCCTCTATCGCGAAGCGCTGCTGCTCGACGAAAAACGCTGGCAGGATTGGCTCGCGCTCTATACCGAGGACTGCTTCTACTGGGTGCCCTCGGTGGTGGGCCAGAAGGATCCCGTGGACACCATCTCGCTTTATGCCGAGGAGCGCATGCGCATGGAAATGCGCATCATCCGCATCACCCATCCGCACGCCTATAGCCAGGATTTTCCGACGCGGATGAGTCATGTCATCGGCAATGTCATGCTCGACCCCGAGGGCGGCGCCGGCGCCGATGGCGGGATGAAGCCCAAAGCCGATCTCGTCGTGCGCTCGACGGTGCATATCCTCGAGTTCCGCAAGGAGGAGCAGCGGCTCTTCGGCGGCGGCGTGCGCCACTGGCTGCGGCGCGACGGCAACAGCTTCAAGATCGCCATGAAGCGCATCGACCTCGTCAACTGTGATGCGCCGATGGAAGTGGTGCAGCTCTTCCTGTGAGCCAGCCGCGCGCCGCCACCGTCCTGCTCGCGCTCCACTATCAGAACGAAGTGGCGCATGCCGATGGACGCATCCGCATCGGCATCGCCGAGGGGAGCCCGGAGCGCCAGGCGGTGCTCGCCGCGGCAAAGCGGTTGTTTGATGGCGCGCGCGCGGCGCATGTGCCGGTGGTCTCGGTCAGGATCGCCTTCAGCGCGAACCACGCCGAGGTTGCGCAGAATGCCGAGATCTGGCGCCGCGTCGTCGCCTCGGGCGCGCTGGTCGACGGGAGCTGGGGCGCCGAGTTCTATCCGGGGCTGGGCCCGCTGCCCGGCGAGACTGTGGTGACGCATCGGCGCAACGACGCCTTCCACGGCTCGCCGCTCGCCGACGTGCTCGCGCTCCACCGGGCGGAGCGGCTCGTCATCGCCGGCATCTCGACGACCTATGTGGTCGAGAGCACCGTGCGCAGCGCGTCGGACCGCGGCTACGCCGTGACCGTGGCGGCGGACGCCTGCTCCTCGGGAAGCCCTGCGTTGCACGAAGCGAGCCTCAAGGCCATGGCGCTGCTCGCCGAGATCTCCGAGGTCGATAGAATTCTCGCCAGCTTCGCGCGGCGCTGAGCCAGGGCTGGATGCGCGCACCCGGGCGGCGTGCTATGACAGCCCATCCATGAGGGAGGTGCCGGATGCAGCCGACGCAGATCACGCCGTCGCTCAGCGTCGCTGAGCAGATCAGCAAGAGCGACATCGCCGAGCTTGCCAAAGCGGGCTTCGGCATGATCATCAACAATCGCCCGGACGGCGAGGAGCCGGGCCAGCTCAGCGCCGCCGAGGCGGAGGCCGAGGCGAAGAAGCAGGGTCTCGAATACCGCTATCTGCCGGTGGTGACGGGCAACATCACCCGTCAGCAGGTGGCGGAGTTCCAGCGCCTGGTGCTGCGCGGTCCCGGCCCCATCCTGGCGCATTGCCGCAGCGGCACACGCTGCTACCTGATGTGGGCGGCGAGCCGGGCCCTCTTCGACGGCGAGAGCGCGCTGAAGCTCGTCGCCGAGGCGGCGGTCAAAGGCTACGACCTCCGCGTGCTGCCCTCGCTGGTCGAGAAGCTTCAGGGCGAGAAGTAACGAACGCTGTTGGGGCTCTCGCTGCAAGGTGAACCAGCGTCCTTCGACAGGCTCAGGATGAGGAGCATCGGATGTGGCCCCTTCAGGGACCGCAAAGGACTGTCCTCATCCTGAGCGCGAGCGCAGCGAGCAGTCGAAGGACGCACTGTACTTCCTGCAGCCTCACGGCGGATCCCATGTCGGGCCCCAGCCAGGATCGACGACGCGCTGGTCGCCGCGCAGCTCGTCGATCGCGGCGCGATCCTCGGGATCGAGCGCGAAATCGAAGATATCGATATTGGCGGCGGCATGGGCGCGGCTGGCCGCCTTCGGAATCGCCGCGACGTTCTTCTGGTCGAGAAGCCAGCGCAACGTCACCTGGGCCGGCGACTTTCCATGCTTGCGGGCGATGCCGGCGAGCACCGCGTCGCGCGACACCTGGCCGCGCGCGAGCGGCGCATAGGCGGTGAGCATCAGCCCGTAGCGGGTATCGGCTGCCATGACGGCGCGCTGCGACAGGAAGGGATGATATTCAACCTGGTTGCAGAGGATGTCCGCGTGCAGCGCCTGGATCGTCTCGTCGAGCAGCTTCACGGTGAAGTTGCTGACGCCGATGAAGCGTGTCTTGCCCTCCTGGCGCAGCCGCGCGAGCGCTCCCAAGGTCTCGCCGAGCGGCGCCTCGCCGGTCGGCCAATGGATGAGCAGCAGATCGACCTGATCGACGCCGAGGCGCTTCAGGCTCTCCTCGGCTGAGCGGCGCACGGCCGTCGCCGCAAGGTTGCCTGGCGCCACCTTGGTGGTGAGAAAGATCTCGTGGCGCGGCACGCCGCTGTCGCGCAGCGCGCGGCCGACCTCGGTCTCGTTGCCGTACATCTGCGCGGTGTCGATGTGGCGATACCCCAGATCGAGCGCGTGGTGCACGGCCTCGATACAGCCGCGTCCGCTGAGCTGCCAGGTGCCGAGCCCCAGCGCCGGAACCTTTGCGCCTTTGATCTCGATATTCTGCATCGCGCATCTCCCCTCATTGAGGCTAACAGACGAGCCGCCCGCCGCCTCCGGAAATTTTCTCAGTGGCGAGCTGGTGCGCCGCTTCGCTAGCATGCCGGCGACAGCGAGAGAGTGAGGAGGGCGAGATGCGGATCCTGGTGCTCGGCGCCGGCGCGATCGGCGGCTATTACGGCGGCAGGCTGGTGGAAGGTGGCGCCGACGTCACCTTCTTGGTGCGGCCGCGCCGGGCGCAGGCGCTGGCGGAGCGCGGACTGGTGGTGCGCAGCGCGCTCGGCGATATCGAGCAGAAGGTGAAGACCGTGCAGGCCGAGCAGTTGCGCGAGGCCTATGATCTCGTGCTGCTCTCCTGCAAAGCCTACGATCTCGACAGTGCGACCGAGGCAATCGTGCCGGCGGTCGGCCCGCGCAGCGCCATCCTGCCGCTGCTCAACGGCATCAACCACATGGCGGCTCTCTCGGGGCGCTTCGGTGCCGAGCGCGTGCTCGGCGGCGCCTGCGGCATCGGCGTCACGCTCGATCCGCAAGGCGAGATACGCCATGTCGGCACCATGGAGTGGCTCACCTTCGGCGAAGTCAGCGGCGAGCGCTCGGCGCGCTGCGAGGCGGTCGCCCAGACCTTCTCGCGCACCAAGGTCAACGCGACGCTCAACGACAACATCATGCAGGCGATGTGGGACAAGTTCGTCATGCTTGCCTCGCTTGCGGCGTCGACCACGCTCACCCGCGCCAATGTCGGCGAGATTCTGGCGGCTCCGCTCGGCGAATGGCTGGTGCTGAAGGCGCTCGACGAGTGCCGCAGCGTCGCCGCCGCCGACGGGCATCCGCCGAGTGTCGAATCCGTCGAGCGCACGCGCAAGATGCTGACCACCCGCGGCTCCGCCTTCAGCGCTTCCATGCAGCGCGATCTCGTGGCGGGCGGCGCCACCGAGGGCGACCACATCATCGGCGACCTTGTCCGCCGCGCCGAGAAGCGCGGCCTCGACGTGCCGTTGCTGCGCATCGCGCTCGCCAACCTTCAGGTGCACGAGGCGCGGCGCAAGAAGGGCTAGGCGAGGGCGAAGCGCGGATGATTCCCCCTCCCCCTGCGGGGAGAGGGTTTCTTCGCTGTGCGGCGGCGATACTGGATTTCGCCCGCCGCGGGCGCCAGAAACCGCTCGGGACCGCACATAAATGACGGAGGAACACGCCATGGCCCGCCGCACGAAGCCGCCTTTCCGCGCCGACCATGTCGGCAGCCTGCTGCGCCCGAAATCGCTACTCGATGCGCGCGAGGCCGCCAAGGCCGGGCGACTCTCCGCCGCCGAGCTGCGCCACGCCGAGGACGAGGCGATCAAGGACGTGGTGCGGATGGAGGAGGAGATCGGGCTCCAGGGGGTCACCGACGGCGAATTCCGCCGCGGCTCCTGGCACATGGATTTCCTCTACCAGGTGGGCGGCGTCACCAAGGTGCAGGACAATCTCAAGGTCAGGTTCCACAACGAGAAGGGCGATATCGAGTTCACTCCGGCGGCGCTCAGGGTGACCGGCAAGCTCAACCTCGCCAAGCCGATCTTCGCCGAGGACTTCGCCTATCTGAAATCGGTGGCGAAGGCGACGCCCAAGCTCACCATCCCCTCGCCCAGCATGATGCATTACCGCGGCGGCCGCGCCGCCATCGACGAGAAGCTCTATCCCGATCTCGAGGGCTTCTGGCGGGATCTCGGCGGCGTCTACGCCGACGAGATCGCCGCGCTCGGCAAGCTCGGCTGCAGCTATCTCCAGCTCGACGACACCAGCCTCGCCTATCTCAACGACCCGGCGCAGCGCGAGTACATCACCAAGCTCGGCGGCACCGGCGAGAGCCAGCATCTGACCTATATCCGCCTCATTAACGCGGCGCTCGCCAAGAAGCCGGCGGGGATGACCGTCTGCACCCATATGTGCCGCGGCAATTTCCGCTCCTCCTGGGTGGCCTCGGGCGGCTACGACCATGTCGCCGAGGCGCTCTTCGGCCAGCTCCAGGTCGACGGGTTCTTCCTCGAATATGACGATGCCCGATCCGGCGGGTTCGAGCCGCTGCGCTTCGTGCCCAAAGGCAAGATGGTGGTGCTGGGGCTGGTCACGACCAAAAAAGGCGCGCTCGAGAAGAAGGACGATCTGAAGCGCCGCATCGACCAGGCGGCCAAATACGTGCCGCTCGACCAGCTCTGCCTCAGCCCGCAATGCGGGTTCTCTTCCACCGTCGAGGGCAACGCCCTCACTCTCGAGGAAGAAAAGGCCAAGCTCCGCCTCATCGTCGAGACCGCCGCCGAAGTCTGGGGGTAGGCGCCGGGGCCGGCTGCGACCGCTTGACGCCGGTTGTGATCACCGGATCAGGCGGTCGTGAACCAGTCGTTAATCGGAACCGGAGCATATTTGGGGCAAAGGTTGTATACTGCGCTGCACACATGCTTCGCACTGTCCTTGCCCCTCCCTTGCTGGCGGCGCTTCTCCTGGCCGCCGGGCTGCCGGTTGTGCGCGCGGCGGCGCCGGAACCGGCCACCGCCGCGGGAATCAAGTCGCTGCTCGACGGCGAGGGCGAATTGCAGGTTGCCGGGCGGACGCTCGACCGGGGATTGCTGGAGCAGCTCTATACTGCGCGGCAGGATGAACCGATCTGGGATGCCGGGCGACAGGCGGCGCTGCAAGAGGCGATCGCCGGCGCGGCCCTCCAGGGTATCGACCCTGCCATGTTCGCCGTGCCGAAGGCACCCCCCGATCAGCGCGAGCTGCTGCTGACCGATACCTTCCTGCGCTATGCCGGCGTGCTGGCGCATGGTCTCGTCAACTCGGCCACGCTCGAGACCGACTGGTCGCTGCCGGTACCGCTCTTCGATCCGGCCGCGGCGCTCGATGCCGCGGCGCAGGGCGATCCGGCGCGGGTGCTCGCGCGTCTCGCGCCTCCCGAGGCCGGCTATCAGGGCCTCGTCGAGGCGCTCGCGCAGTACCGCGCGATGGCCGCGGCCGGCGGCTGGAAGCGGCTTCCCGAGACCGGCAAGCTCCAGCTCGGCGACAGCGGTCCGGCGGTCGAGCGGCTGCGCCGCCGCCTGGCGGCCGAGGGATATCTTTCCGCCGATGCCGCCGCCGGCGCCGATTTCGACGACGCGCTCGACGCCGCGGTGCGGCGCTTCCAGGCGCAGCACGGCATCGCCGTCGATGGCAGGGTCTGGCATGCGACCTATGTGGCGCTCAACGTGTCGGTCTCGGCGCGCATCGAGCAGATCCGCGACAATCTCGAGCGCTGGCGCGAGACGCCGCATCGCTGGCCCGGCAGCCGCATCGAGGTGAATGTGCCGGCTGCCTGGCTCACCGTCATTGCCCATGACGAGCCCGGCCTCACCATGCGCGCCATCGTCGGCGCCGCTGATCACCCGACCCCGGTGCTGCGCGCCTGGATGAGCGCGGTGCTGTTCAATCCGCCCTGGCGGATTCCGGATTCGATTGCGCGCAAGGAGATCCTGCCCAAGGCCAAGCGCGACCCGCATTATCTGGCGCGCAATCACTACGTCTATGTCGGCGCGCCCGGTCGCTCGGCGCTGCAGCAGCTTCCGGGGCCGGACAATGCGCTGGGCCGCATCAAATTCGAGGTGCCGAACATCTACGACGTCTACCTGCACGACACGCCGAGCCACCCGCTGTTCGGCCGGGTGCTGCGCGATCTCTCCCATGGCTGCGTCCGGCTCGAGGACCCGCGCGACCTCGCGGTCTATGTGCTGAGCGACGGCAAGACCACCTGGACGCTGCAGGATATTGATGGCGCCATCGCCGAGGGCGACACGCGCCGCGTGCCGCTGGCGCATGGCATCCCGGTCTATCTGCTCTACTGGACGGCCTTCGTCGACACCGACGGCTCCGTCGAGTTCCGCGACGATGTCTATGGCCGCGACGACCGGCTCGCCGCGGCGGTCCAGGTCCGCGATGCCGAGGAGCGCCTCGGCATTGTCCCGCCGGCTCCCCTGCTGGTCCCGCACATCCTGCCTTCGCCCCCGCACCCGACCAAAACCGCCGCGAAGTAAACCGCGTCGTAACACTTCCGTAACGTTTTTGGGCGACATCCTGGGTTGCGTCGTTAACCATACGGTGTTCTATTAGCCATCGGGTGGGACGCGATGCGGAAGCGCCTGTTGCGGGGGTGTTGATGTCGGGTGGGGGGGTGGATCGGCGGCGATTCCTCGGGATCGCCGGCGCCGCGCTATTCAGCGGACTGGCTCTTCCCGCCGAGGCGGCACCGCTTCTGAAGCGGCCGCGGGCGCTCGCCTTCGACAACCTTCATACCGGCGAGCGGCTCAGCACCGTCTACTGGGAGGACGGCCGCTACGTGCCCGAGGCGATCCAGCACATCAACTGGCTGCTGCGCGACTTCCGCACCGATCAGATCCACCCCATGGACCCGGCGCTGCTCGACCTGCTCGCAGCGCTCCATCTGCGGCTCGGTACGCGCCAGCCCTTCGCGGTCATCTCCGGCTATCGCTCGCCAGAGACCAACGCCATGCTGGCAAGCCTTACCGACGGCGTGGCGCAGAACAGCCTGCACATGCAGGGCCAGGCGATCGACATCCGCGTCCCCGGACGCCATCTGCGCTACGTGCGCGCCGCCGCGCTGTCGCTCAGGCGCGGCGGCGTCGGCTACTACCCGCATTCCGACTTCGTCCACGTCGATACCGGCCGCGTGCGCACCTGGTAAGCGCGGCTGCCGGCGCAGCCCGGAGCTCATTTCTTCAGGGACGCTCCCAGCGCATCGAGGAGCTGGCTGGTGCCGCGCTCGCGCGAGTCGGCGTCGTCATAGCCGTCGAGGAAGGCGCCTTGCTCGGTCACTTTGAGCACGGTCTTTCCACCCTGCGCTTTCAGCTGCATGGTGGCGAGCGAGACCGAGATCTTCTTGTCGTCGAGATACATGTCGTAGCTGTAGACCAGCCGCTCGTTCGCGATCACGTCGTGATAGAGGGCGTCGAAGGTGGAAACGATGCCGCCTTCCCAGCGCCCCTTGAGCCGCTCGCGCCCGCCCGCGCGCACATCCATCTGCCGCTCGAGCAACTCCCAGCGGCCAGGCGAGCCGCCGAACCATTTCTGCTTCGCCGCCGGATCGGTCAGCGCCCGCCAGAGAAGCGCCACCGGCGCGTCATAGGTTCGCTCCAGCTGGAAGCTTGCATGGACGACCGAGCGGATGCCGGTCTCCTTGCCACCTTGCATGCGCACGACCTCCTTCTCGAGCTTGTCGAGTGTGCCGCGCCAGCCGTCCGGCGCGCCCGCCACCATCGGCCCCGCGCTCGCGGGGTCCTCGAAGGTATAGGTCTGCACCACGTCGAGCCGCGTTCCGCCCAGCGCGTCGGAAAACTCGACCTCGGTATAGGCGCGGAAGAGCGGCGCGCCGCGCTTGTCTGAGACCAGCGCATCGATCACCAGCCGGCTCGGTGGCGCGATCTCGACGAAGCGGCCGCGCATCCAATGCTCCTCGCCGGCCGGCGAGCGCATGCAGACCTCGAAGGCGCCGCCGACCTGCGGCTCGACCCGCGCCTCGGGAATGGCGAACCCTTCCGGGCAGAACCAGCGCTTCACATGCTCGGCCGAGCTCCAGGCCCGGAACACCGTCTCGCGCGGCGCATGGAGAACGCGCGACAGCTTCAGCGGCGGCGGTTGCACGCCCGCGCCGGTCTTCCTCTCACTTTCCCGAGCCATCTGCCGCTCCCTCTTTCTTCAGCGTTTCGAGATACTCGCCCAGGCGATCGAGCCGCTGCTCCCACTCGCTGCGCCGGGCATTGATCCATTGCTCGGCCTGGCTCAGCGCGTGCGGCTCGATGGCGCAGACGCGCACGCGGCCGGTCTTCTCCGAGCGCACGAGCCCCGCCGCCTCGAGCACGCCGAGATGCTGCATCGCCGCCGGCAGCGACATGGGTAGCGGCCGCGCCAGCTCGCTCACCGGCGCCGGACCGCGGCTCAGCCGCTCGATCATGGCACGGCGTGCCGGGTCGGCGAGCGCGTGGAACAGGCGGTCGAGCTCGGGTGATTGGTTAAGCATGAGGTTAAGTATCACGGGGCGGACAGTTAGGCAAGAACTTTAGTATTCAGGTCTTTCGGTTAGCTTCGGATCAGATTCCAGGCGATCACCGCGCCCAGAAGCTCGCCCGCGCCGCCGACCGCGAGCGCCAAGCGCAATCCGGCGGCGATTGCCGGCGCGCCCGACGCGCCCTGGCCGGCGCTGGCGGCGAAGAGCGCGCCCAGAACGGCGATGCCCAGGGTCGCGCCCACCATGCGCGCCGTGTTGACGAGCCCGGCGGCGGTGCCTTGCCGCTCATGCGGCACGCTGCCGACCGCGACGCTCATCACCGGGCCGGTATTGAGTCCGAGCCCGATGCCGATGACGAAGAGCCCCGCCACCATGACGCCGAGCGGCGTGGCCGGGCCAAGGCTCGCCAGCATGATGAGCCCGATCCCCATCGCCGCCATGCCGCACGTCGTCAGTGCGCGCTGGCCGAAGCGCTGCGCCAGACGCCCGGAGAGGCTCGAGACGACGACGAAGGTGAGCGATGCCGGCAGCAGCTCGAGTCCGGCGACAAAGGCGGAATGGCCGCGCGCGCCCTGGAGATAGATCGGCAGCAGGAACAGCATGCCATACATGCCGAAGGTCATGAGCGCGGTGACGGCGAGCGCGGCCGAGAAGGGCCGGCTGCGGAAAAGGTTGAGCGGCACCAGCGCGCCCTTGCCGCGGCGCTGCAGCAGCAGGAATGTGCCGAGGCCAAGCACGGCAAGCACCGCGGCGACGATGATCGGCGTCGCCGTCCAGCCGAGGCGCGAACCTTCGATCACCGCGAAGGCGAGCGCGCCGAGGCCGAGAATGGCGAGTGCCTGTCCGGCGGGATCGAGGCGTCGCCCTTGGGGTGCGGATGATTCCGGGACATGCCGCATCAGCGCGAGTGCCAGCCCCGCTACCGGCAGGATCAGCAGGAAGATGCTGCGCCAGCCGGCGCCATCGACGAGCAGCCCGCCGATGGTCGGCCCGATCGCCAGCGCCAATCCGTTGCAGCTCGCCCAGATGCCGAGCGCGTGCGAACGAGCGGGACCCTCGGGATATGTGGCGGCGAGGATGGCGAGCGAGCTCGGCAAAACGGCGGCGGCGCCGATGCCGGCGATGACGCGGCCGGTGATCAGGATGCCGATGCCGGGCGCCAGGCCGCAGACCGCGGTGCCGAGTGCGAAAAGCGCCATGCCCGCGGTGAAGATGCGGCGCCTGCCATAGAGATCGCCCAGCGTGCCGGCGGTGAGCAGCAGACTGGCGTAGACTAGGTTGTAGGCATCGAGCACCCATTGCAGCGCGCTGACGCCGGCCTTGAGATCGGCGCCGATGCGCTTCACCGCCAGGTTGACGACGGAACTGTCGATCTGCGCGGCTAGCACGCCGAGGCAGAGCACGAACAAGCTCACGCCCGCCGGGCGCGGCAGGGCAGAGGCTTGCGGTCGAGCGGCGGCAAGGGCCATGGCGACAGGCTCCGGTCGAGGTTTTCCGTCGGCGGCAGATGGGGTGCGGCCCGGCAGCTGTCGCCCTCGATCGCTTCGGCGGGGGCCGTAGCATCAGCAGGTGAAGCGGGTGGCCGCGGCGGTTAGACTGCCTCCCATGAAAGAGGATCCGAGACTGGCCGAGATCGCCGCGTTGGTCGGCGATCCCGCGCGCGCCAACATCCTGACCGCGCTGCTGGACGGCCGTGCGCTCACCGCGAGCGAGCTCGCCTATTTCGCCGGCGTCTCGCCGCAGACGACGAGCGGCCATCTGTCGAAGCTCACGCAGAGCCACCTCCTGAGCCTGCAGAAGCAGGGACGCCACCGCTATTACCGGCTGGCGACGCCGCAGGTCGGCCGCATGATCGAGGGCATCATGGAGGTGGCGGTGGCCGCGCCGGCGCGCTATCGCCCGCCCTCCAAGGTCGATGCGGAGCTGCGCCGCGCCCGCACCTGCTACGATCATTTCGCCGGGCTGCTCGGCGTCGGGCTGGCCGATGCGCTGGCCGAGCGCGGGCATCTCGAGCTCGGCGAGGAAGCGGGGGAGGTGACCGAAGCGGGGATCGACTTCCTCACCGGCTTCGGCCTCGACCTCGCCGCGGCGCGCCAGCGCCGCCGCGCCTATTGCCGGCCTTGCCTCGACTGGACCGAGCGGCGGCCGCATATCGGCGGCGCGGTCGGCGCGGCGCTGGCGTCGCGCTGCTTCGATCTGCGCTGGGTCGCGCGCCAGCGCGACAGCCGGGCGCTCATCATCACCCCCGCCGGCCGGCGGGGCCTCGAAGAGGTGTTCGGAGTGAGGATCTGACGCGCGTTGTCTCGCCCTTGAGGGGGACCACCGAAAACGCCGGCAGGTAGCTGCCAAACTCGGAAGTTTCAGCCCAAGATTCCCTGCGCCTTTCGCGACGTGACGTGGCATAAGCCTGTCAGGAGGCGGGAAGTTCCGCTTCTTGGGGAGAATTCCGATGCTTCCGAAACCTGAATCGGCCTATTTCGCGATCGCCGATATCTCCGGCTATACGCGCTTCCTCGCCGGGGTCGAGCTCGACCATGCGCAGGACATCATCGCCGATTTCATGAACACGGTGGTCAAGGGCCTCAGACCGCCCTTCCGGCTGGCCAAATTCGAGGGCGATGCCGCCTTCGTCTACGCGGTGGCCGAGAAGGTCGATGGCTCTCTCCTGCAGGACGCGATCGAGTCGGCCTATTTCAAGTTCCGTCGGCGGCTGCGCGACGTCAAGCAGGCATCGGTCTGCGAGTGCAAAGCCTGTGTCGCGATGAGCGATCTCGATTTCAAGTTTGTCGTCCATCACGGCGAGATGGTGAAGCAGAAGATGGGCGGGCGCGAAGAGCTCGCCGGACGCGACGTGATCCTCGTCCACAGGCTCCTCAAGAACACGGTATCCGACAAGCTTGGCGGCCGCGCCTATGCCCTCTACAGCGACGCGTGCATCGAGACCATGGGCGTGGACCCGGTGGCGCAGGGACTGGTCGAGCATCGCGAAACCATCGAGATCATCGGCGACGTCAAGCTCTGGCTGCGCGACCTCGAGGAGACGTGGAAGAAAGAGAACGAGCGCACGCATGTCGAGGTAACGCGGGCCGACGCCTATCTGGCGTGGGATTTCGATGTCGCCGCATCCCGACAGACCGTGTGGGAGCATTTCACGGTGCCCGGGCAGCGGCAGAAATGGTGGCCCACCGAAGCGATCATCGATAACTCGGGCAACAAGCGCAGGGGAGTTGGCACCGAGATTCATTGCATGCACGGCAAGGACGCCATCGTCGAAGAGGTGCTCGATTGGCGTCCCGCCGACTATTTCACCGTGAACGCCCTGCTGCCGATCCCGGGCGCGCCAAAGATCATGCTGACTCATGCCTTTCAGGAGCTGGCGCATGGCGCAACCCATATCGAAATGCGCGTCGCCAAGCCCAGGCCGAAGGACAAAGCCTTCGTCGATCAGGCAATAGCGAAGTTCAAGGAAGACATCACCAAGGCGATCGGAAACTTGCGGCGGGTGCTGGAAAAGCAGCAGACTTCCCGCTCCGTGATGGACGAGCCGCCCTTGATTGCCTCGAGCGAGCGATTCCTGACCGAGGCGGTGAAATCAGGCGCAAGCTGACGTAGGCGCCAATGCGGGTGAAACCGCTGCATTCCGGTGAAGCGTCCTTCGACAAGCTCAGGATGAGGGCGGTTCTTGGTGGCCCCTGACAAGGGCCATGTCCGATGCTCCTCATCCTGAGCTTGTCGAAGGACGCACAAGCGCCTTTGCAGCGCCCGCGCTCAATCGAAGGTCAGCACCGTTCTCGCGACCTCGCCCGCCTTCATCGCGCGGAAGGCTTCGTTGATGTCCTCGATAGGGCCGCGCTTCGTCACCATCTCGTCGAGCATCAGCCGGCCCTGCCGGTAGAAGTCGAGATAGAGCGGAATGTCGGTGCGGAAGCGGTTCGATCCCATGCGCGAGGTCTGCACCTTGCATTCCGGCCGGATCGCCATCCACGGAAACTCGATCGTGGCCTCGGGCGGCAGCACGCCGACGATGGTGGCGGTGCCGCGGATGGCGAGGCTCTCGATCGCCTGCCGCACCAGCTTGGCGATCCCCACCGCCTCGAAGGCGTGATCGACGCCGGCGCCGCCGGTAAGCGCGCGCACCGCCTTGACGGGATCGTCCTGCGAGGCGTCCACGGTATGCGTCGCGCCGACGCGCTTCGCCATATCGAGCTTCGCGGGGAAGACATCGACGGCGATGATCTGCCGCGCGCCGCCGATGCGCGCGCCCTGGATGATCGAGAGGCCGACGCCGCCGCAGCCGAACACCGCCACATTCTGTCCGGGCTCGAGCCCGGCGCTGCGCAATGCCGCGCCGACACCGGTGAGCACGCCGCAACCGACCAGCGCCGCGCGATCGAGCGGCAGCTCGGGATCGATGCGCACCACGGAGTTCTCATGCAGCAGCATGCGCTCGCCATAGCTCGAAATGCCGAGGAACTGGCGGAAGGGCTTGCCGCCCTGCGAAAGGCGCGGCTTGCCGCTGTCGGGCCGGGTGACGATGCCGCCGGTGCAGAGATTGGGATGGCCGCTCAGGCATTGCGCGCAGTTGCCGCAGAAGCCCGAGAGGCAGGCGACCACGTGGTCGCCGACGCGCAGGCTGGTGACGTCCTCGCCGACCGCCTCGACGATGCCGGCGCCCTCATGGCCCAGCACGAAGGGCCGATCGAGCGGAAAACGGCCGAGCCCGTCGACGACATGGAGATCGCTGTGGCAGACGCCGGTGGCGACGGTGCGCACCAGCACCTCGCGCCCCCAGGGCTTGTCGATCTCCACGCCTTCGATGGTGAGCGGCTCGTGCACCTTGCGGAAGACGGCGGCTTTGATCTCCACGGGCGGGGTCTCCCTGAAGCCGGTCGCGGGAGGACCAGTATAGCGCGCGCAGGAGGGGCGGGGTCGAGAGGCTCCCGACGGGACAGTCGGTTGTGCGTCCTTCGACTGCTCCGCTCGCGCTCAGGATAAGGAAAATTTCTTTGCGCCACAAAGAACTCACCTCGTCCTGAGCTTGTCGAAGGACGCAGGGCGGAACTGCAGTCAAATGCATGTCTCAAACGGTTCGCCACCGGCGCTTTCGCACCCTGGCGCCAGAGGACGCCGTCCCTCCCCGTGACCGTCTGAGAAATCCGGGCTAAGATTCGCCCGCCGCATGAGCAAAGCACCTGCATTGCCGCTGCTTCCGGCCGACCGCCGGACCGGCGCCGAGCGGCCCCTTCTTGCCATCGCCCTGGTGCTGTCGGCGGTGGCCGTTTTCAGCCTCTCGGATACGCTGTCGAAGCTGCTCGCCGAGCGGCTCGATCCCGTCGAGGTGGTCTGCGGGCGTTATCTCGTCATCCTGGCGCTGCTGTCGCCGGCGGTGCTGCGGCGGCCCCGTCTCGCACTGACGCAGCAGCCTCTGCTGCAGCTGCTGCGCGGCATCGCCGTGCTCGGCGCCGCGGTCTTCTTCATCGCCGGGCTGCAGCGCCTCGCGCTCGCCGACGCGACGGCGATCGCCTTCGCCTCGCCGCTGATCGTGACCGCGCTGTCGATCCCGCTGCTCGGTGAGCAGATCGGCATCCGCCGCTGGTCGGCGGTGGCGGTGGGTTTTCTCGGCGTGCTCGTCGTCACGCGGCCCGGCTCCGGCGCGATCGGCGCGGCGGCGGCGCTGCCGCTGCTCTCGGCCGCGTGCTGGGCGCTCGCTATCGTGCTGACGCGCCGCATGAGAGGCGCCGATCTGCCGGTCACCACGCTCGCCTACTCCACCACGATCGGCTTCGTGCTGAGCGCCCTCGCCCTGCCGCTGGTGTGGCGGCCGCCGAGCCTCGGCGAGTGCGGCATGCTGGTGGCGATGGGCATGCTGAACGCCGGCGGGCAATATCTCTTCATTGCCGGGTTGATACGCGGCGCCGCCTCGATGCTCGCGCCCTTCTCCTACAGCCAGATGATCTGGTCGACCTTGATGGGCTATCTCGTCTTCGGCGCGGTGCCGGCGGCCTGGACCTGGGCTGGCGCCGGGCTGGTGGTCGGCAGCGGCGTCTATATCGCGCATCGCGAACGGCTGCGGGCGCGGCGGGCGTGACGGGTGTGACGGGCGGCTTGTCATTGCCGGGCCGCTTCATCAGACTCGCCGCCATGGGACTTGCCGCATCTTGGCCGCGTTTCGCCCGCACGCTGCTGGCCGCGCTCCTGCTCAGCCTCGCCGCGCCCACTCTCGCCGCCGCCGAGGACTTCGCGCTGGTGCAGGCCTATCCCGATCACCCCAATGCCGGCCCCGCCGCGGCAAAGGGCGCGGTCATTTGGAATCACGGCGTCAATTTTCTCTACGGCACCGAAGGGGCGGATGCGCCGCTGCCGCTCTTCCTGCGGCTCTTCCGCAGCTCGGGCTGGGACGTTTTCCGCCTGCTGCGGCCACGCATGGCCGAGGAGCAGCGCTTTTCCTCGTCGCAGATCGTCAAGACGGCGCATCGGCTGAAGCAGCAGGGCTATCGGCGCATCGTGCTCGCCGGCCAATCGGGCGGTGCGTGGCTGTCGCTGATGGCGGCGGGCAAGAGCGATGACATCCACGCGGTCATTGCGGATGCGCCCGCCTGGTACGGCACCGATCATCCGACATATCTGATGAACGGCTTCGTGCTGCTCGACTATATCGATGCGATCCGCCGCGGCCGCATCATGATCGGCTATTTCAAGAACGATCCCTACGATCCCGGCGGCCGCGCCAGGAAATCGGCCGAGCTCCTCGCGGCGCATGGCGTGCCGCATGTCGTGCTCGAGCGGCCGCAGGGCTTCTCCGGACATTTCAGCGGCAATACCGCGCTCTTCGTGCGCCGCTTCGGCGCCTGCCTGTTGCAGGTGTCGGGCGACGGCCCGATGCCCACGCCGGCATCCTGCGACAGCGGCTGGGGCGAGGCGCCGAGCGCGGCTCTGCCGGTGCCGCGGGATCTGAAGCCGGCGGGGACAAGCGGCGGTCCCGCCGATCCTTTCCTCGGCAAGTGGTACGGCAGCTATCCCAATGGCCGCGAAGTGATGCTCGCGATAGAGCATGCGCAGGCCGGATCGGTCGAGGCGGCCTACATCATCGGCCCCGGATTGACGGCCAATCTGAAGCCCGCCGTTTCGCGCCGCAGCGGTCGCATTGCCGAGGGCAAGCTGGTCTTCGCCGAGCCGGGCCTGAGCCGCCTGCTCTGCACGCCGCGCGAGGATGGCGGACTCGATCTCGATTGGATCGCGGCGGGTGGCGGCCGGCAGCTCGACGCCGTGCTCCATCGGGTGAAGTAGCGTGCGCGAGTCTTCAGCCATGAATTTGAAATCGACGCCCCACCTCACCCCAACCCTCTCCGCCCCAATGAGGCGGAGAGGGAGGGCCCCATTGCGCAGCAATGGGAGGGTGAGGTGGGGCGATTGGCGGACGTAACCGGTGCCGCGGGCGCAGAGCGCAATACCCGATTCCGTCGACCTGCTGGTCATCGGCGGCGGCGTCAATGGCGCCGGCATCGCGCGCGATGCGGCCGGGCGCGGGCTCAGCGTCATGCTGCTGGAGCAGGGCGACCTCGCCGGCGCCACCTCCTCGGCCTCGAGCAAGCTGGTGCATGGCGGGCTGCGCTATCTCGAATATGGCGAGATCCGCCTGGTGCACGAGGCGCTCGGCGAGCGCGAGGTGCTGCTGCGCAATGCGCGGCACATCGTGCGTCCGATGCGCTTCGTGCTGCCGCATGACCGAAGGCTGCGCCCGCGCTGGATGATCCGCGCCGGGCTCTTCCTCTACGATCACATCGGCGGGAGGCGCGAGCTGCCCGGCACCGAGACCATCGATTGTGCGCGGCATCCCTATGGCGCGCCGCTGCGCGCGGGGCTGCGCACGGCCTTCGTCTATTCCGATTGCTGGGTGGACGATGCGCGCCTCGTCGTGCTCAATGCGCGCGATGCGGCGCGTCGCGGCGCCGCGGTGCTGACGCGCACGGAGCTCATCGCCGCGCGGCGCGACGGGACGCGATGGTCTGCACGTTTCCGGCTTCCCGACGGTGCCGAGCGCGAGGTCGCGGCCGCGGTGCTGGTGAATGCGGCAGGCCCCTGGGTGGCACGGGTGCTGCAGCGCTGCGGCATCGCCGCGGCGCATGCCGAGCTGCGGCTGGTCAAGGGCAGCCATATCGTCCTGCCGCGGCTCTATGACGGCGATCAAGCCTATCTCCTGCAGAACGACGACCGCCGCGTCATCTTTGTTCTGCCTTTCGCCGAGCGCTTCACGCTGATCGGCACCACCGACCTGCCGTTTGCTGGCGACCCCGGCGGCGTCGCCATCGATACCGCGGAGACGGAGTATCTCTGTCGCGCCGTCTCCTCCTGGCTCGCCCGGCCGGTGACGCCCGACAAGGTGGTATGGAGCTATGCGGGGGTGCGGCCGCTCCACGACGACCGCGCCAAGAACGCCGCCGCGGTGACGCGCGACTATCTCCTCGACATCGACGCCGCAGGACCGCCGGCGCTCTCGGTCTTCGGCGGCAAGATCACGACCTATCGCCGGCTGGCGGAGCATGCGCTCCAGAAGCTGCAGCCTTTCCTGCCCGGGGCCCAGAGCGCCTGGACGGCAACGGCGCCGCTGCCCGGCGGCGAGATCCCGGCGAGCGGACCCGCGGCACTTGCCGCGACGCTCATCGCCGAGCGTCCCTGGCTCGGCGAGGCGCGCGCGCTGCGCCTCGCGCGCAGTTATGGCAGCGAGGCGGTGCGGCTGCTGGGCGAGGCCAGGCGCTCCGAGGATCTCGGGCCGGATTTCGGCGCCGGGCTCACCACGCGCGAGGTCGAGTGGCTCGTCGCCGAGGAATGGGCGCGGACGGCAGAGGACATCCTCTGGCGGCGCAGCAAGCTCGGCCTCGTCGCACCGCCCGCGACGGCAACCGCGCTGGCAGCATATCTCGCGCGCTGAGCCCCGGGGGCTTGCCGCGGCGGCCGCCGCGTCCTATGGCAGGCGCCACAAAAACCGCCAGGAGGGGAGTCCATGGCTCGTATCGTGAAGACCCTTGCCGTCTCGGGCAGCCTGCGCAAGGGGTCGTTCAACTCCGCGGCCTTGCGCGCCGCACAGGAGCTGGTGCCGGAAGGCATGACGCTCGAGATCGCCGATATCTCCGAGATTCCGCTCTATAACGACGATGTGCGCGCGGCAGGATATCCGGCGCCGGTGCAGCGCCTGCGCGAACAGATGGCGGCGGCCGACGCGCTGCTCTTCGCGACCCCCGAATACAATTATTCCATGTCGGGCGTGCTGAAGAACGTCATCGACTGGGCGTCGCGGCCGCCGACGCCGCCGGTGATCGGCAAGCCGGTGGCGGTGATGGGCGCCACGCCGAGCCTTTGGGGAACGACGCGCGCGCAATATCACCTGCGCCAATGCTTCGTCTTCCTCGACATGTTCCCGGTCAACAAGCCCGAGGTGCTGATCGCCCAGGCGGGCAACAAGTTCGACGCCCAGGGCAAGCTCACCGACCAGGCGACGCGCGACCTGATCGGCCAGCTTCTCGTCGCGCTGCGCGACTGGACCCGCCGCCTCAATCCCGCCTGACTGAGAGACGTATCCCGATTTGACGAAAGCTTTGGCTAGCCCCTCTCCGCCCGCTTGCGGGGGGAGAGGGTGGCGAGCGTAGCGAGCCAGGTGAGGTGGGTAGCGATGGCGAACGCGCTCGTGCCGCGGCGAGACACCTCACCCTCCCCGTGGCTCTTACGAGCCACGGGAGCGACCGCATGCGGTCGCTCCCTCTCCCCGCTGCGCGCGGAGAGGGACTAGAGACCACCTTCATCCCAACTAAACCGGGCGTGCCCTACGGCACCAGCACCGCGGCGCCTTCGATCTCGCCGGCGCGCAGCCGGCGCAGCGCCTCGTTCGCGTGCGCGAGCGGGAAGGCCTCGGTGGTGGTGCGCACCGGTACTTTCGGAGCCAGATCCAGGAACTCCTCGCCGTCGCGCCGCGTCAGGTTGGCGACCGAGCGCAGGACGCGCTCCTCCCAGAGGAGGCGATAGGGAAAGCTCGGAATATCGCTCATATGGATGCCGGCGCAGACCACCGTGCCGCCCTTGGCGGTAGCCGCCAGCGCCGCCGGCACCAGCGCGCCCACCGGCGCGAAGAGGAGCGCGGCGTCGAGCGGCTCGGGCGGCAGCGTGTCCGAGCCGCCGGTCCAGGCGGCGCCGAGTGCCCGGGCGAAATCCTGACCGGCGCCGTCGCCGGGCTTGGTGAAGGCGAAGACCTTCTGGCCGAGATGGCGCGCCACCTGCACCGCGATATGCGCCGCGGCGCCGAAGCCATAGAGGCCGAGCCGCTCCGCCGGGCCGGCCATGCGGAGCGCGCGATAGCCGATGAGCCCGGCACAGAGCAGCGGCGCCGCCGCGACATCGTCGTACGCCGCCGGGATCGGGAAGCAGAAGCGTGCATCGGCGACGGCGAACTCGGCATAGCCGCCATCGATCTGATAGCCGGTGAAGCGTGCCTCGGCGCAGAGATTCTCGCGGCCGGAGCGGCAATAGACACAGCGACCGCAGGTCCAGCCGAGCCAGGGCACACCGACGCGGTCGCCGGGGGCGAGCGCGGTGACGCCCGGACCCAGGCTTTCGACGATTCCAACGATCTCATGGCCGGGGATGAGCGGCAGCTTTGGCTGGTCGAGTTCGCCATCGACGATGTGCAGGTCGGTGCGGCAGACGCCGCAGGCGCGCACGCGGATCGCCACTTGACCCGGGCCGGGCGAAGGGGCCGCCCTCCGCCCGTCCCAGCGGAGCGGGCGGTGAGAGCCCTCGAAGAGCATCGCGCGCATGGCCAATCTTGCGCCGGACCGGCGGGCGGATGCCCTCCCCGTCGCGCAAGGCAGACTTGCAGAAATGGCGTGGGGCGGGGCGCTCTTCCGTGATCCGTAGGGCACCGGGATACCGCAGAAAAGCTGGATATTTCAAAATCTTGCAAGCGTCGGGCCAGCGCTGGTGATCGCTTGATCACGTGGCGATAAACTATTTGCGATCTGAATCGCTTCCGTTAGGATGCAATTAGGGGTGGTTTCGCGCCGGTGCAATCTCGATGCCCGGTGCAGGCTGCCTTGCGTTCGGGGGGAGACTGCCGAGGCGCGTTTGCCGCCTCTGGGGTCGCCGAACACCACCGGGCAAGGGCGTGCGGGCAATACCCGCCGCCCAGGAGCATTGGACCGCCAGAACACGGTCGATTCCCGGCGTAGCGGGGGGATCGGCGGGAGCATCGCCGCTACGGCCCTTCCACCAGAACAGGTCGCAAGCAGGCCATGACGCCACAGAAAGACAATGCGCCTCATCCGATCGACGTCTATGTCGGAGGCCGCATGCGGCTGCGCCGCATTCAGCTCGGCCTCAGCCAGGGCGCGCTCGCCGGCAAGATCGGCGTCTCCTTCCAGGCCGTGCAGAAATACGAATCCGGCGATATCCGCATCTCGGCGAGCCGGCTCTACGACGTGGCGCAGGTGCTGCAGGTCTCGCCCGCCTTTTTCTTCGAGGGCTATCCCGACGGTCTCGTCGCCAAGAACCTGGCGCAGGAGGTGATGCCCGACGCCAGCGAGACCTTCGACCGGCGCGAGATCATGTCGCTGATCCGCGGTTATTACGGCATCAAGGATCCACAGCTCCAGGCGGACATCCTGCGGCTCATCGCCAAACTCGGCAATCGCGAAGCCGAGCTGCAAGAGTAATCGCCGGCGGCGGAGCCGGCTTCCGGCTCCTCAGCCGCCGATGAAATGGCCGATCGCCGTCAGCGGGCGGACGCGGTCGCAGACGATCTTGAAGACGGCGAGCATGGGCACGGCGAGGAGCGCGCCGGGGATGCCCCACATCCAGTCCCAGAAGATCAGCGAGCCGATCACCAGCACCGGATTGAGCGTGAAGCGCCGCGCCACCAGCATCGGCGTCACCCATTCGCCCTCGATGATGTGGATCGCCAGATAGGCGGCGGGCGGCAGCAGCGCCTGCCACAGCGTATCGAAGGTGAGCAGCCCGACGAGGAAGAAGAGGCAGACGCCGGTCAACGGCCCCAGGATCAGCACGTAGTTGAGCACGAAGGCGAGCGCGCCCCAGAGCAGCGGATCGGGCAGGCCGATCACCCACATCACCAAAGTCGTCGCCGTGCCGACCAACGCGTTCATCACCGTGATGGTGACGAGATAGGCCGAGATGTTGCTCTCGACCTCGTGCGAGATCGCCACGGCCTGCTTCTTGTCGCGGAAGCTCGGCAGGATCTCGACGAGGCGGCGCATGAAGACGTCGTCCGAGGCGAGCAGGAAGAAGAGCAGCAGCACGGTGATGCCGAGGCCGCTGAGCAGCCGCCGCGTGCCGGAGAAGAGATAATCGGTGAGGCTCGGGCCCTGCACCGCGACCGCCGGCGCTGCGGCCGGGCCTTGCGCCATCTGCTCGACCTGCTGGGCGGCCTGGCGCAGCCGGTCGATCGGCTCCTTCAGCAGGCTGAGGCGCTGCTCGAGCCGCGGCAGGCTCTCCGGCGCCTTATGCGCCCAGCTCGCCGCCGGCCCGGTTAGCCCGTAGCCGGCCAGGGCGAAAAGACCGAAGAGCAGCGCGATCATCACCAGCGCCGCCAGGCTTTGTGGCACATGGAGGCGGCCGAGCAGCCGCGCGCCCGGCTGCAGCAGCAGCTTCAAGAGCAGCGCGAAGACCAGCGGAATGGCGATCTCGGCGGTGAAATAGAGCGTATAGAACACCAGCAGCACGAAGATGCCGGTGAGCATGATCGAGCGGAAGGCCGGCGGCGCGGGCGCTGCGACGGGGGCGATCTCGCTGCCCGACGCGCTCTCGTCGGCCGGCCGGCCGGTGCCTTCCGACCGGATCTCGTCGCTCATATGGAGGGGTCCGGAGCCAGGGCGCTGTCTCTCACTAACGACCGGAACGGCGCCGGAGTTCTGCCGGTTTGACGGCTTCGATTGCGCCGGCTTAGATGAGGCGATGACGCCCAAAAAGAACCCGCTCAACCTCAACCCGCTGCAGCTTCGCACCTTGACCCTGCTGCAGGAGCTCGCCCGGCTGCCCGGGCACAGCCGCCCGGCCGACGAGCCGGGGTCGATGGTGGTCGCCAATCTGCCGCAACCGCATGGCGATCACTTCCATCTCGGCGATGCCGTCGTGGCGACGCGGGATGCGAGCGGGCTTGGCAATGAAGGTGCCTGGCGTGCGCTCGAGCGCAAGGGGCTCATCAAGTCGATGTTCCCGCAGGCCGCGATCGTCACCGAGGCCGGCCTCGCCTATGACACGGGCCTGGGCGACGTGATCCTGCACCGCGGGCATCATCACTGACCGCTAGGGGCGCGTACTCATAAACGAGCCGGGCTGCGCCAGGCCAACGGGCACTGCGGCGAGGCGGTAGGCAATCCGCGGGTCCGCCCTTACATTGGTCGACGACTATGGGTGCGGCAACCTCAGCCGAGGAGCGCTCGCATGGTGGCGACGGATCCTGGTCAGGGGCTACACGAGCACTGGGGCGCTTATCTCTTCGAGGGGATCGTCCTGACGATCCTTGGGGCGGCGGCGATTTTCGTGCCGACGCTCGCGACGTTCGCGATCGCTCTCTTCCTCGGCCGGCTCTTCTTCATCAGCGGCATCCTCGGGCTCCTCAGCGCGTTCTGGATGCGGCAAGCGCCCGGTTACTGGTGGTCGCTGCTGTCGGCGATCCTCGGCCTTGTCGTCGGTATCGTGCTGATCGTCGGGTCGACCAGCGGCGCGATTTTCCTTGCACGGGTGCTGACTGCCTTCTTCGTGATCGAGGCCATCCTATCGATCCTGCTCGCACTCGAGCACAAGCGCGCCCTGCCGGGCCGCTGGGGCTGGCTCCTGCTCAACTGCGTCGTCGACCTGGTCGGGGTCGTTGTCGCGGGGCTGCCAGGCACGGCCTTATGGGTGCTCGGCCTGTTCGTCGGCATCGACCTGTTGTCGCACGGTCTGACGTTGATCACCCTGGCGCTCTACGCCCGCGAGACCGCGCCCGCATGAAAATTGCGTCGATCGAGCGGCAATTTTGACGCTCGCGCAAAACGCGAGAAGCGTCGAAGAGAGCACTGCCGCCGAGAGACGCAAGAGGGGTATCTCACCGCGCCATTTGCAGTACCTGCCGGAAACGTCGAGGACCTCTTTCACCGCGCGCGTGAATGAGCTGAAACTCCAAAGTGGTTTAGCCCGCGTCTCCTGCGCTCGCCACTTTACCAGCGGAAATGTGCGATGACCGCGTCGGGCCGGTGGCCGCTCGCCGCGACCGCCTCGACCAGCCGGTCGAGGTCGGGCTGGCCGCCGACGAGGCCGAACTCCTCGGCATGGATGCCGCCGGTGACCAGCAGGCTGGCGATGCCGGCGGCGTTGGCGCCGGCGATGTCGGTGCGCAAGCTGTCGCCGACCGCGAGGATGCGCCGCCGATCGGCGATGCCGAGCGCCGCAAAGCAGGTCTCGTAGACCGGGCGAAAGGGCTTGCCGTGCCAGCGCACGCGGCCGCCCAGCGCCTCGTAGCGTTGCGCCACCACGCCAGCGCAGATCGCGCGGCGGCCCTGGCTCACCACCACCAGATCGGGATTGGCGCAGACCATCGGCAGATCGCGCGCGCGCGCCTCGCGCAGCAGCGCCTCGTACTGCTCGACCGTCTCATCCCAACCCGAGGGGCCGGTGTTGAGGATGAACTCCGCTTCCTCGATCTCTGCGACGCGCTCGAGATCGACGCCTTCGAGCATGTTGTCGTCGCGCGCGGGGCCGATGTGATAGCAGCGCCGGCCGAGCGCGGCGTAGAAGGGATCGTCGCGCCGCAACAGATGCTGCCAGGCTTCCTCGCCCGAGGAATGCACATGGTCGTAAAGCCCGCGCACGAGACCGATCTCGTTCATCCGCTGCTCGACCAGATGCGCGCGGCGCGGCGCGTTCGACAGCACGCAGAGCCGCTTTCCCGCCTGCTTCAGCCGCGAGAGCGCATCGACGACGCCGGGAAAGGGCGCTGTGCCGTCATGCAGCACGCCCCAGAGATCGAGGATCAGGCCGTCATAGCGCCCGTCGATCTCGCCGAGGCCGCTCAGCAGAGTGAGGGTCATCGCCCATGCGCCGCCGCGCGCGGCGAATGCTCAGCCGTGCCGACGGCATCGGAGAGCTGGGCGAAACCGTCGCGCGCGAGGAGCTCGGCGAGTTCGCGCTTGATGCGCTGTACCAGCCCGGGTCCGTGGTAGACGAGAGCGGTGTAGAGCTGCACCAGGCTGGCGCCGGCGCGGATCTTCTCATAGGCGTCGGCGCCCGACGCGATGCCGCCGACGCCGATGATCGGCAGCTTGCCTTCGGTCAGGCGGTACATCTCGGCAAGGAGCGCTGTGGAGGGCGCGAGCAGCGGCTTGCCGCTGAGGCCGCCGGGCTCGTGCGCGTGCCCGCTTCTGAGGCTCGGCGGCCGGGCCACGGTGGTGTTGGCGATCACCAGCCCGTCGATGCCGGTCGAGAGCGCCGCGTCGGCGAGATCGATGCGATCCTCCGGCGCGAGATCCGGCGCGATCTTCAGCAGCAGCGGCGGCGGGTGCTCCGGCGTCACCGCGGCACGCGCCGCCATCAAACGCTCGATGAGCAAGGTCACCGTGCTTTTGCGCTGCAGCTCGCGCAGCCCCGGCGTGTTCGGCGACGAGACGTTGACGACGAGGTAATCAGCGAGCGGCGCCAGCGCGGTGACGCCTTGCACGTAATCGGCGACGTCGTCGGCCGCATCGCGGTTCTTGCCGATATTGGCGCCGACGATGCCGGCGCCGCGCTCGCGCAGCGCGAGCCGCGCCGCGCCGGCGGCGACGCCTTCATTGTTGAAGCCGAGCCGGTTGATCAGCGCTTCGTCCTCCTCGAGGCGGAAGAGGCGCGGGCGCGGATTCCCGGCTTGCGGCCGTGGCGTCAAGGTGCCGCATTCGACGAAGCCGAAGCCGAAGCGCAGCATCGGGTCCGGCACCTCGGCATTCTTGTCGAAGCCTGCGGCGAGCCCGACCGGGTTGGGAAAGCGCCGCCCCCACAGCGCGATCGCGAGGCTCGGCGGATCGGCGCGCGGCCGCCGCGGCAGCAGCCAGCCCCCGCGTAGCGCCCGGATGGTCAGCCGATGCGCGGTCTCCGGCGGCAGCTGGCGCAGCAGCGGGAGAGCGAGATCGTGCAGCATCATCGTCACTCGAGCGCCGGCAGGAGATGGCGCCCGTCCTGGCCCAGCGGCATCTCCTTCACCCAGCGCACGCTCGACAGTGTCAGCGCGCCGTAAAGATGCGGAAAGAGCGCACCGTCGCGCGCCTTTTCCCAGCGCAGCGCCTCGCCGAGCGAGACCGGCTCGACCGCGACCAGCACGAGATCGCTTTGCCCGGCGCGATGCTTGGCGGCCGATCCCGCGAGCTGGGCGGCGGTCGAGAAATGGATGAAGCCGTCGGTCTGATCCTGCGACGAGCCGCGATAGGCGCCGGCGCGTTCGGCCGCTTGCCATTCGGCACGCCGGCACATGTGATAGATCAACCGCTCGGCCATGGCAGGACGCTAGCGCAGTGACGGACCCGGCGACAAGGCCGCCGCCTTGCAGATTTGTAACTTGCGAAGGCGCCCGCGCCGGCAGTCAATCGCGGCCCAGCACTTAGATGCCGATGCGAAGCGTTTTCGGAAAGCACATCTGGCTGGCCGCGCTGCTGGCGATCTCGGCGCCGGGCGCGGCCTTGGCCGGCTCGGCCCCCGCTTCCCTGTCGCCGGCGGGCGCCGCGGCGGTCACGCTCGAGATCTGCCGGCTGCCGGGATCGATCGACGAGAACTCGTCGGCGGAGATCGACATCCCGGCCGGCGTCACCTTCACCGCCGACGCCTTCGACGATGTCGTGAACCCCGAACTCCGCGGCAACAGCGTTTCGTCTTCGCTGCAGGTCGTCACCGCCGCCCGGGTGGCGCTCACCGCGGGCACATTCTGCGTGCGCGCCCCGGTGAAGCCGCTCGGCAGTGCCGGTCCCGCTGCGATCGAGGCGGCGCTCGGCCGCATGTTCGTCGTCACCGGCGGCGCCACCGGCAGCGCCGGCGCCGAAGCCTTCGACAGCCTTTATGGATTGCTGCGCAGCGGCAACAGTTGACGGCGTGACCTTGGCCGCGGGGCGGTCTATACCCGCGCGGTGGGCTCCACCATCACCTCCCGCGCGGATTCCGCGGTCGCGCTGCCGCCGGCCCCGGCGCTCGTCGCCGGCGCACGGCAGGCCGCATGGCTGACGCCGGACGGCGAGATCGAGCTTCTCGCCTTCAGTGACGCGGCGCGGCGCGCGCGCAGCACGCCGCCCTTTCTCTGCCACGCGCGGGCGACGGCGCGGCGCATGGGCGTGCTGCCTTTCCCGGCGCTCGATCTGCTCGAGCTGCACGCCTTCGTGCGACCGGCGCGGTTCTGCCTGCCGACGCCACGCGGCCTGGCGGCGGCGCTGGGGCTGCCGCTGCCGGGGCGCGGCATCGGCGACGAGGCGCTGTCGCTGCTGCGCTCGGCGGAAGCGCTGCTCCTGCTGCTCGCTGAAGCGCCTGATGCCGAGGCGCATGCGGTGGCGCTTGCTATGGAGCGCAGCGGCTGGGCCTGGGCAGGCGCGGTGCTGACCGCGCTGGGTGATCCCTCGGCGGAGGCTGCGCCCGCCGGGATGGCCGCCTGGCGAAAGCTGCCGGAATGGGCCGAGCAGGCGCCGCCGCCGCCGCCCGGCAATATCCCGGTGGAAGAGAGCGAGGCGCGGCGGCGGCTTGCATCGCTGCTCGGCGAGGCGGCCGAGGCGCGGCCGCAGCAGGCGGACTATGCCGCGGCGGTGAGCGCCGCCTTCCGCCCGCGCGAGCGCGAGGACGAGCCGCAGCTGGTGCTGGCCGAAGCCGGCACCGGGGTCGGCAAGACGCTGGGCTATATCGCGCCGGCGAGCCTCTGGGCGGAGAAGAACCAGGGGGCGGTGTGGATCTCGACCTTCACGCGCAATCTGCAGCACCAGATTACCGGCGAGCTCGACCGGCTCTATCCCGACCCGGCGGAGAAGAACCGCCGCGTGGTGCTGCGCAAAGGCCGCGAGAATTATCTCTGCCTGCTGAATTTTGAGGAAGGCGTCGCCGCCTTGCCGATGCGGCCCTATGACGCGGCGCCGCTTGGCATCATGGCGCGCTGGATCGCGGCGACGCGCGACGGCGACATGGTGGGCGGCGATTTCCCGGGCTGGCTCCCCGACGTCATCGGGCGCGCGCGCAGCCTCGGCCTCTCGGATCGGCGCGGCGAGTGCATCCACAGCGCCTGCCCGCACAGCCATCGCTGCTTCATCGAGAAGAGCATCCGCCGCGCGCGGCGCGCGCGCGTCGTGGTGGCGAACCACGCGCTGGTCATGGTGCAGGCGGCGCTGGGCGGCCTCGAAGAGGGCAGCCTGCCGACGCGCTACGTCTTCGACGAGGGCCATCATGTCTTCGATGCTGCCGACAGCACTTTCTCGCTGGCGCTCACCGGCCAGGAGGCGGCAGAGCTCCGGCGCTGGATTATCGGCGCCGAAGAGGGTGCGCGGGGTCGCGCGCGGGGCCTGAGGCGGCGGCTCGAGGATCTCGTTGCCGGCGACGATGTCGCGGAGCGCGCACTCGCCGCGGTGCTGGTCGGCGCGCGAATGCTGCCGGGCGAAGGCTGGGCGCAGCGCCTCGCCGAAGCGCGGCCCTTTCAGGCGACGGAGGCCTTCCTGGCGCTGGTCCGCCAGCAGGTGCATGCCCGCGCGGCGCAGCGTGAGCAGGGCTACAGCCTCGAGACTGAGCTTCGGCCGGCGATCGACGGGCTGGTTGCGGCCGGCGAAACGCTGGCGCTGGCGCTCGAGAAGATCTCGATTCCGATGCGTCAGCTTGCCGAGCGGCTCAAAGGACGGCTCGACGAGGAGGCGGCCGAACTCGACCAGGGGACGCGGCTCAGGATCGAAGCGGCCGTGCTCGGCCTCGAGCGGCGCGGCGTGCTCGAGCTCGGCGGCTGGCAGCGCGTGCTGCGCGAAATCGCCGCCGAGCAGCCCGAGGAATTCGTCGACTGGCTGTCGATCGAGCGCGCCGACGGGCACGAGATCGATGTCGGCCTCTATCGCCACTGGATCGATCCGACGCGCCCCTTCGCCGAGCATGTGGCGAAGCCGGCGCATGGCTTGCTGGTGACCTCGGCGACGCTCACCGATGGCAGCGGCGACCCTCTGCGCGACTGGGAAGCGGCGGAAGCGCGCAGCGGCGCAAGGCATCTGGCCCAGCCGGCGCTCCGCGTGCGCGTGCCCTCGCCCTTCGACTATCGGGCGCAGACGCGGGTCTTCGTCGTCACCGACATCCGTCGCGACGAGGTGGCGCAGGTGGCGTCGGCCTATCGCGAGCTCTTTCTCGCCGCGGGCGGCGGCGGGCTCGGGCTCTTCACCGCCATCGCCCGGCTGCGCGCGGTTCACCAACGCATCGCCGCGCCGCTCGAGGAGGCGGGCATTCCGCTGCTGGCGCAGCATGTCGACGGCATGGATACCTCGACGCTGGTCGACATCTTCCGCGCCGAGGAGGATGCGTGCCTGCTCGGGACCGATGCGGTGCGCGACGGTGTCGACGTGCCGGGCCGCTCGCTCCGGCTCATCGTCTTCGACCGCGTGCCCTGGCCGCGTCCCGACATCCTGCACAAGGCGCGCCGCGCGGCCTTCGGCGGCGCGCGCTACGACGACATGATCACCCGGCTCCGGCTGAAGCAGGCCTTCGGCCGGCTGGTGCGCCGCGCCGATGACAGCGGCGTCTTCGTGCTGCTCGACGCACAGATGCCGTCGCGTCTCGCCGGGGCTTTCCCCGAAGGCGTGGTGATCGAGCGCGTCGGGCTCAAGGACGCGATCGCCGGCACCGCGGAATTCCTGAAGCGTTGAGCGATCAGTAACGCACCTGCCGATCTCGGCGGTCTCGACACCACGCCGTCGGCTGTCGTCCCCATGCACCCTGGCGCTGTTCGGCGATTGACCGCTTGCCTCCGGGCGTTCATGGTGGCGGCCCGCCTTAGCCCGAGGGTCCCATGATCGATGCTCATTCCGCGCTCATCTACACCATGATGCTGGTTTCTGCCGCGGACACCGACATGACCGACGCCGAGCTGCAGATCATCGGCGACATCGTCAATCACCTGCCGGTGTTCCGCGAGTACGAGCAGAAGCGCTTCACCAAGGACCTCAAGGAATGCGCCCAGCTTCTCGGCAAGGAGGATGGGCTGGAGCAGGCGCTCAAAGGCATCAGGAGCGGGCTACCGCAGAAGCTGCGCGAGACCGCCTATGCGCTGGCCTGCGACGTCGCCGCCGCCGATGGCGAGGCGAGCCAGGAGGAGCTGCGCGTGCTGGAGCTGCTGCGCCACCGGCTCGGCATCGACCGGCTGATCGCCGCCGGCATCGAGCGCGGCGCGCGCGCCCGGTTCGCCGTGGAATAGCGGGACCTGGCAGCACTCTGGGGGATGGGCTGCTAAGTCTTTGATCCGCATTAATTTTTTCTTGAGCGATGCGGCATAGCATGGAAGCTTGTTGACAGTCTAGGACCCACAAGAGAGGGGAAACTGTCGATGAGCGATCTGGGGCTGCAGCTCGGGGGCTATCGCATGACGACGGCAGAGATCCTTTATCATCTGCCTGATCATCCGCACGTTCTGCAAAGCTTCATCTGGCAGCATCTCGATATCGCGCCGGAGTTCCCGGTGCTCCGCCGCTTCCTCGATTTCTGGACGCACAACATCGAGGGCAAGCTCCACTCGGTGAACGTGGCGCGCGCGAAGCTGATCGAGCCGGGCGCGCTGCGCCACGCCGCGGCATCGCTCCAGTTGCACTAGCCCTAGGGCGACACCGCGCCTCTTGCCAAGCGGCGCTCCCATGCGCAGGTTCTAGCCGGTTCCCACCGGCGAGCAGGCGTTTTTCCCCCGTGTCCACTCTTGCCCTCCGCGGCGCCCTGCCGCGTGCCGTCCGCGGCGACCGCGCCATCGGCCTCTGGCTTCTCGTCTGCTGCGCCATGATCTTCCTGATGGTGATGATCGGCGGCATCACGCGCCTCACCGAATCCGGGCTCTCAATCACCGAATGGCAGCCGGTAATCGGCGTCGTGCCGCCGCTCACCCATGCGGAATGGCAGCAGGAGTTCGACCGCTACAAGGCGATCCCGCAATATCGCGCCGTCCACCCGGACATGGATCTGGCGCAGTTCAAGCACATCTTCTTCTGGGAATATCTGCACCGGCTCTGGGGCCGGCTCATCGGCGTGGTCTTCGCCGTACCGTTCCTCTGGTTCCTGCTGCGCGGCCGCGTCTCGCGGCGGCTCGCGCCCCGATTGGCCGGGCTTTTCGTGCTCGGCGGGCTGCAGGGCGCGCTCGGCTGGTACATGGTGGAGAGCGGGCTCTCCCAGCGGATCGAGGTGAGCCAATACCGGCTCGCCGCCCACCTCCTCACCGCCGTCGTCATCTACATCGCCATGCTCTGGGTGGCGCTTGGCCTGCTGTCGCCGGCGCCACCCGCATCGCGCGATCGGCGCGCGGCACCGCTCCGGCGCGCGCTCTCCGGGCTCGTCCTGCTGCTCCTGGTCACGCTCGGCGCCGGCGCCTTCGTCGCGGGGCTGCGTGCCGGCTACATCTACAACACCTTCCCGCTGATGGGCGGAAGCTTCGCGCCGGGCGAGTACTGGAGCCTTGCGCCCTGGTGGCGCAACTGGTTCGAGAATCCGGCCGCGGCGCAGTTCGACCATCGCGTGCTGGCCGAAACCACCTGGTTCCTCATCGCCGGGCTCTGGCTCTGGAGCTTGCGCCTCGAGCTCGCGCGGCGCGAGCGCTTCGCCATGCACGCGCTCTTTGCCATGGCCTGTCTCCAGCTCGCGCTTGGCATCACCACGCTGCTGCTGGTGGTGCCGCTGCCGGTGGCGGTGGCCCATCAGGCGGGCGCCATCCTGCTGGTGACTGCGGCGGTGGTGGCGCGGCACGCGCTCCGGCGGCCCGCGCGGTTGGACGCCCCGGCGCGGGCGGCAGTATAGTCGCTCGCAGAAGGAGCGGCGCGATGGCGGAGTTTCCGGAGAAGACCCTGGCGGAATGGCGGGCGCTCGCCGAGAAGGAGCTCGGCGGCGCAGGGCTCGATTCGCTTACCTGGCAGACGCCGGAAGGCATCGCGGTGAAGCCGCTTTACACCGCCCTCGACCTCGAGAAGCTCGAGACGCTCGGGACCCTGCCGGGCTTCCCGCCCTATCTCCGGGGCCCGCGCGCCACCATGTATGCAAACCGCCCCTGGACCATCCGGCAATATGCGGGATTCTCCACCGCCGAGGAGTCGAACAAGTTCTACCGCGAGAACCTCAAGGCGGGGCAGATGGGGCTCTCCGTCGCATTCGACCTCGCCACCCATCGGGGATATGACAGCGATCATCCGCGCGTCGTCGGCGATGTCGGCAAGGCCGGCGTCGCCATCGACAGCGTCGAGGATATGAAGATCCTGTTCGACGGCATCCCGCTCGACAAGATGAGCGTCTCGATGACCATGAACGGCGCGGTGCTGCCGGTGCTCGCCGGCTACATCGTAGCCGCCGAGGAGCAGGGGGTGCCGAAGGAGAAGCTCAGCGGCACCATCCAGAACGACATCCTCAAGGAGTTCATGGTCCGCAACACCTATATCTACCCGCCGACACCGTCGATGCGCATCGTCGCCGACATCATCGAGTACACGGCGCAGCACATGCCGAAATTCAACTCGATCTCGATCTCGGGATATCACATGCAGGAGGCCGGGGCGACGGCGGTGCAGGAGCTCGCCTTCACGCTCGCCGACGGGCTCGACTATGTCAGGGCGGCGCTCTCGAAAGGGCTCCAGATCGACCAGTTCGCGCCGCGGCTCTCCTTCTTCTTCTGCATCGGCATGAACTTCTTCATGGAGATCGCCAAGCTGCGCGCCGCGCGCCTCCTCTGGGCGCGGCTCATCAAGCGCTTCGATCCCAAGAACCCGGCGAGCCTCGCGCTCAGGACGCATTGCCAGACCTCGGGCGTGAGCCTCACCGAGCAGGACCCCTACAACAACATCATGCGCACGACGATCGAGGCGCTGGCGGCGGTGCTCGGCGGCACGCAGTCGCTGCACACTAACTCCTTCGACGAGGCGCTGGCGCTGCCGACCCCGTTCTCGGCCAAGATCGCGCGCAACACGCAACTCGTCATCGCCGAGGAGAGCGGTGTCAGCCAGGTCGTCGATCCCCTGGGCGGCAGCTACTATGTCGAGAGCCTCACCCATGCCGTGGCCGAGGCGGCCTGGGCGCTCATCGAGGAGGTCGAGGCGCTGGGCGGGATGACCAAGGCGGTCGAGAGCGGCATGCCGAAGCTCCGCATCGAGGAATCGGCGGCAAGGCGCCAGGCGCGCATCGACCGCGGCGAGGAGGTGATCGTCGGCGTCAACAAATACCGCTCCGAGACGCCGGACAAGGTCGAGCTCCTCGACATCGACAACACCAAAGTGCGCGAGCAGCAGGTGGCGCGGCTCGAGCGCATCCGCGCGACGCGCGACCAGAAGCGCGTCGAGGCGGCGCTGGCGGCGCTCACCGAGGCGGCGCGCAGCGGGCAGGGCAATCTGTTGGCGCTGGCCGTCGAGGCGACACGCGCGCGCGCCACGGTGGGCGAAATCTCCGATGCGCTGGAGCGCGTCTTCACGCGCCACCGCGCCACCATCCGCTCGGTCTCCGGCGTCTATGGCGCGCTCTACGAGGGCGACGAGGGCTATCGCCGCATCCAGCGCGAGGTCGAGGCCTTCGCGCGCAGCGAGGGGCGCCGGCCGCGCATGCTGGTGGTGAAGCTCGGCCAGGACGGGCATGACCGCGGCGCCAAGGTGATCGCCACCGCCTTCGCCGATATCGGCTTCGATGTCGATGTCGGGCCGCTCTTCCAGACGCCGGAGGAAGCGGCGCGCCAGGCGGTCGAGAACGACGTGCATGTGGTCGGCGTCTCGAGCCAGGCGGCCGGCCACCGCACGCTCGTGCCGCAACTCGTGGACGCGCTG
>DATNDG010000072.1:0-28586 GCA_035553515.1 Allostellaceae bacterium | reverse complement strand
CGTCGTGGCGCTCGTGCAGCTGGCTCGAGGGCTCGCCGCTGATGCGGTTGACCATGCGTCCGCGCTTCACCGCCGGCCGCTCGAGGAGCTTGTCGGCCCAGCGCTGGACGTGCTTGTAATCCTGGACGCTCAGGAACTCGGCCGCGCCATAGAGCCAGCCTTTCACGAGCCCGCCATACCACGGGAAGATCGCCATGTCGGCGATCGTGTAGCTGGCGCCGGCGACGTACTCGCTCTCGGCGAGGCGCCGGTCGAGCACGTCGAGCTGCCGCTTCACCTCCATCGCGAAGCGGTCGATCGCATATTCGATCTTGGTCGGCGCATAGGCATAGAAATGGCCGAAGCCGCCGCCGAGATAGGGCGCGCTTCCCATCTGCCACATGAGCCAGGAGACACATTCCGCGCGCGCTGCCGTCTCCTTCGGCAAAAACTCACCGAACTTCTCGGCGAGATAGAGCAGGATCGAGGCGGACTCGAAGACCCGGATCGGCGTCGGGCCGCTGCGGTCCATGAGCGCCGGGATCTTGGAATTGGGATTCACCGCGACGAAGCCGCTGCCGAACTGCTCGCCCTCGCCGATCTTGATCAGCCAGGCGTCGTATTCGGCGCCGCGATGCCCGAGCGCCAGCAGCTCCTCCAGCATGATCGTGACCTTCTGCCCGTTCGGCGTGGCGAGCGAGTAGAGCTGCAGCGGGTGGCGCCCGACCGGCAGATCCTTTTCCTGCATCGACCCGGCGATCGGCCGGTTGATGCTGGCGAAGCGGCCGCCGCTGGGCTTGTTCCAGGTCCAGACCTTCGGCGGGGTATATGCGGGCATATCGTTCATGTCGCTCTCCGGCTTCCTCCGTCACGGCACCATACCGCGCGCATCGCCGGACGCCAGCACGCGCGCCATCATGGCCGGGCTGCAAAATGAGAATGCGCCCTTCGACGGCGCGCTCCGCGCGCGCTCAGGGTGAGAAATTTTCTTCATGGCATCTTAGAGATGCCATTCCCGCTCTCCCTCATCCTGAGCCTGTCGAAGGACGCACTGCCGTTTTGCAGCGGGCCCCCGCGAACCCTCTGCGCCCTCCGCGTTGAGCTTCCCGCTTACTCGTTGAAGAGCCGCGTCACCAGCCGCTTTGCCAGCACGCCGGCCACGCGGCGGCGGTAATGGCCCGGGGTGAAGGTGGTCTTCATCGCCATGATCTGATCGCGCACCAGCGCATCGAGCCCGGCGAAGACGCGCTCGTCGAGCGGGCCGCCGCAGAGCTTCGCGGTGCCGTCAAGCAGCACCGGGCGCGGATTGGTGCCGGTGAACGCGACCCGGAGATCGGTGAGCACGCCGCCGTCGCGCCGCAGTGCCGCGGCGACGCCCGCCACCGGATATTCGATCGAGCGGCGGATGCGGATCTTGTCGTAGCCCGAGCGCAGACCCGGCACGGCGGTGACGCGCGCCCGCGCGACCATCTCGCCGGACTTTAGCGAGAGGTAGGTCTTGCCGTCGCCGCCGCTGCCGTCATGCCGCGCATGGCCGATATAAAGCTCGGCGAGCGGCATCGCGCGTGCGCCCGCGGGGCCGATGAGCTCGATCTCGGCGCCGAGCACCAGCAGCGCCGGCGCAAGATCGCCGCTGAATGTCGCAAAGCAGACGCCGCGGCTCTTGGGCGCGACATGGCAGATCTCGCCGGTGGTCTTCAGGCAATGACTATTGGCTGAGCGCCACCAGTCGCTCTGGTTGTAGTAGATGCAGCGCGTGTCGAGGCAGAGATTGCCGCCGAGCGTGCCCATCTCGCGATGCGTCGGCCCGGCGATCGAATGCGCCGCCTCGGCCAGCACCGGGTAATGCGCGCCAATGCCGGGATGCCGCGCGATCTCGGCGAGCGTCACCGAAGCGCCCAGCTCGAGCGACGCCGCATCGGCGGCGATCGCTTTGAGCTCGGGGATCCCCGTCATGTCGATGAGCTGCGCCGGCGCCTCGATGCCGCGCCTGATATTGACCAGCAGATCCGTCCCGCCGCCGATAAGCCGCGCCGTGGGGTTGGCGGCGCGCACTCTCGCCGCCTCGCCGAGTGTCTTGGGGCGCAGCAGCTCCCACTCGGGCAGCGCGTCCATCAGGCGGCCTTGCCGGCGCTCTTGTCGCGCTGGCGCTTCTCGATCGCGGCATAGACCCGGTCGGGGGTTGCCGGCAGGGTGTTGAAGCGCAGCCCCGTCGCATCGGCGATCGCACTGGTGAGCGCCGGCAGGAAGGCCGCGAGCGAGCCTTCGCCCGCCTCCTTGGCCCCGAAGGGCCCGTGGGGGTCGTTGCTCTCGACGATGCCGACTTCGATGGGCGGCGAATCCTGGATGGTCGGCACGCGATAATCGAGCATGTTGGCGGTGAGCATGAGCCCGTCGTGATAGGCGGTCTCCTCGCTCATCGCCTGGCCCATGCCCATCCAGACCGAGCCCTGCACCTGGCCTTCGACGGTGAGGCGGTTCAGCGCCTTGCCGCAATCATGCGCGACCCAGACCTTGTCGACGGTGACGACGCCGGTCTCCTCGTCGATGCTGACCTCAACCACCTGCGCCGAATAAGAATAGCCCATGGTGCCGCCGATCGCCGCGCCGCGATACTTCTTGCCGCCGTGCGAGGCGGGGAGCGTCGAGAAATTGCCGGTCACCGTGATCGTGCCGCTGTCTTTGAGCGCCTCCGTCACCACCTCGTCGAAGGAAAGCCCCTTGTCCTGCGCCCCGGCGCGGTAGAGCTCGCCCAGGCATTCGATGTCCTCGGGCCGGCACTCGATCTTCCGCGCCGCGGCGGCGACCAGCAGCTTTTTCAGGTTCTGCGCCGCCTCGATCGCGGCATTGCCGACCATGAAGGTCACGCGCGAGGAATAGGAGCCGTTGTCCTTCGGCACCACCTCGCTGTCGCCGGTGACGATGCGGATGCGCGAAAGCTCGAGCCCCAGCACCTCGCCCACCGCCTGCACCAGGATGGTGGAGGAGCCCTGGCCGATCTCGGCCGCCCCGGTCAGCAGCACGATCGAGCCGTCGAAGTCGAGCTTCAGCTTCACCGTCGCATGCGGCTCGCCGGTCCAGTTGACCGGCTTCGAGGCGCCGCTGATGTAGTGCGAGCAGGCCATGCCGAGCCCCTTGCCCTTGGGGAGCTTGCCCTTGCGCTCGGCCCAGCCGCTTTCGCGCTCGACCCAGTCGAGGCATTGCGGCAAGCCGTAGCTGTTCACCATCAAATCGTTGTCGGTGAAGCAGGGCGCGTTGAGGAAGTTGGCGCGGCGCACGGCGAAGGGATCGAGCCCCATCTCCGTCGCCATCTCGTCGAGGAGCGCCTCGAAGGCGAAGCGCACATCGACCGTGCCATGGCCGCGGAAGGCGCCGCAGGGCGGCGTGTTGGTGAGCACGCGCTTGCCCGTATAGCGCACGCGGCGGAGGTCGTAGAGCGCATAGAGCATCGAGCCCGCATAGAGGATGGTGACGATGCCGTAGCCGCTATGTGCGCCGCCGCGCTGCCAGCATTCGCAATCGACGGCGGTGATGCGGCCATCCTGGGCAAGGCCGATCTTGACGCGGATCTCCGTCTCGGGCCGGCCGCGATGGGTGATGAAGGTTTCTTCGCGGTTGACCACGATGCGCACGCGGCCCTTGGCCTTGCGCGCCAGCAACGCCGCGATCAGCTCGACATTGAGCGTCTCGGTGCGGCAGCCGAAGCCGCCGCCGACATGCGGCTTCACCACGCGGATGCGCGACATCTCCATGTCGAGCGTCTGCGCCAGCATGAGATGCACGTAATAGGGCACCTGCGTGCTGGCATGGACGGTCATGCGGTCGCGCACCGCGTCGTAATCGGCGAGCGCCGCATGCATCTCCATCTGGTTCTGGCAGACTTCGGCGCAGTGGTAGCGGCGCTCGCGCACGAGCGCCGCTTGCGTGAAGCCCTCCTCGACGTTGCCGAGCTCGAAGAACACGTCGCGCTCGATATTGCCCTTGCGGTGCGGGTGCAGCTCGACCGCGCCGGGCGCCGTCGCGTCGCGCGCTTCGTAATAAGCAGGGAGCTCGCGCACCTTGAGGCGGATGAGCTTCAGCGCTTTCGCCGCGGTCGCATCGTCGACTGCCGCCACCGCCGCCACCGGCTCGCCGCGATAGCGCACGCGCTCGCGCGCCAGCGGATGCTCGGTGCGCGCTACCGGCAGCACGCCGAAGGTCTTGTCGCAATCATCGCCGGTGACCACCGCGACGACGCCCGGCAGCGCTGCCGCCGCCGAGACGTCGAGCTCGAGGATCTCGGCGTGCGAAGAGGGGCTGCGGAAGATTCGGCCGGCAAGCGTGCCGGGCTCGATGAAATCGGCGGTGTATTTGGCGCGGCCGGAGACCTTCTCCGGCCCGTCCACCATCGGCACATAGCCGCCGATCGTATGCGCGGGTGCCACCTCACTCACGGCGCCGCTCCCGCCGCGCGCAGCCGCGCCGCATGCTGCACCGCCTCGATGATTTTGACGTAGCCGGTGCAGCGGCAGATGTTGCTGCCCAGCGCCTCGCGGATCTCGCCCTCGGCCGGTTGCGGGTTCCGCCGCAGCAATCCTTCCGAGGCCATGATCAGCCCCGGCGTGCAATAGCCGCATTGCGAGCCGAGCTTCTCGTGGAAGCCCTGCTGCACGGCGGCGAGCTTCCCGTCCCGCGCCAGGGATTCGACGGTATCGACGCGTCTGCCCTCGCAGCTTGCCGCAAGGGTCAGGCAGGAGAGCCGCGGCCGGTCATCCACCAGCACCGTGCAGGCACCGCATTCGCCGCCGTCGCAGCCGGTCTTGGTGCCGGTGAGGCGCAGCACCTCGCGCAGATAGTCGAGCAGCAGCAGATTGTCGGCGACGGCATCGGTGCGGCGGCGGCCGTTGAGCACGAGCGTCAGAAGTCTTGCCATGACCTCAAACCCGTCGCATTGTTTAACTCGCTGATTATTGGTGTACCCCTCTATCCGCCGCCGCGCAAGCGGAACCGCGGCAAGCGGGGTTAGGCTGGTGAGGAGAGGAACGTCGGGGATGAGCGCGAACTTGAAATCCCGTCCCCCTGAGAGGGGGAGGTCGGCGCGCAGCGCCGGGAGGAGGGCAGCCGCAGCCCGCGCTGCCGCCCGCGAGCGCACCCCCCATTCCAGCCCTCGCCCTCAGGAGCGGAGGGGCGGAGCCGGCGATGACCGGGCGTAGCGACCGCGCCGAAGCGACGCGCAGGACCTGGCTCGAGACGCTCGAGCGGTTGCGCTCGGACCCGGACCGGCCAGGCTCGGAGCGCTTCTGGTCGCCGCGCCTCGACACCGCGCCGCGCGACGAGCTGCGCGCCATCCAGGAGGCGCGGCTCGCCGCCGCGGTGCCCTTCCTCTACGAGAACAGCCCCTTCTACCGCCGCCGCTTCGACCGGCTCGGCCTCATCCCCTCCGACATCCGGACGCTCGACGATCTCATCGCCCGATGGCCGGTGGTCGACAAGCTCGAGATGGGCGAGGATGCGCGCGAGCATCCGCCCTACGGCACCTACACCACCATGACCGAGGAGGTCTGGGCCGAGCGCGGCTGGATGATGTTCTCCTCTTCCGGCAGCACCGGCGTGCCGCGCGTCTTCCGCTATTCGCAGATCGACCGCGAGCTCTGGGCCTGGGCCAATGCGCGTGCCCTCCACGCCATGGGTTTCCGCAAGGGCGACAGCGTCTTCATGATCACCGGCTACGGCCCCCATGTCTGGGCCTGGGGTGTGCAGGTGGCGCTCTTCAAGATGGGGCTGCCGACCCTTCCCGGCGGCGGCATGGACGCCAAGGGGCGCGCCGGCATCGTCCAGCGCTTCAAGCCCACCATCCTGCTCTGCACCCCTTCCTATGCGCTCCATCTCGGCCGGGTGATGCAGGAGATGGGGGTCGATCCCCGCGCCAGCGCGGTCCGCCTGCTGTTCACCGCCGGCGAGCCCGGCATGAGCGTGCCGGCGACGCGCGAGCGCATCGAGGAGCTCTGGGGCGCGCGCATGGTGGAGTTCTATGGCTGCACCGAGGCAGCGCCCTCGGCCGGCGGATATTCCTGCACGGCGTCGCACACCGGCGGCGCGCCCGTGGCGACGCATCTGATGGAGGATCTGCAGGTCTGGGAGACCGTCGATCCCGTGACGCGCGCGCCGACGGTGGAAGGCGAGCGCGGCCTTACCGTCTGCACCAATCTCAACTCCGAATCCTCGCCGCAGCTCCGCTTCCTCGTCGGCGACTACACCGTGCTCGATCGCGCACCCTGCGCCTGCGGCCGCACGCATCTGCGCGCCATGGGCTCGTTTGCCGGCCGCTCGGACGACCTCATCAATCTGCGCGGCATCAAGATGTTCCCGGTGCAGATCGAGGAGGCGGTGCGCTCGGTCGCCGGCACCGGCGACGAGTTCGAGATCGTGCTCGCCGCCAATGACGAGGGCATGGACGTCATGACCGTGCGCGTCGAGCATGTCGAATTCGCGACCGGCGAGAAGCTCTCGCGCCGCATCGCCGGCGAGATCCGCGCCCGCTGCGAAGTGCGCGTCGATGTCGAGGTGCTGCGCCCCGGCACGCTCCCCAAGACCGAATTCAAGGCCAGGCGCGTCAAGGATCTGCGGAAGAAATAGCCCTCGAGCGTTCCGCTGCACCTCGATCCTGCGTCCTTCGACAGGCTCAGGACGAGGAAAATTCTTGGTGGCACAAAGAAATGTGCCTCATCCTGAGCGCGAGCGAAGCTCGCAGTCGAAGGACGCACCGCCGCCTGTCCCAATCTTGCGGAACGATCAGAGAGGAGCGCCATGCCCGAGCCCGTCATCGAGTTCTTCTTCGATGTGTCGAGCCCCTGGACTTATCTCGCTTTCACCGCGGTGCAGCCGCTCGCGGCGGAGACCGGCGCGCGGCTGGTCTGGCGGCCGATCCTGGTGGGCGGCATCTTCAACACCATCAATCCCAGCGTCTATGCCTCGCGCGACAATCCGGTGCCGGCGAAGCAGGCCTATATGCGCAAGGATCTGGCCGACTGGGCGCGGCTCGCCGGACTTTCGATCCGCTTCCCGCCGAGCGTCTTCCCGGTGAACAAGGCGATGCGCGGCTGCCTCTGGCTCGAGCCGCAGGGCCAGCTCGTGCCCTTCGCCCGCGCGGCCTTCGGGGCATATTGGGGCGATGACCGTGATATTTCGCAGGACGCGGTGCTGGCCGAACTCTGCGAGCGGCTCGGCATCGAGCCCAAGCGCTTCTTCGCCGGCATCGCCGAGGTGCCGGTCAAGGAGAAGCTCCGCGCCAATACCGAGGAGCTGATGCGCCGCGGTGGCTTCGGCACGCCGACCCTCTTCCTCGATGGCGACGATATGTATTTCGGCAACGACCGCCTGCCGCTGCTGCGCGCGGCGATCGGGCGGAGAGCGCGCTAGCTCAAGGGGGCTGCAATCCTGTCCGCTCATGCAGCTGGCACGACCGGCGACCGCGCCGCCACGCCGATCAGCCAGTCGCGGAACACCGCGATCTTCGGCGTCTCGGCGGCCTCTTCCGGCGCCACGACGTAATACCCGGCTTCGGCCGGCAGCTTGACGTCGAACGGCACCACCAGCCTGCCCGCTGCGATATCCGCCTCGACGAAGGGCGTGCGGCCGAGTGCGACGCCGAGCCCGTCGATCGCTGCCTGTATCGCCATCAGGCTCAGGTCGAAAGTGAGCCCGGGCCGCGTCGCGAGCGCGGTGGGGAGGCCGGCCGCAGTCAGCCAGAGCTGCCAATCCTCGCGTGTCAGGCTGCCATGGATCAGCGTGTGCTGCGCCAGATCCTGCGGTCGCTTCAGCGGCTTGCCGCTCTTGAGCACCGCCGGGCTGCAGACCGGGAAGATGTCCTCGGCCATGAGCCAGCGCGCATCGAGCCCCGGCCAGCTTCCGCGGCCGTAGCGGATGGCGAGGTCGACCTCCTCGCGGCGGAAATCGACCAGATGCGAGGAGGCGCTGATGCGCACCTCGATGCCGGGATGGGCCTCCTGGAAGGCGGAAAGGCGCGGCAGCAGCCATTTGGCGGCGAGCGAGGCCATGGTGCTGACGATGAGCAAGTGGCCGCGCCCCGGCCGCAGCAGCCGCTCGGTGGCGAGCCGGATGTCCTCGAAGGCGGCGCGCACCGCCGGCAGATAGTCCTGCGCCTCGCGGGTGAGGGCGAGCGTCCGGTGCTTGCGCAGGAAGAGCCTGAGCCCGAGTTGCGCCTCGAGCCGGCGGATCTGATGGCTGATCGCGGTCTGCGTCACGTTCAGCTCGGCCGCGGCGCGGGTGAAGCTCAGATGCCGTGCCGCGGCCTCGAAGGCGCGCAGCCCGTTGAGCGAGGGAAGACCGTTCATGGGCCGATCATAGCATGAGATTTTGTCATGGTTAAGCTGAGAAACGATCCTTTGTGGGCCGGCGCGGGCGGGCTTAATTCTAAGCGCGACACCGCTATCGACGAGGTGCTGCCATGACTGACATCGATTGTGGACGCCTGATAATTTCTCAGGAGCCGGACCTATTGACCCGGTTGCTGGCACGGCTCGATTGCTGGCGCCGCAGGATCCAGGGGCGGGCCGATCTCGCCCTGCTCGACGAGCGCTCGCTGCGTGACATCGGGGTCTCGCCGGCGCAAGCTCGCTACGAGGCCAGCAAGCCGTTCTGGCGCGCCTGAGCGACATCGAAGGAGAGAAAGCCGATGACCGGCGATCAGACCGTGCTCGACAGCATCACGGCACCGCTCAGCTACCTGGCGCCGACCGAGGGGACGCCCTTCACCTACACGCAGGAGCCGCCGCCGGGCATGCCGGCGCGGCGCGGCGAGCCCGATCCGCGGGCAGTGACCATCCTCAATGGCCGCGGCCTCGCCACCACGCTCGACCGCGAAGGCTTCGCGCTCCACCGCGAGCCCAGTGCGGTGCGCGACTTCTATGATCCCGAAGAGGTGAAGCGGGTCTACTACCCCGAGGTCGAGCGCCTGCTGAAAAAGGCGACCGGCGCCGCCGAGATCCTGATCTTTGACCACACGGTGCGCAACACCGCGCCCGAGCAGCAAAGCGGCCGGCGCGTACGCGGGCCGGCGGGGCGCGTCCATAACGACTACACCGAAGCGTCGGCGCCGCAGCGTGTGCGCGATCTGCTGCCGGCCGATGCCGCCGCGGCGCGGCTCGCGCGGCGCTATGCCGAGATCAATGTCTGGCGGCCGATCAAAGGCCCGGTCGAGGCGGTGCCGCTGGCGCTTTGCGATGCGCGGAGCCTCGATCCCGCCGATCTCGTGCGCACGGAGCTGCGCTATCCCGACCGCACCGGCGAGATCTACACCGTCACCTGGAATCCGCGCCATCGCTGGGTCTATTTCCCGCGCATGCGCGCCGACGAGGTGCTGCTGATCAAATGCTTTGACAGCGAACGCGACGGCCGCGCGCGGCTTTCCGTGCACACCGCCTTCGAGGATCCGGCGACGCCCGCCGATGCGCCGCCGCGCGAGAGCATCGAGGTGCGCGCCTTCGCCTTCTTCTGAGGGCGCGAGCCTCGTCGCTCTGTGGGGTGCTGTGTTAGGCTCCGTCGATTGAGCTTCGCGTCGCCTGCGTCACTGACGTAGCGAAGAAATCGCATCAGTGATGTACATCATTGGCGTAGTGCTCCCCGCCACGACGGGTCTTGGCCGCCGATTGCCTTGCGCCGGGCCGGGCGCTAATTCCTCGCCGCCGGAATCGGGGGAGGGCGATGGAACGCGAATCCATGCAGTACGACGTCGTGATCGTCGGCGGCGGCCCGGCGGGCCTCGCCGCGGCGATCCGGCTGAAGCAGCTGGCATCCGAGCGCGGCCGCGAGACCGCCGTCTGCATCATCGAGAAAGGCTCGGAGATCGGCGCGCATATCCTCTCCGGCGCAGTGGTCGATCCGATCGCGCTCAACGAGCTCATCCCCGATTGGAAGGAGAAGGGCGCGCCGCTCAACACGCCGGTCACCGACGATCGCTTCTATTATCTGACCGAGAAGGGCGCGTTCCGCATGCCGCCCGCGCTGATGCCGCCGCTGCTCAGCAATCATGGCTGCTACGCGGTGAGCCTCGGCAATCTCTGCCGCTGGCTCGCACAGCAGGCCGAGGACCTGGGCGTCGAGATCTATGCGGGCTTCGCCGGCGCCGAGGTGCTGTTCCACGAGGACGGATCGGTGAAGGGCGTCGCCACCGGCGATATGGGGCTCGGTAAGTCAGGCGAGCATACCGACCGCTACACGCCCGGCGTCGAGCTGCACGGCAAGTACACGCTTTTCGCCGAAGGCGCGCGCGGCAACCTCTCCGAAGAGCTCATGCGCCGCTTCAATCTGCGCGACGGCGTCGATCCGCAGAAATACGGCATCGGCCTCAAGGAGCTCTGGCAGATCGATCCCGCCCGCCACAAGCCGGGCCTGGTGCTGCACACGATGGGCTGGCCGCTCGACGACAAGACCTTCGGCGGCTCTTTCATGTACCACCTCGAGAACCATCAGGTGGCGATCGGTTTCGTCGTCAATCTCGATTACTGGAACCCGCATCTCTCGCCCTATGAGGAGTTCCAGCGCTTCAAGCATCATCCGCTGGTGAAGCCCTATCTCGAGGGCGGCAAGCGCGTTGCCTACGGCGCGCGCGCGATCAACGAGGGCGGACTGCAATCGGTGCCGAAGCTCGCCTTTCCCGGCGGCGCGTTGATCGGCTGCGCCGCCGGCTTCGTCAACGTGCCGCGCATCAAGGGCAGCCACAACGCGATGAAGACCGGCATGCTCGCGGCCGAGGCGGCCTTCGCGCGGCTCGAGGCGGGCTCCGACGGGCATGACGTGCTCGAGACTTACGAGAGCGCCTTCCGCCAGAGCTGGGCCTATCGCGACTTGTGGAAGGTGCGCAACGTCAAGCCCGGGCTCCGCTGGGGCTCGCGGCTCGGCACCTTGCATGGCGGCCTGCAGATGTGGCTGCATCATCTGGGGCTGGGCTGGCTGCTGCCTTACACGCTGCACCACAAGAAGCCTGATTATGCGAGCCTCGAAAAGGCCGCCGAGGCGCCAAAGATCACCTATCCCAAGCCCGACGGCGTCATCAGCTTCGACCGGCTCTCCTCGGTCTTCATCTCCAACACCAATCACCGCGAGGACCAGCCCTCGCATCTGAAGCTCAAGGATCCCGCGATCCCCATCGCCTACACGCTGCCTAATTTCGACGAGCCGGCGCAGCGCTACTGCCCGGCCGGCGTCTACGAGGTGGTGCGCGAGGCCGACGGCTCCAATCCGCGCTTCGTCATCAACTTCCAGAACTGCGTCCACTGCAAGACCTGCGACATCAAGGATCCGCCGCAGAACATCGTGTGGACCGTGCCGGAAGGCGGCGGCGGGCCCAATTATCCCAATATGTAAGCGGGCTTTCGGTTTGGCCGCCGTTTAACGCAGAGGTCGCAAAGGGCGCGCAACGGGCGCAGAGGCCAAAACCACTGCGCCCTCAGCGAGACCTCCGCGCCCGCAGCGTTGAACAGTTACTCGCGCGCGGCGCCGCTCAGACGCGGTGGCCGTAGAGCCAGTCGAGTGGCGCGTAATCCTCGGCGCGGCGGCTCGCCATCATCTCGTTGCGCACCGTGGCGGCGATCCCCTCGAGATGGAAGAAGGCGCCCATCGCCCGGGCGGTGAGCTGAACGCGCGCCGTGCGCAGCAGCCGCGCCTTCTCATAGGCGCGCAGCGCGCCCGCGGGATCGGCGGGTGCCGCGGCGAGATGGCGCGCCAGCGACAGGCCGTCTTCGATCGCCTGGCAGGCGCCCTGTGCGATGTACTGGTACATCGGATGCGCCGCATCGCCGGTGAGCGTGATCCGGTTCCGCGTCCAGCGCGCGAGCGGCTTGCGGTCGAACATCTCCCAGTGCCGGTCGCGCCACATCAGCGTGATGCAGCCGCGGATATAGTCGCAGGTCTGCGCGTAATGCGCATCGAGCTCCTCGACCGTGCCCCATTCCTCGACCCCCGGCGCATAGCGCGGGCTCTGGAATACCGCGACCTGGTTGTAGAGTTCGCCGCGGCGCAGCGGGTACTGGACGAAATGCATGCGCGGCCCGACCCACATGACGACATTGTCGAGCCCGGCATGGGTGGACATCTCCGCCATCGGCAGCGTGCCGCGATAGGCGACACAGCCGTCGCAGACCGGCGCGTCGTCGCTGAGGCTGCGGCGCACCACCGAATGCAGCCCATCGGCGCCGATCAGGATCTCGGCCTCGTAGACCGTGCCGTCGCTGCAGCGTGCGCGCACCGCCTCGCCGAGATCCTCGATCGCCACGAGCTCGCGTCCCGCCTCGAGCGTGATGCGCGTCTCGGCGCGGCAGGCCGCGAGCAGCGCCGCCAGCAGATCGCCGCGATGCATGACGATGTAGGGCTGGCCGTAGCGGCGGCGGAACTCCGCGCCGAGATCGACCGCGGTGATGGGCTTGGCGGTGAGCGCATCCATCCATTGGAGCCGCGCCGGAAACACCGCTTCCTTGCCAAGCTCTGCCATGAGCCCCAGCTCGTCGAGCACGTGCAGCGCGTTGGGCGCGAGCTGCAGTCCGGCGCCGATCTCGACGAACTCGGCTGATTTCTCGATGACGTGGACCCTGTGTCCGCTGCGGCTCAGCGCCAGGGCCGCGGTCAGTCCGCCGATACCCCCACCGACGATCAGGGTCGGAAGGCGCTGGGCGGGCGGCATGGCAGAGGCTCCCTCCCGCGCCGCACGGGGCGTGGGATTTGCTGAAGCGCGCAGCATAGGATGCCGTCGGAGCCTGTCAAACCGGCCCGAGCGGCGGTCTCGCCCGAAAGGACTACCGCCGCTCGTCCCAAAAATGTCACCTGACAAACCGCAGCGCGCGACGTTATCGGGGTACGCAACCTCAACGTTCCGAAGGAGCGGAAGACATGCGTAAACTTGCGACGATCGCGCTCATGCTGGGGGCGCTGGCGCTGGCCGGCTGCGGCACCAGCACTGGCGATCGCGGCCTCAGCGGCGCGGCGATTGGCGCCGGCGCGGGCGCCGTGGGCGCCGCCATGCTGGGCGGTCCGATTGCCGCCGTCGCCCTCATCGGCGGCGCCGCAGGCGCCCTCACCGGCGTCGCGACCAGCCCGAGTGCAGTCGATCTCGGCAAGCCGGTCTGGGAGCGCTGAGCCCAAGCGGCGCGCGCTCAGCGCGCGCGCCGCTCCGCCGGCAGGCTCAGCAGGAAAATGACGAGTCCTGATGCGGTGATCGCGCCGGCCACATAGCCCGGGAGTTGCGGTGAGAACTGGGCGAGCAGCAGCCCGCCCACCGCCGCGCCCGTTGCCGAGCCGATATAGATCGTCGACGAGATCAGCGACAGAACGAGCCCGCCATGCGCGGGCTCGAGCTGCAGCAGTCGTGTCTGCTGCGCTGGAAACACCGCCCAGCCGGCAAAGGCGATGATGAACAGCACCACGCCCGCGCCCCAGGCGGTGCCGGCGGTGAGGTCCATCAGCGCCAGATTGGCAACATTGACCGCGACGCAGACGATGATCGGCGCGACGGTGCCGAAGCGATCGATGACGCGTCCGCCGAGCTGGCTCCCGGCGATGCCGCCCAGGCCGTAGCCCGCCAGCAGCCACATGATGTTGTCGAGGTGGAGCCGCGCGCCGAACAACACGGCGCTGTACTGATAAATCGTGTAATTGCCGGCCGACCACAGCCAATTGGCGATGAGGCTCAGCAGGACCGCCGGTCGGGCGAGCGGCGAGAAGCGCTCGGCGAGCCGCGGCACCGCGGCTGGCGGCGCCTGCGGCATCGGCGTCAGCGCCAGGACGATCGCGGCGCCAGCCGAGATCATTCCGCCCAGCAGGAAGGTCGCGTGCCAGCCGAAGACGTGGCCGATCCAGGTGCCGAGCGGCGCGCCGAAGACAGTGGCGCTGGTCATGCCGAGCGCCACGGTGGCAAGCGCCGCGCCGCGCCGTTCGGGCGGCGCGATCGCCGCGGCCATCGCATAGGCGGTCGGCGAGGCGAGCGCGCCGCAGGCGCCCGCCAGCACCCGCGCCGCTATCAGCAGGCCGAAGCTCTGGGCGAGCGCGCAGCCGACATCGGCGAGCGCGAAGCCGGCAAGCGCCAGGACAAGCACGCGCTCGCGCCGCCAGTGCGCGGTGACCGCGGCGAGGAGCGGCGAGCCGAGCGCGTAAGTGAGCGCATAGGCGGTGGCGAGCTGCCCGGCCGCCTCGATGCTGACGTGGAGTCCGTCGGCGATGAGGCGCAGGATGCCGGCGATGACGAAGACATCGGTGCCGAGCGCGAAGGTTGCGAGGCTCAGCAGCAGGATCCGCGCGTCCAGCCGAGCGACCGGCACCGCCGCGGGGCGGGCGCTTTCATCCGGCATGGGCAGGTGCTGCGGCAGCGGGGGAGCGATCGAGCAAGGCCCTATCCCATCGGCGGGAGTGTGCGCTAACCTAGCGTGAGCCGGGACGGCTGGGCAGAGCAAAGGGGCGCTGCCGCGCGTCGGCATGGGCAGCGGGATGACAAGAACCCGCGCCCGATTGGGGAGGAAGAAGCGCATGCGTCGTGGCGTTCATCCGTTCGCCGCCCTCGCGGCCGCGATCGTTATCCTGTTTGCCGCCGGCGCGCAGGCGGCCGACCAGCCCAAATCGGGCGGCATTCTCCGGATCTACCATCGGGACAGCCCGGCCAGCGCCTCGATCCACGAGGAGGCGACATATTCGGCGGTCGTGCCCTTCATGCCGATCTTCAACAATCTCGTCCTCTACAAGCAGGACGTCCCGCAGAACAGCCTGAGCTCGATCGAGCCCGAGCTGGCGACGAGCTGGGCGTGGAGTGCCGATCATCTGGCGCTCACCTTCAAGCTCCGCCAGGGCGTCAAATGGCATGACGGCGTGCCCTTCACCGCCAAGGACGTGAAGTGCACCTGGGACATGCTGATGGGCAAGTCGCCGCAGAAATTCCGCAAGAACCCGCGCCGGACCTGGTACGAGAATGTCACCGAGATCACCGTCGACAATGATTTCCAGGCGACCTTCCACCTGAAGCGGCCGCAGCCGGCTCTGATTGCGCTGCTGGCATCGGGGTATTCGCCGGTCTATCCCTGCCACGTCTCGCCGGCGGAGATGCGCAGCCACCCGATCGGCACCGGCCCCTTCAAATTCGTCGAGTTCCGCCAGAACGAATCGATCAAGCTCGTGCGCAATCCCGATTACTGGCGCAAGGGCCGGCCCTATCTCGACGGCATCGAGTTCACGATCATCCCCAACCGGTCGACGGCGATCCTCGCCTTCATCGCGCATAAGTTCGACATGACCTTCCCGACCGAGGTCTCGGTGCCGCTGCTGAAGGATGTGAAGTCGCAGGCGCCGAAGGCGATCTGCGAGCTGAAGCCGATGAACGTCAACGTCAACCTGATCGTCAACCGCGACAAGCCGCCTTTCAACAACGTCGATCTGCGCCGTGCCATGGCCCTCACCCTCGACCGCAAGGCGTTCATCGAGACACTCGCCGAGGGGAAGGGCGACATCGGCGGTACCATGCTGCCGGCGCCGGAGGGCGTCTGGGGCATGCCCAAGGATATGCTGGAGTCGATCCCCGGATACGGACCTGACATCGCCAAGAACCGGGAGGAGGCGCGCAAGCTCATGGAGAAGCTCGGCTACGGGCCGCAGAAGCATCTCGCGGTCAAGGTGTCGACGCGCAACATCCCGGTCTATCGTGACCCTGCCGTGATCCTCATAGACCAGCTGAAGCAGATCTACATCGACGCCGAGCTCGATCAGGTCGAGACCGGCAACTGGTTCTCCAAGGTAGCGCGCGGCGACTACACGGTCGGGCTCAATCTCACCGGCAATGCCGTCGACGATCCCGATCAGGCCTTCTACGAGAACTATTCCTGCGACTCCGAGCGCAACTACACGCATTACTGCAACCGCGACCTCGAGAAGCTCTTCGATCAGCAGTCGATGGAGACCGATCTTGAGAAGCGCAAGCATCTCGTTTGGGACATCGACAAGAAGCTGCAGGAGGACGTGGCGCGGCCGATCATCTATCACATGCGCGGCGGCACCTGCTGGTGGCCCGACGTGAAGGGCTTCACCATGATGGTGAACAGCGCCTACAACGGCTACCGCTTCGAGGATGTGTGGCTCGACCGTTGAGCGTCCGGCGGGCCTGGGTGTGAGGGAGTAGTCTCTTGGCCGCCTATCTGCTGCGGCGGGTCTCGCTGATGATCCTGACCTTGTTCGGGATCTCGGTGGTGATCTTCGTGCTGCTGCGCGTGGTGCCCGGCAATGTCGCCGACATCATCTTCGATGCCGCCGGCATGATCAATCCGGCGGAGAAGGCGCAGCTCGAGCACGAGCTTGGCCTCGATCGGCCGATCGCCGTGCAGTACGTGGAGTGGATGGGCGGGCTGCTGCACGGCGATCTCGGCTATTCCTACGTCTCCGACCGCCCGGCGCTCGAAGAGATCGCACCGCGCGTGCCGATCACCGCCAAGCTCGCCGGGCTTGCCCTCGCCTTCTCGGTGCTGTTCGGCGTGCCGCTCGGCGTGGTCAGCGCGGTGCGGCAGAACACCGCGCTCGACTACCTGCTGCGCGTCGTCAGCTTGAGCGGCCTTTCCATGCCCGCCTTCTGGCTCGGACTCCTCATCCTGATGGCGTTTGTCGCCTATACCGGCTTCATCCCGATCTATTCCGAGACGCCGCAGAGCCTCTGGGATCAGTTCCTGGTCTATAGCGTGCCTGCCGCCGCGGTGGGCTTCCGCAGCTCGGCGCTCGTCATGCGGCTGACCCGTTCCTCCATGCTCGAGGTGATGCGCCAGGACTATATCCGCACCGCGCGCGCCAAGGGCGCTTCGGAACCCGCGGTCAATTACCGCCATGCACTGCGCAATGCCATCCTGCCGGTGATCACCGTCATCGGCATCGAGGCGGCCTTTCTCATCGGCGGGCTCATCGTCACCGAGACGGTGTTCAATATCCCCGGCGTCGCCCGCTTCCTGGTCGAGGCGATCCGCTGGCGCGACTATCCGATCGTGCAGAACCTGGTGATGGTCATCGCGGTGGTGGTGGTGCTGGTCAACTTCATCGTCGACCTGCTCTATGCGGTGCTCGACCCCCGCATACGCTATGCGGAATAGAGGCTGATGCAGATCGATTACGATGCCGAGCTGGCGCGAGCGGGCGCCAAGACTTCGGGCCTGGTCGGTGAACTGCTGTTCCTGGCGCGGCGCTATCCGCTGGGCGCAGCGGGGGCGGCGATCATGGCGCTTTTCGTCTTTGCCGCCATCTTCGCCGGCACCATTTCACGCTACGATCCGGTGGCTACCAACGCCGCGCTCTCGCTGGCCCCGCCCAGCGCCGCGCATTGGCTCGGCGCCGACTTCCTGGGCCGCGACGTCTGGGCGCGCATCATCTATGGCGCGCGCATCTCGCTCGCCGTAGGAGTGGGCTCGACGGCGCTGGGATCGGTGATCGGCGTCACCCTCGGTCTCGCCTCGGGATATCTCGGCGGCTGGTTCGATCTCCTCGTCCAGCGCATCGTCGACATTCTTCAGGCGCTGCCGCTTTTGGTGCTGGCGCTGGTGATGGCCGCTTCGCTCGGCCCGTCGCTGCGCAACACCATGATCGCCATCGCCATTCCGCTCATTCCGCAAATCGCACGCGTCATCCGCGCCAACACCCTGGCGCTGCGCGAGTTGCCTTTCGTCGAGGCGGCGCGCGCGGTCGGCATGAGCGAGCTGCGCATCGCGCTTCGCCACGTTCTCCCCAACACGCTGGCGCCGCTCATCGTGCTGGCGACAGCCCAGCTCGGCTCGGCCATCCTCACCGAGGCGTCGCTCTCCTTTCTCGGCCTCGGCGTGCCCGAGCCGCACCCCTCCTGGGGCCGCATGCTGTCGGAATCGGCGGCCGAATATGTGCGCACCGCGCCCTGGCTGGTGATCTTTCCGGGCATCGCCATCAGCCTCGCCGTCTTCGGCACCAATCTGCTGGGCGACGCGCTGCGCGACATCCTCGATCCGCGGGAGCGCAGCTGATGGGCGCGACCCGAGCAACGCCCGTGCTCGAGGTCGAAGGGCTGAAGACCGTGTTCTTCACCCGGCAGGGCCTGCTCCGCGCCGTCGACGACGTCTCTTTCGCGCTCGACCGCGGCGAGACCCTGGCGGTGGTCGGTGAAAGCGGCTGCGGCAAGAGCATGACGGCGCTGTCGCTGATGCGTCTCATTCCCGATCCGCCCGGCCGCATCGTCGGCGGACGCGTCCGGCTCGACGGGCGCGACCTCCTCGTGCTCGACGAAGCGGCGATGCGCGATGTGCGCGGCAACGAGATCTCGATGATCTTCCAGGAGCCGATGACGTCGCTCAATCCAGTGTTGACTATCGGGCGGCAGATCAGCGAGGCGCTGCGGCTGCATCAGGATCTCTCCAACTCGGCCGCGATGGCGAAGGCGGTCGAGATGCTGCGTCTCGTCCGCATTCCCGAGCCGCAGCAGCGCTCCCAGGAATATCCGCATCAGCTCTCCGGCGGCATGCGCCAGCGCGCGATGATCGCCATGGCGCTCGCCTGCAATCCCAAGGTGCTGATTGCCGACGAGCCGACCACCGCCCTCGACGTCACCATTCAGGCACAGATCCTCGAGCTCATGCTGACGCTGCAGCAAGAGCTCGGTACGGCCATCATCCTCATCACCCACGATCTCGGCGTCGTCGCCGAGACGGCCCGGCGCGTCATCGTCATGTATGCCGGGCGCAAGGTCGAGGAGGCCGAGGTCGAGGCGCTGTTCGAGGCGCCGCTCCATCCCTATACGCAGGCGCTGCTGCAATCGATTCCGCGCCTCTCCTCGATTGCCGGCGACGCGCGGGCGCGGCGGCTCAAGGAAATTCCCGGCATGGTGCCGCCGCTCGCGGATCTGCCGGCGGGCTGTGCCTTTGCGCCGCGCTGTCCGCGAGCCGACGCGCAATGCCGCAGCCGCCAGCCGGCCTATGAAGAGAAGCGACCGGGTCACTGGGCGGCGTGCTGGCACGCGCCGGCGGGGGCGGCGCCATGAGCGAAGCGATGCCGCCGGTGCTCGCGGTTGCCGGCCTCAGAAAGCACTTCCCGGTGCGCAAAGGGCTGCTGCGGCGCGTCGTCGGGCAGGTCCGTGCCGTCGACGGGGTGAGTTTCGAGATCGCCGAAGGCGAGACGCTTGGGCTCGTCGGCGAGAGCGGCTGTGGCAAATCGACGGTGGCGCGCGCGGTGCTGCGCCTCATCGAGCCCAGCGCCGGCACCATCACGCTGGGCGGCGCCGACATCACGCATCTCGGCAAGGCGGCGCTCCGGCCGCATCGCCGCCAGATGCAGATCATCTTCCAGGACCCCTTCGCCTCGCTCAATCCGCGCATGTCGGCGGGCGCCATCGTCGCCGAGCCGCTGAAGGTGCACGGCATCGGCGATGCGCGTGAGCGCGACGAGCGCGTGGCATCTCTCTTCGCCCAGGTCGGCCTGCGCCCGGCGCAGCGCGCCAACTTTCCGCACCAGTTCTCCGGCGGGCAGCGGCAGCGCATCTGCATTGCCCGCGCGCTCGCGCTCGAGCCGCACATCATGGTCGCCGACGAACCGGTCTCGGCGCTCGATGTCTCGATCCAGGCGCAGGTCATCAACCTGCTGATGGATCTGCAGCAGGAAAAGCGCCTCTCCTACCTCTTCATCGCGCACGACCTCGCGGTGGTCGAGCATATCGCGCAGCGTATCGCCGTGATGTATCTCGGTAAGATCGTCGAACATGCCGAGACGCGGAGCCTCTTTCGCCAGCCGCTCCACCCCTATACCGAAGCGCTGCTCGCTGCGGTGCCGATCCCGAATCCGAAGCTCCGCCGCAAGAAGCGCTTGTTGCAAGGCGATGTGCCGAGCCCGATCAACCCGCCGCCCGGCTGCGCCTTCCATACGCGCTGCCCCTATGCCGAGCCGCGCTGCCGTAGCGAGGCGCCGCAGCTCCGCGAAGCCTCATCCGGCCATTTGGTCTCCTGCCACCGCCACGGCGGCTGAGCGGCCCCGTCAATCCTCGCCGCGTGCGAGGCTCTGGCGCTGACTTGCCACGGCGTCGGCCGAGACCGGCGCGGCTGAATTGCCCCAGCTATGGCGGATATAGCTGAGCACCGAGGCGATCTCGGCATTCGACAACTTCCAGCCGAAAGTCGGCATGGCCGGGCCGGTGGGCGCGCCGGTGGTGGCGACGCTTCGCGTGCCTTCGAGAACGATGCGGATAAGGTCGGTCGGATCGGCCGACTGCACCATGGCGCTGTGCTGGAGATTGGGGAAGAGTCCTGGCGACCCGCTGCCGTTGCCGTAATGGCAGGCGGCGCAGTTGTCGACATAGATGGCGGCCCCGGCGTGCATGGTCTTGTCGTCCGGCGCCGCGCTCGCGGTCTCGGCCGGTGCGGCCGTCTGATCGTGCAGATAAACTGCGACCGCGCGAAGATCGGCGTCGGTCATCCGCGAAGTCGAATCGGTGATGACTTCCGACATCGGGCCGGTCGCCGCCGAGAACCGATTATGTCCGGTCTTCAGATAAGCGGCGATATCGTCCACCGTCCAGCCGCCGAGACCCTGGTGGGCGGCGCCGGTCACGTCGGGTGCGAACCAGCCCTGAAGCGCACTGCCCTGAAGCGCCTGACTGTTCTCGTCGCTGCCCAGGAAATTCTTCGGCGTGTGGCACAAGCCGCAATGCGCCGGCCCTTCGACCAGGTAGGCGCCGCGGTTCCACTCCGGCGATTTGCCGGTGACCGGCTTGAACTTGCCGGGGCTGAAATAGAGCCAGTCCCAGACATCCATTCCCGTGCGGATGTCGAAGGGGAAGGGGAGCTGGTTGGACTTCACGTGGTTGGTCACGGGCTCGAGCGTTGCAAGATAGGCGCGGATCGCTGCCACGTCGTCGCGGCTCATGCCCGTGTAGTAGGTGTAGGGCATTGCCGGATAGAGGCGCTCGCCGCCGTGGCCGACCCCGTCGCGAACCGCGGCGATGAAATCGTCGTCGCTCCACGCGCCGATGCCAGTGTCGCGATCGGGCGTCAGGTTGGGCGCGAGCAGCGTGCCGAAGGGCGTAGCGATCGGCCGGCCACCGGCATAGGGCTTGCCGCCGGGATTGGTGTGGCAGGCGCCGCAATCGCCGAGCGTCGCCAGATAGCGGCCGTGGGCGATCTCCGTGGAATCCTGACGATCGACGGCGGCGATGCCCGTAGTGCTGCCCAGCAGAAGCAGCAGCATCGTGGCGAGAAGCAGGCGCATGCGGGCGGTCTCCTCAGCTTTGCACCAGCGGCTTGCCCGGCGCCTTCAGGTACTGATTGAGGATCGCGTCCGCCGCCCAGAAGGTGAGCGCGCCGACCGTGCCTGTCGGGTTGTAGCCGGCGTTCTGCGGAAAGACGGTGGCGCCGGTGACGAAGAGGTTGGGCACGTCCCAGCTCTGAAGATACCGGTTGAGCGCGCTGGTGTTGGGGTTGGTACCCATGATCGCACCGCCGCAGGTATGCGTCGTCTGGTAGAGCGTCACGTTATACGGCCCCTTCCTCGGCTTCTTCTCGATCGTATGCGGCCCCATCTTCTGCACGATCTCGGCGAGCCGGTCGGTGAGGAATTGCGACATCTTCAGCTCGTTGTCGTGGAAATCGAAGGTGATGCGCAGCAGCTTGCGGCCGCGCCTGTCGGTGTAGGTAGGGTCGAGGTCGAGATGCATGTCGCGGTAGCTGTAGCAGCTGCCATGCGTCGCGCATTCGTAGCTGCTCAGGTAGTTCTTGGTCGCGGCCGATTTCCATTCGGCACCCCATTCGGGCGTCCCCTTCGGAACGCGGATGCCGAGAATCGGCCGGCCATTGGTCTGGACCGCGCCCATATAGCCGCCGCCGACGAAGCCGTGCGGCCCATGATCGAAATTATCGCCGTTGAACTCGTCGATACACATGCCGATCGCGCCCGAAGCGACGAACGGATTGAAGTTCTTGTTTTCGAAGAAGGCATCGACGCTCGACGTGACCTGGTAGGAATAATTGCGGCCAATCATGCCCTCGCCGCTCTTTGGGTCGTAGGGCTGGCCGATGCCGGAGAGCAGCAGGAGATGCACATTGAAGAGCTGAAAGGCGCAGAGCAGCACCAGCTCGGCCGGCTGCTCCCATTCCTGGCCGTTGCTGTCGACATAGGTGACGCCGGTAGCGCGTTTGCGCGAGCGGTCGAGATTGATGCGCAGCACCTCGCTTTCGGTGCGCGCGGTGAAGTTGGAGCGACGGGCCAGGATGGGCAGCAGCGTCGTCTGCGGACTCGCCTTCGAGTAATTGCCGCAGCCGAACCACTCGCAGAAGCCGCAATAGGTGCAGGGGCCGATGGCCGCGCCGAGCGGGTTGGTATAGGCCTCCGAGAGATTGCCGGAGGGCTGCGGGAAAGGATGGTAGCCGAGCTCGCTTGCCGCCTGCGCGAAGAGCGTCGGCGCATAGGGCTGTTTCATCGGCGGCGTCGGATAGTCGCGCTGGCGCGGCCCTTCGAAAGGATTACCACCCGCCTGCTTCGCGCCGCGGATATTGCCGGCCTTGCCCGACGTGCCGCAGAGATATTCGAAGCGGTCGTAACAGGGCTCTAGATCCTCGTAGGTAACACCCCAGTCCTGGATCGTCATATCCTCCGGCAGGAACTTGGCGCCGTAGCGTTGCGTCAGATGCGTGCGCAGCTGGAAATCGGTCGGCAGGAAGCGCCAGGTTTCGGCGTTCCAGTGAACGCCGCCGCCGCCCACGCCATTAGGCGGCATGAACGAGCCCCAGCTCCGGATCGGCAGCGCCGTCTGAGATGCTTTGTTGCGGAAGGTAAAGGTCATCTGCGCTGGGCGCAGGAAGAGATCGTGCCGGATATGATAGCGCAGCTCGTCCTGCGCATAGGTTGGTGGGAAATCGGTCGCGGTGTCGCGCCAGGGTCCGCGCTCGAGCGCGACGACGTTGAGCCCGGCTGCGGTGAGTTGTTCGGCGAGGATCGAGCCGGTCCACCCCAGGCCGATGATGACGACATCGGTGGACGGCAATCTGCGCGCCATGCTGCTTCTCCTTTTCCCGCTCAGCGCATCGCCCAGTCCGGCCGGCCAGTGATGCCGACCGGCGGCAGCGGGTAGCGCTCATTGTGCCGCTCGACCCAGTTGCGCTGGTCGTAGCGCGCGCCGGGGAAGCCGATCATTTTCCAGCCGATCATGTCGCGATTGCCGCCATAGACCGGATCGGCGAAGAAGCCCTCACGGGTATTCTTGAGAAGCTGCTCGAAGAAGGCGGTGCCGCTGGCGCCTTCGAGCCGCAGCGGACCCTTGTGCAACCCGTCGATCACCTTGTCCTTCTGCCCATCGGTGAGCGCGGCGAAGGCCTTGCCGGCAAAGGCTGAGCGGCAATATTTGTCGAGCGCCGCCAGCGCCTGACGGTAGCGCTCTGCCGGCGTCAGCGGCGATTGGGCGCCCTGTTGCGGCGTGCCGTCCTGGAAGGGTGGCCGCATATAGAGGCCGCGTGCGCTGCCATAGGGGCCAGCGAGCTGGCGGTCGATGAAGACGGCGACCCCCGCATCCTTGGCGCCGGGCCATTGCGGGTCCGGCGGAATGATCCGGTCGACGAGCGCCTCCAGGGCAGCGCCTTCCTCCGGGGTGAAGAATTGCCAGCCGCCCGGTTTGACCACGCGGGGCGGGTCCGCGGCATCGGGCGCCCAAGGAAGCGCGCCGCTGATCGTGCGCGCTTGGCCGGAGGCAGCCAGCAGCAGCGTCAGCGCGGTGCCGGCGAGAAGATCGCGGCGGCGCATGGAAGGCCCCTCCGTGTCGGGAATAAGTTCGGCGGCCCGATAGGCGACCGTTATCCAAACATTGCCAATTCAGGTAAGTTGCACGGTGCCGAGCGATTCCGCGCCGACCTTACCGGCGAGTGCGCAAAGGAGGAGCGATGACGTTGCGTTCGATACCGGCCGTCTTCATGCGCGGCGGCACCAGCAAGGCGGTGATGTTCCATGCCCGCGACCTGCCTAGCGACCGCGCCGAGTGGGACCCTCTTTTCCTGGCCGCGATGGGCAGCCCTGATCCCTATGGCCGCCAGCTCGACGGCATGGGGGGCGGCATTTCTTCGCTTTCGAAGATCTGCGTGCTGGCGCCGTCGATGCGCGAGGATGCCGATATCGACTACACCTTCGCTCAAGTGCAGATCCGCGAGCCCCGCGTCGACTACAAGGGAAATTGCGGCAACATGTCCTCGGCCGTGGGGCCTTTCGCGGTGGACGAAGGTCTGGTGCGCGCCTCCGGCGACCGCGCCACGGTGCGGATCTTCAACACCAATACCGAGAAGCTCATCCATGCGAGCTTCCCGGTGGAGCAGGGAAGGGCGCGCTATGACGGCGATCTCGTCATTCCGGGTCTTGCCGTGGGTGGCGCGCCGGTAAAGCTCGACTTCGTCTCGCCGGGCGGTGCAAGCACCGGCAAGCTGCTGCCGACAGGACGGCCGCTCGACCGGCTCGATGTGCCCGGCTACGACGCGATCGAGGCCTCGCTCGTCGACGCTGCCAACGCCACCGTCTTCCTGCGCGCGCAGGACCTCGGCCTCACCGGACAGGAGCTACCCGGCGAGCTCGAGGTGCGGCCGGATCTGCTCGAGCGTCTGGCGGCGATCCGGGTCGCCGGCTCACTGGCGATGGGCATTGCCGCCTCGGAAGAGGAAGCCCGCGCTATCCGGGTCGTGCCATTCATCGGATTCGTCGCCCCGCCGGCGGAATTCCGCAGCCTCACCGGCGAGAGGATCGCCGCTTCCGGCTCCGACCTCGCCGCGCGCGTCATCTCGAACGGTCAGCCGCACCGCGCGCTGCCGCTCACCGTCTCGCTCTGCACCGCTGTCGCGGCGCGGATCGAGGGCACGCTGGTGGCTGAGGCGCTGTCTCCTGCTGCGCCGGCGACCGGGCCGCTGCGTCTCGGCATGCCGTCGGGGGTGCTGACCGTCGCCGCCGATGTGGCGCGCGACGCCGCCGGCCAATGGCAGGCGCGGAGCGGCTCCTTTTACCGCACCTGCCGCCGGCTCTTCGACGGCCGTGTCTACCTGCCCTGAGGGCGGCAGCTTGGCCTAGGCCGGCTTCGCCGCCGCCAGCGAGTAGCGCGGATCGGCGGCGAGGCAGTCGGCTTCGGGCAGGCCCAGCTCGCGGCGCACGATATTGGTGCCGAGCACCATCGCCACCATCTTGTACTGCGCGTGGCGCCGGCTCATGCCTTCGCGCCCCATCCCGCAATCCGACGAAATGACGAGCCGCTCCGGCGGAATCCATTTGAGCGCTTCGCGGATCAGCGTGGCAACCTGATCCGGCCGCTCCACCTGCAAGGTGTGGTGATCGATGACGCCGATGACGATCTTCTTGTCGGTGATCGTCTTGCCGATCGCCTCGAGATCGCCCGGTCCCGAGGAGCAGGTCTCGAAGGTGATGGCGTCGGTATCAAGCGTGGCGAGCGCGTCGAGCGTCGGCTGATAGCTCTGTACCTCCTTGAAGATGCGCTGCTGTGCCGGGTTGCCCCAGCAGGTGTGGCACCAGACTTCCGTCTTGGCGCACAAGCCTTTCACGGTGTTGTTGAAGAGCGCTGCAAGGTCGCGCGTGTCGAGCTTGCCGAAGGCCTTGCCACGCGCCGGCACCATGTGGATCTGCGGCTCCTCGAGCTGCAGCACCGGGCAGCCGGCATCGGCGGTCTCGTGCAGCTCCTCGCGCAGCGCGTCCGAGAGCGCCCAGCTTCGCTCGACCGGATTCTTGTAATGCTCGTCCTCGACGGATGCGGCGATCAGTTCCGGCAGGATGGTGCCGAACTTGACCGGTCGTCGCGTCAGCCGTTGCGCCACCTTCCACATCGCAGCGTATTGCAAGCGGCCGCGCCCGACTGGCCCGACGATGCGCGGCAGCACCCGGGCCTCGAGGAAATCATGCAGGATATGTCCGCGCGGATGCGACGCCTGCGCCACGTTATAGGCGGTCATCTCGCCCATCGGCGCGAAGCCCGACATGTGTCGCGGCGCGTAGCTCTGCCAGCTCATTCCAGCGACTTCGTCGTCGAAATGTGCGTCGCCATCGGTGCAGATGTCGATCCCGGCCTGCTCCTGCGCGCGCAAATGAACGGAGACCGCGTCTTCGTACTGCTCGCGATAGCGTGCATTCATCATCGCCTCGAGAAAGCTCTGCGAGCCGAGCACCGCGTCATACCAGGAAGGCCGCGGCAGCGAACCCGTGATCGACGTGGCCAGGACGATGTTGGCTGATGCTTTGAACATGGGCGGCCTCCCTGGCCGGTACGGCAGCGAGACCGGCCGAATTCGCAATCTTACTCGAGGCGCCGCCTTCGGCGAATGCGGAGGTCTGTATGGGAATTTACGCTGGCACGGGTTGTTCTCGAAATGGATCAGCTCGGAGCCGCAAGGGCTCGCCTCCATGCCGCAGCCGCGTGTTCTCTTCTCCATCCTGCTTCTGGGCCTGTCGATTGCCGGATGTGGCAAAGGCCCCGAGAGCTATACGCACGGCGTCCCCGACGAGAGCGCTGCGCACGCGCCACCGGCCGCGGCGACTTCCGTCACGCCACCATCGAGCGGGACAAGCAATGGCACGGGCGAGGCGGTCCCAGTACCGCCCAAAACATGAGCCGGCGGCGCTTTCCCGCGTTCGCGCGTGCCGTGCTGCTGCCGATCTTCTGCGCAGTTGCGCTCGCACCGTCGTGGCGCGCCTCGGCCACAGAGCCGGCGGTCGCGGAGCAGGATCGACAATTCCTCTACTGGGCGAGCGAGAGCGAAAAGGCCGATGCGGCTATGAACCAGCTCGCGCTCGACAAGTCGCAAGACCCATTGATCAAGCAGTTCGCCCGCAACGCGCGCGACGAGGACCGGCAGCGCGATTCGAAGCTTGTGGCGCTGAGCCAGGCGCATCACCTCTCGCTGCCGCACGCGCTCGATGCGGAGAGCCGCAGTCTCCACGACAATATCGCTGCTATCACCGGCGACAGCTTCGATCATCTGTTCATGCGCAACGCCGTCGATGAATCGCGAAAAACCATCACCCTCTACGAGCAGGAAGCTGGCTCGGGCAAGAGCTCGGACATCGAGGCTTTCGTCGCCGAGGAGCTGCCCAGATTACAGCGTTGTTATGAAGAGGCGCGCGAAGCGGAGATGAAGCTTCCCGGGACCGAGCCGCTGATGTCGCCGTCGGGCGTGGTTCAAACGCACAAGCCCTCGCCGCCGCCCATGCCGCGCTGAAGGAGATCGTTGGCAGGAACAAACGATCCGGCCCTCGTGTTGAAGGGTCACTGCGCAGCGGCGGAAAAGCGATGGCAGCCATCTTCGGGCCGAGGGCGAATCTGTTGATGAACAGCGCCCTTGTCGGTGGCAGCGGCCTCGCGGTCTTTCTCGCTCTGCTGGTCTGGGGCGTGCCGGTAATGAATTACAACAGTCAGGTGGGATTGATTCCACCGCAGCCGGTGCCGTTCAGCCACAAGCATCATGTGAGCGGCCTCGGCCTCGACTGCCGCTACTGCCACACCTCGGTCGAAACGGCGCAAAACGCCGGCATGCCGCCGACCGAGACATGCATGACCTGCCATTCGCAGATCTGGACCAATGCCGCGATGTTGGCGCCGGTACGCCAAAGCCTCGCCGAGGGCACGCCTCTGCGCTGGCAGCGTGTCTACACGCTGCCGGACTATGTCTATTTCGACCACAGCATCCACATCGCCAAAGGCGTCGGCTGCACGGAATGCCACGGTCCCGTCGGCGACATGCCGATGACCTGGAAGTCGACCGACCTCTATATGAGCTGGTGCCTCAAATGCCATCGCGATCCGGCTCCGCATCTAAGGCCGCACGAGGCCGTGTTCGATCCGCACTGGCAGCGTACGCCCGATACGCCGTCGGGCGAGCAGCTGATGAAGCAGTACCATATCCACCCGAGCACGCTCACCGACTGCTCGGTGTGCCACCGATGACCGGACGCGCCATCGATCTGGGCGCGCTGCGGCGGCGCCTCGCCCAAGGCGGCGGGCGCGCTTATTGGCAGAGCCTCGAGGAACTCGCCGAGACCCCAGAATTCCTGGCGCAGCTCAAGGATGAGTTCCCGCGTTTCGCTGCCGCGGCCGCAGAGGCCCCCAACCGCCGCCGCTTCCTTCAGCTCATGGCGGCTTCGCTGGCGCTGAGCGGGCTTGCGGCTTGCGGCCCCGAAACCGCGCCGCGCCGGCTCCTGCCTTATGTCGAGGAGCCCGAGGGGATTGTGCCCGGCCGGGCGCGCTACTACGCGACCGCAACCCAGCTCTCGGGATACGCCTATGGCGTCACTATCGAGCACCAGATGGGGCGGCCGATCAAAGTCGAAGGCAACCCCGATCACCCGTCGAGCCTCGGCGGCACCAGCGCCGTCGGCCAGGCCTCGATTCTCAGCCTCTACGATCCGTTCCGCGCGCAGACCGTGACACGACACGGTTCGTTGCAGAGCTGGGACGCCTTCGTTGCGGCGCTGATGGCGCGCCGCTCTCATCTGCTTGGGGCCAAAGGCGAAGGGCTCTACCTCCTGACGGGATGCGTGACATCGCCCAGCCTTGCGGCCGACATCGACGCGCTCGCGCAGGCCTTCCCGGGCTTGCGCTGGCATCAGTGGGAAGCGCTCCATCGCGA
>DATNDG010000071.1:0-3059 GCA_035553515.1 Allostellaceae bacterium | reverse complement strand
GTGCCCGGCTCGCCCTCGTCGCCATTGACCGCCATGAGGCGCGGTCCCGGCTCGGCGCGGACGAAGCGCCATTTGCGGCCGGTGGGGAACCCCGCGCCGCCGAGTCCCTTGAGCGCGGAATCCTCGAGCGCCTTCAGCACGGAGTCGAGCGACCGCTTGCCGGCGAGGCAATCGCGCAGCAGCGCGTAGCCGCCATCGGCGACATAGGCGTCGAACCCGCGGCAGTCGGGCAGGTGCGGATGCGTCTCGCCCCGCTTCACCGCGGCGGCGACATTCTCCACGGTCGCATGTTCGTGCAGCGCATGGCCGATCGCCGTCACCGGCGCGTTGTGGCACCCGCCCATGCAGGGGGCGCGCACGACGCGCACTCCGGGACCGAGCTTCGCCGGGAGATGTTCCAAGAGCGCGCGGGCGCCCATGAGCTCGCAGGTCAGGCTGTCGCAGACGCGCACCGTGATCGGCGGCGGCGCTTCCTCGCCGTCGAGCACGACGTCGAAATGCGCGTAGAAGGTCGCGACCTCGTAGACCTCGACCAGCGCCAGCTTCATCTCCGCCGCGAGCGCCGCTAGGTGCCGCGCGTGGAGGCAGCGATACCTGTCCTGCAGCAGATGCAGGAACTCGATCAGGAGGTCGCGCTGCCGCGGCCGGTCGCCGAGCACCGCCTGCACCTCGGCGAGCGCCTCGGGTTCGACTTGGCGCCCCCTCGGCAAGTTGCGCCCGCCGCGGCGCCCGGCGCCGGGGTGCAGGCTGCGCTTGGTCTGGCGATCGAGCGGTGTCGTCATCTCAGCCTTTCAGTACTTTCAGCATGGTGCTGCCCAGCGCCGCCGGCGAATCGGTGACGGTGATGCCGGCGCTCTTCATCGCCTCCTGCTTGTCCTTGGCCGAGCCGGTGCCGCCGGAGATGATCGCGCCGGCATGGCCCATGCGGCGGCCCGGGGGCGCGGTCGCGCCGGCGATGAAGCCCACCACGGGTTTCTTCACCTTGCTGCGTTTCAGGAAGTCGGCTGCCTCCTCTTCCGCCGAGCCGCCGATCTCGCCGATCATGATGATCGACTTGGTCTCGTTATCGGCGAGGAACATATCCAGGCAATCGATGAAGTTGGTGCCATTGACCGGATCGCCGCCGATGCCGATGCAGGTCGACTGGCCGAGCCCCGCCGCGGTGGTCTGCGCCACCGCTTCGTAGGTGAGCGTGCCCGAGCGTGATACGATCCCGACATTGCCCTTGGCGTGGATATGGCCGGGCATGATGCCGATCTTGCACTGCTCCGGGGTGATGACGCCGGGGCAGTTGGGACCGACGAGGCGGCAGCCGGAGCCGGCGAGCGCGCGCTTCACCGTCACCATGTCGACAACCGGAATGCCCTCGGTGATGCAGACGATGAGCGGCACGCGCGCATCGATCGCCTCGAGGATGGCGTCGGCGGCGAAGGGCGGCGGCACGTAGATCGCCGAGGCGGTGGCGCCCGTCTTGCGCACCGCGTCCGCGACCGTGTCGAAGACCGGGAGATCGAGATGCGTCGTGCCGCCTTTGCCCGGCGTCACGCCACCCACCATCTTGGTCCCGTAGGCGATCGCCTGCTCGGAATGGAAGGTGCCCTGCGCGCCGGTGAAGCCCTGGCAGATGACCTTGGTCTCGGAATTGACAAGCACCGACATCAGGCAGCCTCCTTCACCGCCTTGACCACCTTCTCGGCGGCATCGGCGAGGTTGTCGGCCGACAGGATGGGCAGGCCGGATTCGCTGAGGATTTTCTTGCCAAGCCGCACGTTGGTGCCCTCGAGCCGCACCACCAGCGGTACATGCAGCGCCACCTCGCGTGCCGCGGCGACGATGCCTTCGGCGATCACGTCGCAGCGCATGATGCCGCCGAAGATGTTGACCAGGATCGCCTCGACGTTGGGGTCGGACAGGATCAGCTTGAAGGCGACGGTGACCCGCTCCTTGGTGGCGCCGCCGCCGACATCGAGGAAGTTGGCCGGGCTGCCGCCGTACAGCTTGATAATGTCCATCGTCGCCATCGCCAGCCCGGCGCCGTTGACCATGCAGCCGATATTGCCGTCGAGCTTGACGTAATTGAGGGCGTGCTTGCCGGCTTCGAGCTCGATCGGGTCCTCCTCGTCCTCGTCGCGCAAGGCCTCGATCTCGGAATGGCGGAAAAGGGCGTTGTCGTCGAACCCCATCTTGGCGTCGAGCGCCAAGAGCTCGCCCGCGCCGGTGACCACCAGCGGGTTGATCTCGACAAGGCTGGCATCGAGCTCGGTGAAGGCGCGGTAGAGCGCGCTCGCGAAATCGCCGAGCCCCCGCACCTGACCGCCGGTGAGCCCCAGCCCAAAGGCAAGCTCGCGTGCATAGAAGGGCGACAGGCCGGCGGCTGGGTCGATCGCGGCCCTCAGGATCTTGTCGGGCGCGCGCTCCGCCAGCTCCTCGATTTCGACACCGCCCTCGGCGGCCGCGATGAGCGTGATCCGCCCGGTGCCGCGGTCGATCGACAATGCCAGATAGAGCTCGCGGGCGATGTCGCAGCCGGCCTCGACATAGACCCGCTTGACCTCGCGCCCTTCGGCGCCGGTCTGGTGGGTCACGAGCTTCTTGCCGATGAGCGCCTTCGCCGCCGCCGCGACCTCGTCCTCCGAGCGCACCAGCTTGACGCCGCCCGCCTTGCCGCGGCCCCCGGCATGGATCTGCGCCTTGACGACCCACACCTTGCCGCCGATGCGGCGCGCCACCCCGACCGCCTCGTCCGCGGTATAGGCGACACCCCCTTGCGGCACCGGCACGCCATATTTCGCGAGCAGCTCCTTCGCCTGATATTCGTGGATGTTCATGCTGGGCGGCTCACCCGGCCGCCTGCGTCTCGCGCATCTTGCGGGCGATGTCGATAAGGCCCCGGACTGCCTCGACCGACTTGTCGAAGGCTGCCTTCTCGTCGCCCGCCAGGCTCAATTCGACGACGCGCTCGACACCGCCGGCCCCGATGACGACCGGCACGCCGACATAGAGATCCTTGACCCCGTACTGGCCGGTCAGCCACGCCGCGCAGGGCAGGACCCGCTTCT
>DATNDG010000070.1:0-74781 GCA_035553515.1 Allostellaceae bacterium | reverse complement strand
GCGACCCCGCGATGCAACGGGGCGGGTCGCTGCGCTCGCTTGGGGGCTTCGCGCCCCGCCCCGTTGCACCACCGAGCCTGACAGGCTCAAATGACGAACGGACTCTACTCATCCCTGGATGAGATCAGGGGCTCAGGTCACCAAGTCACGGCAGGTCTGGATCTACCGCGGGCCGGCTACTACCGCGAAAATGTCCCAAGGGCTTGGGCGCGTGGCCGCCGTGATCAATGACGCGGGCCTGAGCGCGGAATTCGACGCCGACTGCGAACGACATCGCCTCAGCCCTGGAGCGCGAGCATCAAGCATCCGGAGCTGTTGCCGCAAAGAGACGCCTGCAAAAACGGCGGGCCGAAATCGAAGTATTGCGCAATTCCGCGAAACGACCGCCAGCTGCCGAAGGATGGCGGCTGGATTGCGCTGCCCTTCTCTATTGCTAAGAGCGGAGTACTACGGGCATTTTAGATGCCGTCCAAATGGTCGGCGACAATTTGCCCAATCATCCCCAAGCGGGCCCTGAACTGCGCACCCGTCTACGCAGCGGTAGTGCCTGCAGGGCTATGACCTTGGCTGCGCGTCGGGCTTTGGCTTCGGTGGCGCAACCGGCGCAGCTTCCGCGCTGAGTTTTGCTTGGGCCACCTCCGCGATGCAGGCCTTATAAGCCTTGCTCTCATGGTTCATGTAGTCGCAACGGTCGTGGGGTGTCGCCGGTTCGGCGCGGGCCGACGGCAATGCGACGGCCACCAGGGCGAGAGCGGCACAGGCGGCAGCAACGGAAGCCGTCGGCGATATCTTGACCGTGAATGGGATCATTGGTTCCTGGAAGCACCATCGCACCCGGCGATGCCGCCATCATCGCGGTGACCGCTTCAGACCCGTTCGATTTGAGCGAGCCGCTTTTCCGCTGTTTCGATCATCTGCTCGACGCGTCGCAGGACGTCCGGGTCGAAGACCGCTCTTAGCGTGCGGCGATAGCGCGCGATCGCTGCCTGCAACTGTTTTGTCTCGTCCACGGGGCACAAACAACGGGCGCTGGCGCAAGTTCATTCCGATTCGATCTGCCTCGCTGCCGGCCGCCCAATCATGGCGTCATGTCTGCGTCCCACTCGCCAGCGCGGCGGCATATTCGTCGGCGCCCCACCCGGTTTGGCGCGGTGGTGATTCCGAGCCTGCATGCGTGCTACGATCGATCTTCTTGATCTGGGTCTTCTGATTGCCCGTAACGGCAGATGGCGTGGTGCCGACGCTAGACTTCTTGGCGTGGCGCGCGGCGTGCGAGGCGAGCCCAGAGGCTCGGCGAGCCAGAGCGGCGATTGTGCGTGGGTGAAGGCCGTGCCTGTGGGCGCCCGTGTCGGCGTACGTCCAGGCGGGCCACGGCGAGACCGCGATGCTGACATTAGCGGCGAGATCGGCGGTCAGCTTCAGCATGGCAGCCCCTCCAGGGCCGCGGCCCTCGCTTCCCAGTCCATCGCAACTTCTGAGAGCTTGGCGGCGGTTGACAGATAGTCTGCTGCGAAATACTCGCCGGAGAGCCGTCGCAGTGCTGCTGCTTTCTCGCGGAGAGCGCGCGCGCGAGCCCGATTTCCTGACATTGTGCGTGTCCTCGCTTCTTGAGGCGGGAGCGCGCGCAACCGTTCTTCGAGACGGCAGGCGTTGTCTCTCAGCCGTCAGCGCCCTAGGGGCCGCTGCTGACGATGGGGGCAAGCCTAGGCGCAATCCTGCCGAGCGTCTATGGGCATCGAGGCGCTTCGACGGGACCCCAGCGCCCTGGAATGCACAATTAAGCTGGCAAATGCGGTCAAACACCCCACTTACCCAAAATAGCATTCCGTTTGGAGAAGAAGCGCCAAATCCGTTCTCAGCGCACGGTAGGCCCTGGCGACGACGGCCCCAGCTTCCGAAGCGGAAGGAAGGACCTCCGATGCACACAGTGGAAGTGTTGCTAAGACCAGGTGACATCGACTTACAGATGAACCGATTTCGGCTTTGGCTGAAATCGCACAGCGTTCAGCCCGTCAGCTTCGGGTATAGCGAGCGGGCAACGGCTGTCGTGGTAAGGGTCGAGTTCGACGCCCAGGAAGATGCGGCGGCGTTTTCCGATCGCTTTGAGGGCGTATGCCAGACACAGACGGCGCTTGCTACTGTCGACGACTGCGGCGCTGCCTAGCAATTGCTTGAAAGCCTGCCCGGCGGCGCCATTCTAGCGCGCTCGCACGCTGATGACCATATCGGGCACATGCCGGAAAACCCCTCTCGCGCGCAGCTTTGGGCCGCTCTCGATGATCCGCGCCGCGGTCGAGGACTGCGCGCCGCCGGGTGTCGTCATCAACGACGAATACCTGCCGCCCGCCCCATGATCGAGGCTGAGGCGCTGGTGCGCGGAATCTATGCGATTGCCGCGATCCGAGAGCCAGCTTCCACTAATGTCCCTCGGCGGTGGGTTCAAGCCGAGGCGGATTGCCGGGTCAAGAGGCTGCAAAACCGGGCCTGTTTCATCCCTCTCGGTCCAAATACGGTCCAAACCACCAATTTCTGGCTGACCATAAGCGACCTATGCCGCTGATTTAGCCGCATTATCGGCATTTTGATGAAAATGATAGATGGTGAACGGCATGGTCGCGACCGTGGTCACCAGCGTGGTGAAGGCGATGCCGAGGAGATAGAGCGCGGCGCGGCGCAGCGGCCCGGCATGGCGGTGCCACAGGGCGAGCCTGCCGCGCATCGCCTCGTAGAAGGCGATGAGCGCCACGACCGCGGCAAAGGACATCTGAAAGCTCGGCCCGGCGGCGGCTTCGGGGGTCATCAGCATGACGGCGAGTGCCGCATAGGCGATGGCGCGCGCCGAAAGGCTCAGGCGATCGACCAGCACCGCGAGCAGCACCAGCCCGGTCATCACGAAGGCGCGGCGCGACGGCACGGTGGCGCCCGAGAGCAGCATGTAGAAGAAGACCGCAACGAGCGCGCCTGACGCCGCCCATTTCTTCGTCGGAAAGCGCAGCGCCAGCGCCGGCACGAGAGCGAGCCCGGCGCGCAGCGCGAAGAACACCGCCGCCGCCACCATGCCGAGGTGAAGCCCGGCGATCACCAGGATGTGGGCGAGGCCCGCATCGCGGAAATGCCCGGCCTCCTCGGGCGGGATCGCATGCGTCTGCCCGGTGATAAGCGCCGCCGCGATGGCGCCGGTATCGCCGGGAAGCGCCGCGCGGATACGCGCGGTGACGCGCGCGCGCACCGCCTCGACCGCGCTGCGCCAGCGGCTCGGTCCCTCGCCCTGGGGCGGCGTCATCGCCTCGGGCGCGCCCAGCGCGAAGCCCACCCCGCCCAGCCGGTCGAACCAGGCGCGGCGCTGGAAGTCATAGGCGCCGGGCATCGCCGGCGCCGGCGGCGGCAGCAGGATCGCGCGCAGCCGCAGCCACGCGCCGGGCACGAGATCGGGCGCGTCGCGGCGCAGCTTCACGCGGATATGCGCCGGCAGCTCATCCTGCGCGAGCCGGTCGATCTGGCTCGGCGCCAGGGTCACGCGCGTCCCTTCCGGCAGCGGATCGACCGAGGTGATGCGACCTTCGATCATGACCGGCCCGATCCGGTGCGCCAGCACAGGCGCCGTGACCCACCACGCCTGGAAGGCAGCGGCGGCAAACCCCAGCGCCACCGCGGCCGCAGCGACCGCCGGCGCGACGACGCGCTGCCGCCGCAGCGCCAGGCCTGCGGCTGCCAGCAGGACCAGCGCGGCGGCGAGCGAGGGGATGAGCGGCGGCTCGACCCTGAGCCAGAAATAGACGCCGATGCCGGCCCCCACCAGCACCGGGACCCAAAGCGGCCAGCGCTCGCGCTCGGCCAGGAAACTGGCGAGAAACCAGCGCCCGGGCCCGGCGAGGCGCGCCCGGGGCGACGCCGCGCTCTGCGGCACGGTGCCGGCGGCGCTGGGTTGCATGGCGAGATCCTAATTCAATTGTCTCGCATGCGCATCTCCGGCACGATCCCTGGCGCAGGAGAGCCTCTGAATGAGCAGAATATTCGCTGCCCTCGCCGTTTCGGGCTTAGCCTTCGGCCTTGCCGGCTGCGCTTCCGAACCGAGCTACACGCCGCCGACGCTGCCGCCCGACCGCATCGCGACGATCACCGGATCGGAGATCGATCAGCCTGGCCCGTTCTCGCGGGATTACTCCCTTTTCGTCTTCCGGATAGACGGTGTGCGTCTTGCCTCGACGAGCGCGACACGCCCGGTCACCCTCGCACCCGGTCATCACGTCCTCCAGTTCGCGCTCACGACGCACAACCTGTTCAAGCCGGGGACGGGGGTTGCGGCCATCGCCTTCGATGCCGCGCCCGGAACGGCCTATGTTCTTCGGAGCACGATGCCGAGGAAAGTTTCGTACAACTGTACCGAGGCGGCCGTGTGGATCGAGACATCCGCGGGAAAGCCCGCGAGCGACAGCGTGAACATCGGCGTCGTGACCTATAGCGGTGGTGAAGCGCCGCTGCCGGGTGGCGGCTTCATTATGATCCCCCCGATGGGCGGATGTCGGCGGGCTTTGGCAACCGCCGGGCCAGAAGCGGCGGCACGGTAAAGCCGACAGGTTCGAGCGCAACCGCTGCCGCAGACTTGCCGTTTCCACCGCAGGCGCGAGACGCATGGAGCGGCGGCAGGCGGGAGCGCGGTTGACGCTGTGGGGTGCCTGGCATGACCTTCCGCCGCTTCTGTGCTAAAGAGCGCACGCATCATGAGCGTCGTCGTCCGCTTCGCCCCCTCGCCCACCGGCTTCCTCCATATCGGCGGGGCGCGCACCGCGCTCTTCAACTGGCTCTTCGCGCGCCATCACGGCGGGCGCTTCCTGCTGCGCATCGAGGACACCGACCGGCAGCGCTCGACCCACGAGGCGGTGGCGGCAATCATCGACGGACTCTCCTGGCTCGAGCTCAACTGGGACGGCGAGATCGTCATGCAATCGGCGCGCGCGCGGCGGCATGCCGAAGCGGCCGAGGCGCTGCTCGCCACCGGCAACGCCTATCGCTGCTACTGCACGCCCGAGGAGCTGGCGGCGATGCGCGAGCGGGCGCGCGCCGAAGGCCGCGCCATGCTCTATGACGGTACCTGGCGCGACCGCGATCCCCGCGAGGCGCCGCCCGGCGTCAAGCCGGCGATCCGCCTCAAGGCGCCGCGCAGCGGCGAGACGGTGATCCACGACCATGTGCAGGGCACGGTCACCGTCGCCAATGCGCAGCTCGACGACCTCATCATCCTGCGCTCCGACGGCACGCCGACCTATAACCTCTCCGTCGTGGTCGACGACCACGATATGGCCATCACCCATGTCATCCGCGGCGACGATCACCTCAATAACGCCTTCCGCCAGACGCAGATCTACCGCTCGCTGGGCTGGGCGGTGCCGGAATTCGCGCATGTGCCGCTGATCCACGGGGCCGACGGCGCCAAGCTCTCAAAGCGGCACGGCGCGCTCGGCGTCGATGCCTATCGCGACATGGGCTATCTGCCGGAAGCGCTGCGCAACTACCTGCTGCGGCTCGGCTGGAGCCATGGCGACGCCGAAATCATCTCGACCGCCGAGGCGGTCGAATGGTTCGACATCGACGCGGTGGGCCGCGCGCCGGCACGCTTCGACTACGCCAAGCTCGACAGCCTCAACGGCCACTACATCCGCGAGGCCGCGGCTGAAAGACTGCTCGCGCTGGTGGCGCCCCGGCTCGAGCAGGCGCTGGGCTATGGTCTCGACGAAACTCTGCGCACGCGGCTGATGGCCGCCATGCCGGGGTTGAAGCCGCGCGCCAAGACCTTGGTCGAACTTGCCGACAAGGCGCGCTTTTACGTCGAGCGGCGGCCCATTCCGCTCGACGACAAGGCCCGCTCCCTGCTCGCCGGCGATGCGCCGCGGCTTCTGGGCGAGCTCACGGCCGAGCTCACACGTGCCGATTGGCAAGGCCCCGCGCTCGAGAACACGCTTCGCCAATTCGCCGAAACGCGCGGGCTGAAACTCGGCGCGGTGGCGCAGCCGCTGCGCGCTTCCCTCGTCGGCGGCGCGGTATCGCCGCCCATTCACGAGGTCATGGAAGTCCTCGGCCGCGAGGAAACGCTCGGCCGCCTGGCCGATGCGGCCGGGGGGCGCGCGGCCGTTTGATTAAACCGATGCCGCAGCCTATGCTGCAACGCAACAGCGTCAGTCAGGGATCGGAACCGATGGACACCAAGACGCCCGCCGCAAAGGTAAAGGCCTCCGCCAGCAAAGAGCACAATCAGGGGCCGCGCGAGACGGTCACCGTCACCGACAACGCCAGCGGACAGTCGGTTGAACTCCCGATGCTCTCCGGCACCCTCGGACCCAAGGTCGTCGATATCCGCCGGCTCTATTCCGACCTCGGCCACTTCACCTTCGATCCCGGCTTCACCGCTACGGGCAGCTGCGAATCAAAGATCACCTTTATCGACGGCGACAAGGGCGAACTGTTCTATCGCGGCTACCCGATCGAGGAACTCGCCGAGCACAGCGACTTCATGGAAGTCTGCTATCTCCTGCTCAACGGCACCTTGCCGACCGCCGATCAGAAGAAGAAGTTCGAGCGCGACATCATCATGCACACCATGGTGCATGAGCAGCTGAGCTCCTTCTATCGCGGCTTCCGCCGCGACGCCCATCCGATGGCGGTGATGTGCGGCGTGGTGGGCGCGCTCTCCGCCTTCTATCACGACAGCACCGACATCAATGATCCGCACCAGCGCGTCGTCGCCAGCCATCGGCTCATCGCCAAGATGCCGACGATTGCCGCTATGGCCTTCAAATATTCGATCGGCCAGCCCTTCATCTATCCCAAAAACGATCTCAAATACGCCGAGAACTTCCTGCACATGATGTTCGCGGTGCCGGCCGAGGAGTACAAGGTCAACCCGGTGCTGGCGCGGGCGATGGACCTGATCTTCATCCTCCACGCCGACCACGAGCAGAACGCCTCGACCTCGACAGTGCGGCTCGCGGGCTCTTCGGGCGCCAATCCCTTCGCCTGCATCGCCGCCGGCATCGCCTCGCTCTGGGGCCCCTCGCATGGTGGCGCCAACGAAGCCGTGCTGAAGATGCTGATGGAGATCGGCGACAAGAAGCGCGTGCCGGAGTTCGTCAAGCGCGCCAAGGACAAGAACGACAATTTCCGGCTCATGGGCTTCGGCCATCGCGTCTACAAGAACTACGACCCGCGCGCTGCGGTGCTGCGCAAGAGCTGCCACGAGGTGCTCGACGAGCTCGGCGTGCGCGACGAGCCGCTGCTCGACCTCGCCATGGAGCTGGAGCGGATCGCGCTCCACGACGAGTATTTCGTCGAGAAGAAGCTCTATCCCAATGTCGATTTCTATTCCGGCATCATCCTGCGCGCGATGGGCTTCCCCACCTCGATGTTCACTGTGCTCTTCGCCATCGCGCGCACCGTCGGCTGGGTCGCGCAGTGGAACGAGATGATCGAAGACCCCAATGCCAAGATCGGCCGGCCGCGCCAGCTCTATACCGGACAGACGATGCGGCATTACGTGCCGCTGAAGCAGCGTGGCTAGCACCGGCCGCATCGGGCGTACGCCCGAGAGCGTGCCGCCGCGCCGCTATGTGGCGAGCCTCCTCTGGCCCGCGGGCCTCTCGCGCCCGGCGAACGACAATCGCGTCGCCTGGACCATGACCAGCCTCTTCTCGCTCGCGGCAAGCGCGGCGCTGCTTGGCGCGGCGGTCTGGGCGATCGTCACCTGACCTGCCTCGCGGGCGGGGCTGGACGCGCCGCACCGCCCTCGCCTAGCATCGCTCTCAAAATCGAGCGATGGGGAGCGAGGCCGGAATGATCATCGACTGCCACGGGCACTACACCACGGCGCCGAAGCAGCTGGAGGCTTGGCGGCAGCGCCAGATTGCGGCACTGCAGGACAAGTCGCACAGCCCGGCCAAGGACTCGCTCGGCATCAGCGACGACGAGATCCGCGAAAGCCTCGAGACCGCGCAGCTGAAGCTGCAGCGCGAGCGCGGCACCGACCTCACCATCTTCTCGCCGCGCGCGGCCGGCATGGCACATCACATCGGCGACGCCACAACGAGCCGCGACTGGTCCGAGCATTGCAACGACCTCGTGCATCGCGCCTGCACGCTCTTTCCGAAGAATTTCGTCGGGGTCTGCCAGCTGCCGCAATCGCCGGGCGTTCCGCCGCAAAACTGCGTCGAGGAGCTGGAGCGCTGCGTCACCGAGCTGGGATTTATCGGCTGCAATCTCAACCCCGACCCGTCGGGCGGCTATTGGAAGGACCCGCCGCTCACGGATCGCTGGTGGTATCCACTCTACGAGAAGATGGTCGAGCTCGACGTGCCGGCGATGGTGCATGTCAGCTCGTCCTGCAACCCGGCCTTCCATTTTACGGGCGCCCATTACATCAACGGCGACACCACGGCCTTCATGCAGTTCCTCACCTCGGACCTGTTCAAGGACTTCCCGACGCTCAAATTCATCATTCCGCATGGCGGCGGCGCGGTGCCCTATCATTGGGGGCGCTATCGCGGTCTGGCACAGGATATGAAGAAGCCGCCGCTCAAGGAGCTGCTGCTGAAGAACGTCTTCTTCGATACCTGCGTCTACCACCAGCCCGGCATCGACCTGCTGACCAGGGTGATACCGGTCGAGAACATCCTCTTCGCCTCGGAGATGGTCGGAGCGGTGCGCGGCATCGACCCCGAGACCGGCCAGTATTTCGACGACACCAAGCGCTATATCGAGGCCGCGCCCGGTCTCAAGGCCGCCGATCGCGAAAAGATCTTCGCCGGCAATGCGCGCCGGGTGTTCAGCCGGCTACGCGCCTAGGCCCAGGACCCGAGCGAGGAAAAGCGCTAGCGCCCCTTCCCCCGCATCTTGCGCCGCGCCGCCGCCCCGGCGAGGAAGGCGTCCATCATCCGCTTGGGCTCATCGGTCGCGAAAGCCTCGGCAAAAGTGTCGATGCCGCGTTCGATAGCCTCGGACATCGGCAGCTCCTCCCAGTCGCGGATAAGCCGCTTCTGCAGGCGGATGGCCTGCGGTCCGCAGGCGAGAATGGCGCCGACCAACTCATCGACCGCCGCATCGAGCTGCGCCGCCGGAACGCTCCATTCGACGAGGCCCCAGCGCTCCGCTTCGCGTGCATCGATCGTCTCGGCCGTGAGCAGCAGCCGCCGCGTCCGACCCCAGCCAATGAGGCTCGGCAGCAACGCCGCCTCGATCACCGAGGGAATGCCGACGCGCACCTCGGGCATGCCGAAGCGGGCATGCTCGCTGGCAATGCGCAGATCGCAGGCCGCAGCGACCTCGAGGCCGGCGCCCAGCGCATAGCCGTGGATGCGCGCGATCACCGGCACCGGCAGCTTGCGCAGCGCCTCGCAGGCGCCATGGAGCGCGGTAATGAAAGGAGCGGCGCCACCCCGGTCGAGCGCCGCCATGTCGCGGATATCGGCACCGCCGATGAAGGCACGCTCGCCGGCGCCGGTCAGCACCAACGCGCGCAGCGCGCTATCGCCCGCCAGCCCCTCCACCAACCGGGCCATCTCCTCCATCATCCCGCGGTTCAGGATGTTGAGCTTGCCGGGATGATCGATGGTGAGCCGGGCGATACGGCCGGCTGCGCCGCGTTCCTCGAAGCCGAGCTCGAGGCGCGGCGCAGCGCCCGCTTCAGTCACGTTGGATCAGCTCGATCTTGTAGCCGTCGGGATCCTCGATGAAGGCGATCACCGTGGTGCCGAACTTCACCGGGCCTGCGGGCCGCGTGATCTTGACCCCTTCCTTGCCGAGCCGCTCACAGGCCGCATAGACGTCAGGAACTGCGATGGCGAGATGGCCGAAGGCGCTGCCCAGCGTATAGGGGTCCTTCTGGTCCCAATTGTGGGTGAGCTCGATCACCGTGCTGTGCTCCTCCGGCCCGTAGCCGACGAAGGCAAGGGTGTAGCGGCCTTCGGGTACTTCGCGCCGGCGCAGGACCTGCATGCCGAGCAGCCGCGAGTAGAAATCGACCGAGCGGTCGAGATCGAAGACGCGCAGCATGGTATGCAGCATCCGCCCCTTGACGGTCACGGAGGCGGTTGACTTGCTGGCGGTTGCGGTGCTCATCGGGTTCCTCCTCTCCGGTTGTTCCATGTGTCTTATCAGGCGGCGCTCGCTGCAGAGCCGCGCTGCCGCTCGGCGATCAGCGACAGCACGAGATCGGCGGCGCGGCGGCTCGGGTTCAGCTCACCCAATCCCAGCGCCCTGAGCGCCTCGCGACAGGCCTCGATCTGTGCCCGGCGCTTTTTCTCGTCGGCAAGCAGCTCGCCAATGGCGTCGGCAAGGCGGGCCGGTGTGCAGTCTTTCTGGATCAGCTCCGGCACGGCTTCGCGCTTAAGGATGAGGTTGAGCAGGTGCACATGGCGGACCCTGACGATGCGCCGCAGCAGGGCATGGGTCAATGGGTTGAGCCGGTAGGCCACCACCGCCGGCACGCCGGCAAGCGCCAGTTCGAGCGCCACGGTGCCCGAGGCGGCGAGAGCGGCGTTGCTGGCGGCAAAAGCATCGTATTTCTCGCGCTCGCCGCTGACCACGATGGTGGGCGCCGCCCAGCCCCGTACCGCCGCGCCGACAATGGCGGCGACCGTCTCGGTGGTCGGCACCACCACGCGCAGGCCGGGGTGACGGACGGCAAGCTCGGCCACGGCTCCGCCAAAGGGCACCAGCAGACGACCGACCTCGCCGCGCCGGCTTCCTGGCAGCACCGTCAGCACGGGGGCTTCCGGCGATATGCCGTGCCGGCGGCGAAAGGCGGCGCCATCGCCATGATCGGCCCCCCCCTCGATCACGGGATGGCCGACATAGCTGCAGGCGAGGCCGACCGCGGTGAAATAAGGTGGCTCGAAGGGCAGCAGGACCATCAGGTGATCGTACCAACGCGCCATGCGCCGCGCCCGCCCGCCGCGCCAGGCCCAGACCATCGGCGCGACATAATGGATGAGCAGGAGATCGCGCTCACCCGCCTCGCGCAGGCGCTGCGCCACGCGCCAGGTGAAGCCGGAGCTGTCGATCGTCACCACTGCCTGCGGCTTCCGCCGCCGGATATCGGCCACCGTCTCCCTGACCCGGCGCAGGATGAGACGCGCGCGCGGCAGCACCTCGGCAACGCCCATCACCGCCAGCTCATGCAGCGGCACCAGGCTTTCGAGGCCCTGCTCGGCCATGCGCTCGCCGCCGATCCCTGCAAAGCGGATGGCCTCGCCGGTCCGCTCCTTGAGCGCCGCCATCAGCCGGCCGCCGAGCGCATCGCCCGAGGGCTCGCCGGCGATGAGGTAGAGCAGCGGCGCGTCCGCGCTCATGTCGCCGTCACGCCGGCGACGAAAATCCCGGCACGGTCGGCGGCGGCCACGAGCTCGGCCCGGTCGATGAGGATCGTCGAGCCCGCGTCGACCGCGACACCGCGCAGGCCTGCCGCGACCGCGGCGGCAATGGTGCGCGGACCGATCGTCGGCAGGTCGGCGCGCCGCTCTTGCCCGGGCTTTGCGCCCTTCACCAGCACGCCGCCCGGTCCCTCCCGACGGAGCGCGCGGCAGCGCTCGATCAAGGCATCGGTCCCTTCGATCGCCTCGACCCCCAGTACCAGCCCCTGCTGCACGACCACGGCCTGGCCGATATCGAGCGCGCCCAACGCCCGGATGATGCGGAACCCCTGCGCAATGTCCTGCCGCGCCTGCTCGTCCGGGGCATGCCGGCCGAGCGGGCCTTCCGGCGCCACCGCGGAGCCAAGGATGCTCTCGACGCCGACCACCCGGAAACCTTCGACTTCCTCGAGCTCGTGGATCACCGCCTTCAGCAGGCCGTCATCGCCCAGCGCGCGGTAGCCGATACGGGCGAAGAATTTGGCAGCGTGCCAGTCGGGCCGGAGCTGGAGCACGGAAGGCCGCTTTACGCCGCCGACCATCACCAGCTCGGCCACACCATTCTCGCGCAGGATGCGCAGCGCCTCGCCGGCCGCGCCGAGGCGCACCCAGGCATGCGGCACGCCGGCGGCAATCGCGGGATCGGCCGAGCCTTCGAAGCCGAGGACGAAAAACGGACGGTTGGTGGCGCGGCAGGCTTCGATGACGCGCAGCGGCAGCTCGCCGGCGCCGGCGAGAATGCCGAGCTTCGCTCCGCTAGCCACCATTGCTCTTCGGCTGGACGAAGCCTCGCGCATTGTCGGCGCGCATGAAGGCGATGATATCGCTCACCGGATTCACGTGGCCGAAACGGGCGGCGACGGCATCGACGCGCTCACCCAGCGTGCCATTGCCATCCTCGAACAGCATCTGGTAGGCGCCGCGCAGCGACTGGATGTCCTCACGCGAGAAGCCGCGCCGCTGCAGCCCAACCATGTTGAGACCGGCGAGCCGCGCACGGTCACCCATCACCAGCCCGTACGGGATAACGTCGCGTTCGACACCGGTGAGGCCCCCGACATAAGCGTGCTGGCCGATGCGGACGAATTGATGAACCGCCGAGAGGCCGCCGAAAGCGGCATGGTCGCCGACCACGACATGGCCGGCCAGCGGCACGCTGTTGGCGATGATGATGTGGTTGCCGAGCTGGCAGTCGTGACCGACATGGGCGTTCGCCATGAACAAGCACCGATCGCCGATGCGGGTGACCATCCCACCGCCGGACGTGCCGGGATTCATGGTCACGTATTCGCGAATGATGTTGCGCTTACCAATTACCAGCGACGAGTCCTCGCCGGCATATTTGAGGTCCTGCGGCGGCTGGCCGATCGAGGCGAAGGGAAAGATCCGCGTGCCCTCGCCGATGCTGGTGCGCCCCGCGACGATCACATGCGAAAGCAGCTCGACACCCTCGCCGAGGACGACCTTGGCGCCGACATGGCAGTAGGGACCGACAACCGCAGTGGCGGCAATCTCGGCGCCCGGTTCGATGATGGCTGTCGGATGAATTTGCGCCACGGGCTCAGCGGTCCCGGATCATCGCGGCGAAGGTCGCCTCGGCCATGAGCTTGCCGGCAACGATGGCGCTGCCTTCGAATTTCCAGACCGCGCCGCGGTTCTGCTTGCGCACCACCTTGACCTGGAGCTGGTCGCCCGGAAAAACCGGATGGCGGAAGCGGGCGCTGTCGACGCTCATGAAATAGACAAGCTTTCCTTCGAATTCCCGGCCGAGCGTATGCACGACCAGCACGGCCGCGGTCTGGGCCATCGCCTCGATCATCAGCACGCCCGGCATGACCGGATGCTGAGGAAAGTGACCCTGGAAATAGGATTCGTTGATCGACACGTTCTTGATGCCGACCGCACTCTCGCCGCTCACCACATCCACTACCCGATCAATCATCAGGAAAGGGTAGCGATGCGGGATCATCTCCAGAATCCGCTTGATGTCGATCTCGGCGGTAATGCCGGGCTGAGTCGTATCCATGCTTCTAGGCGCCCTTCTTGCTCGCCAACCGCTGCAGGACCGCGACCTGACGGAAGAACTCCTTGATCGGCACCGCGGGATAGCCCATCACCGTCTCGCCCGGCGCCACGTCGCGCATGATGCCTGCCTGCGCGGCAATACGGGCGCCGCTGCCGATCGTCAGATGGCCGGCCAAGCCACCCTGCCCGCCGACCATGACGTGATCGCCGAGCCGCGTGCTGCCGGAGATCCCGACTTGCGCGACCAGCACGCAACCGCGCCCGATCTGCACGTTGTGCCCGATTTGCACGAGATTATCAATCATCGTGCCGGCGCCGATGACGGTATCGGGACCGGCGCCGCGGTCGACAGTACTGTTGGCGCCGATTTCGACATCGTCGCCGATGATGACGCGCCCAAGCTGCGGGAGCTTGATGAAGCCTGCGGGATCGAGAGCGAAGCCGAAGCCGTCCTGGCCGATGCGCACGCCGGGATACAGCCGTACCCGCGCTCCGATCAGCGCATGGCTGACGCTGACATTGGCACCGAGCCGGACATCCTCGGCGAGCACCGTCCCGGCGCCGATGACGCAATTGGCGCCGATGACGCAGCGCTTGCCGATCTCGACCTTGGCTCCGATCACCGCGTTGGCCTCGACCGACGTGCCCTCCCCGAGCCGGGCCGTCGGGTCGATGACGGCGCTGGCGGCGACGCCCGGGACCGGTGGTGGTTCCGGATAGAAGGCCTGGGCTGCGACAGCATAGGCGCGATAGGGCTGCTCGGTGAGCAGCAGCGTCGTTCCGGCCGGGGCCGATCCGGCAAGAGCCGGCTGCACGAAGACCGCACCGGCTCCGGTCCGGCGGAACGCATCGATATATTTGCGGTTGTCGAGGAAGCTCAGCTCTTCCGGCCCGGCGGTCTCCAGCGCCGCGACGTCGCCCAGCCTGAGATCCGCCTTGCCCGCCCCGCCGACTGCCGCGCCGGTGCGCCGCGCGATCTCCGCTACCGTGAAGGGACCGGCAACGTTGAAGAAGCGCGGATCGGCCACAGCCGCCGCTCCCCGTCTTACTTCTTCGCGGGCGGCGGCGGCTGCACGCCCGCATCGAGCTTCGGTAAAGTGACCGGCACCGAGGGAAGCTTCTTGTCGAGCCGCACGATCGCCTCGCTGGTGACGTCCATCCCTTCCGGCTCGTAGACCACCGCCTGCTTCTCGAGCACGAGATTGGCCCTGCGCTCCTTGACGATGTCCGCCACCACCTCGAGCGCGGCGACCTTGACCTTGTTCATCGCCTCGTTGAGGCTCTGCTGCAGCGCCTGGCGCTTGGCCTGGACCGACTTGCCAAGTTTGTCGTAGCGCTGCTGCAGCTCGCGCGCGCGAAGATTGTAGGCATCGGGAGCCATCACCGTGCGCTGCCGCTCGAGCTCTTGGCCGCCCTTCTGCAACTCGTCCTCCTGGCTGGCCACTTCCTTGGAATAAACACTGTATTGCTGGTTGAGCGCCGCCTGCACCTGCTTGGCCGCCTTGGCCTGCTGCAGGATCTGGGCCATGTCGACGATGAGGATCACCGGCGGGGGTAAGGTCGGCTGCTGCGCACGCGCAGCGGCGACCGGTGCGAAGGCCGCAACAAGGAGGAGAAAGGCGCCGAGCGAGCGGCGCGGGGAGAACGACGTCATCAGAACCTCGTGCCGAAATTCACGCGAAAGAACTGGGTCTTATCAAAAGATTCACGCCGTACCGGGACGGCGATATCCACCCGGATCGGCCCGAGCGGCGATTTCCACGATACGCCGGTGCCGACGGAGACGCGCAGGAAATGCGAGTCGGCAATATCGCCCTGCTCGTCGTTGCCGTAGAGCGTGCCGAGGTCGCTGAAGACATAGCCGTTGATCCCAAGTTCTTCCGGCAAGCCCAGCGGATAGGACATGGAGACGGTCCCGGTATAATAGAAGTTGCCGCCCAGCGCATCATTGGTGGTGACGTCCCGCGGGCCGATACCGCCGACCTTGAAGCCGCGCAGGTTGTCGCCGCCGACGAAGAAGCGGTCTTCGATACGGACCGTGTCGTTGATTCCGTGGATATAGCCGGTCTCCGCTCCGAGGCTCAGCACGTAGCTCGGCGCCACCGGATAATAATAGCCGACGGTGAAGATGCCGCGGCCATAGCGCACATCGCCGCCGAGCCCGGCGAGATCGGTCGCGAGCTGAGCGAAATAGCCGGAGGTCGGATTGAGGCGGTTGTCGCGCTTGTCGTAGAGCAGCACCTGGCCGACCATCGAGGTGTTGCGCGTGCCCGCCTCTTCCTGGATGAAGCGCGAGGCGGTAGTCGCGATATTGTTGATGGTGTCCTTGCGGACCGTATATTTGAGCGTCTGCCGCAGCGGCTCGGTGATCTGGTAGCCCACGCGAAGCGTGGTGCCGACCGTGAACTGATCGAATTGACCGATGAGCTGGTTGTCCTGATTGATGACGAAGACGTCGAAGCCCGCCGCGAGGTTGCGCTCGAGGAAGTAAGGCTCGGTAAAGCTGAGGTCGACCTGCTCGGTACGCTGCGCGATCGTCGTGCCGATGCGCAGGTCCTGGCCGCGCCCGAGCAGGTTGCTCTCGTGGATCGAGATGTCGCCGAGCACGCCGTCCGTTGTGGAGAAGCCTACGCCGACCGAAAATTCGCCGGTCGACTGCTCCTGGACATTGACGCCGATCACCGTCTTGTCGGGCGTGCTGCCGGGATTTGTGGTGATGTCGACCTTCTTGAAGTAACCGAGATTCTTGATCCGCTGCTCCGAGCGATGCAGCCGGGACGTGTTGAACGCGTCACCTTCGACGAGCATCATCTCGCGGCGAATCACCTTATCGAGCGTGCGGACATTGCCGGTGATGTCGATGCGCTCGACATAGACCCGCGGCCCCTCCTTGACGTCGAAAGTCGTGTCGATGGTATGCGTCTCGAGATTGCGCTTGACCCGAGGGTCGATTTCGATGAAGGCGTAGCCGCGATTGCCGAGCGCATCGGTAAGCGCGGAAATCGACTTGTCCACCTGATCGGCGTTGTACCAGTCGCCCGTGTGCACGGTCAGCAGCGGCTTCAGTTCGGCGGTCGGCACTTTCTTGATGGAGTTATTGAGGTCGATCTTGCCGAATTTGTAGCGCTCGCCTTCCTCGATCGTGAACGTGATCAGAAAGCCGTCACGCTGAGGCGTGAGCTCTGCAACGGCCGAGACCACGCGGAAATCGGCATACCCCTCCGAGAGGTAGAACTTGCGCAGTAGCTCGCGGTCGTAGGTGAGCCGGTCTGGATCGTAGTTGTCGCTGGTGCTGAAGAAGCGGTACCAGCGTGATTCCTTGGTCGAGATCACTTCGCGCAGGCGGCTCGCATCGAATACATGGTTGCCGACGAAATTGATGCTGCGGATGCCCGTGGTCGGTCCCTCGTCGATCTCGTAGACGAGGTCGACGCGGTTCTGGGGGAGCGGGATGATCTTCGGCTCGACCCGGGCGGCGAAGCGGCTGTTGCGGCGGTAGAGGTCGAGAATGCGCTTGACGTCGCTCTGCACCTTGGTCCGGGTGTAGACGGTACGGGGCTTGAGCTGAATCTCCTGGGTGAGCGTGGAGTCGCTGAGCTTGCGATTGCCTTCGAAGGCGATCCGGTTGATCACCGGATTTTCGACCACGCGCACGACCAGCGCATTGCCTTCGCGGCGCAGAGTCACATCGGCGAAAAGGCCGGTGGCGAACAGGCTCTTCAGCGACTGGTCGATCTTGTCGGGGTCGAAGGGATCGCCCGGCTGCACCTTCATGTAGGTGCGCACCGTCTCGGGCTCGACCCGCTGCGTCCCTTCAACGCGGATCTCGGCGATAGTGCCTCCCGAAGGCACCTGAGCGGCACATTCCTGCACCGGGAGCACGGCCATTCCGGTCGCGCCTGCAACACCGACGCAAACCGCTGCAACCGCAAAGTTCCGCCGCAACACTCCCCCCGCCTAAGAAACGCCGCCGGCCCCCCGGCTTCAGTTGATGCGCCCGCTTACGAGCTCCAGGATTTGGAGATCCGCACCAGATCGTTCCATGTGGCGAAAACCATCAACATGAGCACCAAGGCCAGCCCCAGACGGAAGCCATATTCCTGCGCACGTTGGCTGAGCGGCTTTCCACGAATGGCTTCAGCGGCATAGAACAGCAGGTGTCCGCCGTCAAGGACGGGAATGGGGAAGAGGTTGATCAGGCCGAGATTGATCGACAGCATGGCGGCAAAGCCGAGCAGCGGGATGAAACCCTCCTGCGCGACAACGCCCGACAGCTGGAAGATGCCGATCGGGCCGCTGAGCCCGTCGCTCGAGCGCAGACCAATGATCATCTGCCACACCGCCTTCATCGTGGCCGTGGTGAGATACCAGGCGTCTCCGGCGGCGTACCAGACCGCAGCGGCCGGATTGCGCCGTACAAAATCGACGCCCTTGCGGCCAATGCCGAGTCGCGCAATCTGATGCGTGAAGCCGAGACGGTCGGACTCGGTAACCACCTTGGGCGTCACATGGAGGTCGAGGTCCTGCGCGCCGCGCCGCACCACGATGTCGAGCGGGGTGCCGGTGTTCACCTCGACGATGCGCTGGATTTCCTCGAAGCTGTCGATGGTCTGGCCGTCGATCGAGACGACGACGTCGCCGGGCTTGATCCCGGCCGCCTCGGCGGCGCTTCCCGGCAGCACCTGCCCGACATCGGGCCGGGAGAACTGCTGGCCTCGCACGGCGATGATGACCGCCAGCAGCAGGATCGCCAGGATGAAATTGGCGATCGGCCCGGCGGAGACCACGGCGACGCGCTGCAGTAAGGGCTTATGGTGGAAGGAGACCGCCTTCTCGGCCTCCGTCATGTCGCGTATCTGCTCGCCGGGCATCGAAGCGGGGTCGGCATCGCCGAACATTTTGACATAGCCGCCGAGCGGCACCGCGCTCACCTTCCAGCGCGTGCCGGCGCGATCATTCCAGCCGAAGAGCTCAGGGCCGAAGCCGATCGAGAAGGTCTCGATCCGGACGCCGTTACGCCGCGCGACCAGGTAATGCCCGAGTTCGTGCACGAACACGAGCACGGTCAGCACCAGCAGGAAAGCAACGAGGTGGCCGAGGCCACCGGTCAACCAGAGCATGAGCGGACATCCATCCTTTCGCGGGGAGCCGGACAATCAGAGGTCACAGGCAGAGTGTACCCCGTTTTTGGCAACAATGTGGATAGCCCCGGACCCGAACTACCATAGAAGCGGGCTTCTCCCCGTAGCCAAGGCGAGCAGCCCGGCCAGAATCGAGGCCGCCAGCAGGCCGTCGACCCGGTCAAGGAGGCCGCCATGGCCCGGAATCAAGGCGCTCGCGTCCTTCACGCCGAAATGGCGCTTGGCCGCAGATTCCGCAAGGTCCCCCAGCTGGGCCGCGACACCGAGCAGCAGGCTCAGCCCGATCAGCAGGAGCGGGCTCCCGCTCTCTGCCAGCCATCCCGCGATCCAGCCGGCCAGCCCGGCGCTCGCCACCCCACCGGCGAAGCCCGCCCAGGTCTTGTTGGGGCTGAAGCGCGGCGCGAGTTTGGGGCCGCCGATGGTGCGGCCGCAGACATAAGCGGCCGTGTCATTGGCCCAAACGACCGCCAATAACCAGAGCGCCGTGTCGCGCCCCGCCTCCGGAAGCGCCGCCAGGACCATGAAGGCCGCCGTGCCAACCGCCAGCCAGAGCGTGCCTCCCGCCGCCCAGAGTGGCTCGGCCCCACCAGCCAACGCCGCGCCGAACACCACGACGGCACCGCCGGCGGCAACCAGACCGCCGACGCTCAAGCCGCCGTCCGCCGCGGCCGCGACCGCGGCCAGACCCGTGGCGACAACCGCGATGCCGGCGGGGCCAAATCCGCCCCGCCCCACCAGCCGCGCCCATTCCCACCCCATGAGGGCAACCGCGATCAGCACCAGCCCCGCGAGCCAGGCCCCGCCATACCAGACGGCAGCCAGCGCCGGCGGCCCGAGAACGGCCGCCGAGACCACCCGCAACAGGAGCGGGCTTGGCCTATTTCGATCCAACGGAGGCGCCGTAGCGGCGTTCGCGGCCGTGGTATTCGCGTAGCGCCTTTTCCAGCTCGACCTCGCCGAAATCCGGCCACAGCGTCTGGGTGAAGACCAGTTCGGCATAAGCCGTCTGCCACAGCAGGAAGTTGCTCATGCGCTGCTCGCCGCTGGTGCGGATGACGAGATCGGGATCGGGCACGCCTGCGGTGAGCAGGTAGCGCTCGAACAGCGCCTCATCGACTTGCTCCGGGGCGAGCCGGCCATCGCGCACCGCAGCGGCGATGGCGCGAGCCGCGGCCGCGATCTCGGCGCGCGCGCCATAGGAGAGGGCAACCGTGAGAGTGAGGCCCGGATTCCCGCCGGTGAGCGATTCCGCTTTGTCGATCAGGCTGACGATATCGGGAGCCAGGCGCGCACGATCGCCGATGATGCGGACGCGCACACCGTTGGCGTGCAGTTCGGCGATCTCGGCGCGGATATAGTGACGCAGCAGCCCCATGAGATCGTCGACCTCATCAACCGGGCGCTTCCAATTTTCCGAGGAAAAGCCGAACAGGGTCAGATAGGCGATGCCGTGCGCCGCCGCGGCTTTCACCGTGCGGCGCACCGCCTCGGCGCCGCGGCGATGACCGGCGATCCGCGGCAAGCCCCGCGCCTTCGCCCAGCGGCCATTGCCATCCATGATGATGGCAACATGGGCGGGCGGCGGCGGCGCTGGCGCGGGCGGGACGGTCTCCATGGCTCAGACCTGAAGGATCTCCTTGTCCTTCTGCGCGAGCAGCGTGTCGACCTTCTTGATCGTTTCGTCGGTCAGCGACTGGATTTCCTTGTCGAACTTGCGGTGCTGATCCTGGGTGAGCTTGTGGTCCTTTTCCTGCTTCTTCAGGAGATCCATGCCGTCGCGCCGCACGTTTCGCACCGAGACGCGCGCCTGCTCGGCGTATTTGGCGGCGACCTTGGTCAACTCCTTGCGCCGCTCCTCGTTAAGGTCGGGGATGGGCACGCGGATGGTCTGCCCTTCGGTCTGCGGGTTGAGGCCGAGGCCCGCCTCGCGGATCGCCTTTTCGGTCGCCTTCACATTGCCGCGGTCCCAGACCTGGACGATGATGAGGCGCGGCTCCGGCACGCTGACCGTGCCGACCTGGCTCAGCGGCATGGGGTTGCCATAGGCTTCGACCATCACGGGATCGAGCAGGCTGGCCGAAGCGCGCCCCGTGCGCAGGCCCGCGAACTCCTTGCGCAACGACTCGAGAGCGCCTTCCATCCGGCGCTTGAGGTCCCTGATGATCGGTTCTTCGCTCATGACGCCACTCTCACTCCGTGATGATCGTGAAGCGCCCTCGACCCGTCACGACGTCGGCGAAGCCGCCGTCGTGATGGATCGAGAAGACCAGAATCGGGATGCGGTTCTCTCGCGCCAGCGAGATCGCCGCCGCATCCATGACCTGCAGATCGCGCGACAGGACGTCGAGATAGCTGAGCCGGTCATAGCGCTCGGCCTTGGGATCCTTATGCGGATCGGCCGAATAGACGCCGTCGACCTTGGTCGCCTTGAGGAGGGCGTCGCAATCCATCTCCGAGGCGCGCAGCGCCGCGGCGGTATCGGTGGTGAAGAAGGGGTTGCCGGTGCCGGCGGCGAAAATTACCACCCTGCCCTTCTCCATGTGGCGAATGGCGCGGCGGCGGATATAGGGCTCGCAGACCGCCTGCATGGTGATCGCCGAGAGCACCCGCGTCACCACCCCTTGCCGCTCCAGCGCGCTTTGCAGCGCCAGCGAATTGATGACGGTGGCGAGCATCCCCATGTAGTCGGCCGTCGCGCGCTCCATCCCCTGCGCCGCGCCGGCAAGCCCGCGAAAGATGTTGCCGCCGCCGATCACGACGCAGATCTCGGCGCCAAGCGCATGGACCGATTTCACCTCGGCCGCTATGCGCGAGATGATCTTGGGATCGAGGCCGTGCCCCTGATCGCCCATGAGCGCCTCGCCCGAAAGCTTCAGCAGCACGCGGCGGTAGCGCAGGGTGTCGCTGTGGCTGTTCGGTTCCGCTGACATGGGCGCTTCGGGCTCTTCTTTCGGCGGGACATGATACACGACGCCCCGCCTTTCGTCTCCTTTGGCTCAGAGCCTAGCGCAGCTTCACCGCCGCCGCGACCTCGGCAGCAAAATCGCCCTGCTCCCGGGCAATGCCCTCGCCGAGTGCAAATCGGACGAACCCGGTGACCTTGACGGGCGCACCCACCTCTTTGGCCGCGGCCTCGATCACCTTGGAAATCCGGCTCTCCCCGTCGACGACGTAAATCTGCTCGAGCAGTACGACGTCCTCGTAGAACTTGCGCAGCCAGCCTTCGACCATTTTCTCGATGATCGCCTCCGGCTTGCCGCTAGCGCGCGACTGTTCGCGCAATACGTCGCGCTCGCGGTCAAGCGCCGCCTTGTCGACCGAGGCGACATCAAGGTAGTCGGGCTTGGCGGCCGCGACGTGCATGGCGAGCTGCTTGCCGAGGGCGGCGAGCTTCTCGGCATCGCCGGTCGATTCCAGGGCCACCAGCACGCCGATCTTCCCGAGGCCCGGCGCCAGCGCATTGTGGATATAGGAGAGCACCACGCCGTTCTTCACCTCGAGCCGGCGCGCGCGACGGAGCGCCAAGTTCTCGCCGATGGTGGCAATCATGTGGGTGAGCTCGTCGCCGGCGGTGCGGCCGGTACCCGGAAAGGCTGCCGCCCGCAGCTTCTCGATGTCGTCGCCCGTCTTGAGCGCAAGCTCGGTCGCGGTCCGCACGAAGTGCTGGAAGGCGTCGTTGCGCGCGACGAAATCGGTCTCAGCATTGACCTCGACCACGGCGCCGACCTTGCCTTGCGTCGCCACCCCGACGAGCCCCTCGGCGGCGACCCGCCCCGCCTTCTTGGCCGCGGCGCTGAGCCCCTTCTTGCGCAGCCAGTCGACGGCGCCTTCGAGATCGCCCTGCGTCTCGCCCAGCGCGCGCTTGCAATCCATCATCCCGGCGCCGGTCTTCTCGCGCAGCTCCTTGACCAGCGCAGCGGTGATTTCGGCCATGATGCGTCTCTCTTTCCCAGGTTGTCCTAAACGAACGGCGGCGCAAGCCGCCGCCGTTCCCAATCGACCGACGGCGCGGCTCAGGCCGTCGCCTGCTCCTCCGATCCGGCCTCCGCGGTCTCGGCGGGTGGCCGTTCGGCAGGAAGCTCCGCCTGCTCGCCGAGATCGGCACCGGTTCCGGCGAGCTCGGCCTGCAGCCCGTCGAGCACCGCACCGGAAACCAGCTCGCAATAGAGATGGACCGCGCGCATGGCATCGTCATTGCCCGGAATCGGGAAGGCGATGCCGTCCGGGGAGGAGTTGCTGTCGAGCACCGCCACTACCGGAATCTTGAGCTTGTTCGCCTCCTGTACGGCGATCGCTTCCTTGTTGGTGTCGATGATGAAGAGAACGTCGGGCAGGCCGCCCATCTCCTTGATGCCGCCGAGCGCGCGCTCGAGCTTGTCGCGGTCGCGGGTCAGCTCCAGAAGCTCGCGCTTGGTAAGGCCCGAGCTCGGCTGATTGATCCGCTCGTCGAGCTCCTTGAGGCGCCGGATCGACTGCGAAATGGTCTTAAAATTGGTCAACATGCCGCCGAGCCAGCGATGATTGACATAATACTGGCCGCAACGCTTGGCGGCATCGGCGATCGCCTCTTGCGCCTGTCGCTTGGTGCCGACGAAGAGCACCCGGCCGCCTTGCGCCGCGACGTCGCGCACCGCCTGGAGGGCGCGATGCAGCATTGGCACCGTCTGCTCGAGATCGATGATATGAACGCCGTTGCGCGTGCCGAAGATGTAGGGACCCATCTTCGGGTTCCAGCGACGCGTGTGATGACCGAAATGAACGCCGGCTTCGAGCAGCTGGCGCATGGTAAAATCAGGTACCGCCATTCGTTCCTTCTCCGGTTGAGCCGCCGCGGGGGATCATCGGCCGAAGCCGACACCGGAGCGGCTGCTTTCGCCAGGGCGAAAACATCCGCGTCCCCGCGTGAGGGTTTGCGTAAGAGCGCCTCTAGATAGGGCCCCGAGGGGGATTTGGCAAGCCCGAAGGGAACGCTCCCCTAAGTCGGCGAAGATGGCCTGCGCCAGGGGATTACTGCGCCGGCAGCTTGGTAGCCCGCACCATACGCTTGTCCGGGTCGCTGTCGCTCGCAAGATGATGCGCATCCAGGCACTTAGCCTGCGCGGCTGAGGCAACGCTTAAACTGAAGTCGATCTGGTTGGTCGACCCGCCCACTTTATCCAACAGGTTGGAGCAACTGTGCTGGCCGCTGGCCCCACCATTGAGGGCGAGCACCGCCGTCCCCTCTTGGTCGGCAAAGGGATGCGCCACCACCATCGACCCGCCGACCGCCGCCCCAAGCAACGTCATAACGGCTGCGGCGAGGAGCATCATCTGCCGACGATGGACACCTGCGGTGCGCGGTGCCGGCTTCGGCGCAGCCGCCGGCATGCGCGGCGGTGCCGGAGCCGCCGTCTTCTTGCTGGCATCGGGGTCACTGAGGTCGAGCGCCGCCTTCTGCTGGATGCGCTCCGCGACCTCTTCCGGAGCAAGGAGGAATTGCAGGCCGGCCTCGCCCTCGCGCTGCCAGACCACCTTGGCACCGAGCTCGTCGAGCTGTTTCAGCACCAACGTCAGCTCGTCGCCGGTCGCGACCGGAGCGTCGAAACGGATGCGGGCGCCACCGGCCGACAGGTCGACGATCATTCCCTCGAAGCGCTGGCCGCGCACCTCGACGGTCGCCGCCCAAAGCAGCCGCTTGCGCTCGAAGCGCCGCCGCTCCTTCAGCCGTTCGCCGAAATCGCTGACCTGCTTGACCAGGTCCTTCGCATCGGTGATCCGATCATCATCGGGCATGCGCTGATCCTCGCCGGCCGGGTAGCGGCCGCTGTCAAAGCAGCGCACGGTAGCCTGTAATTCTTACCGATTGCCATCAAAACTTGCAGCATCCGCCGGAAATCGCAGGGGATTATTCTAAAATCTCAACATAATTCGCAAAATAGACCGGGGTATTTTTAACAATATTTTGCGATAATTCTCCCGATTACTTCTTCATCTCTGCGCGCTTGACCTCAACCAACCGCAGCTCCTTGCCGGCACTGCGCGTCACCCCCAGCAGATTCGCCGGCTGCTGCACCACCACCCGATGCCAGACACCCCGCGGCACGACGCAGGCATTGTTCGCCCGAAGGCTGATGGTCCGCTCGGAGTCGCCCACCTCGACGACGATGTCGACGGCGCCCGAGAGCAGGTAGTAGACGGCATCGCCATTGGGATGCTTCTCCCAATTCGCCCAGTCCCGTGCCTGGGCGGCGGTCCACACCAGCCGCCCCTCGGCAAGCTCGGGACGGCTGGCAAAGCGCGTCCAGAAATCGGTTCCCGCCTCCACCGGCAGCGCACCGCCACGATCCTGGAGCTGCACATAAGTGCTGCCCAGGTCGAACACGATCTTTCGCTTGGCCTCGGCCATGCCTCCCCCTCCGCTCAGACATCATGCACGTCGAGAATCCCCGGCAGCGATTTCACCGCCGCGCGCACCCGGGGACTGATCTTGAAGCCGCCGGGCAGCAGGATCTCGACCTCGCGCGACGGCGGGACGGGCACCACGACCGTAACCCGGCCGCGGCCGCCCAACTCGCGCTGCATCAGCCCGCGCAGGGGCGTGAGCGCATCGCTCTCGCCGAGGAACACCTTGAGCCCGGCAGCCGCATGGGCGACGACCCCGTCCAGCAGCTCGACGCGCTGTGCGGTCAAGCGGAGCGTCTCCTCCTCTGCCCGGACATCGACGTGTATCAGCAGCGGCTGACCGCTGTCGAGCAGCGGGCGCGCCTGACCCAGCACCTCGGAGAACATCATCACCTCGAAGACGCCGCTCGCGTCCGACATCTGCACGAAGGCGAAGCGGCTGCCGCGGGCGGAGGTGCGTTCCTTGCGGCCAATGACGACACCGGCCAGCTTGAAGCGGCTCGGCCCACCAACGGTCAGCCGCGCCGCCAGATCGGCGAGGCGCACCACGCCGACGCGTTCCAGGCTCTTGCCGTAGGCGTCGAGCGGATGGCTCGAGAGATAGAAGCCGATCGCGTCGAATTCCTGCTGCAGCCGCTCGATCGGTGGCCAGTCCTGGACTACGGGAAGCGCCGGGCCGCGGACCGCCGATTGATCGCCATCGCCGAAGAGGTTCACCTGCTGGCTTTCGCGCTCGCTCGCCGCCGCCGCCGCGTGGCGCAGCAGCATCTCGCAAGCCGCGAAAGTCTGCGCCCGATTGCGGTTCAACACCTCGAAGGCGCCGGCCTTGGCGAGGCACTCGAACTGGCGCCGGTTGAAGCTCTTGACGTCGAGACGGCGAGCCAGATCGAAGAGGTCGCGGAAGGGTCCGCGAGCCTTGCGCTCCTCGACGAGTTGGCGCATCGCCTGCGCGCCGACGCCTTTGACCGCCGCGAGAGCGTAGCGGATTGCCATGCCCTGAGGCGTCGTTTCGACCGCGAACTCGACATCGGAGCGATTGATGTCGGGCGGCAGCACCTTGATGCCGAGCCGGTCGCACTCGCCGCGGAAGACGTTGAGCTTGTCGGTATTGCCAAGATCCAGCGTCATCAGCGCCGCCAGGAACTCGACCGGATGATTGGCCTTCAGATAGGCGGTGTGATAGGCGACCAGCGCATAGGCGGCGGCATGCGATTTGTTGAAGCCGTAGCCGGCGAATTTCGCGACCTGCTCGAAGATATGCTCGGCCACCCGTTCAGCAACACCGCGCCCGACGGCACCTTCGATGAAGGCTTTGCGCTGCGCCTCCATCTCCGCCTTGATTTTCTTGCCCATGGCGCGGCGCAGCAGATCGGCGCCGCCCAGCGAATAGCCGCTGAGCACCTGGGCGATCTGCATCACCTGCTCCTGGTAGATCATGATCCCGTGCGTCTCGACGAGGATCGGCTCCAGCGACGGGTGCAGATAGTCGGGACGTTCCTCGCCGTGCTTCACCGCGATATAGCGCGGGATATTCTCCATCGGTCCGGGACGATAGAGCGCAACGACGGCGATGATGTCCTCGAAGCGGTCGGGCCGGAGCTTGCGCAGCATGTCGCGCATCCCCGTGCCTTCGAGCTGGAACACGCCGACCGTATCGCCGCGCCCCAGAAGCTCGTAACTGGGCCGATCATCGAACGGAAGGGTTGCCAGATCGAGATCGACGCCCCGCGCGCGCAACAGGTCGAGCGCGCGCGCCAGCACGGTCAGCGTCTTCAATCCCAGGAAATCGAACTTCACCAGCCCGGCGAGCTCGACAAATTTGAGATTGAACTGCGTCACCGGCATGTCGGAGCGCGGGTCGCGGTAGAGCGGCACGAGCTCGTCGAGGGATCGATCGCCGATGACCACGCCGGCAGCATGCGTCGAGGCGTGGCGGTAGAGGCCTTCCAGCTTCAGCGCGATGGCGATGAGTCGCGCAACGCTCTCGTCGGCGTCACGCAGCTGCTGAAGCTGCGGCTCGCCTTCGATCGCTTCTTTGAGCTTGATCGGGTTGGCCGGATTGTTGGGCACGAGCTTGCACAGCCGATCCACCTGCCCATAGGGCATCTCCAGCACGCGGCCGACATCGCGCAACACGGCACGCGCCTGCAGCGTACCGAAAGTGATGATCTGCGCCACGCGGTCGCGGCCGTACTTCTCCTGCACGTGCCGGATCACCTCGTCGCGCCGGTCCTGGCAGAAATCGATGTCGAAGTCCGGCATCGACACGCGCTCGGGATTAAGGAAGCGCTCGAACAGCAGACCGAAGCGCAGCGGATCGAGATCGGTGATGGTGAGCGCCCAAGCGACCACCGAACCGGCGCCCGAGCCGCGGCCGGGCCCTACCGGAATGCCCTGGCTCTTCGCCCACTGGATAAATTCGGCGACGATCAGGAAGTAGCCGGCGAAGCCCATCTTGACGATGACTTCGAGCTCGAAGGCGAGCCGCGCGCGATAAGGTTCGGCCACCGCCTGCCGCGCTGTCGGATCCATCTCCGGCTGGAACAGCTGGGCGGCGAGGCGGCGGTCGAGCCCCTCCTGCGCCATGGCCCGAAGTTCCTCCAGCTCGCTGCGTCCGGTGACGGTATCGAAGGGCGGCAGGATCGGCTTGCGCGATTGCGGCATGTAGGCGCAACGCCGAGCGATCACCAGCGTATTGTCGATCGCCTCGGGCACGTCGGCGAACAGCAGGCGCATCGCCGCCGGCGACTTGAAATGATGATGGGGCGTGAGCCGCCGACGGTTCTGCTCGCCCACGACCGTGCCCCCGGCGATGCAGAGCAGCACGTCGTGCGCCTCATAGAATTCGGCATCGGCAAAGAACACGCCGTTGGTGGCGACCAGCGGCAGGCCGTGACGATAGGCAAGATCGATCAGCGCCGGCTCGATCCGGTCCTCGCCCGCAAGCCCATGGCGCATCAGCTCCACATAGAGCCGTCCGGGGAAAAGCGCGGCGAGTCGCAGCAGTGTCGATTCGGCAGCCTCTGCCTGTCCCTCAAGCAGCAGGCGGCCGACCGGCCCCGCAGGACCGCCGGTCAGCAGCAGCAATCCTTCGCTTCTTCCCTCCAGCGCTCCGATATCGACCTGCGGCGGCTCCCCGCCTTCGGTCTCGAGAAAGGACTTGCTGACGAGCTTGAGCAGATTGCGGTAGCCCTGCTCGCTCTGCACCAGCAGGATGATCGAGTCGGGCGGCGGGGCCGGCCCGGTCTTGAGGACACGTCCGGCACCATTTGCTTCGCCGGGGGCCCGCCTCAGGCCGAATTCGCAGCCGATGATCGGCTGCACCCCTCCGTCGCTCGCTGCCTGGGCAAATTCGAGCGCACCGAAGAGATTGCCACTGTCGGTGATCGCGAGCGCCGGCATCGAATGGCGCTTGGCGAGTCCGACCAGCTCCTTGGCCTTGATCGCGCCGGCGGAAAGCGAATACGCCGAATGGGCACGAAGATGAACAAAATCGGCATGGGGCATGGCTTTCACCATGGCATATGGCCGGTGCGGCGCAAGCGGATTTTCGTACGCGACGAGCGGAGCCGACTCAATCCGCCCCCAGGACGTGGGAGCGCGTTTCGCTGCGCTCGACGACCACACCATCCTCGAGCGACAGGATTCGGTCCATGCGCCGCGCCAGGTCGAGATTGTGCGTCGCGATGATCGCAGCAAGCCCGGTGCGGCGGACGATGTCGATGAGCGCCGCCATCACGTCTTCGGCCGTGTGCACGTCGAGATTGCCAGTCGGCTCGTCGCCGAGCAGGATGCGCGGCGCGTTGGCGAGTGCGCGCACGACCGCGACGCGCTGCTGCTCGCCACCGGAAAGCCGCGCCGGACGATGGTCGGCACGGGCGCCAAGCCCGACCATGGTCAGCAGCTCCAGCGCCCGCTGGCGTGCCTTGGATTTGCTCAGCCCGGCGATCATTTGCGGCAGCATCACATTCTCGAGCGCCGAGAATTCCGGCAGGAGATGATGAAACTGGTAGACGAAGCCGAGCTGAGCGCGGCGGATCTCGGTGCGCTGGCTATCCGACATCCCGCCGCAGCTCCGGCCGCCCAGCAGCACTTCGCCATCATCCGGCCGCTCGAGCAGTCCTGCCGTATGCAGCAAGGTGGACTTGCCCGCGCCCGAAGGCCCGACCAGCGCGGCGATCTCGCCCGGGCGGAGCGCCAGCGACACGCCGCGCAGTACCGGCAGCGGCGTCCCCGCCTGCCGGTAGGTGCGAACGACTCCCCGCAGCTCCAGCACGGAAGCCTGCTGCGCGTCACTCATACCTGAGCGCCTCGACCGGATCGAGCCGCGCCGCGCGCCAGGAAGGATAGACCGTCGCCAGGAAGGAAAGGCCGAAGGCCATCCCCAGCACCGTCACGACTTCCTGCGGATCGATGCGCGCAGGGATCTGCGTCAGGAAATAGATCTCCGCATTGAAGAGATTCGTGCCGATGATCCGTTGCACGAATTCGCGGATCTGCTCGATATGCGTCGTGAAGGCGATCCCGAGTACGAAACCCAGCAGCGTCCCAGCCACGCCGATGCTGGCGCCGCTCAGCATGAAAATGCGTAGGATCATGCCGCGCGTCGCCCCCATGGTGCGCAGGATGGCGATATCGCGCGTCTTGTCCTTCACCAGCATGATCATGCTGGAGATGATGTTGAATGCCGCCACCAGGATGATCAGCGACAGGATGATGAACATGACGTTGCGCTCGACCTCGACCGCGCCGAAGAAGGCCGAGTTGCTTTGCTGCCAATCATAGACCCGATAGTTGCTCCCGAGCTTCTGCACTATCTGGTAGCCGATGGCGCGGGCGTGGTCGGGATTGTCGACGAAGACCTGCAGCGTGTTGACCGCCTTCGGCATCTGAAAGAAGAGCTGTGCGGCCGGCAACGGCATGAAGATGATGCTGCTGTCGTATTCGTACATGCCGACGCTGAAGGTGCCGGCGACATGATAGGTCTTCACCTGCAGCATGGTGCCGAAAGCGGTGGTTCGGCCGTTGGGCGAGATCAGTGTCACCTTGTCGCCGGCATGAACGCCGAGCTTGAAGGCGAGCTTGTCTCCGAGCAGGACATTGTCGCCGCCGAATTGCTGCAACTCGCCGGGAGCGACGTGGCTCGCTAGCAGCCGCTCGCTCTTCATGTCGGCCTCGGCCATGCCGCGTACCATGACGCCGGTGGAACGGCCATTTGCGGAAGCGAGCATCTGCCCTTCGATCAGCGGATGGACGGCAACCACGCCGGGGGTCGCCTTCACACGCGCGGCAAGCGCGTCGAAGTCGGGGATCGGCCCCTGGGCGGAATAGATGCCGAGATGGCCGTTAAGCCCGAGAATGCGGTTCAACAGCTCGACGCGGAAGCCGTTCATCACCGACATGACGATGATGAGCGTCGCGACGCCAAGCGTGATGCCCAACAGCGAGAAGATCGCAATGACCGAGATGAAGCCTTCCTGCCGGCGGGCACGCAGGTAGCGGAACGCCACCATGCGCTCGAACGCGTCGAATGCCATCACTTCCCTCCGAGAAGCGTCAACGCCTCGTCGGGGGCAAGCTCCCGTCGCTCGCCGGTCTTGCGCGTCTTGAACTCGACGATGCCCCTGTCGAGGCCGCGCGGGCCGACCACCAGCTGATAAGGAAGACCGATCAGGTCCATGGCGGCGAACTTCGCGCCGGGTGAATCGTCGCGGTCGTCATAGAGCACGTCGATCCCCGCCCGCACGAGCCGGGCATGAAGATCATCCGCGGCGGCAACGCAGCGCGCATCGCCGCCGCGGAGATTGATCAGCCCTACCCTGAAGGGCGCAACGCTCTCCGGCCAGATGATTCCCGCATCGTCGTGGCTCGCCTCGATGATCGCGCCGACAAGGCGCGAGACGCCGATGCCGTAGGAGCCCATCTCGACCGCAATCTGCTCCCCGCCCGATCCGGCGACGAGCGCGTTCATCGGCTTCGAGTACTTGGTGCCGAAATAGAAGATCTGGCCGACCTCGATGCCGCGCGCCTGACGGCGGCGGGCTTCGGGCACCTGCGCCTCAAATTCGGCCCGATCGTGCTTCTCGTCGGTGGCCGCGTACCAGCCGGCGATATAGTCCTGCACGCTGGGCGAGGCCGGATCGATGTCGCCCTCGTCGAGATTCACCACGTCGCTGTCGAAGTAGAGCTCGCTCTCGCCGGTATCGGCCTGCACGTGGAACTCGTGGCTGAGATCGCCGCCGATCGGGCCGGTATCGGCGCGTACCGGGATCGGCGTCAGCCCCATCCGCTTGAAGGTCTTCATATAGGCGACGAACATCTTGAAATAGGCGGTGACCGCCGCCGGCTTGTCGATGTCGAAGGAATAGGCGTCCTTCATCAGGAATTCGCGCCCACGCATCACGCCGAAGCGTGGCCGTACCTCGTCGCGGAACTTCCACTGGATGTGGTAGAGGTTCTTCGGCAGGTCGCGATAGCTGCGGATGCTGCCGCGGAAGATGTCGGTGATCAGTTCCTCGTTGGTCGGACCATAAAGCATGGCGCGTTCGTGCCGGTCGGTGATGCGCAGCATCTCCTTGCCGTAATCCTCGTAGCGCCCGCTCTCCTGCCAAAGCTCGGCCGGCTGGATCGTCGGCATCAGCACCTCGAGCGCACCCGCCGCGTCCTGCTCCTCGCGGACGATCTGCTCGACCTTCTTCAGCACGCGCAGGCCCAGCGGCAGCCACGAATAGATGCCGGCGCTCGATTGACGGATCATGCCGGCGCGCAGCATCAGCCGGTGCGAGACGATCTGCGCCTCGCTCGGATTCTCGCGCAGCAAGGGAAGGAAATAGGCGGAAAGACGCATGGGACCTCGCGGCAGCCGCAACGGCGCGGCGGACTCTAGGGAAGCCGGCGCCGACTGTCCATGCGCGCGCCCGCCGCCTTGCACGCTGACAGCATCATCGCCCGGTCGTTCTCGGAGATCGGCTGGCCGTTGAAATAGGCCTGGCCATCATGGATGGTCACCAGCCCGATCACCGCCTTGCCGTGAAAGAGCGAGGATTGGGCGGGAATGCCGAAGCGCTTCTGCAGATTGACGCTGATCTCGATCGGGAAGTTGTCGAGCTTGAGCGCCGGCGCGCCGCTCGGCAGGTCGGCGGGCGCCACCGGTCGGCCTTCTGCGTCGACCCCGGGGGTGTAATCCGCGCCGGGCACGCCGGCTTCGGCGCCGGCCAAGCCCGGACAGAGGTCGGACGAGATGACGATGCGCCCGTCCTTCGAGACCGAGACGCCGCCCGGCGGGGGTGGCGGCAGCGGGGGCACCGTCTGGTCGAGGCCCGGCGGCGGCGTCACCGGGTTCTGCGCCGCAGCCGGGAGGGCGGCGAGCAGCGCCAGTGCGATTAGGGTCGGACGGAGCATCATCGGATACTAGGAGCCTAGCCGCCGGTGGCAAAGCAGGCCATCATCCGGCCGGCAGAGCCTGGGGGGAACATGCTCGAGCGCTATTTCCGGCTGAGCGAGAACGGCACGACACTGCGCACCGAGCTGGTGGCCGGCCTCACGACCTTCCTGACCATGGCCTACATCATGTTCGTCAACCCGGCCATTCTTGGCGATGCCGGGATGGACCGCGGCGCCGTCTTCGTCGCCACGTGCCTGGGATCTGCGATTGGCACGCTGGTGATGGCGCTTTACGCCAACTACCCGCTGGCGCTCGCACCTGGCATGGGCCTCAACGCCTATTTCACCTACGGCGTGGTCAAGGGCATGCACTATTCCTGGCAGGTGGCGCTCGGCGCCGTGTTCCTGTCGGGGCTGCTGTTCCTGGTCCTGAGCGTCACCAGAGTTCGCGGCTGGATCGCCGATGCCATCCCGCAATCGCAAAAAATGGCGATTTCCGCCGGCATCGGCCTCTTTCTCGGCATCATCGCGCTGAAGAATGCAGGCATCGTCATCGGCAACCCCGATACCTTGGTGACGCTCGGCAATCTCAAGGCGCCCTCGGCGGTGCTCGCCGCTCTCGGGTTTCTGGCCATGGTCGCCCTCGACGCGAGGCGCGTGCCGGGCGCCATCATCATTGCCGTGCTCGGCACCACTGCCGCGGGAGTTCTATTTGGCATCTCGCCTTTTCGAGGCGTCCTGGCTCTGCCTCCCAGCTTGGCCCCGACCTTCCTTCAGCTCGATCTCGCCGGCACCTTGCAGCTCGGCCTCGTCACCATCGTCTTCGCCTTCTTCTTCGTCGATCTCTTCGACAATACCGGAACCTTGGTGGGCGTCGCCTATCGCGCCGGCCTTATCGATCGCGAAGGCAGGATCCCGCGCCTTGGTCGGGCTTTCCTGGCCGACAGCATCGCCACCATCGCCGGGTCGCTGCTCGGCACCTCGACGGTGACGAGCTACATCGAGAGCGCCGCCGGGGTCCGTGCCGGCGGCCGCACCGGCCTGGTCGGGCTTGTGGTAGCGGGCCTCTTCCTGGCGAGCCTGTTCCTAGCGCCGCTGGCCGGCACCGTGCCCGGCTATGCCACCGCGCCGGCGCTTTTCTTCGTCGCCTGCCTCATGACGCGCGGGCTTGCGGAGATCGATTGGGAGGATGTGACCGAATATGCCCCGGCCGTGGTGACTGCGCTAACCATGCCGCTCACCTTCTCCATCGCCGATGGCATCGCCTTTGGTTTTATCAGCTACGCCGCGGTGAAGCTTCTCGCCGGACGACCCGCAGAGGCGAGGCCGGCGGTGATCGTTCTCGGTGCGCTTTTCCTGCTCAAATTCGCGGTGCTCTGAGCCGCCTCTTTTTTTCCACCGCGCGCGGCTCGTATTGCGCAAAATTTAGATGACGACCCTGTGGGACTTGCGTACACTCGCCCTCGCCTGAAATCGTCACGCGCAAGAGTGCGATAAGGCCCAGGTTTAGGGAGGATTTGCCGTTAAGCAACGGTCGGGGGAGACGGACCTCAACACAAGCCCCACTGCTTAGCAGCAGCAAGCTCCGGCAAGATCAGACCTCTGATCTTGCCTTATTTTTTGGCCGCACGCCGCGATGGCTGGCCGGCGCTCGCTTTCCGCGCGAGGCTCGGCTGCACGGCTCCCTGCCACGGTGGGCTGAGCGCCGAGATCGTCTGGTATACTGGACACCAGTCCTGATGCGCGCCCTCGAGATAGCCGAGGCTCATCAGGAACTCGCCGACGATCTCACCGCCGGTAAAGCGAAAATTCTGCTTGAACAGCTTCACCCATTCCGCCTTCGGTCGCGGGTGATGGGCGTCGAGCCAGGCGGCGAAGGAGCCATGGCTCTCGCGGATCGCCAGCAGACGCCGGGCATTCTCGATCACCGCATCGATCTTGAGGCGATTGCGAATGATGCGTGCATCGGCCATCAGCCGGCCGCGGTCGCGCGCGCTGAACCGCGCCACCTTGTCGACGTCGAAGCCGGCAAAGGCCTCGATAAAGGCCGCGCGCTTCGTCAGGATGGTGAGCCAGGAGAGGCCCGCTTGATTGATCTCCAGCGCCAGCCGCTCGAACAGCACGCGGTCGTCGCGCGAGGGGAAGCCGTATTCGAGATCGTGGTAGGGCCCGTGGAACGGGTGACCCGGCGCAGCCTGGCAATATGTCGTGCTCATGAGGGGCGGAACGAGATCAGGTTGGAATTGACCAGGAAATAGAAGCCGACCCAGATCACCGCGGCGATCGCGGTGGTGATCCCGACCTTGAGCCAGAGCCGGGGATTGGCCGGAGCACCGGCGGCGTGGCCGACATCGCCGGGCGCGAGCGGCCGGACACCGAACGGCAGCACCGCGAAGAGCACCACCCACCAGATGATGATGAAGGCGGCGATCGCCTCGAACCAGTTCATCGCACCCGCAGCCTCTTCCTGCCCCTACACCTGCTCCAATTCCACGAGCGTACCGCAGAAGTCCTTTGGATGCAGGAACAGCACCGGCTTGTCATGCGCGCCGATCCGTGGCTCGCCGTCGCCGAGGACGCGCGCGCCTTCGGCCTTCAGCCGGTCGCGCGCCGCGATGATGTCCTCGACCTCGTAGCACATATGGTGCATGCCGCCATCGGGATTGCGCTCGAGGAACTTGCGCACCGGAGAGTCGGCGCCGAAGGGCTCCAGCAGCTCGATCTTGGTGTTATCCAGGCTGACGAAGACCACGGTGACGCCATGCGGCGGCAGGGTCACGGGCTCCGACACGGTCGCACCGAGCCGGTCGCGATAGACCGCCGACGCCTTGCGCACATCGGGCACGACGATGGCGACGTGGTTCAGCCTGCCGATCATGATCCGCTCCTCTTAGAGGCGCACCAGATGTACTTCGGTCACCGGCTTCTTTCCATGCCAGGCGCGCAGCGACCGCCGCACCGCGAGCCGCGCCGCCTCGCGCAGCGCCGCGTCGTCGCGTCGCTCACCCGGCCCCAGGTCGTCGATCGCCTGGGCGACGCGTTGGCGCAGCTCGCCGGTGAGCGCCGCATCCTCCTCCTCGTCGCCGAGCCCGTGCACCGTGACCTGCGGTGGCGCCTGCAGCTTGCCGTCCCGGTCGACGACGATGGTCGCGAGTGCCGCGCCGTTGAAGGTCATGCGCTGACGCGACCGGAGCGCCTCGGCGCCCACCGGCAGCAGCCGCTTGCCGTCGACTACGAGCCTGCCGGTCTGCACTTCGCCCAGGACGGCCGCCGGCCCCGGCGCAAGCTTCACCACCTCGCCGTTGCGCGTCACCAGCGATTGCGGCACCTGGCATTGCTCGGCGAGCCGCGCCTGCGCCATCAGGTGACGGGTCTCGCCGTGCACCGGGATCGCTATCCGCGGCCGCACCATCTGGTACATGCGCGTGAGTTCGTCCTGCGCCGGATGACCCGAGACATGGACGAAATGATCATGCTCGGTGATCACCTCGACGCCGAGCGCGGCCAGGCGATTCTGCAGCCGCCCGATGGCGCGTTCATTGCCGGGAATGATGCGGGAGGAGAAGATAACGGTGTCCCCTGCCTCGAGCACGACCTCCGGATGGTCGTCATCGGCAATGCGCGCAAGCGCCGAGCGCGGTTCGCCTTGGCTGCCGGTGCAGATCAACAGGACCTTGTCGCGCGGCAGGTAGGCTGCTTCCTCATCGGTGAGGAAAGGTGGCATGCCCTCGAGATATCCCGTCTCGCGCGCCGCGTGCTCGATGCGCCAGAGCGAGCGGCCGACCAGCGCGGCCTGCCGATCATGCATCAAGGCCGCGGCGGCGGCAGATTCCAGGCGCGCCACGTTCGATGCGAAGCAGGCGACGACGACGCGTTGCCGACAACGGCCGACGATATCGATCAGCGATTTGCGTACATCGGCCTCGGACCCGGCCTCCCCGGGGCGCAACGCATTGGTGCTGTCGCAGATCATGGCGAGGACTCCCTCCTCGCCCAGCTGGCGCAGTCTTGCTAAATCCGAAGTTGCACCGACCAACGGATCGGGATCGAACTTCCAATCGCCGGTATGGAGCACCGTGCCGAGCGGCGTGCGCAGCACCACGGCGTTGGGCTCGGGGATGGAATGCGTCAGGGTAACGAGCTCGATCTCGAAGGGCCCGACCGAGAAGCGGCCGGACATCGGGACTTCGGTGATCGGGACCTCGTGCTCGAGATCGGCCTCGATAAGCTTCTGGCGCAGCACCGAGGCCGTGAAGGGTGTTGCATAGACCGGACAGCGCAGCCGCCGCCAGAGATGCGGAATGGCGCCGATGTGATCTTCATGCGCGTGAGTGACCACGAGCCCGTCGAGCCGCTGGGCGCGTTCGGCGATGAAACCCGGGTCGGGCATGATCACGTCGACGCCGGGCAGCGTGTCGTCGGCGAAGGAGATGCCGCAGTCGATCATCAGCCAGCGCCCGGCATAGCCGTAGAGCGAGAGGTTCATCCCGATCTCGCCCACGCCCCCCAGCGCGAGAAAGGCAAGCTCGTCGGGCTGGTTGGGTTCGGGCGCCGCTCCGCCGCTCATGTCCTGGGCTTCCGGTTTCGCTCGTAGATGAGCCGCAGGCCCCACAGCGTCAAGTTGGGATCGGTATGGTCGACCACGGCGGTGGCGCCGTCGAAGAGCGGCGCGAGTCCGCCGGTCGCAACGACCCGCATTGGCGCGCCGAATTCCTGCTTGATGCGGGCGACAAGCCCCTCGACCAGCCCGACATAGCCCCAGAAGACCCCGGACTGCATGCAGGCGACCGTGTCCTTGCCGATGACGTGATCGATGCGGCGGATGCGGACGCTGGGCAGCTTCGCCGCCGCCATATGCAGTGCCGTCATCGACAGGTTGACGCCGGGCGCGATGACCCCGCCGCAATAATTGCCGTCCTTGTCGACGACGTCGAAATTGGTGGCGGTGCCGAAATCGACGACGACGAGCGGCGTCTCATACCGGTCATGGGACGCTACCGTGTTGAGCAGCCGGTCGGCGCCGACCTCCTCCGGCCGGTCGACCAGCGCTTTGGCCCCCAGCGCCACGCCGGGTTCGCCGACCACCAGCGGCTCGCTTCGGCAATAGCGCCGGCAGAGGCTCACCAGGTTGAAATTGGCGTCCGGCACGACGCTCGCAATGATGGCACCGTCGATGCTCGCTCGCGACAGCCCCTCGAGCGACAGCAGATGGTCGAGCCAGACCACATACTCGTCCGCCGTTCGCCGCGCATCCGTGCCGGCGCGCCAAGCGCCGCGGAGCTGATCGCCCTCCCAGATGGAGAAGATCGTGTTGGTGTTGTTGGCATTGATGGCGAGCAGCATGATGCCCTCCCTCACCTCACCGCGCCGCGGGGAACACATCCCCGGCGGCGATGCGGCGCCGCCCCGCCCCGTCCTCGAGCAGCAAGGCGCCTTCCCGATCGAGCCCGGCGAAGCGACCGGTCGCCTCACCCGCCTGGAGCCTGACCCGGACCGGCTCGCCCAATCCCCGCGCGCGGGCGAGCCAGGCTTCGCGCAGGGCGGTAAAGCCCGCGGCCAGCCAGCCCTCGTACCAGAAGAGGAAGCGCGAGGCCACCGCCTCGAGCAGCGCCTCGACCGCAATCGCGGCGGCACCGACGGAGCGCAGCGAGGTGGCGGGATATTCGCTGCCTTCGGGAAAGGACGCGACATTGACGCCGATACCGACGACCAGCCAGTCGAGACGCCCCTCGCCGACAGCCTGCGACTCCAGCAGGATGCCGCTCACCTTGCGGCTATCGAGGAGCACATCGTTGGGCCATTTGTAGGCGAGCTCGACCTGCTTCGGCAGCAGCGGCGCAATCGTCTCGCCGATCGCGAGCGCGGCGGCAAATCCGAGCTGCGCGCCAGCCGCAGCGCCGCGGTCCGGGCGCAGCAGCAGCGACATATAGAGGTTGCCCGGCACCGACACCCAGCGGCGACCGCGTCGTCCGCGCCCGGCGCTCTGCGCCTCGGCCCAGATCAGCGTTCCCGCAGGGGCGCCCGCCGCGGCGCGCCGCTTGCACTCTTCATTCGTGCTGTCGAGCTCGGCGAAACGCTCTAGGCGGAAGAAGGCGGGCAAGCCGCTCCCGCCGGTCATCCCGGAAAGAGCGTAGCGCTGGCAAACTCGGCGGTACCGACGATCGGCGCGGGGAAGACCACGAAGAGCAGGATCACCGCCGCCGAGATCAACAGCACCGCCTGCAGCTCGCGGCCGATGGTGAGGTCGAAGGCGCCGGCCGGTTCGTCGAAATACATGATCTTGACGATGCGCACATAGTAGTAGGCGCCGACCACGCTGGTCACCACGCCGAGGACGGCGAGCCAGAAGAGGCGCGCATCGATGGCCGCCATGAAGATGTAGAACTTGGCGAAGAATCCGGCGAGCGGCGGGATGCCTGCCAGCGAGAACATGAAGATGCCGAGTGCCGCCGCCAGCATCGGCCGCGTCCGCGCCAGCCCGGCAAGATCCCCGATATCCTCGACCAAACGGCCCTCGCGGCGCATGCACAGGATGACGCCGAAGGTGCCGATATTCATGAAGAGGTAGATCGCCATGTAGACGAGGATGCCGCGCACGCCGGCCGGCGTGCCCGCCGCCAGCCCGATTAGCGCATAACCGACATGGCCGATCGAGCTGTAGGCCATCAGCCGTTTGATGTTGCGCTGATTGATCGCGGCGAAGGCCCCCAGGATCATCGAGGCGACGGAGATTGCCATGATGATCTGCTGCCACTGATCGACGAGTTCGCCGAAGGCGTAGATCATCACCCGCACGAACAGCGCCATCGCCGCCATCTTGGGGGCAACCGAGAAGAACGCCGTGACCGGGGTCGGCGAGCCTTCGTAAACGTCAGGCGTCCACATGTGGAAGGGCACCGCCGACACCTTGAAGGCGAGCCCGACCGCGACGAAGACGATACCGACGATGAGACCCAGCGACATCGTCGCCGCATCGAGCGTATGCGCCAGCATGTCGAAATTGGTGGTGCCCGCGAAGCCGTAGACCAACGATGCGCCATAGAGCAGCATGCCCGAAGAAAGCGCACCGAGGACGAAATACTTGAGCCCGGCCTCGCTCGACCGAGTCTGATCGCGCTGGAAGCTCGCGAGGACGTAAAGCGCCAGGTTCTGCAGCTCCAACCCGATATAGAGCGCGATGAGATCGTTGGCGGTGATCATCATCAGCATGCCGGTGACGGACAGCAGGACGAGTACCGGGAACTCGAACCGCGCCACGCCCTCCTGCTCGTTGAAGCGCATCGCCAGGATGATCGAAAGCGCGGCGCCGATCAGCACGAGCACGCTCATGAAGGCCCCGAAGCCATCGGTGACCATCATGCCGTAGAGGCTTACCCGCCGCTCGCCGCCGAAGCCGGACACCAACACGATGGCGACGATAAGGACGATGACCGCGAGCCAGGAAATCTCGCGCGCGACATGGTGGCCGTGCTGGAGCACACCCAGGATCAGCAGCACCATGGCGCTTGCCGCCAGGAACATCTCGGGCAGCGCGGGGAGGAAATTGGGGAGCGCTTGCATCGTTCAACGTTCCGCGAGCTTCTGCGCCGCGTTCTCATGGAGCGAGAGCTGAACATGCTCGATGAGCCTGGCGAGTGAGGGTTGCATGGGTTTCAGGAAAGAGTTCGGATAGATCCCCATCCACAGCACGACCGCAATCATCGGTGCGAAGACCGCGACCTCGCGCCAATGGAGATCGAGCATGGCGCGCACGTCGGCGCGGGTGATGATGCCGAAGATGACCCGTCGATAGAGGTAAAGCATGTAGGCGGCGCTGAGGATCATGCCGGTGGTGGCGAAGAACGCCACCCAGGTGTTGATCTCGAAGGCGCCTACCAGCGAGAGGAACTCGCCGACGAAGCCGCTCGTGCCCGGGAGACCGATCGAGGCCAGCATGAACACCATGAACACCGCGGCGTATTTCGGCATGTTGTCGGCAAGCCCGCCGTAGCGCGCGATCTCGCGCGTGTGCAACCGGTCGTAGACCACGCCGACGCAGAGGAAGAGCGCGGCCGAAACAACGCCGTGACTCAGCATCTGCACCATGGCGCCCTGCAGCCCTTCCGCCGTCATGGTGAAGGTACCCATGGTGACGATGCCCATATGCGCCACGGACGAGTAGGCGATGAGCTTCTTCATGTCTTCCTGGGCGAGCGCCACCAGGGACGTGTAGATGATGGCAACGACGCTCAGCGTGAAAATGAAGGGCGCAAGCTCGTGCGAGGCCACCGGGAAGAGCGGCAGCGAGAAGCGGATGAAGCCGTAGCCTCCCATCTTCAGCAGCACGCCGGCCAGGATGACCGAGCCCGCGGTCGGCGCCTCGACATGCGCGTCCGGCAGCCAGGTGTGCACCGGCCACATCGGCACCTTAACAGCGAAGGAGGCGAAGAAGGCGAGCCACAACCAGATTTGCAGGGTCGGCGGGAAGCTGGTGTTGAGCGCCTCGACGATGTCGGTCGAGCCGACCTGATAATAGACCGTCAGGATGGCCAGCAGCATCAGCACGGAGCCGAGCAGCGTATAGAGAAAGAACTTGAAGGCCGCATAGACGCGCCGCGGGCCGCCCCAGACGCCGATGATCAGGAACATCGGGATCAGCACGCCCTCGAAGAAGATGTAGAAGAGGACGAAGTCGAGGGCGCAGAACATGCCGACCATCAGCGTTTCCATGACCAGAAACGCGATCATGTATTCCTTGACGCGGGTGGTGATCGACGCCCAGCTGGAGACGACGCAGATCGGCGTCAAGAACGTCGACAGCAGAACGAAGAACAGAGAGATGCCATCGATGCCGAGATGATAGGCGATGTGGAAGCCGGGCAGCCACTGCGCCACCTCGACGAACTGGAAGTCAGCGCGGCTCGGATCGAAATAGGCCCAGAGCGCGAGCGACAGCAGCAAATCGATCAGCGACGTCCAGAGGGCGATCCAGCGGGCGTTGCGCGCAACCGCCGTCTCCTCGCCGCGCAGAACGAGGATGAAGAGCACGCCCACCAGCGGCAGGAAGATGACGAGCGTCAGGAGAGGCCAGTTCTGCATAGCGGCTCAGCTCCCGACCTGTCGCAGCAGATACCAGGAAACGAGCAAGACCACACCGATCAGCATGACGAAGGCATAGTGATAGAGATAGCCGGTCTGCAGCCGGCTCGCGCGCACCGCAAGCCGCGTCGTGGTCGAAGCGATGCCGTCGGGCCCGAGCCCGTCGATCACGGCACCGTCGCCCTTTTTCCAGAACTCGAATCCGAGCGCCATGGCCGGCCGCACGAACAGCGCATCATAGAGCTCGTCGAAGTACCACTTGTTCAGCAGGAACAGGTAAATGGTGCGGAAGCGTCGGGCGACAACGGCCGGAATCCCTGGCCGCCAGATATAGGCGAGCCAGGCGACAGCGATGCCCAGCAGACCCATCACGAGCGGCAGTTGCTCGACCCAGCCGGGCACGTGATGCGCTCCCTCCAGGCTCGGATGGTTCGGCAGCACGAGAATGGAGTCGCGCCAGAAGCTCTCGCGTCCCTCGCCGACGAAATGCCCGTAGCCGAGCCAACCGGCAAAGGTAGCGCCAGCAGCCAGCACGATCAGCGGCAGGATCATCACCTGCGGCGATTCGTGCACGTGGTGCATCACCTCGGCGTCGGCACGTGGCTTGCCGTGGAAGGTCAGGAAGATGAGCCGCCAGGAGTAGAAAGCGGTGAGGAAGGCGGCGAAGACGCCGAGCCAGAAGGCATAGCGCCCGACGCCCGTACCTGCGGCCCAGGCCGCCTCGATGATCACGTCCTTCGAGAAATAGCCGGCAAAGGGCGGAATCCCGGCAAGCGCCAGGCTCCCGATCCACATCAGGACGTAGGTGGCTGGCACGAGCCGCCAGATGCCGCCCATCTTGCGCATGTCCTGCTCGCCCGACATGGCGTGAATGACCGAACCCGCCCCCAGGAACAGCAGCGCCTTGAAGAAGGCATGGGTCATGAGATGGAAGATCGCTGCCGAATAGGCGGAGACGCCGAGGGCGAAGAACATGTAACCGAGCTGGCTACAGGTCGAATAGGCGATGACCCGCTTGATGTCATTCTGCGCCATGCCGACGCTGGCGGCGAACATCGCCGTGGTGCCGCCGACGACGCAGACGACAGCGAGCGCCACGGGCGCATATTCAAAGAGCGGCGAGAGCCGCGCCACCATGAAGACACCGGCGGTCACCATGGTCGCGGCATGGATGAGCGCTGAGACCGGGGTCGGCCCCTCCATTGCGTCCGGCAGCCAGGTGTGGAGGCCGAGCTGCGCCGATTTTCCCATGGCACCCACGAACAGCAGGATGCAGGTGACGGTGAGCGCGTCCACCTGCCAGCCGAGGAAGGTGAAGTTGGTATGGGCGAAGTTGGGCGCCGCGTCGAAGACCGCACCGAACTGGAGCGAGCCGAAAAGCGCATAGACCGCGAATATCCCGAGGGCGAAGCCGAAATCGCCGATGCGGTTAACGACGAAGGCCTTGATTGCCGCCGCATTGGCCGCCGGCCGGTCGTACCAGAAGCCGATCAGCAGATAGGAGCAGAGTCCGACCCCTTCCCAGCCGAAGAACAGCTGTACGAAATTGTCGGCCGTCACCAGCATCAGCATGAAGAAAGTAAAGAAGCTCAGATAGGACATGAAGCGCGGAATGGACTTGTCGTGCGCCATGTAACCGATCGAGTAGACATGGACCATCGAAGAGACGACGGTCACCACGGCTACCATCACCGCGCTCAGCGGATCGAAGCGGAGCGCCCACTGCACCTGCAGGTCGCCGGTGTCGATCCAGCTGAAGAGCGGCGTGGTCACGCTGTGGCCGTTGAGAGCCACCTCGACGAAGAGCGCGATGCCGAAGAACGCGGCCAGGCCAACGCCGGCGCAGGTGACGATCTGCGAGCCGCGATTGCCGATCCAGCGGCCGAAGAAGCCTGCGATGAACGCCCCGAGGAGCGGCAGGAAGATGGCAGCGACCGTCACCGGATTAGCCCTTCATGAGGTTGATGTCTTCGACGGCGATGCTGCCGCGGTTGCGGAAGTAGACGACGAGGATCGCAAGCCCGATGGCCGCCTCGGCCGCCGCCACCGTCAGCACGAACATGGCGAAGACCTGGCCGACGAGGTCGTGCAGGAAGGCCGAGAAGGCAACGAAGTTGATATTCACGGCCAGCAGCATCAGCTCGATCGACATCAGGATGATGATGACGTTCTTCCGGTTGAGGAAGATGCCGAAGATGCCCAGCGTGAACAGGATCGCCGCAACGGTGAGGTAGTGAGCAAGGCCGATCTGTAGCATGACGTCACACCCCCTCGCGCGTCCGAACCTTGACGACTTCGAGCGTCTCCGAGCGCAGGCGCCCCACCTGCCGCCCGATGTTCTGCCGGCGCACACCCTCGCGCGCACGAAGCGTCAGCACGATGGCCCCCACCATGGCGACGAGCAGCACCATGCCGGCGGCCTGGAAGGCGTAGACGTATCGCGTGTAGAGGAGCTGTCCCAGCGCCTCCGTGTTGGTGACGCTGGTCATCTGCGGAATGGGCGCAGCGATCGCCTTCACCACGTCGGGCGCCACCGCCCAGGCGAGGAACACCATGAGCAGCTCGACAAAGAGCACGACGCCGATCACCACGCCGATCGGCAGGTATTGCAGGAAGCCTTGCCGCAATTCGACGAAATTGATGTCGAGCATCATCACGACGAAAAGGAAGAGAACCGCGACCGCACCGACATAGACGATGACCAGGATCAGCGCCAGGAACTCGGCCCCCATCAGCACGAAGAGGCCCGCCGCGTTGAAGAATGCGAGAATGAGAAACAGCACCGAATGGACGGGATTGCGCGCCGATATGACCATGACCCCGGCGCCCACGGTGATCGCGGCGAAGATATAGAAGCAGATGGCCTGGACGATCATGGTGCGCTCACCGGTAGGGCGCGTCGATAGCAAGGTTGTGCGCGATCTGAGCCTCCCAGCGATCGCCATTCGCCAGCAGCTTGTCCTTGTCGTAGAAGAGCTCCTCGCGCGTCTCGGTCGAGAACTCGAAATTCGGCCCTTCGACGATGGCATCGACCGGGCAGGCTTCCTGGCAGAAGCCGCAATAGATGCACTTCGTCATATCGATGTCGTAGCGCGTCGTGCGCCGGCTGCCATCCTCGCGCGGCTCGGCCTCGATGGTGATGGCGAGCGCCGGGCATACCGCCTCGCAGAGTTTGCAGGCGATGCATCGTTCCTCGCCATTGGGATAGCGCCGGAGCGCGTGCTCGCCGCGGAAACGCGGCGAGATCGGCCCCTTCTCGTAGGGGTAGTTCACGGTCACCGGCCGCTTGAACATGTGCTTCAAGGTCATCCACATGCCCGCGGCCAGTTCGGAAAGCAGGACGGCGCGCGCGCCGCGATCGAGGAAAGCCATGGTCGGTCCCTATGCCGGCAGCCAGCCCATGCCCACCAGCACGCCCGCGGTCAGCACCAGCCAGAACAGCGACACCGGCAGGAACACCTTCCAACCGAGCCGCATGAGCTGGTCGTAGCGGAAGCGCGGCATGGTGGCACGCACCCAGAGGAAGCAGAAAAGCACGAATGCCACTTTCGCGGCGAACCAGAAGACGCCCCAGGCATCTGCGCCGATGCCGGAGAACGGCTGGATGTTGAAGGGCGCAAGCCAGCCGCCGAGGAAGAGAATGGAAGTCATCGCGCTCATCAGGATCATGTTGCCGTATTCGCCGAGATAGAAGAGCGCGAAGGCCATCGCCGAGTATTCGACGAAGAAGCCGGCAACGAGCTCGCTCTCGCCTTCCGGCAGATCGAAGGGCGAGCGGTTCGTCTCGGCCAGCACCGAGACGAAGAAAACGATGAACATCGGGAAGAGCGGAATGCAGTACCAGATGTGTCGCTGCGACTCGACGATGGCGCTCAGATTGAGCGAACCGGCGCACAGCAGCACCGTGACGATGACGAAGCCCATCGAGACTTCGTAGGAGACCATCTGCGCCGCCGAGCGGAGCGCGCCGAGGAAGGCGTATTTCGAGTTCGACGACCAGCCCGCCATCACGATGCCGTAGACGCCGAGCGAGCTGATCGCGAAGAGATAGAGGATGCCGACATTAATGTTGGCGAGCACCACGCCCTGCGAGAAGGGAATCACCGCCCAGGCGATGAGGCTGAGCCCGAAGGTGAGGATCGGCGCCGCGACGAAGACGACACGATTGGCGCCGCTCGGGATTACCGTCTCCTTGAGCAGCAGCTTCAGCCCGTCGGCGAAGGGCTGCAGCAGCCCGAAGGGCCCGACGACGTTCGGTCCCTTGCGGATCTGCGCCCAGGCGAGGACTTTGCGCTCGGCATAAGTGAGATACGCCACGCCGATCAGCACCGGAACGATGATCGCCAGGATCTCGACGACCGTGAGCGCCGTTGGCACGACGTAGCCGTGGACGAAATCAACCATGGGTGCCGGTCTTTCCGCGTGCGGCGGAGCCGAAGACTGCGGCGCATTCTGCCATGGTCGGCGAGGCGCGGCTGATCGGATCGGTCCGGTAGAAATCGGCGATGGCGTAGGCGAAGGGAGCCGCAGCCGGCGCCCCCTCGCGACCGAAGCTCCCCCAGACGGCCGGGACGATCTCGTCGACCGCCGCGAAGACCGGATTCACCGTCAGCATCCGCTTGCGCAACTGTCCCAGCGAATCGTAGGGGAGTTTGCGGCCGAGCGCCTCGGACAGCGCCCGCAGGATCTTCCAGTCCTCGCGCGCGTCGCCGGGCGGAAACACGGAACGGCGGCCGAGCTGGACCCGACCTTCGGTGTTGACGTAGGTCGCATCCTTCTCCGTGTAGGCGGCGCCCGGCAGCACCACGTCGGCTCGTCGCGCGCCGGCATCGCCATGATGCCCCTGATAGATGACGAACGCCTTGCCGAGACGGGTCATATCGATCTCGTCTGCCCCGAGAAGGTACACGACGGCGATCTCGCCGCTGGCGCAGCCCTGGATGATGCCTGCCGTGTCGCGGCCCCCCGCCCCCGGCACGAAGCCGAGATCGAGCGCGCCGACGCGTGCCGCGGCGGTATGCAGCACGTTGAAGCCGTTCCAGCCCTCGCGCACTATGTTGAACTCGCCGGCGAGCTTGCGCGCAAGCGCCAGGATCGCCGCGCCGTCTGGCCGCGCCAGCGCTCCCTGCCCGAGGATCAGCATCGGCTGCTTGGCGCTGCGCAAGGTCGCGGCGAAGGGATGCTTGCCGGCGACGAGTGCCGCCAGGGTGTCCGGCCCCTCCCCCAGCATGGCGACCGGGAAAGTCGGGTCGAGTGCCGGCCCGATTGCCGCCGCCGAAAAGCCCCCCTGCATCCACCGCTTGCGCAGCCGCGCATTGATGATCGGCGCCTCGCGCCGGACGTCGCTACCGATGAAGAGGCAGACATCCGCCTTCTCGATGCCGGCGATCGTCGCGTTGAAGATGTAGCCGGCGCGGCAAGCAGGATCGAGGGCTGCGCCTTCCTGCCGACAATCGAGATGCGGCGATCCCAATGCTGCCATCAGATCCTTGAGCGCCAGCATCGCCTCGCAGTCCGCCAGATCGCCGGCCAGCGCAGCGATCCGGCCGCCAGGAAGCCCGGAGAGACGCTCGGCGATTGCCGCGAAGGCTTCAGCCCATTCGACCTCGACCAGCGTGCCGTTGCGGCGCAGATAGGGCCGGTCAAGACGGCTCCGGCTCAGGCCATCGGCGGCAAAGCGCGTCTTGTCGGAAATCCACTCCTCGTTCACATCCTCGTTGAGCCGCGGCAGCACGCGCAGCACAGCCGCCCCGCGATTGTCGACTCGGATGTTGCTGCCCACCGCGTCGAGCACGTCGACCGACTCGGTCTTGCGCAGCTCCCAAGGGCGCGCGACGAAGGCATAGGGCTTCGAAGTCAGCGCGCCCACCGGACAGAGATCGATGACATTGGCCGAGAGCTCCGAGCCCAGCGCACGCTCGATATAAGTCGATATCTCCATGTTCTCGCCGCGACCGGTGGCGCCCAGCTCCTCCACGCCAGCGACATCGGTGAGAAAGCGGATGCACCGCGTGCAATGGATGCAGCGCGTCATGCTGGTGGCGATCAGCGGCCCAAAGTTCTTATCTTTGACCGCGCGCTTGTTCTCGAGGAAGCGCCCGCGGTCGAAACCGTAAGCCATCGCCTGGTCCTGCAAATCGCACTCACCGCCCTGGTCGCAGATCGGGCAGTCGAGCGGATGGTTGATCAGCAGGAACTCCATTACGCCGCGGCGCGCCTTCTTGGCCTTCTCGCTCTCGGTGTGGATGACCATGCCTTCGGCGACCGGCATGGCGCAGGAGGCGATCGGCTTCGGCGCCTTCTCTTGCTCGACGAGGCACATGCGGCAATTGCCGGCGATCGCCAGCCGCTCGTGAAAGCAGAAATGCGCGACCTCGACGCCGGCCTGCTGACAGGCCTGCAACACCGTGGTGCCCGCCGGCACCTCGACCGCGATCCCATTGATGGTGAGTTTCGGCATCGGCTTCGTCCTCAGGCGGCGCGCCGCGCGGCGGCTTCGCGGTATTCCTTGATGCGGCGCTCCATCTCCGGACGGAAATGCCGGATCAGGCCCTGCACCGGCCAGGCCGCGGCATCGCCGAGCGCGCAGATGGTGTGGCCTTCGATCTCGTAGGAGACATCGAGCAGCATATCGATCTCTTCGACGGAGGCGTTGCCTTTGACCATGCGCTCCATGACGCGCCACATCCAGCCGGTGCCCTCGCGGCACGGCGTGCATTGGCCGCAGCTCTCATGCTTGTAGAACTTGGCGAGCCGCGCGATCGCCTTGACGATGTCGGTCGACTTGTCCATGACGATGACCGCGGCGGTGCCAAGCCCGCTTTTCACGTCGCGCAGCGCGTCGAAATCCATCAGCACGCCGTCGCAGATCGATTTCGGAATGACCGGCACCGAGGACCCACCGGGGATCACGCCCAACAGATTATCCCAACCACCGCGGACACCGCCCGCATGGGTCTCGATGAGCTCGCGCAACGGGATGCCCATCGCCTCCTCGACATTGCACGGCTTTTCGACATGACCAGAGATGCAGAAGACCTTGGTCCCCTCGTTCTTGGGACGGCCGATGCCGGCAAACCAGGAAGCACCGCGGCGCAGAATGGTCGGAACGACGGCAATGGTCTCGACATTGTTGACCGTGGTGGGACAACCGTAGAGCCCGACCGCCGCCGGGAAGGGAGGCTTGAGGCGCGGCTGTCCCTTTTTGCCTTCGAGGCTCTCGAGCAGCGCCGTCTCCTCGCCGCAGATATAGGCGCCGGCTCCGCGATGGAGATAGAGGTCGAAATCATAGCCGGACCCGCAGGCATTCTTGCCGATGAGACCGGCGGCGTAAGCCTCATCGATCGCCGCCTGCAGGTGCTTCGCTTCGTTGACGAATTCGCCGCGAATGTAGATGTAGCAGGCGTGAACCCCCATCCCGACACCGGCGAGCAGACAGCCTTCGACCAGCTTTTGCGGGTCGTGGCGGATGATGTCGCGGTCTTTGCAGGTGCCCGGCTCGGATTCGTCGGCGTTGACCACGAGATAAGCCGGCCGGTCGGCCTGCTTGGGCATGAACGACCATTTGACGCCGGTCGGGAAGCCGGCCCCGCCCCTGCCCCTGAGGCCCGAATTTTTGACCTCGTTCACAATCCAGTCGCGGCCCTTGAGAACGATATCCTTGGTGCCGTCCCAGTCGCCGCGCGCACGCGCGCCCGGAAGGTGCCAATCGTGGACACCATAGAGATTGGTGAAAATGCGGTCCTTGTCGCTCAGCATCAGCGCTTGTCTCCAGTGAAGGAGAGATCTTTCAGAGTCTGCGGGCCGCCCGCCGGCGCCGAGGTCTGTCTTCCCGTCACCGACCCCGACTTCGGCGTCTCTCCGCGCGTCAGCGCATCGATCAGCCGCTCCGTCGCAGGACCGTCGAGATCCTCGTAGAAATCGTCGTTTACCTGGATGATCGGCGCATTGACGCAGGCGCCGAGGCATTCGACCTCGGTAAGGCTGAACTGACCGTCGGGCGTCGTCTCGCCGACGGTGATCCCGAGCTTGCGCTCGCACGCCTTCACCACCTCGTCCGAACCGCGCAGCCAGCAGGGCGTCGTCGTGCAGATCTGGAAGAAGTGGCGACCGATCGGCTTCAGATTAAACATCGTGTAGAAGGTCGCGACCTCGTAGACTCGGATGCGCGCCATGCCGAGCAGGTCGGCGACCACGTCCATCGCCGCGCGCGGAAGCCAATTGTCGTGCTGGCGCTGCGCCAGGTCGAGCAGCGGCAGCACCGCGCTCGCCTGCCGTCCAGACGGGTACTTGGCGATCCACGCCTTCGCCTTCTCCATGTTCTCCGGCGTGAAGGCGAAGCTCGCCGGCTGCGCCACCGGGGCGCCGTTCGCCTCGCTCATCGATCGATGCTCCCGAACACGATGTCCATCGAGCCGATGATGGCGACGATGTCGGCCAGCATGTGGCCGCGGCCCATGAAATCGGTGCTCTGCAGGAACGCAAAATCCGGGCACCGGATCTTGCAGCGATAAGGCCGGTTGCCGCCGTCCGACACCAGGTAGACGCCAAGCTCGCCCTTGGGCGCCTCGGTGACCGCGTAGGTCTCGCCCGCCGGCACATGATAGCCTTCGGTGTAGAGCTTGAAATGATGAATAAGCGCTTCCATCGACGTCTTCATCTCGCTGCGCGGCGGCGGCGCTACCTTGCGGTCATTGACCTTGACGGGACCGCCAGGCATTTGCGCCAGCGCCTGGCGGATGATGCGCAGCGATTGGCGCATTTCCTCCAGCCGAACCAAGTAGCGATCCCAGCAATCGCCGTTCTTGCCGATCGGAATGTCGAATTCCATCGCCTCGTAGGCGTCGTAGGGCTGTGCCTTGCGCAGGTCCCAGGCGACGCCCGAGGCGCGCAGCATCGGGCCGCTGAGCCCCCAGTCGAGCGCGTCCTCCGCGCTGATCCGGCCGATATCGACGGTGCGCTGCTTGAAGATGCGGTTCTCCGTGAGCAACACCTCGATCGCCTCGAGCACTGGCGGGAACTCGTCGCACCAAGCGAGGATATCGTCCGCGAGACCGGCAGGCATGTCCTGGTGGACGCCGCCCGGCCGGAAATAGGCGGCATGGAGCCGAGCGCCGCATACGCGCTCGTAGAATTCCATCAGCTTCTCGCGCTCCTCGAATCCCCACAGGAACGGCGTGAGCGCGCCGACATCGAGGCCAAAGGCGCAGATGTTGAGAAGGTGGTTGAGGATGCGGGTGATCTCAGCATAAAGCACGCGGATGTATTTTGCGCGCGGCGGCACCTCGATGCCGAGCAGCGTCTCGACAGCGAGCGCATAGCTGTGCTCCATGCACATCGGCGAGACATAGTCGAGCCGGTCGAAATACGGCACCGCCTGCAGGAACGTCTTGTACTCGATCAGCTTTTCGGTACCGCGATGGAGCAGACCGATATGCGGATCGGCGCGCTCCACCACCTCACCGTCCATCTCGAGGACGAGGCGCAGTACCCCGTGGGCCGCCGGGTGCTGCGGCCCAAAATTCATGGTGAAGCTCTTGATCCGGGCTTCCGCATCGGCGACGGCGGTCACTTTCCGGCCTCCTTCACTTCCGCCTTCTCATCCCCCGGCAGCACGTGGTTCATGCCTTCCCAGGGCGAGACAAAGTCGAAGCTGCGGAATTCCTGCTTCAGGCGAACCGGCTCGTAGACGACGCGCTTCTGTTCTTCGTCGTAGCGAACCTCGACATAGCCCGTGAGCGGGAAATCCTTGCGCAAGGGATGGCCCTCGAACCCGTAATCCGTGAGCAGGCGGCGGAGGTCCGGATGATCGGAGAAATAGATGCCGAACAAGTCCCAGGCTTCGCGCTCGAACCAACCGGCCGCGCTATAGACGGAAGTGACCGACGGAACCGCATTCTCCTCGTCGGTCGTAACTTTGACACGGATACGCTGATTGAGCTTGAGGCTCAATAGATTGTAGACCACTTCGAAGCGCTCCGGCCGGTCAGGATAGTCGACGCCGCAGAGATCGGAGAGCAGCTTGAACAGGCAGCGCGGATCGTCGCGCAAGAAGGTGAGCACGGGCGCGATGGCGTCGCGCTTCACGGTGATCACGAGCTGACCGTGGATCACCGTGCTCTCGACCAAGTGCGACGCGAGCGACGCGGCGACGTGATCGGCGATTTCCTTGAGGGTCTGGGTCATGGCGTTCCCGTTCTCAGCGCGCGAAGACCCGTTCGCGCCGGATCTTCTTCTGCAGCTGGAGAATGCCGTAGAGCAGCGCTTCCGCGGTGGGTGGGCAACCCGGCACGTAGATATCAACGGGAACTACACGATCGCAGCCGCGTACGACCGAGTAGGAGTAGTGGTAATAGCCCCCGCCATTGGCGCAGGAGCCCATCGAAATCACCCAGCGCGGCTCGGACATCTGGTCATAGACCTTGCGGAGCGCCGGCGCCATCTTGTTGGTGAGCGTGCCGGCGACGATCATCACGTCCGACTGGCGCGGGCTCGGCCGGAACACGACGCCGAAGCGGTCGAGGTCATAGCGCGCAGCGCCGGTGTGCATCATCTCGACGGCGCAGCAGGCGAGCCCGAAGGTCATCGGCCAGAGCGAGCCGGTGCGCGCCCAGTTTACGATCTTGTCAAGCTTTTCGAGTTGGGTGACGAAGAAGCCCTTGTCGCGAATCTCTTCGGTCATCTGGCGCAGCACCGCCTCGGAGGAGGCGGCCGCAGTGCCGGGCGTGGTGGTCACTCCCATTCGAGCGCCCCTTTCTTCCACTCATAGATGAAGCCGACGGTCAGCACGCCGAGGAATACGATCATAGACCAGAAGCCGAAAAGGCCGATCTTGCCGAGCGACACCGCCCAGGGAAACAAGAAGGCGACTTCGAGGTCGAAGATGATGAACAGGATCGATACGAGATAGAAGCGCACGTCGAACTTGCTGCGCGCATCGGCAAAGGGATCAAAGCCGCACTCGTAGGGCGACAGCTTCTCGGAGTCCGGATTCTGCCGTGCGACCACCATGGAGGCGACCACGAAGATCGTGGCCAGCGCGAACGCTACCCCGATGAAAATCAGGATGGGAAGGTACTCGCGCAGCAGGCTATCCATGGCGCGGACTCCTCAGAAGCTCGGTGCTGCAATCGGGGAAGGGCGGCGGCACTGTGGCGTCATCAGAAAGTCGGGCCATAGCATCTACGCCACCCCCTGGGAAAATATGGGTTGCAGTTGCCAGATGGGAACACCCAGGTCACCGGGATGGCGGGAGTGACGGGGCTCGAACCCGCGGCCTCCGGCGTGACAGGCCGGCGCTCTAACCAACTGAGCTACACCCCCGCAGCACTCGCTCCGCGGCGTGGGTTACTAGACCCGCAACCCCAGGAGTGTCAAGCATCTGCGGCCGCGAAATACGAGCGCGTTCGCGGTCAAGCGGCGTGGTGGGCGATGAGGGATTCGAACCCCCGACCCCCTCGGTGTAAACGAGATGCTCTACCGCTGAGCTAATCGCCCGATCGAGGCCGGCGACACCATAGCACAAAACGAGAGCGCTTCGGACGCACCGATGCGACCGCCCTCTCGCCTCGGCTATTGCACCGAGTCCTTGAGCTGTTTGCCGGCTCGGAACTTCGGCAGCTTCGAGGCGGCGATCGTGATCTTCTCGCCGGTGCGCGGATTGCGCCCCTCGGAAGCAGCGCGCTGGGTGACGGTGAAGGTGCCGAAGCCGACGAGGCGCACCTCGCTCCCCTTCTTCAACTCGCTCGCGATGCAGTCAAACACGGCGTCTACCGCCTTCTCCGCTTCCTGCTTCTTGAGACCGGTGGAGTTGGCGACGGAATCGACGAGTTCATTCTTGTTCACGAGCGCCCCCTGGCTTCATGCCGCGGTCTGATCTGTCGCGCGGCAGTCTAGATCGTGCCTCTCGGCGCCGTCAATTGCCCACCGTCGCGGATTTCTGCGCTTTCGAGACAATCCCAAAAATGCAGCGCCGCCATCCCGCAGGGGATGGCGGCGCGAAAGAACGGCTGAGCACGAGTTCAGTGCGTGACGAGACCCGGCCGATCCTCACCCGGCTTGGGCCGCAGCACCTGCGTGTCGCTCTCCTCGTTCCATTCGATCGGCTCCGGCGGGCGTACCAGCGCCTGCTTGAGAAGTTCGTCCGACGAGCCAACCGGGATGATGGCGAGGCCGCGCTTCACGTTGTCGGGAATCTCGGCCAGGTCCTTCTCGTTCTCCTTCGGGATCAGCACCGTCTTCAAGCCGCCGCGCAGCGCGGCGAGGAGCTTCTCCTTGAGTCCGCCGATCGGCAGAACCCGACCGCGCAGCGTGATCTCGCCGGTCATGGCGATATCCTTGCGCACGGGGATGCCGGTCAGCACCGAGACGATCGACGTCACCATGGCGACGCCGGCCGACGGGCCATCCTTGGGAGTCGCGCCCTCCGGCACGTGGACATGGATGTCCTTCTTCTCGAAGATCGTCGGCGGGATGCCGAAGGCGAAGCTTCGTGACTTGACGTAGCTCTCCGCCGCCTGCACCGACTCCTTCATCACATCGCCGAGCTTGCCGGTCGCCGTCACCTTGCCCTTGCCGGGCACGGTGACCGCCTCGATCGACAGCAACTCTCCGCCGACCTCGGTCCAGGCGAGACCGGTGGTGACGCCAACGAGATCGGTCTCCTCCACCTCGCCAAAGCGGTAGCGCCGCACGCCAGCATATTTCTCGAGATTGCGCCGGGTCACCGTGATCTTGGCGAGCTTGCGCATCAAGATATCCTTGATCGCCTTGCGCGCCAGATTGGCAATTTCGCGCTCGAGATTGCGCACGCCGGCCTCGCGCGTGTAGTAGCGGATAAGGTCGCGCAGCGCCTCGTCGGTAACGTTCCACTCGGTCTTCTTCAGCCCGTGCGCCTTCACCTGCTTCGGAATGAGGTGGCGCTTGGCGATCTCGACCTTCTCGTCCTCGGTGTAGCCGGGGAGACGGATGATCTCCATGCGGTCCAGCAGCGGTTGCGGCATGCGCAGCGTGTTGGCCGTCGTGACGAACATCACGTCCGAGAGATCGTAGTCGACCTCGAGGTAGTGATCGTTGAAGCTCGAATTCTGCTCAGGATCGAGCACCTCAAGCAGCGCGGAGGACGGGTCGCCGCGCCAGTCCGCACCCAGCTTGTCGACCTCGTCCAGGAGGAAGAGCGGGTTCGACGACTTCGCTTTCTTCATCCCCTGGATGACCTTGCCGGGCATCGAGCCGATATAGGTGCGGCGATGCCCGCGGATCTCCGCCTCGTCGCGCACGCCTCCCAGCGACATGCGCACGAAGTTGCGCCCGGTCGCCCGCGCCACCGATTTGCCGAGCGAGGTCTTGCCAACGCCGGGCGGGCCGACGAGGCACAGAATCGGCCCCTTCACCTTGCGCATGCGCTGTTGCACCGCGAGGTATTCCAGGATGCGCTCCTTGACCTTCTCGAGGCCGAAGTGGTCGGCGTTCAGCACCTTCTCGGCGCCCTTGATGTCGCGCTTGACCTTGGTGCGCTGCTGCCACGGGATCGACAGCAGCCAATCGAGATAGTTGCGCACCACGGTGGCCTCGGCGGACATCGGGCTCATCGTGCGCAGCTTCTTCACTTCGGCCTGCGCCTTGTCGCGCGCTTCCTTGGAGAGCTTCGTCTTATTGATACGCTCCTCGAGTTCGGCGAGCTCGTCGCGGCCGTCCTCGCCCTCGCCGAGTTCCTTCTGGATCGCCTTGAGCTGCTCGTTCAGGTAGTACTCGCGCTGGGTCTTCTCCATCTGGCGCTTGACGCGCGAACGGATGCGCTTTTCGACCTGAAGCACGCCGATTTCGCTCTCCATGTAGCCGAAGACCTTCTCGAGGCGCTCGGAAACCGTCTCGGTCTCGAGCAGCTCCTGCTTCTCCGGGATCTTCAGAGCGAGGTGAGAGGCGAGCGTATCGGCGAGCTTCGAGGGATCCTCGATCTGATTGATCGAGACCAGCACCTCGGGTGGAATCTTCTTGTTGAGCTTGATGTACTGCTCGAACTGCGAGACCGCCGTGCGCGCCAGCGCTTCGAGCTCCTGCTGCTCACCGAGCTTCTCCTCGATGGCCTCGGCATAGGCCTGGAAGAACTGCTCGTTCTCGGCGAAGCGCACGATGCGCGCGCGCTGCCCGCCTTCGACCAGCACCTTGACCGTACCGTCCGGCAGCTTCAGCAGCTGCAGAACCGTACCAATGGTGCCGACCGAATAGATGTCCGCCGAAGTCGGCTCGTCCTGGGCGGCGTTCTTCTGCGTGACAAGCAGGATCTGCTTGTCGTCTTTCATCACGTCCTCGAGCGCGCGCACCGACTTCTCGCGACCGACGAAGAGCGGCACGATCATGTGCGGGAAAACCACGATGTCGCGCAGCGGCAGGACAGGATAAAGAGCACCGCGGGGGATTTCGAACATGACTCCTCTTTCTGAAGGGGTCGGAGAGGATAACACCGCAAGCGGCTCGGGGGAGCGGCCTCCCGGCCGCTTCCGAGTTCAACCGAATCTAAAGTGGCCCGTGCCGGGAAACAATCAAGGGCATCGCGAATGTCGCGGCGCCGTGCGGAAGCGAGGGCGCGGGATCAGGCGCCCTGCCCCACATCGCCACGGCGATCGGAGTAGATGTGAAGCGGCTGAGCACGCCCCTCTACCACTTCCTTGTTGATGACCATTCCGCTCACGCCGTCGAGGCCTGGCAGCTCGAACATCGGCTCGAGCAGGATCGCCTCCATGATCGAGCGAAGCCCGCGTGCGCCGGTCTTGCGGTTGATCGCCTTGTGGGCGATGGCGCGCAGCGCCTCGTCGTTGAACTCCAGGCGGACATCCTCCATCTCGAAGAGCCGCTGATACTGCTTCACCAGGGCATTCTTCGGTTTGGTCAGGATATCGACCAGCGCGCCCTCGTCGAGATCGTCGAGCGTCGCGACAACGGGCAGGCGGCCGACGAACTCCGGGATGAGCCCGAACTTCAGCAGATCCTCGGGTTCGAGGTCCTTGAGGATCTCGCCGGTCTTGCGCTCCTCGGGGCCGCGCACCTCGGCGCCGAAGCCGATTGAGGTGCCCTGTCGCCGCTGCGCGATGATCTTCTCGAGCCCCGCGAAGGCACCGCCGCAGATGAAGAGGATATTGGTCGTATCGACCTGAAGGAATTCCTGCTGCGGGTGCTTTCGGCCACCCTGCGGCGGCACCGAGGCGATGGTGCCCTCCATGATTTTGAGCAGAGCCTGCTGCACACCCTCGCCCGAAACGTCGCGGGTGATCGACGGGTTGTCGGACTTGCGGCTGATCTTGTCGACCTCGTCGATATAGACGATGCCGCGCTGCGCACGCTCGACATTATAGTCGGCCGCCTGCAGCAGCTTCAGGATGATGTTCTCGACATCCTCACCGACATAGCCGGCCTCGGTGAGGGTCGTGGCGTCGGCCATGGTGAAGGGCACGTCGATGATCCGCGCCAGCGTCTGCGCCAGCAGGGTCTTCCCCGAACCGGTCGGCCCGACCAGCAGGATGTTCGACTTGGCGAGTTCGACGTCGTTGTTCTTTGCGCCATGGGCGAGGCGCTTGTAGTGATTGTGGACCGCGACCGACAGCACGCGCTTGGCGTGGTCCTGGCCAATGACGTAGTCGTCGAGCACCTTGCAGATGTCGCGCGGCGTGGGCACGCCGTCCCGCGACTTGACCAGAGTCGTCTTGTGCTCCTCACGGATGATGTCCATGCAGAGCTCGACGCACTCGTCGCAGATGAACACGGTCGGCCCGGCAATGAGCTTGCGCACCTCATGCTGGCTCTTTCCGCAGAAGGAGCAGTAGAGGGTATTCTTTGCGTCGCCGCCAGTGGCCTTGCTCATGGGCACTCCGTCACCAACCGATCGCCAACTCGGCGCCACACCATCGCTCGGCACCCCGGGCGGCGGCGGGGCGGACCCGCCGGACGCCCCTATAATTCAACAATACTAGCCGCCGGGCGATCAATAACTAGTTAAAGATAGGGTACGATTCGGCAACAACAACACCCACCTGCGTGGCAGGAAGGCCACGCCCACGGGGTCATGTCCGCGTCTTGTTCTCATCCTCCCGGGCTGGACGGCTCACCATAACCTCGTCGATGAGGCCGAACTGCTTGGCTTCCTCGGGCGACATGAACCGGTCGCGCTCAAGCGCGGTGGAGACCGCGTCGAGGGTCTGCCCGGTATGCTTCATATAAATCTCGTTGAGCCTCGCCCGCGTCCGCAGGATTTCCCGGGCATGGATCTCGATGTCCGAGGCCTGACCCTGGAAGCCGCCGGAGGGCTGATGGACCATGATGCTCGAATTGGGCAGCGACACCCGCTTGGCTTTCGCCCCAGCGGCGAGCAGCAGCGAGCCCATCGAGGCGGCCATACCCACGCAGACGGTGGCAACCGGCGGGCGGATGTACTGCATCGTGTCGTAGATCGCCAGGCCGGACGTCACCACCCCACCTGGAGAATTGATGTAAAAGGCGATGTCCTTGTTTGGATTCTCCGATTCGAGGAACAGCAGCTGGGCGCAGATCAGGCTCGAGACCGCATCATGGACGGGCCCGACGAGGAAAATGATCCGTTCCTTCAGCAGCCGCGAATAGATGTCATAGGCGCGCTCGCCGCGATTGGTCTGCTCGACCACCATCGGCACCAGCGTGTTCATGTAGATTTCGCTCGGACTCCGCTCCATCGCTTTTCACCCTTGGATCTGCTGTCGGCCCGCGCTGCTTTGCACCGTGCGGGTCGCCGGCCGGTTCAGTCGGTCCTACGGCGCTAGGCCTCAGCCGCCGCGCCCTCCACCTTCTCCTCGTCCTCGTCATCCTGCATCAGGTCGGCGATGCTGATCGGCCGGTCGCTGACTTCCGCAATTTCGAGGATGTAGTCGATCACCTTGTTCTCGAAAATGGGGGCGCGCAGATTGTCGAGCGCCCCCGGTTGGTTGCGATAGTATTCAATGACCTGGCGCTCCTGGCCGGGATAGCGCCGCGCCTCCTCCATGAGGGCGCGATTGAGTTCCTCCTGGGCCACCTGAATATTGTTGCTGCGCCCCACCTCGGAAAGGAGCAGTCCCAACCGCACCCGCCGCTCGGCGATGGCGCGGTACTCCGCCTTGATCTCACCGTCGCTCTTGCCCTCGTCCGGCTGGGCGACGCCCTGCTGCTTGGCGCGCTCGCGCTCCGCCTCGAACTGCTTCCAGATGACATCGAGCTCGAGATCGACCATGCCTTGCGGTACGGGGAAATGGTGACGCTCGGCCAGGCGGTCAAGGAGCCGTCGCTTCAGCCGCTGATGCGCGAGGCTGCCGTAATCGCGTTCCATCTGCTGGCGCACGGCGTCGCGCAGCGCCTGAAGATTCTCCATGCCGACCGCCTCCGCGAGCGATTCGTCGATCGGCTGCGGCTTCATCTCGCGCACTTCGTTGACGTCCACGGCAAAGGACGCCTCCTTGCCGGCGAGGTCGGCAGCGCCGTAATCGGCCGGGAAGGTCACTTTAACGGCGCGATGCTCGCCCGCCTTGGCGCCGATGAGCTGCTCCTCGAAGCCGGGGATGAACTGGCCCGAGCCGAGCTCCAGGCGGTGCCCCTTGGCGCTCCCGCCGGGAAATTCGTTGCCGTCGATCGAGCCGACGAAATCGATGACGACAATATCGCCCTTGGCGGCTTCGCGATCGACCGGCTCGTTCTTGCGCTGCTGCTGGGCGATGCGCTCCAGCGCCTTGTCGATGTCGGCATCCGGCACCTCGGGCCGCAGCCGCTCCAGCTTGAGCTCGGCGAAGTTCATCGGCGCGAATTCGGGCAGCACTTCGACCGCGAGCTTGTATTCGAGATCCTTGCCCTCGTTGAATGAGACGATCTCGACCTTGGGCTGCAGTGCGGGACGCAGCTTGTGCTCCTGCATCGCTGCGTTCGAGGTATCGCTCACCGCGCGCTCCAGTACCTCGCCCATGACCGAGGTGCCATAGCGCTGGCGCAGCACGTTGAGCGGCACCTTGCCCGGACGGAAGCCCGGCAGTTTCACCTGCTGTCCGATCTCGCGCAGCCGCCCTTCTACCCGCTGCTTGATATCGTCGGCGTCGACGGTGACCTTGAATTCGTGCTTCAGGCCGTCGGTGCTGGTTTCGGTGATCTGCATGATGCTCGAAGCCTGTTGAAACGCCTGGGCTGGTGCGGGCGGAGGGATTTGAACCCCCAAGCCTTTCGGCGGTCGGACCTAAACCGACTGCGTCTGCCAGTTCCGCCACGCCCGCCCGCCGCGGAGCGGGGTTCATAGCACAGCGCGCGGGGAATGGAATAGCCGCTCGACCCACGCAGAGGGCCGCTCCGGGTCGCTAGGCCCGGCCCCCGCTGCGCTCCAGGCAGGCGCGCGCAGCGGCATCGAGGATCGCGTCGGCGTCGAGGCCGTAGACGCGGTAGAGGTCCGGGATATCGCCCGACTGGCCAAAGGTCTCGACGCCCAGGGGATGGATGCGATGGCGCGCCACGCCGCCAAGCCAGGACAGTGTCGCAGGATGCCCGTCGATGACGGTGACGAGGGCAGCGTCCGGCGCGAGCGGCGCCAGCAGGCGCACGACGTGGCTCCCCCCGCCCTCGCGCAGGCCGGTGAGCCAGTCGGCATGAAGGCGGTCGGCGGAGGTGATCGCGAGGAGCCCGGCTCCCGGGATGTCCTCGAGCAGCGCCGCATGCGCGGCGAGCGCCTCGGGGGCAACCGCTCCGGCGTAGCAGATCGCGAGCTCCGCACCGGGCGCCGGCGGTTTCAACCAGTAACCGCCCGCGACGATCTCGTCGGCAACCGGCGCGATCTCGCGCTGCGGCTGCTCCAGCGGTCGCGTCGAGAGCCGCAGATAGACCGAGCCGCCTGCCTCGGCCTGCAGGTGGCCGAAGCCCCAGCGCAGCAGCACAGCGAGTTCGTCGACGAAGGCGGGCTCGAAGCAGGCGAGGCCAGGCAGCGCCAAGCCCACCAGGGGCGTGCCTATCGACTGGTGCGCACCGCCTTCCGGGGCCAGCGTGATACCCGAAGGGGTCGCCACCACCATGAAGCGCGCATCCTGATAACAGGCGTAATTGAGGGCGTCCAGGCCGCGATTGATGAACGGATCATAGAGTGTGCCGACCGGCAGCAGCCGCGCCCCGAAGAGCGGCGCCGAGAGGCCGAGCGCGGCGAGGAGCAGGAAGAGATTGTGCTCGGCGATGCCGAGCTCGACATGCTGTCCTTGCGGCGACATCTGCCAACGCTGCGCCGAGATCACCTTCTCGTCGCGGAAGACATCGGCGCGCTCACGCCGGTCGAAGACGCCGCGCCGGTTGACCCAGCCGCCGAGATTGGTCGAGACGGTGACGTCGGGCGAGCAGGTGACGATGTGTCGCGCCAACTCGCTGTCGCCGCCCGCGAGATCGTTGAGGATGCGGCCGAAGCCTTCCTGCGTCGACATCCGCGCCCCCTGCGGCAGCGGCAGCGTGTCCGGCACTGGCACCACCGGCGCGACGAGGCGCCGCTCGCGGCTCGCGGCGAAGGGCACGGCGGCGAGGAATGCTTCGAGCAGCTCCTCCGGCAGGTCTAGCCCGGCGAAGCGCGCCCATTCCTGTCCTTCGGGCACGCCCATCGCGCGCTGGAATCCGGCCATCTGCGCCTCGTTCATAAGGCCGGCATGGTTGTCCTTGTGGCCAGCGAACGGCAGGCCGAAGCCCTTGATCGTGTAGGCGATGAAGCACGTCGGGAGATCGTCGTCGACGGCGTGAAACGCTTCGAGCACGGTCTCCATGTCGTGCCCGGCCAGGTTCGTCATCACCGCATGCAGGCTCTGATCGTCATGCGCGCCAAGAAAGCCGCGGATGCCGGGGAGATGACCCAAATCGCCTTCGAGGTGCTTGCGCCAGCCCTCGCCCCCCTTGAAGACGAGCGCCGAGTAGAGCGAGTTGGGGCAGGCATCGATCCAGTCGCGCAGCGCCGCGCCATCCGCGCCGGCGAAGGCGGCCTCGAGCTTCTTGCCGTATTTCAGCGTAACGACGCTCCAGCCCATGGCGCTGAACAGCGAATCGATGCGGTTGAAGAGACGGTCGCTCACCACCGCGTCGAGGCTCTGGCGATTATAGTCGATGACCCACCAGAGATTTCGCACGTCGTGCTTCCAGCCTTCGAGCATCGCTTCGAAGACATTGCCCTCGTCGAGTTCGGCATCGCCGACCACCGCCACCATCCGCCCGCCCGGCCGCTCCTCGGGCTGCATTCCCTTCAGCCGCGCATAATCCTGCACCAGGGCCGCGAAGCTGGTCATGGCGACGCCGAGCCCGACCGAGCCGGTCGAGAAATCGACATCGTCGCCATCCTTGGTCCGTGACGGGTAGGACTGGGCGCCGCCAAGAGCGCGGAAGCTCTGCAGCTTCTCCTGCGATTGCCGGCCCAGTAGATAGGCGAGCGCGTGATAGACAGGGCTCGCATGCGGCTTCACCGCTACGCGATCGACCGACCGGAGAACGTCCAGGTAGAGGGCGGTCAGCAGGGTGACGCAGGAAGCGCTCGACGCCTGATGACCGCCGACCTTGAGGCCGTCGCGGCTCGGGCGCAGATGGTTGGCGTTGTGGATCATCCAGGAGGAGAGCCACAGCACCTTACGCTCAAGCGCCTGGAGCAAACCTAGCCGGTCGGCCTTAGCGAGCGGCGCGGATGAAACCTTAGACGGGACGGCTGCCGGCGACGCGGGCGCGGCCATAGCGGGCTCCTGAAGGGGCCAAGGCTAGGACCGGCAGTATAAAGAGTAACCCGGCGGCAGAGAACCCCACCACGCCAAGCAAGCTAGGCGACGCGCTCGGGATAGGCGTCGACGAAGGTGCGCAACGCCAGCACCCTCAGGCCCTCATAGACCGACCCCTGCGAGGGCTGCTCGAAGGCAAGGGTGAAATGGACGTGCGGGATGCCGAAGGGGTCGGGGCGAAGCTCAAGGACGGTGGCGGTTTCGGTCACGTGGTCGCGGCGGCGCCGGCAGAACCGGTTGCCGGGTTCGACGGTGGCCGGGGTCGCTTCGGTCTTGACCCAGATGTTGAAGATCGACATCGCTGCTGCCCTGCGGCGAAACTGAGTTGCAACGATGATGACGCTAACCCCCAAAAGTTAATCAAGAACAAAAAAAAGGCCTTTCGCAGGGCATTTTATCTTTTCCTGGCAGGAATTTCCGACGAATCGCAGATGCCACAGGGAAAATCACCCTTTGGCGAGTCGCTGCAGCCCCTGCGAGGCCGCCACCTGCCCCTCTCCCGTATAGGCCTCGTGGTTGGCCTCGATATCGGCCAGCCGGTAAAGGTAGTTGATCATGATGCCGGCCGATTGCTGCATCCCTTTGGCAGAGAGATCGGCCAGCCAGTTGAGCCGCTCCATGCGCGCGCCATTGGTCAAATGGAAATGCGCCACCGGATCGAGTGCCCGCCCGCGGGGTGTCTTCTCGGTCAGCAGATAGCGTGAGGCGAGCCGGAGCAGCGGCGCCTTGAGGGCTTGCGCCATCGGCTCCTCGGCATGCCAGCGCGGGCGCGACAGCAGGTCGCCGATGCCAAGCGCGGCAAGCTCGGGCGGCAGAACCTGCTGCATCGATTTGCGCTCGGTCGCGCTGAGCAGCGTCTCGCCCTCTTGCCGGATGCGCTCGTCGAGCCAGGCGCAAAAGCCCGGAATGGGCGACAGCGTCGCGTAGGTCTTCAGGTGCGGCAGCTCCGCCGCGAGGCTGTCGACGACGCGCTTGATCAGGAAATCACCGAGGCTGATGCCAGCGAGCCCGCGCTGACAGTTGGAGATCGAATAGAAGATCGCGGTATCCGCGGCGGCGGGGTCGCCCACCGGCGCAGTTTCGTCGAGCAGTGCTTGGACGTTCGCCGCCATGCCCTGCACCAGCGCCACCTCGACGAAGATCAGCGGCTCTTCCGGCATGCGCGGATGGAAATAGGCGAAGCATCGGCGGTCGGCTTCCAGCCGGTTCTTGAGGTCGCTCCAACTCCGGATCTCGTGCACCGCTTCGTATACGATGAGCTTTTCGAGGAGCGCCGCCGGCGCGTCCCAGGTGATCCGTGTGAGCTCGAGGAAGCCCACATCGAACCAGCTCGCCAGCAGCATCTTGAGGTCGCGCTCGAGCGCCGCCAACACGGGATCGCGTGCGCCGAGGCGAATTAGCTCCGCGCGCATATCGACCAGGAACTTGACCCCTTCGGGCAGTGCATTGAACTGAGTGAGCAGCTTGATGCGCGGCGGCTCCAGCGCGGCGCGCAACTCGCGTTCGATCTTGCGCCGCTCGCCGTCATCCGCCGCGCGCACCAACCGCTCGCCGAGTGCCGCGACCGCGAGGTGATCGATATCGAACTCCTCCGCCAGCAGCGTCAGGAAGCGCTCGCGCCCCGTGCCGTTGAGCGCCAGATACGTCCGTCCGAGATCGGCAGCGCGGGCACGGCCCGAGACGGCGCCGCCGCGCGCCTCCAGGCAATCGCTCAACTGGGCGCGCAGCCGCTCGGCGTCGTCCCGCGACAGCTCTGGTCGCGGCGCGCCGCTGAGCACGCCGCGCGCTTGCTGGGCGATGTCGCGCCAGGCGGTGCGCAGCGAGCGTAGATTCCCAAGCGTGCGGTCGACGACAGTATCAAGAAAGCTGGTGCGTTCGCTCATGGGCAATGCGATACCGCGCGCACCGCTCTCTGGCAAGCCCGCGCGCAGTTGCGCGGGCCGCTTCGCCGCTCGCGTTCACCGACTTTTGAGCGCACGCAGCGAAGCCGGCAGAGTTTCGACGATGTCTTCCGCGATGAGCCCGGGTCCGAAGCGCTCGGCGGCATCGCCATGCAGCCAGCAAGCTGCCGAAGCGGCGCGGAACGCATCGAGCCCCTGGGCGAGAAGACCGGTGACCAGCCCGCTCAGCACATCGCCGCTGCCGGCGGTGGCAAGATCGGGCGGCGCGTTAGCGTTGATGACCACGCGCCCGTCGGGGGCGGCAATCACCGTATCGGCGCCTTTGAGCAGCACCACTGCACCGCTCTGGCCGGCCGCCGCGCGGGCCCGCGCAAGCTTGTCGCCTGGCGCGGCGAAGAGGCGGCGGAATTCGCCTTCATGCGGCGTCAGCACCGTGGGGCCGGCGATGGCCGCGAAGAGCGTCGCCGGATCATCGGCAAAGACGGTGATCGCGTCGGCATCGAGCACCACTGCGCGACGCGTTGCCAGCGCGGCGAGCACCGCCGTCCGCGTCGTCGCCTCGACGCCAGCCCCCGGCCCGAGCAGGATGGCGTTCCGCCGCTCATCGGCCAGCAGCTCGGCGAAAGCCGCGCCATCGGCGACCGGCCGCACGATGACACTGGCGAGTGCCGCTGCATAGACCGCCCAGGCGGCACTCGGCGCGGCCAGCGTGACGAGCCCTGCGCCGATGCGCTGCGCTGCGCGCGCGGCGAGCCGCGCCGCTCCGGTCATCACTGCGCCGCCGGCAATCAGCGCATGTCCGCGCGCATATTTGTGGCCGTCGAGCCGCGGCCAGGGAAAGGCCTCGAGCCACAGCGCAGGACCGTTCTCATGTGTCTTGGGCGCGATCGCCGCCAGCACCTGCGCCGGGATGCCGATATCGACCAGCACCAGCTCACCGCAGAGCGCGCGTCCGGGCAACAGCAGATGTCCCGGCTTCTTGCGGAAGAAAGTCACCGTCACGGTCGCCGGCGCGGCGGCGCCACGCACGGTGCCGGTGGCGCCATCGAGCCCGCTCGGCACGTCGATTGCGATGATCGGCAATCCGGCGCTGGCCATTGCTTCGATCGCCGCGCGCGCCGCCCCGTCGACATCGCGCGAGAGCCCGGCGCCGAAGATCGCGTCGATGACAATGCCGGCGCCGTCGAGCAGCACCGGGTCGAGCTTCTCGACGGAGCCGCGCCAGAGCGATGCGTGGTGCGCGGCATCGCCGCCGAGCGCGCCTGGCTCGCCGAGGAGCCCGAGCCGCACCGGCCAGCCGGCAGCGGCCAGGTGGCGCGCCGCGACGAAGCCGTCGCCGCCATTGTTGCCGGGCCCGCAGAGCACTGTCACCGGCCGCGGCGACCAGCGCTCGAGTACGATCTCGGCGACGGCGCGCCCGGCAGTCTCCATGAGCTGTGCGCCGGCTGCGCCTCCCGCGATCGCCGCGCGATCCGCCGCCGCCATCTCGGACGGCGTCAGCAGCGCCTGCGGGTACAACCCGGCCATCCCTAAGGCAGATAGGCCGCGAACTGCTTTTCCACCGCCTTCGGATCGGCGGCGAGGCCTTGCGCGATGCCGGCAGCCATGGCACCGGGATAGACTTCCTCTAAGCCCTGCTCCAGCGCGCTGAGCGCCGCCTCGGCCACTTCGCGCGGCGGCATCTTCGGCGGCGGGAAGTCGCGGCTCATGTCGGTGTCGACGGCGCCGGGCATCACCGCGATCACCGCCGTCCCCTGCCCTGCCAGCTCGGCGCGAATGCCGAGCGTGAGGCTCAACCCCGCCGCCTTCGACGCGCAGAGCGAGCCCATCAGCGGCAGGCTTACCCGCGACAGGATCGACAGCATGTTGATGATCGCGCCGCCGCCATTGACTTTCAGTACCGGCGCGAAGGTTCGACACATGGCGAGCGTGCCGAAATAGTTCGTCTCCATCTCCGCACGTGCGGCGGAGATGTCGGCGGCGGCGACGAGGCCGCTCGCGCGGTTGATGCCGGCATTATTGACGAGCAGCGTCACGTCGCGGCAGGCCTTGGCGGCGCTCGCCACCGCCGCCGCATCGGTGATGTCGAGCGCGATCGCCTGGACCGTCGCCTTGTCCACCGCTACCAGATCGGCGATGCCATCCGGCCGCCGCGCGCCGACATAGATCTTGCGCGCCCCCCGCGCGAGCAGCGCTTCGACATAGGCGCGGCCGATGCCGCGGTTGGCCCCGGTGACGAGCGCGACGCTGCCGCGGATCTGCATGGCCCAGCTCTCCTTCCGCCAATGGCGCACGGTGCCAGTTCCGCGCCGCGCCCGCAATCCCCCGGCGCTTGACGGCGGACGGCCCGACAGGCTAGGAGCAGCGCCAGCGGCGGGTGTAGCTCAGTTGGTTAGAGCGCCAGATTGTGATTCTGGATGTCGCCGGTTCGAATCCGGTCACTCGCCCCAATTCCTTCCTCGGCCCCATGCATGACCGCGCCCTGAGTTGACGCGCGCTCAGGTCATTTAGACAGCGCGCCACTCCAGGGATTGCGCAGCGGGTGCTGCTGCCACGCCTCCGGCCGGTCGAACACCCAGACCCATTTGGGTTGCGCCGGTCGCGGCGCGGCGAGGATGGAGAGCGCGACGATCACGCAGGCTGCGACCAGCAGCAATGCCGGTGCCGCGCTCGGCGGCCGCCCCGGCAGCCGCGGCTGTGCCCGCGTCGGACGCGCTGCCGGCGGCTCCCGGTTCGCCGCGGCTCGCGCGCTCGCACCGATGCGGCGGCGCCAGTTCGGTCGGGGCCGGGCCGCGGCATAGATCGTCCATTCGAAGAAGCTGCTCTGCCGCTCTTCAACGTGCAGCACGCGCACGGCGTCGCAGGAGCTGCTGCGTCCCAGCAGCAGCTTTGCATCATCGATCGCCGTCTCCTTGTCGACGAAAATGCCGTCGATGAGCCAGCGATCCTGCGCCAGAGTATGCACCTCGAAATGAGGCATGCCGGAGCCCCTCTGCTCCTCCGTACTCGCGCTCCATACTAGGCCAGCGGCAGCTCCTCGTGGACGCAAAATGCGCGGTGCGGACACGCTTTCGCTGGGGCTTTGGCGCGCTTTCGATCTGCTTGCTTTCGATGTAAACGGACGAGATTTTCACCGCGCCTTGAGCAACACTACGCGCATGACCGCACGAGCAATGTCGGGCGCGCCGCCCGCGAAGACACGGCTTACTGAGCAGCAGCTGCGCCGCGTGCTGCTGCTGCAGAAGCGCTATGTCGAAGGCTGGTGGGGCGGACGGCCCGCCTCGCTCGCGCATCATGACTTGAGCGGCCTCGATCTCAGCAATCAGGACCTCTCGGGCGCCGATTTCACCGGCGCCAATCTGCAAGGCTGCCGGCTCGACGGCGCGCGGCTCGAGAAGGCCAACCTCTTCGTCGCCGATCTTCGCCTGGCGAGCCTCGGCGGCGCCGATCTGCGAGAGGCCGATCTGCGCGGCGCACGCCTCTGGGGCGCACGGCTCGAGCGCGCCTGTCTCGCCGAGGCCGATCTGCGCGACGGCGCGCTCGCCAATGGCCACGTCGATCCCGGCGCGGGTGCTGGCTACCAGACGCGCTCGGCGGATCTGCAATCCGTGCAGGCGAAGGGTGCAGATTTCTCCGGCGCCAAGCTCGCTCACGCTGCGCTTTCCATGGCCGAGCTCACCGACAGCGTGCTGCGCCGTGCCGATCTTTCGGGCACGGATATGCGCCGCACCAACCTGACCGGAGCGATCCTGGAGAGCGCCGATCTCAGCTACGCCAAACTTAACGAAGCGGTGCTGCGCGGCGCGATCCTCGCCGACGCGAAGCTGGGCGGCGCCGAGCTGCGCGGCGCCGACATCACTGGTGCGATCGTCGATCCCGGCGCGCTGCACGAGGCGGTCGGCCGCGGCGAGCTGCAGGGTAATACGCTGCGCAGCATCGCCGCCGATCAGCTCAGGAAACTGCTGCGGCTCCATGCCCAATGGATCGACAGCGACGGGCGCGAAGGCGAACGTGCCGTCCTGCACGACACCGATCTCAGCGGCCAGGATCTGCGCAAGGTCAATCTGGCGCTCGCCGAGCTCATCCACGTGGCGCTGCGCGGCGCCAATCTTTCGGGCGCACTGCTCGCCGCCTGCGATCTCACCCTTGCCGATCTGCGCGAGGCCAACCTCACCGGCGCGGATCTGCGCGGCGCGACCCTGGCGCATGCGCATCTCGGACGCGCCATGCTCGCCGGCGCCGATCTGGGGCCGCTCGAGCGCGTCGGCGCCGAGGGCATCGATCTGCCCGCCAATCTCGAGGGTGCCAAGTTCTTCAACGCCGATTTGCGCAAGGCCTCGCTGCGCCGGGCGCGGGTCGACGAGGCGGATTTCGGCGGGGCGCTCGTCGATCAGGTCGACTTCAGCGAGGTTGATCTCAGCCGCGCGCGGAACGGGCGCGGCCGGAGCTAAAGCGATGCGTTTGGTCGGCCGGGCCACGATCGCCCCGGCTGGTTCTGTCGCGAGGACGGGCGCGTGCAGACCAACAGCGACATCGAGATCGACACCACGGGCTGGCATCCGAGTCTGATCCGGCTTTACCGTTATTGGACCCGCATCCACCCGCCGGGCGCAGCGCTGCTGCCGGCCCGCCGCCACTTCGATCCGGTCGAGGTACCAGACCTGTTGCCCGGCATCTGGCTGCTCGACGTTCAGCAATCCCCTTTCCGGCTGCGCTACCGGCTTGCCGGCACCGGCATTGTCGACGCGATCGGCCATGAGGTGACCGGACTCTGGTTCGACGAGGCGCATCGGACGATCGGCCAAGATGCCGACCTGATGCGGAGCCTGCGCCTTGCGGTCTGCGATGCGCTGCCGCAGCGCCAGAAGGGCAAGCCGCGCCTCTGGTCGCATCACGAGTTCGCTTTGGTCGAAAACCTGCTGCTGCCGCTGGCTGGCGACGGCAGGCGTGTCGACATGCTCTGCGCCTACACGGTGCTCTACCGCCCCGACGGCTCGGCGGCCTTCTGAGGCGCCCCTCGCTGATGCCGCGCTCCCTTGGCAGGGGCGCTGCGATCGGGAATATAGGGAGAAAGCGAGGAGGACCGCCCTATGCTGACCATGGCTGGCCGCATGGCCCAGCTCGGTACGGAGAGCGCCTTCGAGGTGCTGGCGCGCGCCAAGGCGCTGGAGGCCGAAGGCCGCTCCATCATCAATCTCGGCATTGGCCAGCCGGATTTCGCGACCCCCGGCCATATCGTCGAAGCCGGCCGCAAGGCGCTCGCCGAGGGCCATCACGGCTACACGCCCGCCAACGGCATCCTGCCGCTGCGTGAGGCGGTCGCGGCCGATCTCCAGCGCCGCCACGGCGTCACCGTCTCGCCCGACCAGGTGCTGGTCGTGCCGGGCGGCAAGGTCACCATGTTCTTCGCCGTTATGATGTTCGGCGAGCCCGGCGCCGAGATCATCTACCCCAATCCCGGCTTCCCAATCTATGAGAGCGTCATCCGGTTTTCCGGCGCGACGCCGGTACCGATGCCGCTCTACGAAACCAAGGGCTTCTCCTTCAACGCCGAGGAGGTGCTGGCGAAGATCACGCCGAAGACGCGGCTCCTCATTCTCAACAGCCCGGCCAACCCGACCGGCGGCGCGGTGCCGAGGAGCGAGCTTGACCGGCTCGCCCGCGGGCTCGAGCACCATCCGCATGTCGCCATCATGAGCGACGAGATTTATGGCGAGATGGTCTATGACGGCGCCGAGCATGTCAGCCTGCTGACCTATCCGTCGCTCAAGGACCGCGTCATCCTGCTCGACGGCTGGAGCAAGACCTATGCGATGACCGGCTGGCGGCTGGGCTACAGCGTGTGGCCCAAAGCGATCTTCGCCGCCGCCGAGCGGCTCGCCATCAACTGCCATTCCTGCGTCAATGCCGCCGCGCAATATGCTGGAATTGCAGCATTAAAAGGCCCGCGCGAGCCGTCAGCCCGCATGGTGGCGGCGTTTGCAGAGCGGCGCCAGATGATCATCAGGGCGCTGAACGCGCTGCCGGGCTTCCGCTGCGCCGTGCCGGGCGGCGCCTTCTATGCCTTCCCCAATATCGGCGGCACCGGCTTCGACAGCCGCACGCTGCAATCCCGGCTTCTCGACGAGGCCGGCATTGCCACCATCTCCGGCACCAGCTTCGGCGCCTTGGGCGACGGCTATCTGCGCTTCTCCTATGCGGCGAGCCTCGCCGCGCTCGACGAGGCGGTCCAACGCATCAAGGCCTGGCTCGAGCGCCAGGGAAATCGCCGCGGCCCCGCCGGCGCCTGAACCGGGCACGCCGCCGCATCGCCGGCGGCCGGCCGTTGCCTGGAAGGATTGGTTAACATCCCTGCGGCTATTCTTCGCGCGGACCATTCCGTCCAGGAGCGACAATATGGCCGAGAGCACCGTCTTGAAGATCAGTTGGCGCGGCCTCCAGGTCGAGCCCGCCGCCATTGCCAGCGCCAATTTGACGCTGACGACGCAGATCCTCGCCTTCCTGGTCAGGCGCGGCCGCCTCACCAAAGCGGAAGTGGCGGAGATCTTCGGCGCCGCCATCGCCGCCTACAAGCATACGGGCCAACCCGGGGCGCCCAGCGATTGTGAGACCCAGATCTCCGCCGTCCTCCATCTCGCCCAGAACGACGTCGTCCACTAAGCCATCCGCCGAGCCACCGCCAGCCGCGCCAAGCGGTCCGCCACGCTTTCCTGCGGCGCTTCGCGCCCAGATAATGGGCGCGCCCTGATCACATTTTAGGCAGAAAAGCCTGTTTCAGTGCGGCCCGATTCGGGCTAGCTTTCGCTTGGCTGCGGCGCAGCAGGGTGGCACGGCTCATGCTTTAACAGTGCGGGGAGAGCCCGGCGAACGGCGCCGGGCCTCTTGTGATGCGGCAAGGCGGGACCCCATGAAGAAGGTTGAAGCGATCATCAAGCCTTTCAAGCTCGACGAGGTGAAGGAGGCACTGCACGAGGTCGGTATCCAGGGCATCACCGTGACCGAGGCCAAGGGCTTCGGCCGGCAGAAGGGACATACCGAGCTCTATCGCGGCGCCGAATACGTCGTTGACTTCCTTCCCAAGGTGAAGATCGAGGTGGTGATGGAGGATTCGATGGTCGAGCGCGCCGTCGAGGCCATCCAGCAGGCCGCCCATACCGGCCGCATCGGCGATGGCAAGATTTTCGTCAGCTCCATCGACGAGGCGATCCGCATCCGCACCGGCGAGAAGGGCAAGGACGCGATCTAAAGGGGCTTCAAAGAGGGGGATACCGCGCCGCCGCGCCGCCGGCAGCCAAGGGGAACAAGTCAACCTACGGGAACAGGGACATGTCAGACATTCAAAAAGTCATGAATATGATCAAGGAGCACGACGTCAAATACGTCGACTTCCGCTTCACCGATCCACGCGGCAAGTGGCAGCACCTGGCGCATCACATCCGTACCATCAACGAGGATTTCCTCGCTGAAGGCGTGATGTTCGACGGCTCCTCGATCGCCGGCTGGAAGGTGATCAACGAGAGCGACATGCTGCTTATGCCGGATTGCTCGACCGCGGTGCTCGATCCCTTCGCGGCGCAGACCTCGCTCATCATCTTCTGCGACACGCATGAGCCGCTGACCGGCCAGCCCTACGGCCGCGACCCGCGCTCGACGGCCAAGAAGGCGGAAGCCTATCTCGCCTCGACCGGCATCGGCGACAAAGCCTATTTCGGCCCCGAGGCCGAGTTCTTCATCTTCGACGACGTCCGCTACAAGGCCACCATGAACGGCGCGATGTACCAGATCGACGCCGAGGAAGGCCCATGGGCGAGCGAGAAGGAATTCCCCGACGGCAATACCGGCCACCGCCCGCCGATCAAGGGCGGCTATTTCCCGGTGCCGCCCGTCGACGGCCAGAGCGACATGCGCGCCGAGATGCTCTCGGTCATGGCCGAAATGGGCTTGCGCGTCGAGAAGCACCACCACGAAGTAGCACCGAGCCAGGCCGAGCTGGGGTTCGAGTTCGGCACGCTCACCCAATGCGCCGACCACATGCAGATCTACAAATACGTCGTGCATAACGTCGCGCATCAGTACGGCAAGACGGCGACCTTCATGCCGAAGCCGATCAAGGGCGACAACGGCTCAGGCATGCATGTCCACCAGTCGATCTGGAAGGGCAACAAGCCGCTCTTCGCCGGGTCGGGCTATGCCGACCTGTCCGACACGGCGCTCTACTACATCGGCGGCATCATCAAGCACGCCAAGGCGATCAACGCTCTCACCAACCCCACGACCAACAGCTACAAGCGCCTCATTCCCGGCTTCGAGGCGCCGGTGCTGCTGGCTTATTCGGCGCGCAACCGCTCGGCCTCGTGCCGCATCCCGATCGTGTCGAGCCCCAAGGGCAAGCGAGTCGAAGTGCGCTTCCCCGATCCGGCGGCGAACCCCTATCTGGGATATGCCGCGATGCTCATGGCCGGCCTTGACGGTATCCAGAACCGCATCCATCCCGGCGACCCCATGGACAAGAACCTCTATGACCTGCCGCCGGAGGAATTGAAGGACGTGCCGCAAGTCTGCGGGTCCTTGCGCGAGGCGGTCGAGAATCTGCGCGCCGACCACGCCTTCCTCACCAAGGGCGACGTGTTCAGCAAGGACCAGATCGAGTCTTATATCGACCTCAGATACGAGGAGATCTACGCCTTCGAGCACACGCCGCACCCGATCGAGTTCCAGATGTACTATTCGGTCTGAGCGGCATCGCTCCGGCCCGCGACAAAGCCCCGCCGGTCAGCCGGCGGGGCTTTTCTATGATGCGCCGGCGCGCCAGAGTCCCTTGCGCATAGGCCGACGGGACAAGGGAGGATGGCCATGGCCCTCGAACGCGTGCTGATCACCGGCGCGGCCGGCGGCATCGGGGGGCGCTTGCGCGCCATGCTGCGTGGCGTCTATCCGGCGCTCCGCCTCTCCGACAAGGTGACGCCCGGCGATCTCGCCGCCGGCGAGGAGTTCGTCGCCGCCGATCTCGGCGACCTCGCGGCCGTCGAGGCGGCCGTGGCCGGCGTCGACGGCATCATTCATCTCGGCGGCATGTCGGTCGAGAACGACTGGGAGACCATCCTCCACGCCAACATCGTCGGCACCCGCAACCTCTTCGAGGCGGCGCGGCGGCACGGCGTCGAGCGCGTCGTCTTCGCCTCTTCCAACCATGCCATGGGCTTCTATCCGCGCCGCCAGCGCGTCGGCACTGCGGCGCTGGTGCGCCCTGATTCACGCTACGGCGTCAGCAAGGCATTCGGCGAGGCGCTGGCCGCGCTCTATGCCGACAAGCATGGGCTGCGTGTGCTGTGCATTCGCATCGGCAATGTCGACGACCGCCCGGTCGACCGGCGGCGCCTCGCCATCTGGCTCCATCCCGAGGATCTCGTCCAGCTCGTCCGCATCGGCCTTGAGCATCCGGCGCTGACCTACGAAGTGGTCTACGGCGCCTCCGACAATGAGCGGAGCTGGTGGGACAACGAGGCGGCGTTCCGCCTGGGCTACCGCCCGCGCTGGCGCGCCGAGGATTACCGCGATGCGGCGCTCGCCGCCGAGCGCGGCCGGCCGCCCGATCCGATCGGCGACCTCATGCAGGGCGGCCCCTTCGCCTCGGCCGAGTTCTCCGGCGACCGCGGCCGCTGGTGACACTTCAGGGAAAGACCGCCATGACGGTGTCCTTGAGCGACAGCACCGGAACCAGGATCTCGCCGACCGATTCCGCTTCCTCGGCGATGCCGACCAGAATGGTCTTGAGCGTGTGACGGTCGGGCGCCTTGCGCTTCAGTTCCTCGGCGACATGCGCGGTCAAGGCGAAAACCGGCTCCGGATCAGCGAGGCGGTCGCCGTGCCGGCTCAGCGCTGCCAGCAACGCGTCGAGCCCGGCACGCACCTCGGCGAGGCCGCCGCGGTGCTCCAGCGCATGGATTGCCTCGCCGATGCTCTTCTGCGTGCGAGCCTTGTAGACTTGATTGCCGAGCTGGCTTTCGCCGGCCTCGCGCCTCATCCGGCCGTCCCTTCTCCAGTGCAGCGGCCTGCGACAATGCCCTGGCCGGGAATGGCGGGGTGTGACGTGGATCACACGTCGGCGCCGGCAAACACCAGGTCGGCCGCGAGCAAATTCCGCTTCTGCTTAAGCTGGTTTGGCGGGCCGGGAGCGGCGACTCTAGTTAACGCGCTCGCCCTCGCCGGGGGCGCGGGTGAGCTCGTGGACGGCCTGGTCGACCTGGAGCCACGACGTGATCGCCGTGCGCTCCACATCCTTCTCGCGCAATCGCGAGATGCGCGCGCTTACTACTTTGGAGGCGGCAGGTCCGTGCTTGGCGACGAGCCAGGCGGCGACAGTCCAGATGTTACGATTAATGTGCATGATCCCAGGTCGAACGCGAGGCGGGAGATGAAGTTCCGGCGAGGAAACTACACCCCGGCGGGCTGGCGCAAAAGGGCCCGCGTGGCCTCGATTACCGATTGCCACGACTCGGCGGCCAGGTCGTCGCCGACTTCGATCGCGCGCGCCGCGCGATCGCGCGCAAAGGCGAGCGCGGCGGCGCCATATTTTTCGATCAGGGTGTGGGCGATCTGGATCGCATCGGGAGCTTGGAGCATGGGCGACGAACGCCGCGCGACCCGAAGGAGTTGCACGGTGGCGCCGCTCTTCTGGCGGCGCCGGCTCGATGTCGAAATATCCTGCTCAATGGAC
>DATNDG010000069.1:0-2532 GCA_035553515.1 Allostellaceae bacterium | reverse complement strand
TCCTCGGCAAGACCGAGCGCGCGGTCGAGCGCCGTGCCGAGGCGCTCGCGATGCGCCGGCGGCAAGGCCGCCGCGCCGAGGCGCTCGCTGAGGCGCTGCGCCAGCGCGCGATGCGCGCCTTCCTTGCCGATGGCGCGGGTGACGAGGTCGAGGGCGATGATGTTGCTGGTGCCTTCCCAGAGCACGCCGATATGCGCGTCGCGCACCAGGCGCGGCGTCACCCATTCCTCGATATAGCCGTTGCCGCCGCGCGCCTCCATGGCGCCTGCCGCCACCTTGATGTTGTCACGGCAGGCGCGGAACTTGATGAGCGGCGTCAGCACGCGCAGCAGATCCTCGCGTCCCGCCCCCATCGCCTCGGCAGTGAAGAGAAACATCGAAAGCGCCTGCTCGGTCGGCACCATGAGCTTCAGCAGCTGGCGGCGCATCAGCGGGAACTCCGCCACCTTCCGGCCGAAGGCGCTGCGCCCGCGCGCCGCCGCAAGCGCCTCGTTGAGGCAGCGCCGCATCATCGCCGCGGCGCGCACGCCATGCGAAAGGCGCGAGAGATTGACCTGGTCGAGCATCTGCTTGAAGCCGCGCTCGAGCGCGCCGACGGGATAAGCCTCGGCACCGTCGAGCCGGATCTCGCCGCTCGCCATCGAGCGGGTGCCGAGCTTGTCCTTGAGCCGGACGATGCGATAGGCGTTGCGCGAACCGTCCCGCCGCCGGCGCGGCAAGGCGAAGAGCGCCAGTCCGCGGGTGCCGGCAGGCGCGCGTTCCGGCCGCGCCAGCAGCAGCGCCACATCCGCATCGGCGTGCGAGCAGAACCATTTGTCGCCGGTGAGCCGCCAGACGCCATCCTGCTGCCGCGCCACCGTCTCGACCGCGCCGATATCGGAACCGCCGGCCTTCTCGGTGATGAATTGCGTGCCCTTCCAGAGGCGCGCCGGATCCTCAGTCAGCATGCGGCCGAGCAGATACTCTCGGGTCGCCGGCTCGGCATAGCGACGGATCAGATGGATCGAGGTATCGGTGACGCTGACCGGGCACATCAGCCCGAACTCGCCTTGCACGAAGAGGTACTGGAAGGTGTATTTGGCAACGGGCGGCAGCGGTTCCCACCAGCCCAGCACGCCGCCCTGATGGCTCATCGCCTGAAAGCGATACTCCTCGAAGGCGATGCGCTCCATCTCCTGATAGGCCGGGTGGTACTCGATCCAGTCCTCGTCCCGGCCCATGCGGTCGCGCGCATGGAGCAGCGGGGGATTCTTGTCGGCGATCGCTGCCAGCTCGTCGATGCGGCCACCGGCGAGCGCGCCCATGCGGTCGAAATGCGGCGTGAAATGCGCCAGCGCCGGCCCGTCGAGGTAATGCGGCAACAGCTGCCGCAGCCCGTCATCGATGCGGAAGAAGTTCTCGCCGCGGCAATCGTCGGGAATGTAGGATTTCGCCGCCTCACTCATTGCGCCCTCCCCTGCCGCGCTCGCGCATCGCCGCCCATTGCGCCTCGGTGAGCCGCTCCAGCGCGGAGAAGGTGCCGGCGCCCTTGAGCCAGCGTCCGCCATCGATGATCACCGCCTCGCCGTTGATGTAGCCGGCATGATCGGAGACGAGGAAGGCGGCGAGATCGCCGAGCTCCTCGAGCCGGCCGGGACGGCCCAGCGGATTGTTGCTGCCATGCTGCTCCGGCCGCACATCGTCGGGAACCAGGCGCTCGCTCGCACCGGGCGTCGGAAAATTGCCCGGCGCGATCGCAACGCAACGGATGCGCTTCGGCCCCCATTCGACGGCGAGGCTGCGCGTCATGGCGAGGACGCCCGCCTTGGCCATGGCCGAGGGCACGGCATAGGGCGAGCCATGGAAGGCGGCGCCGGTCAGGATGCTCAGCACCGCGCCCGGCCGCTCCGCCTTGATCCAGCGCCTCCCCGCGGCAAGCGTCGCGTAGAGCGTGCCATGCAAGGTGATGTTGAGCACGGCATCGACCGCGCGGCTCGACAGCGTCTCGGTGCGCGCCACGAAATTGGCGGCGGCATTGTTGACGAGGATGTCGAGCGGGCGACCGTGAAAAGCGGCATCCATCAGCGCCTCGACCGCCTCGGCCTCACGCAGATCGACGCGATGAGTGCGCACGGGCCGGCCGAACTCGGCTTCGAGCTCCCGCGCGGCGGCGGCAAGCACCGCCTCGCGCCGGCCGCAGATCATGAGATCGGCGCCGAGCTCCATGAAGCGGCGGCCCATCGCCTTGCCGAGCCCGGTGCCGCCGCCGGTCACGAGGATCGAACGGCCCTTCAGCAGATCCGGTTTGAACATGGCGCCCTTTCCCGTGGTCGGGAGAGGGAGCCTATCATCCGCCACGAGCGGGAGGAAATCGTCTCGCCGCCCGGTCCCGGCGAAGTGTCAGTCGGCGAAGCGCGGCGCGCGCTTCTCCTGATTGGCGAGCACCGCCTCGCGCTGATTGGGCGAGCCGATCAGCTTCTTCTGCTCGTCGGTTTCGGCCTCGAGGATGGCCCGGGGGTCGCCCACGGCCGCCAGCGCGAAGAGCCGCTTGGC
>DATNDG010000068.1:0-22052 GCA_035553515.1 Allostellaceae bacterium | reverse complement strand
AGGTGACGCTCCGGCTCTACGGCATTCCCGAGGCGATCATGGCGGCGGTCTGCCCCTTCCCATCGGTCGAGGCGGCGGTGGACACGGTGGTCGCCACCATCCAGGCCGGCGTGCCGGTGGCCCGCATCGAGCTGCTCGACGCCAAGCAGATGGATGCCGTGAACAAATACGCGAAGCTCGATTATGCCGTGGCACCCACCTTGTTCTTCGAATTCCACGGGACGTCGCGCGGGGTTGAAGAGCAGGTGGCGCAGGTGAAGGAGTTCGCGGCCGAGCAGGGCGGCCGCGAATTCCGCTGGGCCTCGACCTCCGAGGAGCGCTCGAAGCTCTGGCAGGCGCGGCATGACGCCTATTACGCGGCACTCGCTATCCGCCCGGGCTCGAAGGGCTGGGCCACCGATGTCTGCGTGCCGATCTCGCAGCTTGCCGAATGCATCGCCGAGACCAAGCGCGATCTCGAGCAATCCTTCGTCACCGCCGTGCTGGTCGGCCATGTCGGCGACGGAAATTTCCATCTCGCCTTCATCCTCGATCCGGCCAAGCCGGAAGAGCTGGCCGAGGCGACGCGGCTCAACGACCGGATGGTGCAGCGCGCCATCGCCATGGATGGAACCTGCACCGGCGAGCATGGCGTAGGATACGGCAAGATGGACTTTCTCATCGCCGAGCACGGCGACGCGATCGCGGTCATGCGGACGCTGAAGAAGGCGCTCGACCCCGACAACATCATGAACCCAGGCAAAATCGTCCGCGTATGACGGCCGGAGAACCTTGGTTCTGGTGAGCGCTGCTCAGACCGCGCGCTCGGGATAGCTGATCGCCTCGATTTCGAGCTCGACCTCCCCGGCCGGGCGGCGCCACAGGACGACATCACCCACACCGGCGCCGATGAGCGCGCGGGCGAGCGGCGAGACCCAGCTCACCTTGCCGTGCTCGGCGTCTGCCTCGTCCTCGCCGACAATGGCGAATTGGTGCCGCTCGCCGGCCGGGTCGACCACGTCCACCACCGCGCCGAAAGCGACCTCGTCGGTCGGCTGCTGTGCCGCATCGACCAGGATCGCCCGTTCGATGCGCGCCTCGAGATAGCGGATGTCGCGTCCGAAGTGTTGGACGCGCAGCTCGCGTTCGGGGCCCTCGGGCGCCGCCTCCAGCCGGCGCAGCTCCGCCTGGGCCGCGGCAAGGCGCTCCTCGAGCTGTCTCAGCCCGCGGCGGGTGACATAGTTAGGATGCGGGCTGATCGGCAGCTCGGGCAGGGCGTCCGCCGCCGCGTCCGTGTCGCTCTCATTGACGAAAGCTCGGCTCATTGCGATCTCCGTGTTCAACGGGCGCCGCCGGCGGCCCGAGAAGGGCAACGGCGACGCGTTCGGAGGGTTCCCTTGCCCCTACCGGAGGATGAAATTATGGCCGCCGACCGGCGCATCGAGCTTATCACGGGCGACATCACGCGGCTCGCCGTCGATGCCATCGTCAACGCCGCCAACACCTCGCTGTTGGGCGGTGGCGGGGTCGATGGCGCCATCCACCGGGCGGCGGGCCCGGCATTGCTGGCGGAATGCCGCAAGCTGGGCGGCTGCGACACTGGTCGGGCGAAGCTCACCGGTGGCCACCGTTTGCCGGCGCGGTACGTCATTCACACGGTCGGGCCGGTGTGGCATGGCGGCCAGGCCGGCGAGGATGAGCTGCTGGCCAGCTGCTATCGAACGAGCTTGGCGCTCGCGGTCGCGCACGGCCTCCGCTCGGTCGCCTTTCCCGCCATTTCGACCGGGATTTACGGCTTCCCGCGCGAGCGCGCTTGTGCCATTGCCGTCGACGAGACGCATCGGGTTCTCCTTGCGGAGCGGACGCTCGAACGCCTGATCTTCGTCTGCTTCGATGGCGAGACCGAGGCGCTCTACCGAGGCCGGCTCGCGCTCGACTCCTAGTCGAGGCGCTTGCCGTCGAGATCCTTACTCGCCTTCTCGCTTTCCCGTCGAAGCTTCTCGCGCTCGGCCTTACTGCTGCCGTGTCGCGCGCGATTCGTCTCGGCGGTTTTCTCGGCTTCGCGACGCTGCCGCTGCTTACGGAACTGCCTGAGATTGACGACCTCAGCCATGGCATCCTCCTGCCGACGAGACTGGCATGCTATGGTGCGCCCGGCTCGGGAGAGGTTCCTTGCGTAACGCGACGATCGGTTTAGGCATTTTGGTGGTTCTCTTCCTTGTCGGCCTCGTTCTCGCGCCGCAATTCATCGACCTCGACCGGTTCCGGGGACCGATCGCCGCGCAGTTGGCGGAGCGCACCGGTCTGCCCATCGAGATCGCCGGGCCCATCGACCTTTCCCTGCTGCCTTCGCCGACGCTGACCGCGCGCGATGTGCGCGTAGCCAACCCGCCGGGGATGGCAGCACCGAACATGGTAAGGCTGCAGGCCCTCGATGTGAAGTTGGCAGTGCTGCCGTTGCTCACCGGCCGCCTCGAGCTGCGCAGTGCGACGCTGGTGGATCCCGAGATCGACATCGAACGTCGGCCGGACGGAGCGCTGAACTGGCGCAGCGTCGTCGAGCATCGCGGCGCGCGAAATGCCACGAGCGAAGCCGGATCGTCCACGGTTGGTGCGAGTGGCCTCGATCGCCTTGCAATCCAGAATGGCGCGATCACCTGGCGCTCCGATGCCGGCATCGAGCGCTTCGAGCACATCAACGCCGCGGCGACACAGGACGCCGAGATCCACGAGATCCATGCCGCAGGCACGCTGGTGGCGCGCGGCGCCGCGTTGAGCTTCGATCTGCGCAGCGGTGCGCTCGGCGCAGCGGAGCTGCCGGTGCAGCTCACCGTCACGATGCATCCTGCGGCGCAACTCCAGCTCGACGCGGAACTTTCCGGTCCGCCCGAAGAACGCAAGCTCGCCGGCACGCTCAAATTCACCGGCGACAATGCAGGCCAGGTCTTCGGCACGCTGGCTCAGATGCAACTGCCCGCCGGCCTGGCGCAGCCGGTGTCGATCAGCGGCCAGCTCGGCGGCAGCTTGCGCGCACTTTCCCTCGAGAATCTCTCGGTCGATCTCGGTCCGGCACACGCTGCGGGCAGTCTGCATCTCGCAGCCGGAGCGCCGCCCAAGATCAGCCTATCCCTCTCGGTCCCGCAGCTCGACCTCGATCACTGGCCGGCGGCGCGCAAGGCGGCGCGTGTGCCGTCGGCAGCATCGCCCGCCTTCGCCGGCACAGCGGGCGAGGCGACGATCCCGGTTGCCGGCAGCAGCGCCTCAGCCGTGCCTGCGCTCCCGGCCAACATCGTTCTCAGCCTCGATCTGGGGGTCGAGGCGACGTCCTGGCGCGGCGGTCTCGTTCGCAACGTGCATCTGCAGCTCTCGCTTGCCCACGGTAAGCTCAGGCTCGAGCGCTTTACGGCGCAGCTGCCGGGCGGCTCGGATGCTTCGCTGAGCGGCACCGCGGCGCTGGCGCCGTCCGGCGCGAAGGCCGATGCGGTGTTCGAGGCGAGCGCCGACGATCTTCGCAGTTTGCTGGGATGGCTCGACGTCCCGGTCAACTCGGTTCCGCCGGATCGATTGTTGCGCGCGACGCTTTCGGGACGCCTGGGGCTGGACGGGGACCGCATCGATCTCACCGACTTGGACGCGGTGGTGGATGCAACTCGGCTCAGCGGCGCCGCGACGATTCTGCTTCGGGCGCGCCCGGGAATTGGCCTGCGGCTGGCTGCCGACGGGCTCAATCTCGACGCCTACCTGCCGCGCTCGGGTGTCAGGGCGGAAGACGCAGGCGCGATGCTCGCGAGAATGCAGCCGCTGCTCGCGAGCGTCGATGCCAATATCGACGGCCGCATCCGGACGCTCACCTGGCATGGACAGCCGCTCAGCGATCTGCATCTCTCGGCGACGCTGCAGAACGGCGAGACGACGATTCACGAGCTCAGCGTCGGTGACGCGGCCGGCGTCGGCGCGACGCTGAGCGGCGTGGTGCAGGAGCTTGCCGGCGCGCCGACCGGGCAGCTCGCCTTCGACATGCATGGCAGCGAATTCGAGCGCCTGCTGCGGCTCGTCGCGCCGCGTCTCGTTGCCGGTCGGAGCTACGGCGCCTTCAGCCTCGGCGGCGGGATGCAGTACGACAATGCCGCCGTCAACGTCGATGCCGATCTGGGCCTGCTCGACGGTCATGCGCATCTCTTTGGCAAGCTCGTGCGGTCGACCGGCAAGCTTGATCTCGGCTTCGAGGCCGATCATCCGAGTTTCGAGCGGCTGGTGCGCAGCCTGAGCCCGACCTATGAGCCGGCAGCCGATCCGGGGCCGATCAAGCTCACCGGCCGCCTCGACGGCGACCTCCGGCGGTTCACGCTTGAGAATCTGGCGTTGACCATCGGCCAGAGCACCTTGGCAGGAACGCTCGGGGTCGATCTCACTGCGGCTCGACCGCACTTCGATGCCGATTTCACCGCCGGCGACTGGGCGATCGATCGTCTGCTGTCGCAGCGCCAGACGGCAGAGATCGACCGGCGGCTCGAGGAGCCTGCAATCCGCCCAGGCATCGTGCTTGCCGCAATGCAACCCCCTGCGGCACCGGGCAGTGCCTGGCCCCGAACGCCGTTCAAGCTCGCCGCGCTCCGGCGTGCAGATGGGGCGCTGAAGCTTTCGGCGCGGCGCCTTGCCTATGGCAATTGGTCTCTCGAGACCTCGACGCTTTCCGCGACGCTTCAAGACGGTGTGCTCGCCCTGACGCAGCTCAGCGGAAAGGCGCTCGGCGGTGAGCTCGATGCGAGCGGATCACTCGACGCACGAGCGGTGCCGGCGATGCAGACGCAGGTGGCGCTGAAAGGCGCGGACTTCAAGTCGGTTCTTGGCTCAGCCATGCTCGAGGGACAGTTCGATCTCGACGCGACGATGGCCACCGCCGGCGGCAGCGCGGCCGAGCTGGTCGCGCACGCGGCCGGCCAGGCCACGGTGAAAAGCCAAGGCGGCAGCATCGGCGGCGTCGATCTCGACGCTGCCGACAAGGCGCTGGCGACGCATCCCGCGAATCTCGCGACGCTGCTGCGCGGCGCGGCTGGTGGGCGCACGCGGTTCTCGTCGTTGACCGGCAGTTTTCACATCACCGATGGTGTCGCGGCCAGCGACGATCTCAGCCTCGCGGCTGCGGGCGGAGAGGGCCGGGCCACGGCGCGGATAGACCTGCCGAACTGGACACTTGCGAGCCGGATCGAGCTGCGGCTCGCGGCAGCGTCCGCGGCGCCGCCGCTCGTCCTCCTCCTCGATGGGCCGCTCGATGCGCCGCGCACCGTGTTTGAAATCAACGCGCTCCAGCAATATCTGGCGCGGGGCGCGTCGGCGGCGAAACCCGCGACGCGCTAGGAGCCCGGCGGGACGAGGGCAGGGCGCTAGCCGGTCCCGCTCTCCGCCTCGGGACCAAGCTCGCCGCGGCGATAGCAATCGAGCACGAAGAGGCGCAGCGCGCTCGACAGATTACCGCCGCGCGCCGCATCGATGCCGCCGATCAGCGCGTTCAGCGACATGCCGCGGCGACGCGCCACCGCGCGCAGCGCCTCCCAGAAGGGTTGTTCGAGGGTGAGGCTGGTGGGATGTCCGGCGATCATCACCGATCGCTTGCGGATCGTGGACGCCATCAGCTCGGCCCGACCATCGCCTCGGGCCGTACCCAGCGATCGAACTCTTCGCTGCTGAGATATCCGAGCGCCACCGCCGCCTCCTTCAGGCTCTTGCCTTCGGCATGCGCCTTCTTCGCGACCTCGGCCGCCTTGTCGTAGCCGATGTGCGGATTGAGCGCCGTCACCAGCATCAGCGAGCGCTGCACCAGCTCGGCGATGCGCTCGCGGTTGGCGGTGATCCCGGCAACGCAATGATCGGTGAAGCTCCTCGCTACGTCGGCAAGGAGCCGGATCGATTGCAGCAGATTGTAGATGATGACCGGCTTCATCACGTTGAGCTCGAACTGGCCCTGGCTGCCGGCGAAGGTGATGGTGACGTGATTGCCCATCACCTGCGCTGCGACCATGGTGAGCGCCTCGACCTGGGTTGGGTTGACCTTCCCCGGCATGATCGATGAGCCCGGTTCATTCTCGGGCAGATGCAGCTCGCCGAGGCCGGAGCGCGGTCCCGAGCCCATCAGGCGGATGTCGTTGCCGATCTTGGTCAGCGAGGCGGCCAGAACGTTGAGCGCGCCCGAGACCTCGATCAGCGCGTCATGGCTGGCGAGCGCCTCGAACTTGTTGATGGCGGAGACGAAGGGGAGGCCGGTGATATGGGCCGCCGCCTCGGCGAAGCGCACATCGAATCCCAAGCGCGCATTGAGCCCCGTGCCGACCGCGGTGCCGCCCTGCGCCAGGGGGTAGAGGCGAGGGAGGCTAGCGAGCACGCGTTCGATGCCAAGCTCGACCTGCCGTGCATAGCCGCTGAACTCCTGGCCGAGGGTGAGCGGCGTCGCATCCTGAAGATGGGTGCGGCCGATCTTGATGATGTCGGCGAACTCGTTCGCCTTGCGCTGCAGCGCGGCATGAAGGTGGTGGAGCGCCGGCAGCAGCTGCCGATGGATCTCCTCGGCGGTGGCGATATGCATGGCCGTGGGAAAGCTGTCGTTCGAGGACTGGCCGCGGTTGACGTGATCGTTGGGATGGACCGGCTGCCGTGCGCCGCGGCTGCCGCCGAGCAGCTCGTTGGCGCGATTGGCCAACACCTCGTTCATGTTCATGTTCGTCTGCGTCCCCGAGCCGGTCTGCCAGACGACCAGCGGGAACTCGTCGGCGAGCCGGCCGGCGATCACCTCGTCGGCGGCGGCCACGACCGCCTCGCCGAGCCGCCGGTCGAGTTCGCCCATCGCCATGTTGGCGAGCGCGGCCGCCTTCTTCTCGATGGCAAGGGCGCGGATGAGTGCGGGCGGCATGCGTTCGCCGCCGATGCGGAAATTGTCGAGCGAGCGCTGCGTCTGCGCGCCCCAATAACGTTCGGCGGGGACTTCGACCTCGCCCATGCTGTCGCGTTCGCTCCGGGTCTTGCGGGCGGCTGCCATGGCACGCGCCCCTCCCTCGGGCGCCGTCCTAAATATGGGATGCGGCAGCTTCAGGCTAGAGCGGAGCGGTGCTCAGGGCGTGACCAGCCGCCGCAAGCGCCAGGCGGCCGGGTCGTGGTGCCGTTCGGTCAGGGCGATGAACTGGGCGCGCTGATCGGGGCTGAGATCGGCGAGGAACTGGCTCAGCGCCGCGGTCATCGTCCTCTGATACGCGCGACGGTTCTCGGTCGCCTGGTCGACAAGCTTGGCAATCAGATCCTGGTCCGGCTGGGGCTTGGCGAGCTCCTGCCAGACCTTCTGCAGCAGCGGACCGTTGCTATCGTGCAGCTGCCGCATGCCGCGCCGTGCGGCAATCGTGAATTGCTGAAAGGCGTCGCGCTGATCGTCGGAGAGGCTCAGCTCGTGCACGATCTGCCGGAAGCGCTGGGCCGGCGTCAGCATGTGCAGCGATGTCGCCCACCAGGCCGCCGTGCCGATGAAGAAGGCGTTGACCGCCAGCGAGATGACCAGCACGACCCACAACAGGCGGCTGCGCGAGGCTCTCGCCGCGCGGCCGTCGGCGAGAACGGTCATATGTTCGGATCCTCGTCGGCGTTGAACAAGCCGGTCGGCGGATCGAGCAGCTCCTGGCCGAGGCTGGGCGTGCTGCTGCCAGCCAGAGTCATATAGGTGCTGTTGCCGGTGGCGAAGCCGACCAGGCTCGCCGCGACGATGCTTGCCGCCATGGCGCTCCAGGCCGCAGTGCGTCGCCAGCGCGGCTGTGCCCCCCGCTGCGGGAAGGGCAGGACGTTGCCGCCCACCAGCGCCGCCGCGCGTGCGATCACCTCCTCGGAGGCGGCCGGGAGGGCCGCAGCCGATGCGGCCAGTCGCGCCGCGACGATATCCTTACCGGCATGGGGGTTGGAGGCGAGCCAATCCTCGACCGCCTCGGCCTCCTCGGGCGAGAGGCGGTCTTCGGCATAGGCGGCGAGCGTGAGCTCGTCCGGCTCGGCACCAGCCGCTCCGCTCGAGGCGGACGCGCCCCGGGACCAGCGACGCCATAGCGCCGCCTGGTCAGAGCTGTCCATCGGTTCGGCCATCGCCCATCTCCTCGTCCCTTTCTAGGCGGCTCGTTGCCGGGGCATCCCCATGATGCCACACTTTTTTCACCTAATGTTCCTCGGTTGAAAAATGGCTGCGCAGCTTGAGCATCGCCTTGTGATGCGTGCTCCTGACCGTTTGCGGGTCGACCCCGAGGGCGGTCGCGACCTCCGCCACCTCCATGTCCCGGTCATAGAGCATGGTCAGCACCAGCTTTTGCCGGGGCGACAGCAGCGCCTCGGGAAGCTTGAGCTTTTCCGGCGGGGTCGCGTCGGTGGCCAGCAGGCTCTCCGGCACTGCGTCGATCGGCGTCAGCGCCAGCCTGCGGCGACGTAGCGCGTCTCGGGCCGTGCTGCGGGCAACGATGGTGAGCCAGGTGGAGAGCCCGGCCCGGCTCGGGTCGTAGGTCTTCAGCAACCGGAAGCCGTCCTTGCACAACCGCAAGAACACCTCCTGAACGAGATCCTCGACATCGCCGCCTTCCTGGGCCACCCCGCGCACGCCCGCAACGACCAGCCCGGCATAGCGGCGCACGAACGCGTCCCATGCGGGCTTGTCACCCTGGCTCAGCGCCTCAAGGTCGATCTCTTGCGCCACGCGTCGTCTCGTTAACCCATTCTAGGCGGGAGAGCGCCGTTCCATCCTCATCGGCCGCAGCAAAGCCGGCAGCCCCGGTCAGGTGAGCTTGGCGAAGAAGTCGTTGCCCTTGTCGTCGACCACGATGAAGGCGGGGAAGTCGACGACCTCGATCCGCCAGATCGCCTCCATGCCGAGCTCGGGATATTCGACGACCTCGACCTTCTTGATGCAGTCCTGCGCCAGCCGCGCCGCCGGACCGCCGATCGAGCCCAGGTAGAAGCCGCCATGCTTGCGGCAGGCCTCGCGCACCTCCGGCCCGCGATTGCCCTTGGCCAGGCTGACGAAGCTGCCGCCCGCCGCCATGAACTGATCGACATAGGAATCCATGCGCCCGGCCGTGGTCGGGCCGAACGAGCCCGAGGCGAACCCCTTCGGCGTTTTCGCCGGTCCGGCATAGTAGATCGGGTGGTCCTTTACGTATTGCGGCAGGCCCTCGCCGCGCTCCAGCCGCTCCTTGAGCTTGGCATGGGCGATGTCGCGCGCGACGATCAGCGTGCCGGTGAGCGAGAGCCGCGTCTTGATCGGGTATTGTGACAGCGTGCGGCGGATCTCCGCCATCGGCCGGCCGAGATCGATCTTCACCACCTCGCCGCCGAGCTTCTCGCTATCGATCTCGGGCAGGTATTTCGCCGGGTTGGTCTCGAGCTCCTCGAGGAAGACGCCCTTGGCGTTGATCTTGCCGAGGATCTGCCGGTCGGCGGCGCAGGAGACGCCGATGCCGATGGGGCAGCTCGCGCCATGCCGCGGCAGGCGGATGACGCGGACGTCGTGGCAGAAATACTTGCCGCCGAACTGGGCGCCGATGCCCATGCCGCGCGTCAGCTCCAGCACCTCCTGCTCGAAGCCGCGGTCGCGGAAGGCCTGGCCATATTTGTTGCCTTCGCCCGGCAGGTTGTCGAGATAGCGGGTGCTGGCGAGCTTCACCAGCTTCAGATTGAACTCGGCCGAGGTGCCGCCGATGACGATCGCGAGATGGTAAGGCGGGCAGGCGGCGGTGCCGAGCGTGCGGATCTTCTCGTCGAGGAACTTGAGCAGCGATTTCGGGTTCAGCACCGCCTTGGTCTGCTGATAGAGGAAGGATTTGTTGGCGGAGCCGCCGCCTTTGGCGATGAAGAGCAGCTTGTACTCGTCGCCCTCTTCGGCATAGAGCTCGATCTGTGCCGGCAGGTTGTCGCCGGTGTTGACCTCCTCATACATCGAGAGCGGCGCCACCTGGCTGTAGCGCAGATTGGTCTCGGTGTAGGTCTTGCGGATGCCGGCGGCGATCGCCGCCGCATCGCCGCCGCCCGTCCAGACGCGCTGGCCCTTTTTGCCCATGACGATCGCCGTGCCGGTGTCCTGGCACATCGGCAGCACCTTGCCGGCGGCGATATTGGCGTTCTTGAGCAGGTCGAAAGCGACGAACTTGTCGTTGGCCGACGCTTCGGGGTCGTCGAGGATCTTGCGGAGCTGCTGCAGATGGCCCGGGCGCAGCAAGTGCTGGCAATCAACCATCGCCTGTGCCGCGAGGAGCGTGAGCGCCGCCGGATCGACCTTGACGATGGTCTCGCCGGCGAGCGAGGCCGTGCTCACATAGTCTCCCGTCAGCTTGCGGTAGGGAGTGGTGTCCTCGATCGCCGGAAGCAGGTCGTGGAAGACGAATTCGCTCATTGCTCTCGCCCAGCGCTGGCCTCGACAGGGGTGAGGAGGATGAGGTTTTCCACCCGGCCGTCAAGTCGCGCCGGCCGCCAAAAAGGGGGCGAATCCACTCGCCCGGACGGGAACCTTTCGGCAAGCTCGCGCATCTAAGCTCACGAGAAGGGGAGAAAAACCGGATGGATGGTGCAGAGGCCTATGTGGGCGATGGCGGCGAGCGGGAGCTGCTGGCGCAGCTGCGCGCCGGGCATGCCTCGGCCTATAGCACGCTGATGCGCCGCAACAATCAGCGGCTCTTCCGCTTGGCGCGCGGCGTGCTCGGCGACGATGCCGAGGCGGAAGAGGCGGTGCAGGAGGGGTATTTGCGCGCCTTCACCGCGCTCGACGGTTTCAAGGGCGAGGCGAGCCTCGCCACTTGGCTCTCGCGCATCGTGATCAACGAGGCGCTGGGGCGCCTGCGCAAGCGGCGGCCGACGGTCGATATCGAGGCGCTGGCTGAGCTGCCGGGCGACGCCCTGCCGGAGCACATGCGCCGCGAGCCGAGCCCGGAGCAGGAGATGGCGCGGCGCGAGATCCGCCGGGCGATCGAACAGGCGATCGACGCGCTGCCGCCCAACTTCCGCAGCGTCTTCGTGTTGCGCGCCATCGAGCAGATGAGCATCGAGGAGACGGCGGTCTGCCTCGGCATTCCCAGCGAGACGGTCAAGACGCGGCTCCATCGCGCCAACAAATTGCTCCGCCAGGCGCTCGACCAGCAATTCGGCGTCCTCCTCGACGGCGCCTTCCCATTCCTGGGCGCGCGCTGCGATCGCCTGATCGCCGCCGTCCTTTCCCGGCTCGGCCTCTCGGCCGAAGCGACGCCGCCCGGCGATCGGCCGGTGCCGCCCGGTAGCCCACCCTAGCCGATCGCGCGACCATACTCAGGAGAGTCCCATGCGAAGTGCTGTTGCAGCCTTCGGAATACTGATGCTCGCCTCGCTTCCCGCGAGCGCTACCGAGGTGATGAAGGCGCCGCCGGGAGCGCCGTACCAGCAGGTGAGCAAGCTGGTGAAGCTGCCGGATTTCCTGCCCGGCCTCGGCACGCTCTATGTCGATCCCAAGACGCTGCCGGCGGGACCCTTCCTCGCCTACGACCATGCCGGCAAGCTGGTGAGCACGATCTACATGATCCCGCTCAAGGATCTCGACGGGCAGAAGACGTTCGGCGACCTGAAGGCGCCCGGCGGGAAGGTCGACCACGTCAGCATCTACTTCAATGCCGGCCATCCCGGCGTGCCCGAGCCGCATTACCACATCGTGCTCTGGCATGTCTCGAAGGCGAACGAGAAGCTCGTCGCGAAGTAATCTCGGCGACCGCGGCGGAGTTCGCTCCGCCGCGGCGATCACAGGAGATGGGGAAAGATGACGGAACGCATCTCGCGCCGGCGGCTCGTCGAGCGCGCGACGCTCGCCCTGGGCCTTGCGGCCGCGGCACGCCTGCCGCTCGCCGCGGCCCAGGAGACGCCGGAAGCGCAGAAGATCCCGCAGGCCGACGCGCATTACCGCAATCAGCCGAACGGTCAGCAGCGCTGCGGCATCTGCCTGCAATTTCAGGCGCCGAACCGTTGCCACATCGTCAAGGGGCCGATCTCGCCCACCGGCTGGTGTCAGTATTTCGCGGCGCGCGAAAATGCCCACTGAGCGGTGCGTGAAACACGCGGCGAATGTTTCACGGGAAACATCGGACCTTTCCCCGGGGGTGGGCGTCTTCCCCTGGGGAGAGGGCTACTTCTTGCGGAACGCGTCGAGGGCGACCACTTCGCCGGGTTTTTCAGCGGGTTCCTTGCTGTCCTTCTCGAGCTCCCGCTCGAGCGGCGGCGCTCCCGCGGCGCCGTCAAGCTCGCCCGCGGCTCCTTGGAACTGCAGGCCGAACTTGACCGCGGGGTCGGCAAAGGCGGTGATCGCCTCGAAGGGGATGACCAGCCGCTCGGGCCTGTTCTGGAAGCTCAAGGTGACCGAGAACCGATCCTCGAGCACCTCGAGATCCCAGAACTGGTGTTCGAGCACCACCGTCATCTCATCGGGGTATTGCCGCGCCAGATAATCCGGCAGGCTCAGGCCCGGGAAGCCGGTGCGGAAGGTGATGTAGAAGTGATGGGCGCCCGGGAGTCCCTTGGCCGCGGTGCGGGCCAGCGCCTCACGCACTACGCCGCGCAGCGCCGCCTCGACCATCTTGTCGTATCGCAGAAGGTCTTTCACGGTCGCGCGGCACCTGCCCGATTGGCGTCAGCGAAGTGGGGGGCTTCTGTTGCCCGGTGCCCCCCGGACCGCGAGTAGCTCTAGGCTTTCATCCCCGCTAGGGGATTAGGCCGCGAGTGCCTCATGTGCCATGTTATCGTTGGCACGTCTGGATTGGCCCGATATCGGCGGTACCATGCCGAGCGACGGCTCGCACCTTTATTACGCGCGTCGATCCTGATTCGCCCCCATGTCGTGCCGCTCGCCGGCGGGTTCTGGGTTTGGTGGAGGCGCCGGGTACTGCCCCCGGGTCCGCTACGCCTATTCCGTGCACCGTTTATCGCCATAGTCGGTTGCCCGACCTTCCAAATATAGGGCTTTTCGCCGCGGGCGCAACGGCAGCGAGTCGCGCTTGGAGCCATGGTTAGCGAGCGGTAAAGTCTTCGCCCCGTCGAGTGGAGCCCCCGCCACCATGCCGTTGACGCCGGAACAGAAGGCCGAGATCGACCGCCTGCGCGCCGAGGCGACGCCGACCCGTCGCGCCACGGCGCCGGCGCTCGAGGAGATCCTTTACGAGGCCATCCCGGTGCTCGACCACGGCTTCGTCCGGGTCATCGACTACATGGGCGACGACGCGGCGGTGGTGCAGGCGGCGCGCGTCTCCTACGGGCGCGGCACCAAGCGGGTGAGCGAGGATCGCGGACTCATCCAATACTTGTTGCGCCACCGCCACACCACGCCCTTCGAGATGTGCGAGATCAAGTACCACGTGAAGCTGCCCATCTTCGTGGCGCGGCAGTGGATCCGGCACCGCACCGCCAACGTCAACGAGTACTCCGCGCGCTATTCGATACTCGACAACGAATTCTATCTGCCGGCGCCCCAGCAGCTCGCTGCGCAGTCGACGAGCAACCGCCAGGGGCGCGGCGCGGTGTTGACCGGCCAGGAGGCTGAGCGGGTACTCGATCTGCTGCGCGAGGATGCCGAGCGGGCCTATCGCGGCTATGCCGAGATGCTGAACGAGACCGAGGGCGGCGCGGTGATCGACCCCGCCCGGCAGGGCCTCGCGCGTGAGCTCGCGCGGATGAACCTGTCGCTCAACTTCTATACGCAGTGGTACTGGAAGACCGACCTGCACAATCTGCTCAACTTCCTCAGTCTGCGCGCCGACGCGCATGCGCAGTACGAGATCCGCGCCTATGCCGAGGCGATGATCGGCACGGTCGACCGCTGGGTCCCGCTCACCGCCGAGGCCTTCCGCCAATACCGCCTCGGCGGCGCGCAGCTCTCGGCGCGCGGGCTCGAGGTGGTGCGCCGGCTCATCGCCGGCGAGAACGTGACCCAGGAAGAGAGCGGCATGAGCAAGCGCGAATGGGGCGAGCTCATGGCGCTCCTCGGCCGCCCCGGCTGAATCCGGCGGCGTCAATCTCTTGTTAAAGCTCGCCGATTAGCTTCGCGGGGATGAGCATGGCGATGGATGACCGGAGCAGCGAGCGAAGGCTGGTGCTGCGCGTTCTTGCGGAATGGCGCGAGATGGGCGGTATACGCGCGCTGCCGCGCCGCTCGCAGATCGACCCGCGCCGCTTCGGCGGCGACTGGGCAAGCTGTCTGATGATCGATGTCGATCCCCAGGCGGCGAATTCGCGGCTCGCCTTCGTCGGCGAGCGGCTGCGCGATCCGACCTGGCCGACCTTCGATCGCCAATGCATCGGCGAATGCGCGGAGAAGTCGCTGCTCCAGGCGGCGACTGCCTATCTCGGGCGAGTCGTCGCCGAGCGCGAGCCGCTGGCCGAGGGGGTCGCCCTCCATATCGGCGCGCCGGTGCGCTTCCGCAGTATCCTGCTGCCGCTCTCCGAAGACGGCACCCGCATCGATGGCGTGCTCGGCGCTGCCAATTGCCGCGAGATCGGCTGAGACCTCTTCGGGCCGGGTTCAGGCTGAGGAAGACCGAGAACGCCCCAAAAGCGGGCCACCAGAAAACGTCCTCGTTCTGACCTTGCCGAAGGACGCATCGCTCGTTCTGTCCCGCCCTCGCAAGCAGCCGCTCTCCTATTCCCCTCCACCGCCTCGCCCGGGCAGTCGCTCGTAGCGCGCTTCACGCGGTCTGCGGTGCGTCGAAAAGCAGCGCCTTGCGTTTGCAGCGTCGCTTCGAGCAGGCTGTTCCGGGGGCAGGCTCGATCAGGAGGCGGGCTTCAATGAGCCTAATCCGGGTGCTTCCTGGCGTGATCCTGGCGGTGGCCCTTGTGGGTTGCGCCCAGATCGAAAGTCTTGCCGCACCGCGCTCGCAGCTCATATCCGGTCATTGGCTTCAGACCAACGCGGCTTCCACCGAGCACGTCAACCACGATCCATGGAGCCGGTTTCTGGCGACGTACCTCGTGCCGGGACGCGACGGTGTCAATCGGTTCGACTATGCCCGCGCGCAAGCCTCGGGTCGCGCAACGCTGGAAAGCTACATCTCAATGCTTCAGGCGACCCCTGTCTCGCAGTTGAACCGCGCGGAGCAGCGAGCCTATTGGATCAATCTCTACAACGCCGTCACGACACGCATCGTCCTCGATCATTACCCGACACGGAGCATTCGCGACATCTCGCTGGGGCCCGGCCTGTTCAGCATCGGCCCCTGGGATGCAAAGGTGGTTCAGGTCGAAGGCGAGCGCCTCAGCCTCAATGATATCGAGCACGGCATCCTGCGACCGATCTGGCGCGACCCTCGCCTGCACTACGCGCTCAATTGCGCGGCGATCAGCTGCCCGAGCTTGCCGCGCGTCGCCTTCACCGCCGAAAATACGGAGCGACTGCTGGAGGATGGCGCACGGGCATACGTCAATGACCCGCGCGGGGTGCGCATCGAGGACGGACGACTCATCGTCTCGAGCATCTATCTCTGGTACCGATCCGATTTCGGCCGCGATGAAGCCGCGGTCATGGACCATCTGAGGCACTACGCCGCACCGGAGCTCGTCGCGCAGCTCGGACGATGGCACGCGCCCGACGGCTATGCCTATGATTGGCGGCTCATCGACGTTCCCCGACCAGAGCGCGAGGCTCGGTAGTATATGCGCGAAAGCCGCGCGGGAGATACACCGGCCCAGTAGAGAAAGTGAATGAGCGCCCAGCCCCAGACGATCGCCACCGGCCGGCGCCCCGCGAACTTGCGCGAGGATGTGACGAGGGGCGGGTGTTCGACGCGGCAGGTCGGCCCCGCACGCTCGAGGCGGCGGACAAAATCATAGTCCTCCATGAGCGCCATCGGCCGGAAGCCACCGAGCTCCGAGTACACGGCGCGGCGAACGAAAATGCCACTGTCCCCGTAGTAGAGGGCGAAGCGGCGTATCCACGCGTAGAAGACCGTGAGGCCGCGAGCGAACCGGGTATCGCCGTCGAAGACGACCCGGAAATTTCCGCCGGGCACGCGCGGGTCGCGATCGAGAAGCGCCGCGAACGCCGCCAGACCGCGGCGAGGGAACGTGGTGTCGGCGTGAAGGAACAGCAGATAGTCTCCCGTCGCGAGCGCGCCGCCGGTCCGCAGCTGCTGCCCACGACCGCGTTCCGATGTTACCACCCGCGCGCCCAGGCGCGCGGCGACGGCGGCAGTGCCGTCGATGCTGCCGCCATCCACAACAATGATCTCCTTCAGTTCGGGTTCACGGCGGAGCGCCTCGATCAGGCAAGCGAGGCTAACCGCTTCGTCGAGTGCCGGGATCACGACGGAGACGCAGCCCGGGATGATGGCGCTAGCGTTCACAGCAGCTCCGTCGGGATCGCGATGCGTTGCGCGCTCGAGCCGTTCATCGACGGGGCGCCAGGCGCGTGCTGAATCCAGCGCGTGCGGGAGCAAGTTGCCAAGGAGGCGACATGTCCCCGTCCGTGGAAATGATCGTCCTCCACACGCTGGGTAAGCTCGCCGCCCGCCGCTGGCTGTGCGCTGCGCTACCACAGGAGACTGCCCCCGGGGCAGACCGTCCCGTCCGGGTTCTCGCTTGACCTTCAGCAGCTCATCGCCGAACGCGGCGCCGGCGCGAAGATCGTGGGGATGGAGTCGCCGCATACAGGCTCCCGTCACGTACTATGTCAGATCCTTGGCCATTTGGAGGACCGACTCAATGCGCAATGCCGTTACGGTTCTTATCGCAAGGCTAATCTTTGGCGGCGTTTTCGCCATGGCGGCGGCCTTTAAGTTTCTCGGAATCGGGCAGACCGCCGGCTACATCGCCGCGGCCGGGTTTCCTCTGGCGCTGCTGCTTGCCTGGATCGCCGCCCTTTTCGAGAGCGCGCTTGCAATTGCCCTGTGGACCGGCGCGTTCTTCTCGGAGGCAGCGCTTCTCGCTGCTGCCTATGTCCTGTTCCTGGCTTTCGCCTTTCACGGTCCGTCGCGCTGGGGCGGCAACCAGATGGAATTCGGCTTCTTCGTGGATCACTTCACGTTCATTGCGGGCCTTCTGTTTGCGGCGGTTCATGGACCAGGCAGTGCGCTCCCCGCCTTTGCTCGCAAGAACCTGAAATTCCTTCGTCGCTAGCGGCGGCTGTCCCGAGCGTGAATTGCAGTCAGTGGAGGCGATATGACGAGAGTGCGCGTTGCAGGCTTTTCGATCTCGCTCGATGGTTTCGGAGCAGGGCCTGAGCAAAGTCTTGAAAATCCGCTCGGCAAGCGTGGGCTGGAATTGCACCAGTGGTTCTTCGACACGCGCACCTTCCGGGCGATGACTGGTCAGAGCGGCGGTTCGGACGGCGTCGATGAAGCTTATGCACACCGTTCGATGGACGGGTTCGGCGCGTTCATCCTTGGCCGCAATATGTTCGGACCGATCCGCGGTCCTTGGCCGGACGAGAGCTGGAGGGGCTGGTGGGGTGCGAATCCGCCCTATCACGCGCCGACCTTCGTGCTGACGCACCATCCACGCGATCCCATCGTCATGAAAGGTGGCACCACCTTCATCTTCGTGACCGAGGGCATCGAGGCGGCGATGGACGAGGCGAAGCGCGCCGCCAATGGTCGCGATGTGAAGATCGGTGGTGGCGTCGAGACGGTGCGTCAATATCTTCGCGCCGGCCTGATCGACGAGCTGCATTTCGCCTTGTCGCCGGTCGTTCTCGGACAAGGCGAAGCGATGTTCGCCGGAATCGACCTGCCGGCGCTCGGCTACCGCGTCACCGAACACCAGGCGACAGAGCGCGCCACCCACATCGTTCTCAGCCGATAGGAGCACTTGCATTATACGAGCACCCGTTCTCGCCACCAGGATCAGCGCCATGGTTGGTACGGAGCACCGGGACTTGACCCATAGTTATCGCGAGAAAGTCAGCAACGTGCCCGAGTGGTTGCTTCGACGTGCTTACGCGCGCTCCAGATAACGGGCCATGCTGGCGAGAGAGCCCTCGTGGCCGTCCTTCGTGTTCCTGATCATTCCAGGACCCACGAACGACGTCACCTGGACCGTGACCTTCACCTGCGTGCGCTCGCCGTCGGGGCGCAGCTCGAACGTGGTGATGTTCGTGGCGAGCAGCTTTTCGAGATCGCGGATCGTCTCGGTCCAGACCACGCGGCGCTCATCCACTATGTCGACGTAGCGGGCCTCAACGCGATACCGCGGGTCATCACTTGTGCCGCATCGGGCGAGATCGCGTCCGCCGACGCGGAAATCCGCTTCATCGTAGATGAAGACCGCGCTGTCCGAGGGGGCGCCCCAGGCCGCCCGCTCCTTGACGTCAGCAAACGCGCCGTAAACTCGCGAAACGGGCGAGTTTAGGGTGCGCTCGACGGTGATCGTTCCGTGATCGGTCGAAATGGCGGGCATGCGTCCCACTCCTTCTCGGCTGCCGGTTGCAGTTACTACGGCAACGAGTTGCATGACGAAAATCACACGCCATAGGATTTAGTGCTCCGTTCTCCGCGCTGTCAGCGGATAGGCGTAGGCGATTGCCGCGGCGGATTCGTCGAGGCTGGCCAGGTCGTGCTCTTCCAGCTCACGGACGAGCCTTCGCGCCTCATCGTCGGTGAGCTGCAGCGCGTCGCCGATCTCGGTGATCTCTGGCCGCCGTCCGAGTGCTGCGAAGAGTTCGAGGATTTTGCGCCAGACCTGGTCCTGCGAAGCTGTCAGGCGGGTGGCCCAAGCGCGAGCAAGTGCGGGTCGCCGAGCATCGCGCTCGCTAAGCGCGGCTCTTGCCGCCGAGCTCTCGACCACGGACCAGTCCGGGCGCTCGACCCCACGCCGAATCTCGAGCGCCAAAGCGGCCTCCGCCGAACGGCAGGCCATAGGAGAGGATGTCTGCCTCGGCGGGCAGGGAACGTCGCCATAGGAGCAGAACACGCAGCAGTCGCCCGCCTTCGGCTGCAAAAGCTTCCCGCAGCCCGTGCATTCGTAAAAGAAGAGGCAGGCGTCGGTAGGCATTGCCTCGGTCTTCCTGGCGCCGCAATGGGGACAGGTGATCGTCGAGGTGAGGATCGGCAGCTTGTCAGGCATAGGCGAAGCCCAGGTAGAGCAGCAGCGCTCCGACAATGAGCGCGACAAGCAACGTGCCGCGGAACGCAGGACGGGCGCAGATGCTGTTGGGCGCGCATGAAGCAGCGAGCCATTGTCTCGATAGGAGGAACCCTCCTCCGGCTAATCCCAACGTCCCGAGCGCGAGCAGAGCGACCCGGTTCGGCGCCGCGAGCAGCGCGATGCCGCTGAGCCAGGTTGTGCCGAGCCCGAGCGAGCCCAGCAGCAGGGGCAGCCCGCAGCAAGAGGCCGCGCCGAACGCTGCCGCAACGCCCGCCAGCGTCAGCAACGCCGTTCCGGTCGGCTGCGTTGATGATCCTTCGTTGGCTGAATCCGTCATGGTCGGGCTCCTTGTGATCGACTAAAGGCGATCCTAGAGTCTGTAGCGACTACAGACTCAAGCCCTTCAAGGACGCCCTGCATGCCGCAATCCAAGCCGCTCAGGATCGGCGAGCTGTCGCGCCGCACCGGCTGCAACGTCGAGACGATCCGCTACTACGAGCGGATCGGCCTTCTGGCGCGGCCTGGCCGCCGCGGCCGCTACCGGGAATATGACGACGCCGGGGTAGCGTCGCTCGCCTTCGTCCGTCGCGCCCGCGACCTCGGGTTTACGATTGACGAGATCCGCGCGCTTCTCCGTCTCTCGGCTGGAGATGACGCTGTGTGCGCCGAGGCGCGCGGCCTTGCGGCAACGCATCTGGCCGACATCCGCCAACGCATCGCGGATCTGAGGTCCATGGAGCGGGCACTTGCCTTGACGGTCCGACGGTGCGACGCCGGCGAACAAGCGACGTGCCCGCTGCTCGAGGCGCTGTCTGGCTCAACCAACTCCGGGAGCGCCAAACGGTGATATGGCTCGCAACGGCGTCGTGGCTGGCGTGTCCGCGGCTCGGGCGGGCGGCGCGAACGGACCATGGAATCCCGTCGCTCTCCAGGCCCAGAACGGAGATAATCCAGGCGTCGCCGGGCCCCAGAACCCGCGGGAAGTCCGATCTGCCAGCGGTCCCGTACTACGGACGCACTTCCGAGGCCCACGGTCGGAGCCTCAGGCCGTCGCGGCCGGGACTTCGCTCCTCATGCCGGCCGCATGAAGCAACAGATTATTTCTGTGGCGACGAACTGCCCTGAGGCTCCGAGCTGCCGGAACTCTCGGTAGCGTTCCCGGCGAGCTCCTTGCGGATCTGCCGGAGCACCGCCTGGGCCTGCTGGTCCTGGTGCTCCGCGCAAAGCTTCTGCGCCTGGTCGTACTTCGATTTCAGATCCGCCTGCTCACTCTTCTGCTGCTGCATCTGGGCCGAGACCTGCGCAAGCTGATCCTCGCATTGCGCACCAACGGCCATCGCGGGGGCTGCGCTGCACAGCACCAACGCGCACGCGGTCAAGAGGTGACGGGTGGTCATGGTTGCTCCTTCTCGGAACCGATGATCAGGTAAATCCGCGCGCCTACCCGCTGGTTCCTCTGGCCGTTGTTGCCGCGAAATGGTCACGGGGTTGTGATCAGCGCCATGCCCGTCGGTCTTCGCAGAGACAGTGCGTAATGACTTGATCGAACGCCGAGAATTGGCAAAGGCGCAGTTCAAGCGGGAGCGTCGCGAGGCTTGAGCGAAGTTGAAGGCGGCGGACCGGGACGCATGCGCCTCCCGAGCCCTTGAGAATCGCGCGCGCCCGCGATAGAGTTTTAGTCGTCGGGGCCCGCAGACCCCCGGCGTCTCCAAGACGGCAAGCCGTCCAAGCTCTGCTCAACGCTCGAGGTCTCGAGGGCTGAGCACATGGACGCGATTTGGGCCGTCTCTCCCCACCAACTCCGCCGCTCCACAAAGGCCTCCGCGCCTTCCTTCCCTGCCCGGGTAGCATCCGCACGGCCGGCGGTCGCCGTGCTGCCATGCTGAAGCAGGTCGGGTCTATCGCTCTGCCGGAGCACTCCGGGGCTGGAGGGTTCGACCATGCTGCGGTCCACGCCGCGACCGGCCATGTCTACGTCGCGCACACCGCGAACAACGCAGTCGATGTGCTCGACCCGGACGCCGGGAGGCATCTCTTCTCGATCGCCGATCTGTCGGGTGTCGCAGGCGTCCTCGTGAGCGAAGAGCGTCAACTCGTCATCACGTCGAACCGCGCAGAGAATACGATGGCGGTCTTCGCGCCGGGACCCGAGCCGCAGGTCGCGAAGCTCGCGGTCGGCAGGCGCCCAAACGGGCTCGCCTGCGATCCGGCTCGAGGTTTCGCTCTCGTAGCGAACGTCGGAGACCCCACGGTCCCGGCATCACACACGCTCACAATGGTAGAGCTTGAGCGGCCTCGGGTGCTTGCCGAAATCCCGGTGCCGGGGCGGACCCGCTGGGCCGTCCATGATCCGGACGACGAGGTGTTCTACGTGAACATCGCTGATCCGCCTTGCATCGTCGTCGTCCAGACGCGCGATCCCGACCGCATTGCGCGAACCCTGCATGTCCCGGAAGCCGGTCCGCACGGGCTCGATCTCGACCGTGCGAGCCATCGGCTGTTCTGCGCCTGCGACAGCAAGGTCCTCCTCACGCTCGACGCCAGGTCAGGCGAGGTGCTGAGCCGGAAGACGCTGAGCGGCGTGCCGGATGTGGTGTTCTTCAATCCCACGCTGGGGCAGCTCTACATCGCGGTCGGCGACCCCGGCGTCATCGACGTCTTCGACACGGTGGCGATGGTGAGTCTGGGCTGCATCCCCACCGAATATGGGGCGCATACGCTCGCCTTCGATCCGGTGCGCCAGCGCGTGATCGCTTTCCTGCCTGGGACCCATCGGGCGGCCGTCTTCGAGGCCGCCCAAAAGGGCAGGGACCTTGCCATGCACGTTCCAAACTCAGGAGCGAAAAGGAGAGAACGATGAAATGGGTGACCCGAGAGAAGGCGCGTGTCGACCGCATCGCGTGCCCATGGCTGATCAGCCGCTTTGTCGATCGCGAGCCGCAGTTCCTGTTCGTGCCGGCTGCGGAGGTCATGACCGCTGCCGACCG
>DATNDG010000067.1:0-6850 GCA_035553515.1 Allostellaceae bacterium | reverse complement strand
AGCGGCGGGTGCGGCTTCTGCTTCGGCTTCGGGTATTGCCAGACCTTGTCGAACTTGACGAACTCGCCGTGGAACTCGGCCTCCTCTTGCGTCCAGAGCGCCTTCATGGCGAGCGCGCGCTCGCGCAGCACCTTGAATCGGTCCTCATAGCGCGTGCCGTGATTTTCCATCTCCTCGGCGTTCCAGCCGCCGCCCATGGCAAAGATCATGCGCCCGCCCGAGAGCTGGTCGAGGCTCGCCACCGATTTCGCGGTGACGATCGGGTCGTGCTGTGGCACGAGGCAGATGCCGGTGCCGATCTTGAGCTTTTTCGTCGCCGCCGCCGCGAAGGCGAGCGCCACGAACGGGTCATGCGTGTGCTTGTAGCGCTTCGGCAGCTCGCCGCCGCTCGGAAACGGCGTGCGCCGGCTCACCGGGATATGCGTGTGCTCGCAGAGGAAGAGCGCATCGAACCCCCGCGCCTCGAGCGCCGCGGCAAGCTCGCCCACTTCGATCCCGTAATCGGTCGGAAAGTAGAACGCGCCGACGAGCATCTCTCCCTCCCTGCCTTATCGCTGTTCCCCTCTCATAACACGGGGCGCCCGCGCCTGTCTCCCGGCGCCGCCGCGCGAAGAGCCGGTCTCCCAACCGTTATTGCGGCGGGCCTCGGTCCTCCCGACGCCACGGCGATGCCTCCGACGGCCTGTTCAGCTGACTCTGGCCGGGGCGGAGCGATGTCGGGCCCACCTGGCGGGTTGCCGAGATGTCTTGGGAAATGCCGCGCTGGGGCGGGACGTCCACGGATGCGCAGCCGCAAAGCAGGCCGAGGCCGATAGCGCAGAGGCAGAGACGACCGCGTGCGATCATGGGGGTGTCACCATCCCGAGGAGGAGAAGCATCCGATCAGCCTGAAGGCGGTTCTGCGGCGACGCCTTGACCTGGATCAGTTCTCCCTCACCCGGCGGCCGGTGCGATCGTGCGAGGCTGCGCCGTCCCGCAAAAGACACAGGCGCGGCTCAATCTGTCGGGGGAGAGTTCTCGAAAGCCCATCGAGGGCGATTGGGAGGAAATGCTGAACCGGCGGAGCGTCATCGTCCTCTGCGCCTGCGCAGCGCTCCTCGCCGCCTGCCACACTCCTCCGGAGGTCGGATCGCGCTTGCCGCAGATCGGCCTCGCTTCCTGGTATGGGCCGCATTTCCAGCGCAAGCGCACGGCCGACGGCGAGCGCTTCGACATGAACGCCCTCACCGCGGCGCATCGGACCTTGCCGTTCAATTCCTATGTCCGCGTCACCAACCTTGAAAACGGCCGCTCGGCGATCGTGCGCATAAACGACCGGGGCCCGTTTGTCGGCGACCGCATCATCGACCTTTCTGCGAGGGCTGCCGGCGATCTCGGAATAAGGCGGAACGGTGTCGCGCGCGTCCGCATCGAGCGGGTGACCGCGGGCCGCGCCCGCTTCTGACGACGCACCACGCCCGTGCAGGCCTATCCGCGCCGCCCCGCGCCAAGCTTGCCCCAGCTCGCCACCTGCGCGATGCGCAGCGCGATCACCGGCAGCTCCTTGATCGCCATGGCGCGGAGCTGCGGGTAGCGGCGGCGCAGCAGCGCCTGCGCCCGGTCGTGCTCCTTCCCCTCGTCGAGAATCTCCGCTCGCCCGCGCAGCATCACCCAGCCGAGCTGCGACCAATCCTCGTCATAGCGGTCGGCGACCAGTGCCGCTTGCGGGTTCTCCTCGATATTCCGCAGCCGCCTCAGCCGCGCGGCCGGGCGCTTCGGCTTTGCGTCGATGGTGACGTAGAGCGTGGCGCCTGCAAGAGCGAAGCAGACCGGCACGACATGGGGCGCGCCGCTCGCATCCGCCGTGGCGAGATGCGCCACGCGGCAGGCCGCGAGGAACCGCCGTTCGCGCGGTTCGAGGGGCGAGCGGCGGGCGGCGCTCATCGGCCTCGGGCAGGCGTCTATCGATCGCCGGATTGAGCGGAGCCGGCCAATCGCATGCGCTCGGCCTGCTCGGCGAGCTGCTCGTAATTCTCCGCGATCTCGAGCAGCGTCTTGCGGGAGTCTGGGTCCTGGAGCTGATCCGCCTGCGCACGGGCCTCCTCGGCCCGTTCGCGCCAATATTCGGCACCAAGCTGTCCCGGCATGGCCCTCCTCGGTTCCCGAGCAGCGATCCGCCCGCCGAGGCGCCCGCTGCTTCCATACCAGACCGAAGATTCGTCGAGATCGCCGCAGCCATCGCCCCAACGCGCGTGTGCTGCGTCCGATCTTTCTAGCAAATCGTGCGGCGCGGGGCCACGGAGCAGTGGGTTGCAAAAAATCTCCGGCAGAGAAAGCAGGAGGCGAAAGAAGCTGAGGCCTGCTCGCCTCCGCTTTCTTGGCCTTTTCTCGCCGCTGGTGATAGGCTCGGGACGATCCCCTAACCGGTGTTCGGCTGTCCTTCGGACGGAAAGGAGCGGCCCATGCCAGGCAGGCTGTCGAACCTTTTCGGCTTCGCCCTGCTCTGTGGGGCGCTGCTCGCCGGGCCCTCGTTGAACGGCTGGGGGCAGGGAAGCGCGTCGAGCGCCTCGCCGAAGATTGCCGCGCAAACGGCGCCGCCGGGCTTCTTCAAGATTTGCCGGAACCAGACCTACGCGCTGTGCGCCACGGCGAGCTGCACGGTCATCAATCAAGTGGCGTACTGCAACTGCGATGTGAAAAAGGGCGACAGCATCAGCCTGCCGCTGAAGGTCGACGGGCAGGACGTCTGCTCGGTGAATGCCCAGGGCGCGGAGAACGGCTACATGGTGAGCACCTTTAGCCTGCCCGAAGAGGTGCGCGCGCCCAACGGAAACCGTGCCCTCTATACCTGTCCCGCCGGCGCCTCCGACGGCGGCTACGCGCAATGCGACGGCGGCGTCTGCTTTACCAGCAGCCAAGGCAAGTCCTTCCCCGGATTCGAAAACGCGCTCGGCGCTGCGAATATCATCTGTGCGTGCCCGATCACGCTGCCCGACCCGACCAAGGCGCCCGTCGGATTCCAGATCGCCGGCCCCTACCCGTGCGACGACTCATGGTTCCGCTACTGCAAGAGCGCCGTCGCCAACACCCGCACCGGCTCGACGGTGATGGTCGGCGCACCGACGGGAACGGCCCGCTTCCTCACGCGCCGGCTCTACGGCAGCGTTCCGCCGTTGCACCAATGTCCCGCACCCGGGCCGAACGGCCGGTGAAGCCTGGCCATGGCAGGAAACGGAAGAAGCCCCGCGTTGCGCCGCCTCGCTCTTCTCCTGCTTGTCGGCATCGTGATCGCGTCTGCGCCCGCGGCCTGCGCACCGCAAGGCATCTGCTCGCAGTTCCACGAGGATGTCGTCGGCTGTGGCGGCCATTTGGACGAAATCTACCGCCAGATCCCCACGCCCGCCTCTCCCGGCGGCTGAGCACCGCCGCGCGGCGCGCAGCGCTGTCGCGGGCGGGCGACAGCGGTTGCGCTTGCAACCGCGAGAGCCCGCACCGAGCGGGCAAGCCGCCCCTCAGCCCCGCCGCCGCGCCTCCGCCTGGTTCCTTTGATCGGCGGCATAGCAGAAGGCCTTGACCGCGAGCCGCGTCGCCGCGGCCTGCACCCTCGCAACGGACATCGCCTGCTGCCGCTGCTCCCAGCTCAGCCCCGGCCTGGTGATCAGCGCGCGCGCTTCGGCCAGCCGCCTCTGGCTGTTGTACATCGCGCTGCGCGCCGCCTCGAAACTCCGCTGCTCGGGAGCTTCGGCGCCGGGTTCCGCATCTCGTGTCTCGACGGTCATGCTCCGCTGTCCTTCTGCAAAGGCGTCGCCATCAGCACGCGCTCGCGCTCCGTCAGCCCGAGGATCCGCTTGTAGCGCTCGTTCATCGCGACGAAATCGTCGTAAGTGAGATCGGGATCGTCGTTGAAGACGGTGTAGACGCCGTCCATCAGAGGTTCGACCCGCGGCACCTGGCCGTCGAGCCGCCGGATCACCTCCTCGGGTCCGTAGCCCAGCGCGCGCCGGCACAGCTCGGCGTCCCAGTATTGCGCCGGCGAGAGCGTGAAGATGTTGTTGCGTCCATCGATGTCGATGACGGGATCAGCGGCCAACCGATTGAATACCGGGTTCGTGTGCTCGAGGCCGCCCCAGTAGTGAAGCGCGTACATGTCGAGTTGCGAAAGTGCGTGGTACGCCCGATAGGCCTTGACGAGCTTGGGTAGATAATCGAAGAGCGTCGCGCGGTAGTCTATTTCGACCGCAGGCATGTTGAAGCCGACGCAAAGAAGGTCGTCGAAAGATTTCTGATCGCGGTACTGATACGCTGGTGTGCGGTCTACGATGCTGCAGTAAAGATATGCCCCGCTTGGATACCTGAATCTGAAATGGGCAGCTGCGCCCGGGCATTCCGGCATTGGCGGAGGCGTGAGCCCGGCAAGGCTGAAGGGCGGCCCGATGCGCTGCATTTCCGCGATGATCTCATGATAACGCTGCTCGAAGCTTTCGGCGTGGCTCGCGCGATGATAAAGCAGGAACCGGCTCTCATGTTGGATCGTCATCTTGCGGTCCTCACTTGGACAACGTTGCGATATCCGTGGCCTTCAATGAACTGCTGCGCTCGAGCGGCATCTGCTGCGTTCTTAAATTCATAGACTATCTTGAAATTCGGGTTCTGCTCGAGCGCTGCCTTGGTCCGCTCGAGCGCATCGAGCGCGTTTCCGTGCGCACCGGAGAAATCCACCCATCCAGCTTTGCGGTCGATGAGCGTCATCGTCCGGCCGTCATTGCTCGGTGTGAGATCATACCCGTCGAGCTTGATGTAGTGAACGCCGCCATCCTTGGGGTTCTGATAGCGCACTGCCGGGACGATGAACCGGCCGGACTCCTCATCGACGTAGCTCCCGGGCGTCCCCGCTTGGAAGTCCCGCGCATGCTGGGGGCCGGTCGGAGTCTCATAGACGAAGATCAGCCCGCGATGTTCCGGCGGCAGACGTTGCGCGTCTCCTACTTCGAGTGGTCGTTCGAAGCCCTTCGACAGGAAGGGTCGGACCCAGTCGGGAATCCCCCAGCTCCTCCGCCGAGTATCGTCTTTCTTCTCATCGTCGCCTTCGGGCGGCTGGTCTTTTTCCGCCTCCGGTACGGATGGTGCGGCGGCGGTTGGTTCGGCAGGAGCGCCTCCGCCTCCATCGCCATCGCCGCTCCACGGCAAGCCTTGCTGGCGCACGAGATCGTCGGTCGCGTTTTCAATACGTTGCCGCTGCGCATTCGCTTCAGGGAGCGGCGTCTGTCGCTCGATCGTGCCAACCACCTGATCGCGAAGTTCGTGGTCGGTGGCGGCGGGATCGGGTGGGAGCCCGAGCTCGCCCGCGTGCCGCTCCAGCCCCGCTCGTGAGGCGAGATCGAGCACCTTGGCGCGAGCCCACGACCACAGCCGCGACCCCGCGCCCTCGACCGGGCGGAGAACGGGGCCGAGCGGCAGCGCGCCCAGCAGGGTGTCGCCGGCAAAAGTGTCGCTTGCCGCCTTCGTGCGCGCCGCCTCGGCAGCAATCTGCTGCGCCAGATCCTGCGGCGGGCTCTGCCGTTCCTTGGCAAGCGCCTGGTCCGACTGATCGCCCGCGCTGCCGAGCCCGCCCAGCGTGGCGCTGAGCGGTAGGGCCGCCTCGGGCGCGCCCAGCACAGTCGTGCCGATCGTCGCGCCGATGACCGGCGCGAAGCTGCCGAGCGCACGCGGGATGCCGCCAAGCCAGGGGTGCTGCTGGTACTCCGCCGGCGCGACGAACGGCGCTGCGAAACGCTGCGTCGCTTCGCCGGCGCGGTAGAGCGCCGACTTTTCCGGCGGCGGCCCGGCGAATTCGTCGAAGCTCTTCGCCTTCTGCTCGCGCGGCAGATGGAGCTGATCGATGAGCCAGTTTCCAAGGCTTTCCGGCAGATACGGGCGCTGCGCGGCGGGCGAGTTTGGCGGCTCCGTGCCCAGCATCCCGCCGACGAAACTCTGCCGCGGCGGCGGAATAGCCGCGCGGTGGATATCGTCGATGACCGCTTGCTTCTGATCGGGCGAGAAATCGTCGAAGTGCTGATAGCGATCCCACCAGGGGAACAGCATCTGCCGCCGCCCGGCCGCGATCGCCGCCATGCCCTTGAGCATCGCGCCGGTGCTGTCGACGGCGCCTTGCTCGAGGGCGCGGTCGGGAAGCGTGACCATGCTCAGGGCACTGTCCTCGGCGTCGGCGCCCGCAGAATCGGGCGGCGCGCCGGTGACGGGATCATCCGCCGCTGCGCTCATGCGCGTGCTCCAAAGAAAAAGCCGCCCGGAGGCGGCTTGTTGGGGAGGGAGGGCGTCGCGCGGCGCGCGCGAGCCTGTTGCGCCCCAGCGGCGTGCCGGGCGCGGGATGTCAGTTATTCATGCAAAAGAGCGAATGCGCCGCAGCGTGCGGGCGCGAAAACTCCAGTCGATTCTTTCTACGCCTGCACCCCTCCCGCGCCAAGGCTTGGACCTAGCGAAAGGCGCCGCGCTTTCCCCTGGGGAAAGTTCATCCAACACATGAGATGTTGCTTCACGTGAAACATTGCACGTTTCTCTCGCTCGCGCCGCCCGTGAAACATTTTCCCCGTGTTTCACGCACGCACCCCCTCTCTTGTGAAGCCCCGGGCAAACGCGCTTTAGTCTCCGGCCAAGAGGGCGGGCTCATCCGCCGCGGCAGAGGGAGGAGGCGAGGATGGAGCTCGGTTTCATCGGTCTCGGCACCATGGGTGCCAGCATGGCGTCGAATTTGCAGAAGGCCGGTCATTCGCTCGTCGTTCACGACATCAATCGCGACGCGGCGAAGCCGCATCTGGCGGCAGGCGCCCGTTGGGCGGCGAGCCTGCGTGAGCTGGCGTCATCCGCCGAGATC
>DATNDG010000066.1:0-2130 GCA_035553515.1 Allostellaceae bacterium | reverse complement strand
CTCGACCGTGACCGCGCGCGACACGTCGCCATGGCGGTGGAAGCGCCGCCGGGGGCTCGCCCGGAGCACGGCGGGCGAGGCTCCGGCGAGCGTCTTGTCGGCGAGCGCCGGCGCGCGCCGGCTGCCGGCGAAAGCCAAGGCGGCCGCTGCGCCGAGTGCCACGCCGCCGACGAACAGCAGCGGCGCGGGGATGCCCGCTCCCTCCTCGAGGGCGGCGAAGGCGGCGCCCGGCGCGGAACGGCGGCGGGGCGAGCCGGGTGCCGCAAGGCGCTCCGCACTCTCCTGCGCCGGCCCGCTCTGCGCTGCGATCGTCACGTCTTCGGCCATGGCATCCCTCGAATTATGCCGTCTCAGGGCGAAAGCTGCCCTATTGGGAAACGGCTGCCGTGACGGTGGTGGTTCCGGAGCAATCTCAATGCCCGCCAGAGGCAAGTAACCGGCCCCCTCACCCAGCTTCGGCTAAGCTCGGCTTCGCCTCGCTAAGCCTCCGCAACCCTCTCCCTCCGGGGAGAGGGTTGGGTGAGGGGGCTGCTCAGGCGGAGCGGCGTTTGCGGCGGGTGGGCTTGTTGCCGGCGTAGGCGGGCTCGGCCGGCTCGCGCTCGCGCGCGGCGGGCTTGGCGCGGCGCTTGGAGGCGGGCGCCGCGGGCTTGCCGCCGCGCTCGGATTCGATGCTCTTCCTCAGCGCGTCCATCAGGTTGACGACGTTGCTCGGGCGCTCGGCCACCTTGGGGATCACCGGCTTCTCGCCCTTGATCTTCTGCTCGACGAGCTGCTTCAGCGCCGCCTGGTAGCGGTCCTCGGCGAACTCGTCCGGGTCGAACTTGCCGGTCTTCTGCTCGAGGATGCGCTCGGCCAGATGCACCATCTCCTTGTCGACGGCGCCGCCGCTGATCTCGTCGAAATATTCCTTGGCGTCGCGGATCTCGTCGGTGGGGCGCAATGTGGAGAGCACCATGCCCTTGTCGTGCGGCAGCAGCGCCACGCCATGCTCGTGGGTCGAGAGCACCAGGCGGCCGAGCCCGGCCATCTTCTTGTTGCGCAGCGCCTGATGAATGACGCGGAAGGTCTCATCGCCGAGCTTGCCCTCGGGCACGACGTAATAGGGCGCATCGAAATAGAGGGGGTCGATGGCGCGCGCCTCGACGAAGCGCTCGAGATCGATGGTCTCGGAGGATTCGATCTTCAGCGCGTCGAGCTCGTCCTTGTCGACGACGACGTAGCGGCCCTTCTCGAACTCGTAGCCCCGGATGAGATCGCTGCGCTCCAGCTCCTTGCCGGTGACGGAATCGGTCGGCCGCATGGCGACGCGGTTCTTGGTCGTGGGGTTGAGCAGGTGGAAGGAGATGCGCTCGCGCCCGCTGGTCGCGGGGTAGACCCGCACGGGACAGGAGACCAGCGACAGGCGGAGATAGCCTCTCCAGGTGGGGCGCGGCGCCATGGTTTCGCTCCGCCGAAATTCGGGGCGACTCGACAAACCCCGGAGCCGGCAGATGGTTCGACGGGTGAAACCCCCGGTAGCGCCGCGTGCCCGCCGGCGAGCGAGGCCGGCTAGTCGGAGGCGCCGCGCGGCTTCTCGATGCAGGTGATGGAGCGATCGGGCCTTTGAAACCGGGGAATGTCGAAGAGCGCCGCCAGCTGCAGGCAGCTCTGGCGCGACGCGAAATCCTCGTAAGGCGCGGGATAGGTCAGATGACAGGGTTGATTGCCGAAGCAGGTGATGAATACGACCACGAAGCGCATGACTTGTCTCCTGTCCGCCCCTTGGAGAGCGAACGTGCGAGACCCGTCCGAGCTTCCCATCCTCTGCGGCCGTCCGCGCAGCCGCGGCTCATGTCGATGAACCGGCTTCCTCCGGCGGATCGCCGGGGCCGGCTTCGCTTTCCAGGCGCTCGGCGAGCGCGTCATAGCTGTGCGCCAGGTGCATGAAGGTGTCCCGCGCCATGGGGTTCTTCACCTGCTCCGCGATCAGGCGGCACTCCTCCGCCTTCTGTCGCCAGCGCCGCGCCTGCTCCGCAGAATAGTCCATGGCCACACGCGATTATGAGAGCGTCAGCCTCGCCGAACGGCGCAGCAGTTGTTCCGCCTGCTCCGCCAAGCAGTCGTAGTTCCGGGCAATGTCGAGGAGCGTCT
>DATNDG010000065.1:0-18526 GCA_035553515.1 Allostellaceae bacterium | reverse complement strand
CCGTTCGGCGTCCTTTGTCTTCCGCCCCCGGACACCCGGGCCGTGCTCGCCAACGAAGCGCGCTATCCCCTCATCCGTTCCGGTCGCGATCTGCATGAGGCGCTGAGCGAGCGTGACACGCGCCGCGTCGTGACCTCGAAGTGCCGCCCACAGAACCCAGCTCATCGTGAAATCCGAGGGGGGAGGCGCGCCCGGGCGGAGCCGCACGATCGATCCTGCGAGCCTTAATGCCGCCTCGGGCGACGACCATGTGCAACGCAGCACGTCATCGAGCAGCTGCCGCTCGCGCGCGTCTTGCGGTTCGAGACGCGCCGCGAGAAACGCCAGCAGCGTCGCCGGAAGATCGAGATCGGCGAATAGCCGATCCGGCGCCGTGCTGCGCCAGAGCGTGAGCAGGTGCTCTGGCGCTGTCATTCGGCGGGCTCCTGCTCGAAGTTGATCCGCTGCGCCATCGGCCGGCGGAGCAACACGACCAGGTACCGCTTCCCGTCCACGGTCCGGAGCGAGATTTCGAGCCCGACCTCGGCGAGCGCGTCCTGCGCCGCCATGGCGTCGTCGACCGTCGGCGCCAGGGCTGCGCGCCGCGCCTTCGCCGCGGCCCACTGATCCGTCAGCGAGGCTTCGGCGTCGTAGTCACCATCGGCGTCCTCATCCTGACGGCAGAGGCGATTGAGCGCGCGAAGCGCGACGTCGAGCGCCGACGATCGGTTGCCCGAGAGCGGAAAAGACGGCGGCAACAGCCGAGGCGGGGGTGGGTTGCCGAGGGCAAAGAGATCTGCGCGAGACAGCATGAGATCGCTCCCGGACCTCGCCGAGGCGCGATGGCGCCTCCTTTACAGCGGGTCCAAGCGAGCGATCACACAGTGCAATATGAGCTCGATTACCGGGAAGGGTTGCGGAAAACCGCATTTACCCCACTAAAGAGCGTCGCTCTCCCCCATAAGGTCGCCGCGAGCGCCTACGCGCGCCTTGTCTCGCTTGCGGACACGGCGGCGGAGCACTTCGTCGCGTTCCGCGCGAAGCCTGCCGACTTCTTCTGTCCTGGCGAGCAGCGCGGCTTCCGTCTCGATGAGCCGAGCCGCCTTTTCCTCCGCCTTCGCCCGCGCGAGTCCCTCCGAAGCAACGAGGGCCTCGAGCGCCTCGATACGGCGGCTGATCCGCTCCATCTCCCCCTGCTTGTGCTCGACCGCGTTTGTCGCGCCCTCGAGCTGCGACCGCAGAGCGGCGGCTTCGGCGATGAGAGCCTCGCAGCGCTCCTGGAGGCAGGCGCGAAGCTGAGCGGCGTCGGCCTCGGCGTGAAGCCTCAGCGTGCGCTCTTCAATGAGAGAAATCTGGAGCGTTTCCTTGTCGGCGAGGGATTTCGCTGCCTGGCGCCGCAGCTCGGCGGTCTCGTCGGCAGCGAGCCGCAATCGCTCTTCGGCCGCCTGCTGTTCCGCATCGACTGCCTCGGCGAGTTCGTCCGCGCGACGCTCCGCGGCGGCAACGCGCTCGGCCGAAGCGCACTTGACCCGTTCGGCCTCGGCTCGGTCCTCCTGACGAAGCTCCCCGAGGAGCGCCTCCATCATTTGAGTCGCGCGCGCGGTTTGAGCGGGCGTCAACGAGACCGGTACCGTTGCAGGTGTTGCGCTGGCGTGCTCGATCTCGCGCATCATGCGGCTGATGGTCGTCATGCTGCCGCCGCCGAGCGCGTCGCGGACGGCTCGGCAGGTCGGCACAGCCGGGCCAGCGGCCGCCAGTTCGGTGATCGCTCGTTCGACATCGGCTCGGGTCAGAGGTTCTCGGCGGTCCATGGGCACTCCGATAGCGGATAGCAGATAGCGGATAACGGATAACGGATGATCGATTGTCCCTTCGTACCGTCCCGAAGCCGTATCTGAGTTCGTTTGCCTTCTGGGCAAGGGCTTAAGCGCGGCCCTGGCGGGAATTTCCGGGGCCGTTTGCCATCAGGCAGCGGCCTTGATGCCGAGCGGACGCTGCAACATCCAGTAGCCATAGACGCAGCGCGTGCCACCGCGGCTCGGGTCGTGCGTGTCGCGGATCACGCCGTCGATGACGGCGACATAGTGCTTGCTGACCCGGGCGATGAGGCGCCCAGCGGATGGAAGCTCAGTCGCGCGGAGATGGACGCAGCAGCCCGAGCCGATCTCCATCGTTGGGACCCAGGCAAAGCCCAGGTCGGCCATGTAGTCCTTGAACCACTTTCGCCAAGTTTTGATGCCGTGGGCCGCCGACGCCGCCCGACGCTTGGTGCGCTTGCCGTCCCGCTGAGCGCCAGTCTCGCGCGCGAGGCGTTCGTAGATTTCGGCGTAGGGCCGGCCGGTCGCGATGGCGATGGCGCGGCAAACACAGTCGCCAGCGTCGCCTTTGTAGCCAGTGGCTGCGCGGCCGCCATCGTCGTATTCGTAGCGCATTGTTCTCGTCTCCTGCGGTTGGACTGAGAATGTGGGCTCGTGGCCAAAAAATGGTCCCGCAGGAAAGGACCCGGATATATCCGGCGCCATGGGTGTCACGCGGTACATGTCGTCCGCGATCTGGACGACAGCCCCAGTCCGACCTAGGTGAGCGTGTCTCGTGCTATGAAGGCGTCGGCGACGGTAGGGCGCCGGTGCTTCGCCGCCGCGATCGCCTGCTGCCAATAGAAGAGCGCGAGACATCGGCATGGAACAGATGTCTCACTTCCGGGAACAAGTTCTTTGGAAAAGGCGGAAACGGGTGGAAGCAGCGGCGGAAAGGCCGATTTCGGGCAAAGGGGTGCCATGGTCTGCCGTCGACACCAGTGGCACCCTTTGCCTGATCCATCCGACCCCGAGGGAACTAGGCGGAATCAGATGGAAACGCCGGCGCGCGCAGGTCCGGCGCTCGAAAACGAGGTGAGGTCAGGCTATCGGCCTGATGGACGAACCGCTCAATTGTGGCCCGCCGCTGGTCCACCGTTGCAAATTCTGCCACGGTTGCTCGATCCGCAGCTGGTCACACAGCACAGCCTCGAGCGCGACGACACTTGAGGCCGCCTCGGCGCCGGGGCGGGTTCAGGTTCGCCAGGGCGCGCATAGGTGGCGCGCTGCTGGACGGCAGCATCAGGATCGGGATTTGCCGAGGCAGGCCCCGCGACAACTTCTTCTTCCGCTCGTCGAAAACCCGCCAGCGCGGCCCGCGGCGGCTCCGGCGATTTCCTCTTGGCCAACACGCGACAACGCCAGCGCCGCGTCCCTCGGGATCCGCCGCGCCGCAATAGAGACAGGCGAGTGCCGGTCGGACGGTCGCGGGCGGTCGGGCGAACTTGTTTGGACCGCCTGATCGACGGCTTTGGCCATCGGCTCGAGGTCGGTCAACGCAAGCTCGGGCCGGCGGCCAGGCGATTCCGCCGAAGGAACTCAAACTAAGCAAACCAGCGGCGCCCTGCTTTGCACCCCATCCGCCGCACTGGCGCGTTTGTCGGACACGAACGCGCCACGCCGCATCTAGCCAAATCAACCTTCACACAGACTCTGGATCGCGGACCAACCGACCGATGTCAGCGTGCATCGAGGTCAGTGCCACCGGAACGCTTTAATTCGGACATGGCTGCTGCGAGCCTGTCCTGCGCCGCGTCGGCGCGGATCATTCCTCGGTATGGCTCGTTCCCCCGCTCAGAAGAATGGTTGAGCAGATCTGTCGTCATACCTGACAAAGCGGCGAGCGGTGCCTCTTCGGCGACATAGGCAGTCACAATCGAGCGGATCATGTGCGGGGGGATGCGCTTCTCGAATCTGCGGAGCATTACGGATTCGAAGTCGCGCCGCAGTGCCTTGACAGTGACTGGTCCGGCATGATTGCCGACGAAGAAAGCATCGCTCCCATCCGCTCCGTAAAGGCCCGGCCGGTAATAGTCGAGCCATCGTCGCGTTCTGGGGAAGAGCTCCGGCTCGATTTTGGCGAGGATCTCGATGCGATTCTTGACCGCGCCTGGCGGCCAGCGCACGTACAGCTCACCGTCGGCGTCGCATTCGAGGCGCCCGCGATTATGCGCTCCACGCGACCTGTCCGTCGCTGCGGCTGTCCCGATCCGTACTGGCTTGGTGCACAGAAAGGCGACGAGCCAACCAGCGCGGTAGAGTAAGCATGCCGCGTTGCCGTACGGCATTGCCTCGGCTTCGTCCATGGTATCAAGGCCAGCCTGGAAGACCTCCCGAAGGGGGACGCGGTATTGCATTTTATTGGTGATGGGCCCCGCACGACCTGCCCGGCGCCTCAGTCGTCGGACCTCCATCAGCAGCCAGCCGAGCTTGCCGTCGTCGATGATGCCAACCGTAGCGGCATCAGCATCGGCGAATTCAGCTTCGTCGGTGATCTCGTCCGCGGCGTAGAATTCTGGCTCTTCCTCCTCGATCATCGCATCCGCGTCGCCGAACTCATCGTTGGCCGACTGCTCTTGCGCCATCTCCAGGAACGTTCTCTCGGCCACATAGATAACAGTCGCATTATTCGCCAACGTGCCCGGCGCCAGGTGGCTTTCGCATTCCTCGAGAAATTGCCGCCATGTCGCTGGACCGAACTTATGCATTCCCGAGGTCTGTTGGAATCTGTACAGGATCCCGAGAGCGGAGCGCATCGTGTCGAGTCGGCCTTTGGAGAGATGCGCCAGTCGCCCGTGCTCGGCTGTCGCCCGACACCAGGAATCGCGCTTTTCAGGAGGCCAATCTTCGACAGCGAGACCCACACGCGGCGCCGCCGCGGGCGATTTGGACCGGGGCGTCTCGCGTGAGCAGCCTTCAATCCTGACCGCCGCCCGCTCGGCGGTAATTATCAGCGGTCCGAACCTGCCGGGCTCGACGATCTCGAGAGCCGCTCGAAGGGCTCTTAGCCCTTCGCGGAGCGACCCCGGCGTCGACCGATCTTGCCGAAGCTGTCTCATCATGTCTTCGACGCGGTTGGTGGTAATGGGCTCGCCGAGCGTCACGACGCGGCCGAGCATCTGGCGAGCCGAACGGCGCAGCCTCGGAGGCAATAGCCGTTCGCTCAATTCCCACGTTGCCTCGTACGCGCCCAGCTCGGCCTTTCTCATCGGCGGCGCCCCACCTTGATCGCCGTCAGACCTTTGTACAGGATGTCCTGGGCATCCACCTGGCGGTCGGAATCGTAAACGCGGTGTGCGGTCTCAACGGAAATCGAGAGCAGACCGGCGATTGTGCCAACATCGGCTCCGGCCTGCTTAGCAACCCAGGAATCAAAGTGCCGGAACAAATGGGAATTCCAGCGCAATCCGGTCTCAGCGCGAATGAAATGGCGTATCCGGTCGGCGAGCGTGTTCTCTGAGATCGCTCGTCCGTCGACACCCACGAACATGAATCCGAGGTCTTCCGCCTTCCCGAGAAGAACGAGACGATATTCGGCTAGGAAGATTTCAAAGAAGTGGAGCAGTTCGCGCTCCAGCTTGAGAATGATGTTCTCTCGATTTTTATGCGCGCGGAATTCGAACTGGGCGCGGTCCCGTGCTGGCGCCGGCGGCTGGTAATGGGCGGAATCGAGATGCGCGAGATCGAAGCGGCGCAGAGGCTTGGTGAGCACGATCGCGGTGCAGAGCGCCGTCTCGAAGCGCTTCGCCTGCCGCCGCGTCGGCTTTGCAGGTATCCTCTTGCCGTCTGGTCCGATGGTTCCGTGCTTCTTCCGTGCGGCTTCGATCGCTTTCATCACCCGCTCCGGCGTCATGATCAACCGTCGAAGCACCTCCGGGCTCGAAGTAGCATTGTGGAGCCGTTTCTTGTTTTTGGCCGTGTGCCCCTTCTTCGCCTTCACATGCAGCTTCACGGTCGTTCCGTTGTCGAAAGTCACATCGGCAGAGAGCGCTGCGTTCATCGCGCTCCTGAATTTGGCGTGCACGCCCGACCTAGGCGCACACCACCCGCAAATGACGGCGCGGAATTCCTTCACGATGCTCACCGCCGAGATCGTCTTCTCGTGACCGCGCTCCGTGTCGATGCCCTCCGCCTTCAGGCGCCGAAGTTTCTCGGCGCTGCGCCGCTCGAATTCATTCATGATTCGACTGACATTGTCGCCGCTCGCGAGGTCCTTGATCCGCGCAATGTTGGTGATCGGAACGCCCGAGGCGACCAGCAGCGACGCGAGATAGCGAATCCGCATGATGCGGCGCCGGATCGTAAGCTCCGATCTGGGGATGTCGATGTCGCGCGTCTCGGCGGCAATGACGCAACCCTTTCTGTTGCGCCAGTTCTCGGGATGGCGGAGGAAGTCCTCGTAGTTCCTGACGTCCGTCTGAAACGACGGCAAGAAATCCGACAGCGGCCGCGTGAATTTCGGAGGCAGCCCCATTTCAATTTTGCGGCCTGGCGTCCCGGCTTTGACCAGCCGGTTCCAGCCGCGCATGGCATCGAGCGATTTTTGACGATGGTGCGGCGACCACGAATTCTCGCGGTTCCACGCCAGAATTTGCTCGAATGTGTCCGCCGGCAGCTCCTGTGGCATCAAATGATGGGCGATAGCCCACCGGGCAACGCGCGTCGCAACCTTCTTGTCCTTGGCATGCGGGTCATCTTCTTGCTTTTCGAGAATGGCAGCCCACGCGTCCGCGACAGGCGTTCCTTTGAAACGTCCCCGATCGGGGCGAGCGGCGCTGACCGCCTCGAGAGCGGCCCTAACGAGGTACACGACGTTGCGGACCGTCTTGGGCGCGCCGCAGCCGAGATCGGCCGGGGTGAGCTCCGCGATCCGGTTGCGGGTCGCTCGGGACGCTGCGGGAACGCGCGCTGGGTCTTTGCTTAAGTCGAGCAGGATGGCGACCCGGCGGACGGCGCCTTTGAGCTCGCGTCGGCGGTCGGGGGCAAGGCCCGGCGCCACGTCGAGCGCGGCGATCACGTCGGCCATCGTGGAAATTTTCGGAGTATTCACGTCAGTCTGCCTCGCGCCGGTACGGAGATGCCGAACCGGAGATGGGTGGGTTTTGACAAGATTGACTCCCCTCTTTCGGAGGGTTGTTCCATCGAAAGAAGCCGGCGGCGCCGCCGCCGCCGGCTCAGGCGCCACCGCTAGGGCGTGCGGCCACTGGGGAAGCAAATGCCGCGCGCTTCAAGCTGCCTGATCTCTGCCCAAGCAATCCGGACGATCTCGGCGCCGAATCGGCGAAAGGGAAGAGCGACTTTTCCGATGCGCCCCTTCTCCCAGTTTTCGTTCCAGTGACGGATCGTGCGCACCGTCACGGCGAAGTGGCGCGCGGCGTCCTCCCGCGTCGCCCATCCGCTCTGATCCCTCCGGCTCTCAAGGATCTGGCTCTTTGTCTTTTCCATGTTCGTCGTCCCGTAAAGTTTGAAAGGTCAATCGGCTTGGTGGTGATGTGGTCTCGATCGGGAGCTATAAGCGTCCCGCCGCGCTCGCCACTCCCTTCCGCCCTTTTCCTCCTGACGGGAGAAGCGGGCGTGAGGCGTCTGCTTTCGAGGCACGCGTGAGTTCGGGCGCCGCATGGATCGCGGTGAGCACGTCGTGGGATTCTGAAGGGGTAGTCCGTTAGGCGCGTCGCGAAGGCCGTGCCGCATCAAGGTTTCGGGAGGTTCGGCGGTTTTGGCGTCGTCCGGACGCGCAGACCCGCGGTCAGCGGAGGTATTTCTCGAGCACCGAGCGCGAAATGAGAGCACGACGCCGGATGCGGCAGGGCTGCAGTTCACCGGCCGCGATCATGCGCTACACAGTGCGCTCGGTGATTCGCAAGTGGTCGGCCGTTTCGGGAACGGTCAGCAGGTCGGAAGAAGTTGGTCGCTTCGCGGCCATCATGGACACTCCTGATCGGTTAGTGCCGCTTTCGGCGAGAACATGGTTCCGTTGCTGCCATCGCGGATCCCTCGGCAAAAGATTTTTTGCCAACCACTTTGACGAGGAGGCCGCGGGGCTAGGGGCTCGCTGCAAGTCGCGGACGTGCAACGACTTTGATTGAGGCTTCCAAGGCCTCGCCACCGCGGTCGCCGCGCGCCGCACCGGCGTGCAGAGCACTAAGCGGCTGTTACGCGCCGGACGGGAGAAGCGCTTAGCTAGATCCAGCCGAGCATGGCCGGACAGCAGATGCTTTTCCGCACCTATCGCCGCGTTCTCCCAGTCAGCGGCGACGTCTAGGCCGCCTGCGCCAGAGGCGTCAGCTCCGATGGACGAGCGCTCGTGCCGAGGATAGGCATGATGAGGTGGCGGGTGAGGTGCTCGACGACTGGCACCGCGACGCCGTCGCCGATCAGCCTCATTGCATCCCAAAAGCCTCTTGGCAGCACGTAGTGCTCGGGCAAGCCCATCAACCGTGCGGCCTCGCGGGGAGAAAGGCGCCGGGAGCGAACGTCTGATCCGTCAATGAAAAGCAAGCGCTGGCAGCTCGAGCCTCCCTTCGGCGCCAACAGGCATCCGGCGAGCCCGTCGAACCGAACTTCCACCCGCTGGATTTTCGCCTCGTTCCTGTAACGCGTGCGTTGAGACATGGCGCCGAGGATTGGTGTGCCACGCATCCGCGCCGCAGCGAGCTTCTCCCGACTCGCTTCGGACATCATCGCCAACAGCCGTATGGTCTCCTCTTCGCTGTCCCAGCGGACGCCTTTGGGTTCTGGTTCGATCATGTCCGCAAGCGTGTTCGTTCGCGGCGCCGGCTGCGGCAGGGTCCACCACACCCATTGGCGGCGCGCCTGCGCTGAAGGATGCGTCAAGGCGTGCTCCAGAGCCGCGGGATGCCAGCATGATTTCGCCGCGCTCGACAGGACGAAGCCTGGGACAGCGACATCGTCGCGAACGGCCACCAGAAACAAGCGGCGCCGCGACTGCGGCAGGAACAGCGCCGCGTCAACGACGAGCGTGCCGACGCGATAGTCGATCGCAGTAAGCAGCTCGACGAGAGACGCCAAGTCCCGACCGCCCTTCGACGTGACAAGGCGATCGACGTTTTCGATGACGATGATCGGGGGGCCGCGGCGCTCGGCGGCGAGGCCGGCCATCAGCCACAAAAACGCGAAAGCCATACAACTCCGCGGGCCCTTGAGGCCGGCGCCATGGCCCGCCGCCGAAAGGTCCTGGCAGGGCGACGACGCCCAGGCGACGTCTGCGTGGCCTGGTAGATCAGCCGTTGAGAGGGAGCGGATGTCCGCTTCGTGCAACTCGGCGCCGCCGAAATTGCGGATGTAAGCAGCACATTTGTCGGGGTCGATGTCGTTGGCAAACAAGCAGCGCGCGTCGGCGCCTAATCCGAGGCGGGCCATGCCGCCGCCGGCAAAAAATTCGTAGAAAAGCATGATGTCCTCGCTCAAAGACCGGCCCAGTTCGGCCGGCAGCGAGGACGTGAGTTCGACCTAACGACAGAGTCCGGATCGCGGAGCGCGAGAAAACCGGAATGGACCGGAGGACCGGAGGCGCGCTTTCCGCCGAGATGCGCCGCCGCTCGCACGCAAGCGAGGCGCATCGCGCGTTTAGGCGAGAGAGCGGTCTAGCTCGACGAGGCTCCCAAGCGGGACCGAGCTCGTCGGGGTGCGAGTGCTGTTCGGTCTTTCACCCGTTGATCGGCGTGATCGAAGGTTCTCGCCCCCATCATCGCGACGCCAAGTGCCGAAGGGAGGTCCGGCGCCGCCCGCGTACGCAATGAGGCGCTTCAGCGCCGCCCGAAGGGCGGAACCATTCAATGATTCTCTTAAGTTGTTCCAGAGATTCTGCCGCCCGATTCCTGAACACCTGGAAGGGCTTAGTAGACCGATCCCGACAAATCGACGGGGGTATTCCAACAAAATGACGGGGCCTATCCCGACAGAATGACGGGGGTATCCCGACAGATTGACGGGGCCTGATTGGCGCTGGGCTGCAGTTCGGGGCGAATCCACCCGAATCGCCTCCCGATAGGTCCACACATTTTCTGGTTGGACTTTTGAAAAGGTTGGGACTTCCGAACGATCCATCTCTCTTCCAAGAGTCTTCGAAGAGTTTTTCCGGCGCCGCCTTGGCGCAAGCTGCGTCGCTTTGCGTGTAGCGGGCTGAACTCTCCCTTGCCGCACGCGAGGCCCTGCGACTGGCACGAAGGGCGCGTTGGAGACCGGCGGACAACCCCGTGGCTCTGCAGGCGTGCCGCAACCCGCGCTCGCATGTGCCGCTCACTCGTGATGCCGCCACCTGCCCGCCGCGGGGTCGTGCCAGTCGCCTCTTAGCGCTTCAGAGCACTATGCAAAGAATGCATATCGCCATCTGGACCGGTCCAAGAGTCTCGCCGGCAACGTGTAAGCGCTCCTTACATGTTAAGCGAAGCACAGGCGCTGGCGGCGGAGGACGTCTGGCGCCGTCCAGCTGGCCCGCGGTGAAGGCAAATGTTCGGGGTGAATCGCGAGCGCTCTCGAAGAGCCGGAACACGACCTCCGGTCCGGATTCCATCGCATTTTACGCGATTCTCAGTTCCCCGCGCGTCCACATCTGTCCAGAAGAACCCTCATGCGTGTCCGAAGGAGACACGCTATGGACCCAATCGACGCCGCGGGTGCCGCTCGCAAGCTTGGTCGCTCAAGGTCATGGTTTTACGAGCACCGGGACGAGCTTGAAAAGAAGGGCTTCCCACCGTCGATTCCCGTCAGCGGGCGCTGGGACCCCGGTGCGATTGACGCCTGGAAGGACCGTCAGACTAGAATGGTGCAGACAGTCCAGGCCCATGTGGCCAAACCCTCTCTCGACGAAGCCTTCGGCTTATGAAATTCGGCGATCTGAACCTGCCGCACATCGAGACCCGGCCGCTCGCTGGCGGACGGGTGGGCTATTACTGGGTCCCACCCCGCCAAGCGCGCAGCCTCTTCACGACCTCCCCGCTCGGCGAAGAGATCAATGCCCAGGCCCTCGAGAAATATGCCAATAAGGAGAAAGCGCTCGAACGCTGGCGCCAGGAGAAAGTCGCGGAGAAGACGGACGGTCCGAAGGCGGGATCTGTCGACTGGCTCATCGAGGACTATGAGGATTCCCAGTGGTTCAAGAAGAATTGCGAGAAGACCCGCACCGACTATCACAACAAGCTGCTCGCTCTCCGGAACTTCATCCTGCCGAATGGTCAGCGATTCGGCGAGGTGCCTTGGGCGGAGATCACGGCGCGGCACGCCAACCGGATGTTCGAATGGCTGCTGGTTGGTGAGGACGGCGAGCGCCGGCCTTATGCGACCAGCATCGTCATCATCTGCCGCCGCGTCTGGAAGTATGCCCAGGGCTTCGAGGAAAAGAGCTTCAAACGGAACCCGTGGCTATGGGTCGAGCTGAAGCGGCCGCGCTCCCGTAAGGTCCGCTGGCTCGCACGCCAGGTTGAGGCGTTCTGCCTCAAAGCGGAGGAGATGGGGCGCCTCTCTGTCGCGATCGCGGCTATCCTCTGCTACGAACTCGGCCAGCGGGGCATCGACGCGCGCAAGATGACCCGCGCTGCCTTCGAAGGGCGCCGGAAAATCCGAGTGGTCCAGAGCAAGACCGACACCGAGCTGCTGCTCCCTATCTCCGACATTCTCTCCGAGTGGCTCGACAAGGTGCCGGCAGACCAGCACGACCTTGTCATCAACGAAAAGACGGGACGCAGATATGAGGATTACGAACTTTCGAAGGCCGTTGCCGAAATCCGCGATGCCGCGAAACTGCCGTCCTATCTTTGGCTAATGGACCTGCGCCGGACCTGCATCACGGAGCTCGGCGAGAGCGGCGCCTCAGACGATGAGCTGGTCTCCGTCTCCGGCCATCAGGACCGTCAGATGCTGAACACCTACTCGCTGAAATCCTACAAGAAGGCGCATGCCGCGATGAAGGCCCGCTGGGCAAACCGCGCGAACGAAAAGGCGCCGGCGGACGAAGAAGCGGAGGACGCAGCGTGAACGTTGAGGACCAAATGCTTTTGCTGCGGGGACCAAAAACTGGTGCCGACGCGCGGATTCGAACCGCGGACCTACTGATTACGAATCAGTTGCTCTACCACTGAGCTACGTCGGCTTGCCGGAGGCGGCGGACCTTACAGGGAGCCGCGCGGCGGCGTCAACCGCGCGAGCCCGCTGGCACGCGCCATGGCGACGTCGCCGCCGTGCTGCAGAACGGGCGTGCGCCCTTCGACAGGCTCAGGGTGAGGAAGAATTCTGGTTGCCCCGGATGTTGAAGGCCCGAAGACGGCGGCGCTCGCTACTGCGACGCCGCGCTGCGCGGCGATGCTTCGGCCGGCGGCGTCTCGGGCGCCGAAACCGGCGCGGGCACCGGGAGCGCCGGCATCAGACCGGCGGGGACGGGGGCGAGGTGGTGCGCGGCGCCGGGCGCGGGCTTTTGCCAATGGAGTGTCGCGAAGGCGTGGCAGGCGGGGCAGGTGGCGCGCCAGCCGGCGCTCTCGGCGCCGCAGGCGGCGCAGATCCAGGCGGGATCGGCGGTGCTCGTCATTGCCGCACGCTTCAGCCAGCGATGCGCCGCCCCGCTGTCCTGGTGCTGCGTCTCCTCGAGTTCGGCCATGTGGCGGCAGACGCGCGGGCTCGCCGCCTCCTCGCCGGGCTTGGCGCCGAGCGCTTCCAGATGGCGCCGCGCCTCGCCCCAGAGCCGGGCGGCGAGCGAGGCGCGCGCCTGCATCAGCCGACTCTCGGGATGCTCGGGATTGGCGGCGGCGAGGCGGTCGGCATGCTTGACGCGCGCCAGAGGCGTCTCTTCGGCGGAAAGCCGGTGCCAGGCCTCGGCGAGATCGGGATGGGGCGCTGCATGCCAGCCCGCCTCGATCGCCTTCGCTGCACGCTTCGTCCAGCCGCCGACGCGCAGCAGCTCGGCATAGCGCGCGGTCGCCGGCGCAAAGCCGGGCTCGAGCCCATGCGCCTTGGCCGCGAGCTGCAGCGCTTTCTGCTGATCGCCCTGCGCTTCGACCTGGCGGCTCTGCTCATGCAGCAGCACGGCGCGGTGGTGGCGCGACGTGACATGCGAGAGCGCCTTGCGCTTCACGGCTTCGGCGAGTGTGGTCTCGGCCTCGAGCCATTTGCCGGCGCGCGCCTGCAGCTCGAACAGGCTTTGCAGCACCCAGGGGGTGCGCGGCCGGAGCTCCTTGGCGCGCTCGACGAGGCGGAGCGCCGCGCGCTCGTCGCCGCCGCGCAGCGCCTGCATGATGAGGCCGCGCAGCCCCAGGAACTCGGTCTCGGCGCGGTCGAGCATGGCGGTGAAGTATTTGCGCGCCGCCTGCTCGTCGCCCTTGAGCTGCGCCGCCTGCGCCGAGAGCAGCAAGGTCAACGGCGGGTCGGCCAGCAGCGCATCCGCTTTGCGCGCATGGCGATGCGCTTCCTCGGCGTCGCCGGCCGCGACCGCCACCATGCCCTGGGTCAGCGCGCGATAGCCTTCGCGCCGCCGCTTCTCGCGCCGCGCCCGCATGAAGGCGCCGGGGCTGCCGAGGAGCCGCCGCAGCAGATGGAAGAGCGCCGCCGCCAGGATGCCGAGCAGCACGACGCCGACGACCAGCACGGCGACGCTGGTATCGACGCGCCAGCCCTGCCAGGTGAGCGCGACGCGGCCGGGCTCGCTGGCGAGGAAGCCCGCCGCCGCAGCGCAGAGCCCGATGAGGATGAGGGCGGGAAGCGCGCGCATCAGTGCTGCGGCGCCGTGCCGGCCGCGGCAGGCGCGGGCGGCGCCGCCTGGGCCGGTGTGGGCGACGGGGTTGCGCCGGGCGCGGACGCGAGCCGCGCGGTCAGATCGGCGGTGAGCTTGTCGAGCGCGTCCTCGGCGTCGAGCCGGCGATGCGCCGCGGCAAGCCATTCCTGCGCCGGCGCGCGCTGCTGGCTGGTGAGCGCACTGAGCGCGCTCACCGCGCCGGCGAGGTCGCCTTGCGCCAGCGCCGCTTCGGTGCGGCCCACCGCGATGGAGACGGCATCGCCGCCGGCGCCGGCGCCGGCGCTGCGATCGGCGACGCGCCGGATGGTGACGAGCGCGCGCAGCCGGGCGAGGATGCGGGCGCCGAGGCTGTCGGATGGCGCCGGCGCAGCGTCGACCTCGGGCGCGTGCAGCACCGCCGGCGCCACCTCGTCGCGGAAGCGCTGCGTCAGCATGGCGACGCTCGGAATGCCCTGCGCCGCAGCAGGCGCCAGCGTGCTCACCGGGGCGGAGAGCTCCGGCCGGTCGCGGCCCAGCGCCTTCACCGTGTCGAGCTCGGCGGAAAAGCCGCGGCCGCGATCGATGGCGGCGCGGAGCTGCCCCACCGCCAGCAGCAGCGCCTGCTCGCTGCGCGCCATCGCCACCGTCTCGCGCCGCGCCTCGAGCCGGTCGAGCCGCTGATCGAGCACGCCCACCGTGTCTTGCAGCTTCTTGATCGTCTCGTTCAGCGCCGCGAGCTGCTTCTGGTCGGCGGCGTCGGGCGCGCGGCTCTGCAAGGCGGTGACGCGGTCGGAAAGCGCGCGCATCGCCTGCGCCTCCTCCTGCATCCATTGGGGCGTCGCCACAGACTTCATCTGCTGCTCGAGATGGGCAAGACGCTGATCGAGCGTCGACTGCTGCTGCGCGAGCTCCGACAGCTGCTGGTCGTGCTGATCGATCTGCGCCTTCTGCGCATTGCTCGCCGCTTGCGGCGACCAGGGCAGGATCTGCGTCCAATAGGGCGAGGTGCCGAGGATCGCGACGACGATCACCACCAGCGCCAGCACCGGCCAGAGCCGCTTGCCGTGGCTGGCATGGGCATGGCCCTCGTCCTGCGGGGTCACGTCGATGGTGCGCGGCGGCTCTTCACCGCTCCAGCCCGGGGCGTGCTCGCCGTCGCGATCGCCGTGCTGTTCGCTCATGCCGCTCCCATGCTCCGCTTGTCCTCGACGAGCGCCTCATCGAGCGCGCCGAGCAGCGCCTGCTGCGTCGGTGCGCGCGCCACCACGATGCGCCGCCACGCCAATTCCCCCAATGCCGCTGCCACCGCCGGGCTCAGCGCCAACGCCAGGAGCCCGCGGCAGGGGGCGTCGAGCCCCGCGGCGGCGGCCAGCCTAACAAAGGTGGCGGCGGTGCGGGGAGAGAAAAACAGCGCGACGTCCAGCGCGCCCTGCCGGAGCGCCGCCGCCGCCTCATCCGGCAGCGCTGTCGCCGCGCGCGCTTCATAGAGGACGGCGCGGCGCAGGCTGAAGCCGGCGCGGCCGAGCGTGCCGGCAAGATCGCCCGCGACCTCGCTGCCCGCGATATGGACGAGCGCGCCCTGCTGCGGCGACAGCCGGGCCGCGACCAGCGCCGCGAGATCGGCGACGTCGCCGCCGGCGCTCGCGACGCTGCGGAACTCGGCCAGCCGCGCCGCCGCGGCCGATGCATCGCCCACCGCGAAGACCGGCAGCTCGCGCCGCGGCGAGAGGCGCGCGAAGCAGCGCGCGCCGTTGGCGCTGGTGACCAGCACCGCCTGCGCGCCGATGAGCGCGTCGGAAAGCCGGCGCGCCGCGCCGTCGGCGGGTCGGATGCTCAGCATCGGCGCCAGCACCGTTTCGATGCCGCGTTCGCCGAGCGCGCGGGCGAGCGGCGCTGCATCTTCTTCGGGGCGGGTGACGAGCGCCTTCACGCCGCATCCTCGTCGAAGAAGCCCGGCCCGGCGCGGCGGCGCAGCTCGGCCCCGGCATCGGCGCCGAGCGAAGCGGCCGACGCCAGATTGCCGCGTCTTTCGGTCATGAGCCGCTCGCTGCCATCCGGGCGGATGATCATGGCGGTGAGGGTGAGCGTCCCGCGCTCGCCGATTTCGGCAAGCGCGGCAATGGGGGTGCGGCAGGAACCGCCCAGCGCCGCCAGCACCGCGCGCTCGGCGGTGACGCGCGTCGCGGTCGGCGCGTCGTCGATGGCGGCGGCGAAAGCGTACGCGCGCTCGTCGCCTTGACGTAGCTCGATGCCGATCGCGCCCTGCGCCGCCGCCGGCAGCATCTCCTGCGGCGAGAGCACGGAGGTGGCGCGCGCGGCGAGACCCAATCGCTTGAGGCCTGCCAGCGCCAGCACGGCGGCGTCGACCTCGCCGGCCTCGACCTTTCTGAGCCGCGTCTCGACATTGCCGCGCAGCGGCAGGATGGTGAGATCCGGCCGCGCGAAGAGGAGTTGCGCCTGGCGGCGCGGCGAGGAGGTGCCGACGCTGGCGCCCGGCGGCAGCTCCGCGAGGCGCGCGGCGCGCGGCGAGAACCAGACGTCGCGCACATCCTCGCGCGGCAGATGCGCGGCCAGCGCCAGCCCCTCCGGCAGGAAAGTCGGCAGATCCTTCAGAGAATGGACGGCGAGATCGATGCGGCGATCGAGCAGCGCCTCCTCGATCTCCTTGATGAAGAGCCCCTTGCCGCCGATCGCCGCAAGGCTGCGGTCGAGGATGGCATCGCCCGAGGTGCGGATCACCACCGTCTCGATTGCATCCGGTGCTGCCAGCTCGGCATGCGTGGCGGCGAGCCGCGCTTTGAGCTCCGCTGCCTGGGCAAGCGCCAAGGCGCTGCCGCGCGTACCGATGCGCAGAAGAGGGGTCGCCATGGGGATGTTTAGCAAGGGAGAGTGGGGCTGTCAGCCGCCAGAACGCATGAGGCAACCCGATCGCCTGCATCTCCGCCCTGCGTCCTTCGACAAGCTCAGGATGAGGTAAGTTCTTTGTGGCACAAAGAAATTCACCTCATCCTGAGCGCGAGCGAAGCTCGCAGTCGAAGGACGCACGAGCCTCTGCCCCAGCGTAGCTGACAGCCGGCGGCGCGAACGCTAGCTTAGCCCCATGCTGATCCTGGGCATCGAGACGAGCTGCGACGAGACGGCGGCGGCGGTGGTGAGCGACGAGGGCGAGCGCATCCGCTCGAGCATCGTGCTCTCGCAGCTCGCCGAGCACCGGCCTTATGGCGGCGTCGTGCCGGAGGTGGCGGCGCGCGCCCATCTCGATCATCTCGACGGCATCATCGCCCGCGCGCTCGAGGAAGCCCGCATCGGCGCTGGCGCGCTGGGAGCGGTGGCGGCGACGGCGGGGCCCGGCCTCATCGGCGGCGTCTTCGTCGGGGTGATGGAGGCGAAGGCGATCGCGCTCGCCCGCCGCATCCCGTTCATCGCCGTCAATCACCTCGAAGGCCATGCGCTTTCGGCGCGGCTCGTCGCCGAGATCTCGTTTCCCTATCTGCTGCTGCTGATCTCGGGCGGGCATTGCCAGCTCCTCGCCGTCGAGGGCGTCGGACGCTACCGCCGGCTCGGCACCACCATCGACGATGCGGCGGGCGAGGCCTTCGACAAGGGAGCGAAGCTGTTGGGCCTGGGCTACCCGGGCGGCCCCGCCATCGAGCGGGCCGCGGCATCGGGCGATCCCCGGCGCTTTCAGCTGCCGCGGCCGCTCAAAGGCAGGCCTGGCTGCGACTTCTCCTTCTCCGGCCTCAAGACCGCGCTGCGCCAGCAGGCGCAGGCGCTCGCCGATGCCGAGGGCAATCTTGCGCCGCAGGAGAGCGCCGATCTCGCCGCTGCATTGCAGGCCGCGATCGGCGACAGCCTCGTCGATCGCACCCAGCATGCGCTGGCGATCTTCCGCCGGCGCTGGCCGGAAGGGCGGCATCTTGTCGTCGCCGGCGGTGTCGCCGCCAATCGCGATCTGCGCGCCAGGCTCGCGGCGCTCGCGGCGAGCGAAGGGTTGGAATTCTTCGCGCCGCCGCCTCGGCTCTGCACCGACAATGCGGCGATGATCGCCTGGGCCGGGCTCGAGCGCCTCACGCTTGGACTGGTGGATCCGCTCGATTTCGCACCCCGCCCGCGCTGGCCCCTCGACCCCACCGCCGCCCCCGCCATCGGCGCAGGCGTGAAGGCCTAAACCACTCTTCCCCTCTCCGCCCCCACCTCATCCTAAATCCTTCTCCGCCCCCAGGGGCGGAGAAGGACTTATCGGCACCCCAGAACTGCAGCGCGTTCGACCAGACTCCGCTGGCCGGTTCTTGCCGCCATGGCTAGTATCCTCGCGGGTATAACGCTTCATTAGGGAGGAAAATGATGCGGAAGCTCGTTCTGGGCCTGATGGCCGCCTGTGCTCTGGGATATGCCGGCGGGGCTTCGGCGCAGCAGCAACAGGAGAAGCCGGCAGCGGCTGCGGTGCCGGAGAAGATGCCCTTCGACATTCCCTTCGGCTCCGAGATCACCCTCGAGCATGCCAATCGCCTCATCGCTGCCGCCGAGGCCGAGGCGCGCCGGCACAAATGGAAGATGAACATCGCCGTGGTCGGGCCTTCGGGCGAGCTCGTCGCCTTTGCGCGCATGGACGGCGCGCAATACGCCTCGATCCAGATCGCCCAGGACAAGGCGGTCTCGGCGGCGCGCTTCCGGCGGCCGACCAAGGCCTTCTTCGACGCGGTCGAAGCCGGCCACGGCTATATCGCCTTCCTGCGCGGCGTCGTGCCGTCGGAGGGCGGCTATCCCTTGATCGAGAGCGGCAAGATCATCGGCGCCATCGGCTGCAGCGGCGGCATCGCCGCGCAGGACGGCGCCACCTGCCGCGCCGGCGCCGAGCTGGTGAAGTAGCCGCTTCGGCCGGAGCGCCGATCCGCTATTCTCTCTCGGGCATGCAGCGTATCGGCATCATCGGCGGCGGCGCCTGGGGCACGGCGCTCGCGCTCACGGCGCG
>DATNDG010000064.1:0-21317 GCA_035553515.1 Allostellaceae bacterium | reverse complement strand
GCACGAGGACGGGGCGATGTTAGGAGCGAGGCCGCCGGCGATGCGGGCCATCGGCAAGGCCGAGCGACGCGGCAGCGCCCCGTCCTCGTGCAACCCGAAGGGACATCGTCCTTTGCCCCCGGGACTGCGTCGCTCGTCGCTTACGATGCGACGGCATCGCCGCGCTCCTCGCTCCTAGCCCGAGGCCAAAGGACGATGTCGCAGACCCACGCTATTGCCCAGACAGGCTCCTAGCCCCGCCGGCGACGCGCCGCAGCGGCGCCTCGTCCATGGCCGCCGGCGCGGCCGGAAGCTCCGGCCGGGGCAGCAGGAGCTGCTGCGCAGCCTGCTGCCGCGGCTCCGCTTCGAGCTGCCGGCGAGCGGCAGGCTCGATCCGCCGGCGCTCTTTGCAACGCCCCTCGAAGCCTGCTGGCTCGAGATCGGCTTCGGCGGCGGCGAGCATCTTGCGGCGCAGGCCGAGGCGCATCCCGGGATCGGCATGCTCGGCGCCGAAGTATTCGAGAACGGCGTCGTCAAGCTGCTGGGCGAAGTGGCGCGGCGCGGGCTCGGCACGATCCGGCTCTTCACCGACGATGCGCGATTGCTGCTGGCGGCGCTCCCCGAGGCGTCGCTCCAGCGCGTCTTCATCCTCTTCCCCGATCCCTGGCCGAAGCTCCGCCATCACAAGCGGCGCATGGTCTCGAACGAGACGCTCGACCGCCTCGCCTTCGTCATGGCGGACGGGGCCGAGCTCAGGCTCGCCACCGACGATCGCGACTATCTCTCCTGGATGCTCGAGCGCGCGACCGATCACCGGGATTTCGCATGGCTGGCGCGCGGCCCCGAGGATTGGCGCCAGCGCCCCGCCGACTGGCCGCCGACGCGCTATGAGCAGAAGGCGCTGGCGGCGGGGCGGGTCCCGGCCTTCCTGCGCTTCCGCCGGCGCAACCGGCAGGGCTGATCAACACACGCCCGTGTCTGTCATACCCACCTCACCCGCACGCGGGCGGAGCGAGATTTTTAGGCTGTCGGCTTGTTCGGGATGTGGCCTAATCGGCCTTGCAGGCTCGCTGAAAATGGCTATATTCCGACCAAACAAATCCCATAGATCGGATAGCCGATCTTTCAAAGGGTGGGCCGAACGGCCCGCCCTTTCGTTTTTCGGAGACGCGCGCGTTTGACCGATACCGGCAAGATCGAGGCGCTGATCGCCCCTTCGCTCGAGGCGATGGGCTATCGCGTGGTGCGCGTCGCCGTCACCGGCGGCCGCCGCGCCACCTTGCAGATCATGGCCGAGCGCAGCGACGACAAGGCGATGACCGTCGATGATTGCGCGGATATCAGCCGCACGGTCTCGGCGCTGCTCGACGTCGCCGATCCCATTGCCGGCGCCTATACGCTCGAGGTGAGTTCGCCGGGCATCGACCGCCCGCTGGTGCGGCGCGAGGATTTCGCGCGCTTCGCCGGGTTCGAGGCGCGGGTCGAGCTCAACGAGGCGCACGACGGGCGGCGGCGCTTCCGCGGCAAGCTGCTCGGCGTCGAGGGCGACACGGTGCGGCTCCTCGTCGACGATGCGCCCGTCGCGCTGCCGCTCGCCGCGGTCACCCGGGCGAAGCTCGTGCTTACCGATGAGCTGCTCGCGGCAAGCCGCGACCAGACGCGCCACTGAAACCAGAGCCAGAGAGAACCGAGAGAACGGACATGCAGATCCAAGCCAGCTACCCCCGCCCCGAGCTCCTGCAAGTCGCCGACACGGTGGCGCGCGACAAGGGCATCGACCGCGACGAGGTGCTGCAGGCGATGGAGCAGGCCATTCAGAAGGCCGGCCGCTCCAAATACGGCCAGGAATACGACATCCGCGCCGAGATCGACCGCAAGAACGGCGAGATCCGCCTGATGCGCTTCCGCGAGGTTGCCGATCCCGTCGAGAACGAGGCGACGCAGATCCCGGTGGCCGAGGCCAAGCGCCTTAACCCCGAGGCGGAGGTCGGCGACTTCATCACCGATCCGCTGCCGCCCATCGATTTCGGCCGCATCGCCGCGCAGACCGCCAAGCAGGTGATCGTTCAGAAGGTGCGCGACGCCGAGCGCCAGCGCCAGTACAGCGAGTACAAGGACCGCGTCGGCGAGATCGTCAACGGTCTCGTAAAGCGCGTCGAGTTCGGCAACATCGTCGTCGATCTCGGCCGCGCCGAGGCGATCCTGCGGCGCGACGAGCTGCTGCCGCGCGAGAGCTTCCGCCAGGGCGAGCGCGTGCGCGCCTATATCTACGACGTGCGCCAGGAAGTGCGCGGCCCGCAGATCTTCCTGTCGCGCACGCATCCGCAATTCATGGCCAAGCTCTTCGCCCAGGAAGTGCCGGAGATCTACGACGGCATCATCGAGATCCGCGCGGTGGCGCGCGATCCGGGCTCACGCGCCAAGATCGCAGTGATCTCCAACGACAGCGGCATCGATCCCGTCGGCGCCTGCGTCGGCATGCGCGGCTCGCGCGTCCAGGCGGTGGTGGCGGAGCTGCAGGGGGAGAAGATCGACATCATCCCCTGGTCGCAGGATCCCGCGACCTTCGTCGTCAACGCGCTCGCTCCCGCCGAAGTCGCCAAGGTGGTGATGGACGAGGAGCAGCGCCGCATCGAGGTGGTGGTGCCGGACGATCAGCTCTCGCTCGCCATCGGCCGGCGCGGCCAGAATGTCCGGCTCGCCTCGCAGCTCACCGGCTGGGACATCGACATCCTGACCGAGGCCGAGGAGAGCGAGCGGCGGCAGGAGGAGTTTCGCACCCGCTCGAAGATGTTCATCGACGCGCTTGATGTCGACGACGTCATCGCCCATCTGCTGGTGACGGAAGGCTTCACCTCGGTCGAGGAGGTCGCCTTCATCGCCCCGGGCGAGCTCGCCGGAATCGAGGGCTTCGACGAGACGGTCGCGGGCGAGCTGCAGCAGCGGGCGCGCAGCTTCCTCGAGGAGCAGAATGTGCGGCTCGAGGCCAGGCGCAAGGAGCTGGAGGTCAGCGACGAGATCGCCGCCATCGAGGGCGTGACGCCGGCGCTGCTGGTGGCTTTGGGCGAGAAGGGGGTGAAGAGCCTCGACGATCTCGCCGATCTTGCCGGCGACGAGCTGATCGAGATCGCCGGCGCCAAGCTCGAGCCCGATCAGGCCAATGCCATCATCATGGCGGCGCGGGCCCACTGGTTCGCCGACGAGGCTCAGCCGAGCGCCGCCACCGGCGCCCCGGCCGGGGAGTAGCGCCACGACGGCCGCGGCACGACAACAGGGCGAGACGGAAGCGGAGGCGGGGCCGGAGCGGCGCTGTCTCGTAAGCGGCGAGGTGCGGCCGAAGGGCGAACTCGTCCGCTTCGTCGTCGCCCCCGACGGGCAGCTGGTGCCGGATATCGCCGGCAAGCTGCCGGGGCGGGGTTTGTGGTTGACGGCGCGGCGGGATATAGTGGCGACGGCGTTGACCAAGCGGTTGTTTGCCCGCGCGGCGCGGCAGAAGGTGATCGTCGACGACGATCTCGCCAGCCGCGTCGAGATACTGTTGGCCGAGCGTTGTCGCGAGCAGATCGGCCTCGCGCGGCGGGCCGGCCAGGCGGTGATGGGCTTCGCCAAAGTCGAAGCGGCGCTGGCCCAGAGCAAGGCCGGGGTGCTGCTGGCGGCGGCGGACGGGGCGGCGGATGGGCGAGGAAAGCTCAAAGCGCTGGCGCCGGGTCTGCCATTGGTCGAGCAGCTCACCGGCACCGAGCTGGGAGCGGCATTCGGCCGCGAGCACGTGGTGCATGCGGCGGTGGCGCCGGGGCCTCTGGCCCGCGCGCTGATCGCCGAAGCGGCGCGGCTCGCGGGGTTTCGCGGCGCGCCACGCGAGGGCGTGTCACTGGAGAGCGACGGTAGCGGAGCGAGATGAGCGAAAACGATCAGGATACGAAACGACCGCTGAGCCTCGGCCGTCCGGGCGGGGGCAAGCTTGAGCTGCGCAAGCCGATCGAGACCGGTCAGGTTCGCCAGAGCTTTCCGCATGGCCGCTCCAAGACGGTGACAGTGGAGGTCCGCAAGAAGCGGGCCTTGCCGCCAGGCCAGAGCGAGCGCGCGGAGCAGCCTTCCGCCGAGGTGCCGAGCGCCCCCGCGGCAACCCCGACGGCGCAACCGACGCGCCGGCCGCTGGTGCTGCCGACGGGCGGACTCACCGCCGGCGAGCGCGCCGCGCGCGCGAGCGCGCTGCAGGGCGCGATCCGCGCCGACGAGGAGGCGAAGAAGCAGGCCGTCGTCGATGCGGCGCGGCTGCGCGAGATCGAAGCGGAGCGCCGGGTCGAGGAAGAGCGCCGCCGCGTCGAGGACGAGGCGCGGCGCAAGGTCGAGGAAGAGACCAAGCGCAAGACCGACGAAGAGACCAAGCGCAAGACCGAGGAAGAGACCAAGCGCAAGGCCGAGGAAGATGCGCGCCGCCAGGTCGCCGAGCGCGCCGGCAAGGCCGCGGCCGAGAAGGTCGCGGCGCTCGAGAAAGCCGGCAAGGTCAAGGTCGAGGAAGAGACCGAAGAGGAAGCGCCGGCACGGCGCGGCCCCGGCCGGGTCGAAGTCAAGAAGGTGCCGACGCCGACGACGCGGCGCGAGGAGCCGCGGCGGCGCAATCCGAAGCTCACCGTCACCCGCGTGCTGAACCAGGGCGACGACGAGAAGATGCGCAGCCTCGCCTCGGTCCGCCGCCATCGCGAGCGCGAGAAGCTGCGCGCCATGCAGACGCAGCAGGAGCAGCTCAAGATCGTGCGCGACGTGGTGGTGCCGGAGACGATCACCGTGCAGGAACTCGCCAACCGCATGGCCGAGCGCGGCGCCGACGTGATCAAGACGCTGATGAAGATGGGCGTGATGGCGACGATCAATCAGATGATCGACGCCGACACGGCGGAGCTCGTGGTCAGCGAGTTCGGGCACCGCCTGAAGCGCGTCGCCGAGAGCGACATCGAGATCGGCCTCGGCGGCGAGGCGGATGTCGAGGAGAACCGCCTGCCGCGGCCGCCGGTCGTCACCGTCATGGGCCATGTCGACCACGGCAAGACCTCGCTGCTCGATGCGCTGCGCGGCACGGACGTGGCGAGCGGCGAAGCGGGCGGCATCACCCAGCATATCGGCGCCTATCAGGTGCGGCTCAAATCCGGGCAGCGCATCACCTTCATCGACACGCCGGGCCACCAGGCCTTCACCGCGATGCGGGCACGCGGCGCCCACATCACCGACCTCGTCGTGCTGGTCGTGGCCGCCGATGACGGGATCAAGGAGCAGACGGTCGAGGCGCTGCGCCACGCCAAGGCGGCGCAGGTGCCGATCATCATCGCCATCAACAAGATGGACAAGGCCGACGCGAAGCCCGAGCGGGTGCGCCAGGAGCTGCTGCAGCACGAGATCGTCGTCGAGCAGCTCGGCGGCGACGTGCTCGACGTCGAAGTGTCGGCGGTGAAGAAGACCGGCCTCGACAAGCTCGAGGAAGCGATCCTGCTCCAGGCGGAGATTCTCGATCTCAAGGCCAACCCCAACCGGCCGGCCGAGGGCAGCATCATCGAGGCCAAGCTCGAGCGCGGCCGCGGCCCGGTCGCCACGGTGCTGATCAAGCGCGGCACGCTGCATATGGGCGACATCTTCGTCGCCGGCAGCGAATGGGGCCGCGTGCGCGCGCTGATCGACGATCGCGGCAATACCGTGCAGGAGGCCGGCCCCGCCATGCCGGTCGAGGTGCTCGGCCTCAACGGCACGCCGCTCGCCGGCGACGATTTCGTCGTCGCCGAGAACGAGGCGAAGGCGCGCGACATCGCCGATTACCGGCAGCGCCGCCGGCGCGAGCAGCAGGCTGCGGCCGGCGCGCGCGGCACGCTCGAGCAGATGTTCTCGCAGATCGCGGCCGGCGTCGCCAAGGAGCTCGCCGTCGTCGTCAAGTCGGACGTGCAGGGCTCGCTCGAGGCGATCACCGGCTCGCTCGAAAAGATCTCCACCAAGGAGGTGGCGATCCGCGTGCTGCATGCCGCGGTCGGCGGCATCAACGAGAGCGACGTGATCCTCGCCAAGGCGTCAAACGCGGTCATCATCGGCTTCAACGTGCGCGCCAATCCGCAGGCGCGCGACCTGGCGCGGCGCGACACGGTCGAGATCCGCTACTACTCGATCATCTACGACGTGATCGACGACATGAAGCAGGCGCTCTCGGGCCTGCTCGCGCCGAGCCTGCGCGAACGCTTCCTGGGCAATGCGGCGATCCGCGAGGTTTTCACCATCAGCAAGGTCGGAAAGGTTGCCGGCTGCATGGTGACCGAGGGGGTGGTGCGGCGCGGCGCCAAGGTGCGCCTGCTGCGCGACAACGTCGTCATCCACGAAGGCAGTCTCAAGACGCTGAAGCGCTTCAAGGACGAGGTGCGTGAGGTGCGCGAAGGCTTCGAATGCGGCATGGCCTTCGAGAACTACCATGACATCCAGGTCGGCGACGTCATCGAGTGCTTCGAGATGGAGGAAGTCGCGCGGGTGCTCTGAGGCGAAGGCGCGCAGCGCGTTCGTCCTCGGCGGCGACAGAGATTGCGCAGCAATCGCGAGAGCCGCACCGGGCGGGCTCGCGACTGCGCCAACCACCTCACCCTCCCATCGCTTCCGCGATGGGCCCCTCCCTCTCCCCCGCGTCGCGGCGGAGAGGGACACGAGCAGTCGGATCACCGATGAAGCGTGAGCACCAGAAGAACCGTGAGCCGGGCCAGCGGCAGTTGCGGATAGGCGAGGAGCTGCGGCATGCGCTGTCGCGCATCCTGCAACGCGGCGAGCTGCGCGACCCGGATCTCCAGGATGTCGCGGTGACCGTCACCGAGGTGCGGGTGAGCCCCGACCTCAAGAACGCCACCGCCTATGTCATGCCGCTGGGCGGCGCGCGCCGGGCCGAGGTGGTGGCGGCGCTCAGCCGCTCGGCCGGCCATCTGCGCGGCCAGATCGCGCGCGAGGTGCCGTTGCGCTTCACGCCGGGCCTCGCCTTCGCACTCGACACCTCCTTCGACCATGCCAGCCGCATCAACGAGCTGCTGCACCGGCCGGAGGTCGAGCGCGACCTCGCCGAGCCCGAGGCGGAGGAGAGCGGGGAGACGGGCAAGGAGACGCCCGACAAGGATGGCTAAGGAGTCTGTCTGGGAAATGGCATGGGCTGCGTTGCACGAGGGGACATCGTCCTTTGGCCCCGGGACGTCGTCGCTCGTCGCTCAGGATGCTACGGCATCGCCGCGCTCCTCGCTCCTAGCCCGAAGCCAAAGGACGATGTCGCAGACCCATGCCATTTCCCAGACAGACTCCTAGAGGCCAGCCGGTGCATGGCTGGCTCGTGCTGGACAAGCCTTCCGGCATGAGCTCGAGCCAGGCGGTGGGGGCGGTGCGCCGCCTGCTGGATGCCGCCAAGGCCGGCCATGGTGGCACGCTCGACCCGCTGGCGACCGGGGTGCTGCCGATCGCGCTGGGCGAGGCCACGAAGACCGTCACCTGGGTGATGAAGGGGTGGAAGACTTATCGCTTCACGCTGCGCTGGGGCGAGGCGCGCGACACCGACGATGCCGAGGGCAGGGTCACCGGCTCCTCCCCTGCCCGCCCCTCGCCTGCGGCGATCGCGGCGGCCCTCCCGGGCTTCACCGGCAGGCTGCAGCAACGGCCACCCGCCTTCTCGGCGCTGAAGCTCGCCGGCGAGCGGGCCTATCGCCTGGCGCGCGAGGGCGAGGCGGTCGAGCTCGCGCCGCGGCCGGTCGATGTGGCGGAGCTTCGCCTGATCGGGGTGCTCGACCCCGACCATGCCGAATTCGAGGCGGTGGTCGGCAAAGGAACCTATATCCGGGCGCTCGGGCGCGATCTCGCCACGGCGCTCGGGACGCTCGCCCATATCACCCGGCTGCGCCGGCTGGCGGTCGGCCGGTTCCGCGCGGAAAGGGCGATTTCCCTGGATAATCTAGCCGGGCTGGGGCATAGTGCGGCCGCTTCAGGGCATCTGCTTCCGGTCGAGACGGCGCTGGACGACATCCCGGCGCTCGCCCTGTCGGAAGAAGAGGCCCACCGGCTGCGTTGCGGCCAGGCCGTGACGCCGTTGCGCCCCTTGGATCGGGCGCGCATCGAGCAACTCGGCGAGGGCGCAACCGTCCGCGCGACCACCGGCGACCGGCTGGTGGCCGTCGCCGAGATCGCCGCTGGCGGCATCCGGCCGGTGCGTGTGTTGAACCTCTGAGTCGAAGGAGAAACCCGATGTCGATCACGCTCGAGCGCAAGCAAGAGCTCGTCAAGGAGTATGCGCGCTCGGAAGGCGACACCGGCTCGCCCGAGGTGCAGATCGCGCTCCTGTCGGAGCGGATCAAGAACCTGACCGACCACTTGGCGACCCATCCCAAGGACTTCCATTCGCGCCGCGGGCTGCTGGTCATGGTCGGCCAACGCCGCAGCCAGCTCGACTACCTGAAGCGCAAGGAGCCGAGCCGTTATGAAACCGTGATCGAGCGACTGGGGCTGCGTCGCTGAACGCCGCGGCGCCCGCTCGCGGGGCGAGCGCGCCCCGCTTCGCCGGCACCTCGTGCCCACCGCTTGTCGCGCCGGTCCGCCGGCGCCCGATCACATTTGCGCCATTCACCGGGGCTGAGGCTGCCGCGACCGAAGGGTCGCGCCGCAGCCCCACCGCGTTTCCGAGAGAGAGATAGAGAGAGAAGGAAGAGAGAGATGTTCGAGATATTCCGCAAAGAGCTGAACTGGGGCGGACGCCGCCTCGTGCTCGAGACGGGCAAGGTCGCCCGCCAGGCTGATGGCGCCGTGATGGCGACCTATGGCGAGACGACGGTGCTGTGCACCGCGGTGGCGATGAAGCAGGCGAAGCCGGGGCAGGATTTCTTCCCGCTCACCGTCAACTACCAGGAGAAGACCTTCGCCGCCGGCAAGATCCCGGGCGGCTTCTTCAAGCGCGAGGGCCGTCCCTCGGAGAAGGAGACGCTGGTCTCGCGGCTCATCGACCGGCCGATCCGGCCGCTCTTTGCGCCGGGCTTCCGCAACGAGACGCAGGTGATCTGCACGGTGCTGTCGCATGATCTCGAGAACGATCCCGACATCGTCGCGCTGGTCGGCGCCTCGGCGGCGCTGACCCTGTCGGGGATCCCGTTCCTCGGACCCATCGGCGGCGCGCGCGTCGGCTATATCGACGGCAAATACGTGCTGAACCCGCAGCTCGACGAGATGCCGAACTCGCAGCTCGACCTCGTGGTCGCCGGCACGCAGGAAGGCGTGCTGATGGTCGAATCCGAGGCGAAGGAGCTGTCCGAGGACGTCATGCTAGGCGCCGTGATGTTCGGCCACCAGCATTTCCAGCCGGTGATCCAGGCGATCATCGAGCTCGCCGAAGCGGCGGCGAAGGAGCCGTGGAACCTGCCGCCGGTCTCGCCCGAGGCCGAAGCGATCGAAGCGAAGACGCGCAATGCGGTAGCATCCGACCTCGCCGCGGCCTATGCCGAGCGCCAGAAGCAGGCGCGCAGCGACAAGATCGACGCGGCCAAGGCGAAGCTCGCCGAAGTCTTCGCCGAGGACGCGCAGCGCCAATACGCCGCCAAGGTCTTCAAGGAAGTCGAGAAGGAGATCGTGCGCGGCGCCATCCTTAAGGGCCAGCCGCGCATTGACGGGCGCGACACCAAGTCGATCCGGCCGATCGTCGCCGAGGTGGGCGTGCTGCCGCGCGCCCATGGCTCCGCCCTCTTCACCCGCGGCGAGACGCAGGCGCTGGCGGTGACAACGCTGGGCACCGGGCAGGACGAGCAGATCATCGACGCGCTCGAAGGCGAGTACCGCGCGCATTTCATGCTGCATTACAACTTCCCGCCCTACTCGACCGGCGAGGCCGGCCGCATGGGCTCGCCGGGCCGGCGCGAGATCGGCCACGGCAAGCTCGCCTGGCGCGCCGTCCATCCGCTGCTGCCGACCAAGGAGAGCTTTCCCTACACGATCCGCGTCGTCTCGGAAGTGACGGAGTCGAACGGCTCCTCGTCGATGGCGACGGTGTGCGGCTCGTCGCTGTCGCTGATGGATGCGGGCGTGCCGCTGAAGCGGCCGGTGGCGGGCATCGCCATGGGTCTCATCAAGGAGGGCGGCGAGTTCGCCGTGCTCTCCGACATCCTCGGCGACGAGGATCATCTGGGCGATATGGACTTCAAGGTGGCGGGCACGGATCACGGCGTCACCGCGCTGCAGATGGACATCAAGATTACCTCGATCACCGAGCAGATCATGCGCATCGCCCTCGACCAGGCGAAGGCGGGAAGGCTGCACATCCTCGGCGAGATGTCGAAGGCGCTCGAGGCGGCGCGCGAGGCGGTGAGCAGCAATGCGCCGCGCATCACCACCATCAGCATCCCGAAGGACAAGATCCGCGAAGTGATCGGCTCCGGCGGCAAGGTGATCCGCGAGATCTGCGAGGTGACCGGCGCCAAGATCGACATCGAGGATGACGGCACGATCAAGGTGGCCGCGGTCGATGCCAGTGCGTCGCAGGCGGCGATCGACTGGATTCGCGGCATCGTCGCCGAGCCCGAAATCGGCGTCATCTACAACGGCAAGGTGGTGAAGACGGTCGATTTCGGCGCCTTCGTCAACTTCCTCGGCGCGCGCGACGGGCTCGTCCATATCAGCGAGCTGGCGCCGCACCGCGTCGGCAAGACCACCGACATCGTCAAGGTCGGCGACCAGGTGAAGGTGAAGGTGCTGGGCTTCGACGATCGCGGCAAGGTCAAGCTCAGCATGAAGCAGGTCGATCAGACCACGGGCGAGGACATCGGCAACAAGCTGAAACAGGAGGCGAAGGCGGCAACCTGAGCCGTGGCCGGCACGGCTCCTCGCTGGCCGCGCATCATCGGCCATCGCGGCGCGGCGCTGTCGGCGCCGGAGAACACGCTCGCGGGCTTCTGCATGGCGGCGGCGCTCGACGTGGCATGGGTCGAGTTCGACGTGCGCCTGACGCGCGACGGGCGCTGCATCCTGCTGCATGACGACACGCTCGATCGCACCACCACCGGTCACGGCCCGGCGGCAACGCTGAGCTTCGACGAGATCCGCCGCTGCGATGCCGGCGGCTGGTTCGGGCCGGACTTCGCCGGGCAGGTGGTGCCGAGCCTGGAGGAGACCATCGACCTCCTGCGCGAGCTGAAGCTCGGCGCGGTGATCGAGCTGAAGCCGGCGCCGGGCGCCGAGGCGGCGACCGGCCGGGCCGCGGCCGAGCTGGTGGCGAAGCGCTGGCCCTCGGACCTGCCCGCGCCGGTGCTGTCGAGCTTCAAGCCGCCCGCGCTCGCCGCGGCGCGCGACGTGGCGCCCGAGCTGGAACGCGCACTTCTCGTGGGATCGCTGCCGCGCGACTGGCGCCGCCAGGTCGAGCAGTTCGGCTGCACCATGCTGCATGCCGATCAGCGCAAGCTCGATCAGGCGACGGCGGCGATGGCACGCGAGGCCGGGCTGCCGCTCTTCGCCTACACCGTCAATCTGGCAGAACGCGCGAAAGAGCTCTTCGCCTGGGGCGTGAGCGCCGTTTTCAGCGACTGCCCCGACCGGGTCGCCGACGGGCTCGACCCGCAAGGGATTTGATTATCCACCGGGAAATCAATACATAGGGGGCAGACCGGGGGCGGCTTCCGCCGCCGCCGGGAGGGGTATGGGAACGTGATCGGCCTCAAGCCGCTGGTGATCTCCGGGCGGGAAGTCTTGCCACTGGTCGAGGGCGGCAAGGGCATTGCCGTGTCCAATGGCGAGAGCTCCGGCGCCTGGGCGGCGGCCGGCGGCGTCGGCACCTTCTCCGGCGTCAATGCCGACACCTACGACGCCGAGGGACGGCGCATCAGCCAGATCTATCGCGGCCGGACGCGGCGCGAGCGGCATGAGGAGCTGATCTCCTACGCGATCGCCGGCGGCATCCAGCAGGCGCGCATCGCGTATGAGCGCTCGAACGGCATGGGCCGCATCCACATGAACGTGCTGTGGGAGATGGGCGGGGCCGAGCGCATCCTGCATGGCGTGCTGGAAGGCGCGCGCGGCCTCGTCAATGGCGTCACCTGCGGCGCCGGCATGCCCTACAGGATCGCCGAGGTCTGCGCGCATTATGGCGTGCACTACTATCCGATCGTCTCCTCGGCGCGCGCCTTCCGCGCGCTCTGGAAGCGCGCCTATCACAAGTTCCGCGAATGGCTCGGCGGCGTGGTCTACGAGGATCCCTGGCTCGCCGGCGGGCATAACGGGCTTTCGAACTCCGAAGATCCGGAAAGGCCGGAAGCACCCTTCCCGCGCGTGCGCGAGCTGCGGCAGATGATGCGCGAATGGGGCCTGGGCGAGACGCCGATCTTCATGGCGGGCGGCGTGTGGTGCCTGCGCGAATGGAGCGACTGGCTCGACAGCCCCGAGCTCGGGCCGATGGCCTTCCAGTTCGGCACGCGGCCGCTGCTCACGCGCGAGAGCCCGATCTCCGAGGCGTGGAAGCGCAAGCTGCTGACGCTCAGGGAGGGCGACGTCTACCTGAACCACTTCAGCCCGACCGGCTTCTATTCCTCGGCGGTGCGCAACGCCTTCCTGCGCGAGCTGCAGGAGCGTTCGGAGCGTCAGCTCGCCTTCTCCGTCGAGGCGGTCGGCGATCACCTGGCGCCGCTCGAAGTGGGCGCGCGCGGTCGCGTGGTCTACCTCACGCCGCATGACCGCGAGCGGGCGCTGATCTGGATGAGCCAGGGCTTCACCGAAGTGCTGCGCACGCCGGATTCGACGCTGATCTTCGTCACCCCCGAGAAGGCGCGCGAGATCCGCGAGGACCAGATCAACTGCATGGGCTGCCTCTCGGCCTGCCAGTTCTCGAACTGGGCGCAGAACGAGGAAGGCACCACCGGCAAGAAGGCCGATCCGCGCAGCTTCTGCATCCAGAAGACGCTGCAGACGATCAGCCATTCGGACGATGTCGAGTTTCAGCTTATGTTCGCCGGACACAACGCCTACCGCTTCGCCCGCGACCCCTTCTACGCCAACGGTTTCGTGCCCAGCGTGCGCGAGCTGGTCGAGCGGCTGCAGACCGGCGACTAACCCGGATTTCTCCCATGGTCATGCGCTGCGACGGCGATCTTTGCCGCCAGGGTAGGAGCCGGGACGCGCGGCGATGCGAGCATCGCGAGCGGTCCGGCGACGCCCTCCTGGCGCCAAAGATCACCGTCCCTCCGGGTTGCCGTGTGTTGGCGCGCTGCCGCGTCGCTGCGGGCTCGACGATGCTTGCATCCCTTCGCCCTGGCTCCTAACATCGCGCCAACACACGGCAACGCAGCACGTGACCGTGGGAGAAATCCGGGTTGGGTGAGACGCGGCGGCGCGCCGCACTACCCAAAGGGGTGGGTGGCGACCGGCCGCAGAGCGGTTAAAGTTGCGAACCGGCCGGGATGGAGGGCCCGGCAAGCTGCGGAGCTCGTGACCTTGAATCGCCCTATCCTTGCCATCGTTTTCATCGCCAGCCTGGTCAATGCGGTGCCGTCGCGCGCCGAGTTCCACCCGATCCGCTGGTGCGCCGACCCGATGTCCGACGATTTCATGGGCTCGGGGCTCGAATGCCTCGACAACCAGGCGCTGCGCCGCGGCGCTGCCTGCGAAGACCCGATGGTGCGCGCGGTGGCGCGGCAATGGCGTGACCTCGCCGAGCGGGTCCGCCGCCTCGCCGCACTCAGCACTCCGACCGAACGCCAGCGGCTGATGATGCTCGCGGAGGATTACGAGGCCCGCGCCAAGGCCTGGGAAGAGCGCAATCGGCCTTCCGCCGCGGGCTGAGCGGCCGGCGGCCCCGCTTTGCCAGCGGGCGGCTTCTGCGCTAGTATTGCGGGCCTTTTTCGACGGCCGGAGCTGATGAGCGGATCCCGTCCCTTCGCCAATGCGCTGGAAATGCTGCGCGGTGCGCGCCTCAGGCCGACGCGCCAGCGGCTGGCTTTGGCGCGCCTCCTCTTCGAGCGCGGCGACCGCCACGTCACCGCCGAGCAACTCCATGGCGAAGCGCTCGCCGCCTCGGTGCCGGTCTCGCTTGCCACCGTCTACAACACGCTCCACCAGTTCATCGGCGCCGGCCTCCTGCGCGAGCTGGTGGTCAATCCCGGCCGCTCCTATTTCGATACGAATGTGCGCGACCACCACCACTTCTTCATCGAGGAGAGCGGCAAGCTCGTCGATATTCCGGGCGACCGCATCGACGTCGCCAATGTGCCGGCGCCGCCGGCCGGCACCGCCATCCGCCGCGTCGACGTGATCATTCGCGTCGAGCGCGAGCCCGCCTGAAGCGGCGCTTGCCGACGCGGCCGAGCCGCTTGATTTAGAATAATTCTAAGCTGTTGACTCGGGTTCGCGGCGGGTCCATAAGACTCGAACGCAGGCCGCGCCGCGCGCGCCATGCGATCCCACGCAGGACCGAGGAGGAAAAGCTCATGGCGAAGCTCAAGGGAACGAAGACCGAGGACAATCTGAAAGCCGCTTTCGCGGGCGAGAGCCAAGCCAATCGTCGCTATCTCTATTTCGCACAAAAGGCCGATGTCGAGGGCTACAACGACGTCGCCGCCGTGTTCCGCTCCACCGCCGAGGGCGAGACCGGCCACGCGCACGGACATCTCGAGTTCCTCGAGGAGGTCGGCGACCCCGCCACCGGCAAGCCGATCGGCGCCACCGGCGACAACCTCAAGGCGGCGATCGCCGGCGAGACGCACGAATACACCGACATGTATCCCGGCATGGCGCGGACCGCGCGCCAGGAAGGCTTCGACGAGGTCGCCGACTGGTTCGAGACGCTCGCCAAGGCCGAGAAGTCGCATGCGGGCCGCTTCCAAAAGGCGCTCGACACACTCGGCTGATCGCCGCAAGGCGGCATGAGGTCCGAGGAGGGGCGCAGCACTGCGCCCCTTCGCGCTTCTGGAGGAGCGGAGAGAAACGATGCGGGAAGGCAGCCTCGAGGCGCCCACGCGGCACCGGATCGACTGGGAGAATCCGGATTTCTACGACCGCGCCAAGATCGACGCGGAGATGCATCGCGTCTTCGATATCTGCCACACCTGCCGGCGCTGCTTCAATCTCTGCGACAGCTTTCCGCGGCTCTTCGATCTCATCGACAATTCGCAGACGGGCGAGGTCGACGGCGTCGCCACCGCCGATTACCGCAAGGTGGTCGAAGCCTGCACGCTCTGCGACATGTGCTTCATGACCAAATGCCCCTATGTCCCGCCGCATGAGTGGAACGTCGATTTCCCGCATCTGATGCTGCGCTATCGCGCGGCCGATTTCCGCGAGGGCAAGCTCCCTTGGGCGGAGCGGCAGCTGATCGAGACCGACCGCAACGGCAAGCTCGCCGGCGCGGTGGCACCGCTCGCCAACTGGGCGAGCGACACGCAGAACGGCCTGACGCGGCCGGCGATGGAGAAGCTCGCGCATATCGACCGGCGCGCCGAGCTGCCGAAATTCCACGGCAAGAGCTTCACGATGCGCGCCAAGGGCGATGCGCCCAAGGTCGATGCCACCGCGCCCGCCCATGGCCGCAAGGCGGTGCTCTACGCCACCTGCTTCGTCAACTACAACAACCCGCGGATCGGCGAGGCGACGCGCGCCGTGTTGGCGAAGAACAGCGTCGCCAGCGAAGTCGTCTATCCGCGCTGCTGCGGCATGCCGCATCTGGAGCAGGGCGACATCGCGCGCGTCGCCGAGCAGGCGCGCCAAGTCTCGGCGGCGCTGCTGCCCTATGTCGAGCGGGGCTTCGACGTGGTGGCGCTGGTGCCGTCCTGCGCGCTGATGCTGAAATTCGAATGGCCGCTGATCCTGCCCGAGGATGTAGGCGTGAAGCGCCTCGCGCAGGCGACCTTCGACATCAGCGAGTACATCGTCGACATCGCCAAGAAGGAGGGGCTGGCACCCGGGCTGGAGAAGCTTTCCGGCGGTGTCAGCTTGCATCTCGCCTGCCATGCGCGCGCGCAGAACATGGGTGCCAAGGCGGCGGAGATGCTGCGCCTCCTGCCGGAGCCGGATCTCGCCGTCATCGAGCGCTGCTCCGGGCACGGCGGCTCCTGGGGCGTGCTCAAGGAGAATTTCGACGTGGCGCTCAAGGTGGGAAAGCCGGCAGCGCGCCAGGCGGCAAAAAACGACAAGGCTTTCGTCGCCTCGGAATGCCGCTCGCCGCCACGCATATCCTCCAGGGCATGGCGGCGCTCGACGGCGAGTCCCCGCCGCCCAAGGAAGCCTTCCATCCGATCGAGCTCTTCGCCCGCGCCTACGGGCTCCTGCGCGAATGAGGATTGCCATGGCATTGAAGCGAGAGATCACCCGCGCCGACATTCTGCCGGTCGAGCAATATACCAACGAGCGACGCGAGCATCGCCGCCGCATCAGCGAGGTGAAGCGCAACCGCCGCATCGAGGTCGGGCCGTTCTGCACCTTCTATTTCGAGAGCTACGACACGATGTGGCACCAGATCCACGAGATGCTCTACATCGAGCGCGGCGGCGAGCAGCAGATCGCCGACGAGCTTGCGGCCTACAACCCGCTGGTGCCCAAGGGCGACGAACTCATCGCCACGGTCATGTTCGAGATCGACGACCCGGCGCAGCGCGAGCGGGCGCTGGCGCGGCTCGGCGGCGTCGAGCATCACATGTTCCTGTCGGTCGCCGGCGAGCGCGTCGCGGGAGTGCCCGATCCGACGCGCGAGAACACCACCCCCGACGGCAAGGCCTCCTCGGTGCAGTTCCTGCGCTTTCCCCTGAGCGAGAGCCAGAAAGCGCGCTTCCGTGCGCCGGGAACACAAGTCATGGTCGGCATCGACCACGCCAGTTACGGACATCTGGCGGTCATGCCGGAAGGCGTCCGCGCGGCGCTGGCGCAGGATCTCGGCTGAGAAGATCGCCGACCGCGACGGCGGTGAACGCCATGCCCCGCCAAGGCGTATGCCTCATGAGAGAGGCTCTCGGGGCAGCGGATGCGCGGCGCGACGATGCTCATCATTGCCGGTGGATTGCTGCTCGCGGGGTGCAGCAGCAGCAAGCTCGTCACCGATCTGAGACAGGCCGATGACCCCTGCCGCGACAAGGATTGGCCGAACAAGACGGCGCTCGTCTCCTGCCTCGCCGCGCATGAGCGCCCGGTCTGGGCCCAGGAGGAGCCTTCAACTCTCGATCTCTATGACGACTACGCCCGGAAGCGGCAAGCGCTGGCGCAGCAGCGCGACCAGGGCAGCTTGACCGAGGAGCAGTACAACAAGCAGCTCTGGGCGCTCGACCATGCATCCCGCGACAAGATCAGCGAGCGACGCAACGAGGAAGGGATCACGGAGAAATCCGGATCCTAGGGCGGTCGACGCAATTCCGCCGTGCGTCCTTCGACAAGCTCAGGATGAGGTAAATTCTTTGCGGCACAAAGAAATTTACCTCATCCTGAGCGCGAGCGCCGCGAGCAGTCGAAGGACGCACAATCGTTCGTCCCAGCGTTTTCCTCATAAGGTCACGCCGCGTTCTGCGCCAGGTGCTGCAGCGCGTCATGGACGAGACCGTCGACCTCGATGCCCTCGCGGAGCGCTCTGGCGCGGTGGCGGAAGGCGTGCTCGGAGGGGATGCGGATCTCGGGCACGCCCGGCGCGCGCGGCGTCGCGCGCACGCGATCGAGGAACGCGCTCACCTCGCGCTTGAAGGCGTCGAGCGGGCGCAGCAGCTCCGGCGTGAAGGCGATGAAGAGATAGCCGTTGTCGCCATCGGCATCGAGCGCCGAGCCGGCGAGAATGCCCAGCAGATGAACCATGAGCGCCAGCCCATAGCCCTTGTGGCCGCCAAAGGGCAGCAGCGCACCTTGGCGCGCCGATCCGGGATCGCGCGTCGGCCGGCCCTCGGCGTCGATCGCGACCCCCTCGGGCAGGCTCTCGCCGAGGCGCTCGCGCAGCATGAGCTCGGTCAGCATGTAGGCCGAGGTGCCCATGTCGAAGACAACCACGTCATGCGCCGCCGGCAGCCCAAAGGCGATCGGGTTGGTGCCGAGAACCGGCTTTGTGCCGCCGACGGGCGCCACGGCGCGTGAGCTGCTCGCGGTGTGGAGGGCAACGAGACCGGCACGCGCGATACGCTCGACGTAATAGGCGCTCCGCCCGCTCACCCAGCTGTTGGTGACGCCGATCACGGCGAAGCCCGTCTGCCTCGCGCGCTCGATCGCCGCCTCGGCGGCGTAGTGCATCGCCAGCATGCCGTTATTGTTGCCGCCATCGTAAAGCCGCGAGACCGCCGTCTCGCGCAGCACGCTCATCTTGCGCCGCGGCAGCTTGAAGCGCGGATGCTCGGGCAGGTTCAGGATCTTCGCGAGGCCCGAATACTCGTAGCCGCAGAGCGCCGCGTCGATGACATGGTCGGCGATGATGCGCGCCTCCTCGGCGTCATAACCGAGGCCCTGGAGCGCGCCTTCGCCGAGCGCCCGCGCCGCGTCGGCCGACAGGCGGATGCGCGCGCTCACCGGGCGCCCGCCGGCTTCAGCGCCGCCACCAGCTCGGCGGTCGCGGCGCGTTGCTGCGCCCAGCTCCGGCCGGCGACCAGCCCGCCATCGACGACGAGGTCGTGACCGTTGACGAAGCTCGCGGCGTCGCTCGCCAGGAAGAGCGCGGCCTCGGCGATGTCGCGCGGCCGGCCGGCGCGCGGGATCGGGTGCCAGCGGGCGAGCGCGCTCTCGAGCGGCGCGAAGGTCTGGCCCACCTGCTCGGGCAGCAGGTTCAGCGCCTTGGCGAAGATCGGCGTGACGATGCCGCCGGGCGAGATGCTGTTGGCGCGCACGCCCTTCTCGCCGAGCTCCATGGCGACGCAGCGGGTGAAATGGATGACCGCGGCCTTGGCGGCACAATAATCATAGGGGCCGTAGCCGGCACGCGAGCCGGCGATGCTGCCGGTGTTGACGATGCTGCCGAAGCCCTGCGCCAGCATCGCCGCGGCGGCATGCTTGGTGCCGAGCACGACGCCGCGCAGCACCACCGCAAGCGTGCGCTCGTACTGCTCGAGGTCGAGCGCGGCGATGCCGGAGAAGCGCCCGGCGATGCCGGCATTGTTGACCATGCAATCGAGCCGGCCATGCGCCGCGAGCGCGCTCTCGACCAGCGCCTTCACCTCGGCTTCCTGGCTCACATCGGCGCGGCGGAAGCGCACGGCCGAGCCGAGCTTCGCCGCCAGCGCCTCGCCTTCTTCGGGGAACGGGCTCGCGACCACGACTTCAGCGCCCTCGGCCGCGAAGAGCTCGGCGATGCCGGCGCCGATGCCGCTGGTGCCCCCCGCGACCACCGCAACCTTGCCGTCGAGAACGCCCATCCGCCCCTCCCGCCTCGATGCTGCGGGAACGATCCCTAGGGCACGGCCTCCTCGGCGTACACCCCCCAGATCTCGCTGCGCTTCAGCCAGCCCTTGATGTCCTTCGCCTCGACGCGGCACCACTCGCCGTGACAGGCCAGGAGCTGCGCGATGACGCCGGGCTCGGCGCGGGCCACGGCGGGCGAGGCCGGATTGTCGTCGGCATGCAGCGTGCGAATGGCGCCGGTGACCATCACCGTGCGCGTGCCGGTGACCATGCGCTGATGCACCCAGCCGACGCTGCCCGCCGGGTCGCGGATCTTCCGCCACACGTCGAATTCCTGGAGGATCTCGACCGGCATGCCCTTCCGGGTGAGCACCCAGTCGATCGGGTAACGCTCGCCCGGCCCGGAGCGGAGATTGACCTCGCCCTCGCGCAGGCTGACGAAGCGCGGCAACGGCAGCGCTTTCTCGCTGGCGCCGGCGTCATGGGCGAGGCCGTGCAGCACGGTCAGCACCGCGAGCCACCAGGGCAGGCGCAAAATGGTCGAGCGGCCGCGGAAAAGCTTGAGCACGGAATCATCCTCTAAACCCGCTGATTCGCCGGGTCAAGCCGGCCGCGCGGGGCGCGGCAAAATGCGGGCGCGCAGCCGGACAGGTTCCCAGGCTGGACACCCGGGACGGCGCTTGGTATGGGCTTGGCGAGGCGGCCGGGAACGGCCGCCAATGAGGGAGCCGATGCCGTCGAAGAAGCCGCTGGTCATCGTCACGCGCAAGCTGCCGGATGCGATCGAGACGCGGATGATGGAGCTGTTCGACACCCGGCTCAATCTCGACGACACGCCGATGACCCAGGCGCAGCTCGTCGCCGCGGTACAGCAGGCCGATGTGCTGGTGCCGACCATCACCGACCGGATCGATGCGGCGCTTCTCGCCCAGGCGGGCCCGAGGCTGAAGCTCATTGCTTCCTTCGGTGCCGGCGTCGACCATCTCGACATCGCCAGCGCGCGCACCCGCGGCATCACCGTCACCAACACGCCGGCGGTGCTGACCGAGGATACGGCCGACATGACCATGGCGCTGATCCTCGCCAGCGCGCGCCGGCTCGCCGAGGGCGAGCGGCTCATCCGCCAGGGCAAGTGGACCGGCTGGGGGCCGACCTTCATGCTCGGCCATCGCCTCTGGGGCAAGCGCCTCGGCATCGTCGGCATGGGCCGCATCGGCCAGGCGGTGGCGCGGCGCGCCCGCGGCTTCGGCCTCTCGATCCACTATCACAACCGGCGCCGCGTCGAGGAGGAGACGGCGCAGGAGCTCGAAGCCACATATTGGGAGAGCCTCGACCAGATGCTGGCGCGGGTCGACATCGTCTCGGTCAACTGCCCGCACACGCCGGCAACATTTCACCTGCTCTCGGCGCGTCGTCTCAAGCTGCTCCGCCCGCATTGCGTCATCGTCAACACGGCGCGCGGCGAGGTCATCGACGAGGACGCGCTCACCCGCATGCTGATGAACCGCGAGCTCGCCGGCGCCGGGCTCGACGTCTTCGAGCATGAGCCGGCGGTGAGCCCGAAGCTGCTCAGGCTCGACAATGTCGTGCTGCTGCCGCATATGAGCTCGGCCACGCTCGAAGGCCGCATCGACATGGGCGAGAAGGTCATCATCAACATCAAGACCTTCATGGACGGCCACCGGCCGCCCGATCGGGTGCTACCGTCGATGTTGTGACAAATCCTTGATCGTGGGTTGTTCGCCGCTCAGCGGATTGTTGATGTCCCACGCATAGGTGAGCGTTTCGAAACGCATCGAGCGCGCGTCCACCATCAACAAGCGTCCGACCAGGCCCTCGCCGAAACCGACAATCTCACGGATCACCTCGAGCGCCATCATCGAACCGAGCACGCCCGGCAGCGCGCCGAGAATGCCGGCTTCGGCGCAAGCCGGCACCGTGCCGTCCGGCGGCGGCTCGGGAAACAGGCAGCGGTAGGTCGGATTGCGCTTACCGGCGGCATTCTTCTGGTGCGGCCGCAGCGTGGTGAG